>JACKKC010000020.1 GCA_020637615.1 Rhodovulum sp.
TAGGCCGGGTGATCAGGCAGGCCGTTCAGTCGCCTGGAGACAGCTTCGGGACGGCGCCTGCCCCCAAAGGCGGCCGCTCTCGCCTTCGTTGCCACAATGATCCCGTCCGCAACCCGATCGGCGCGCAACAGAGCGTTCCGGCGGCGAGGTTCGGCATTTACGCGGCGAGATCGGCTTGCTATAGGCCGTTGCGCGTTCCGGCGTAGCTCAGTGGTAGAGCAGTTGACTGTTAATCAATTGGTCGCAGGTTCGAATCCTGCCGCCGGAGCCAAAAATCCCTGCTACAGCAAGCACTTAGCGCTAGGTCAGCGATAAGCTGGCCGGTGCCGCTGTGCCGCCCATAAGCAATTCGTAAGCACGCGCGGGTGGCCGGGTAGCGCTCACCACGTCAGCGGTTTAGAATTCACAGACCAAGCAACTTGGGAGGGATGGCAGTGAGCACAGTTATTGATTTGTTTTGGATGGTGGTCGACGACGCGAAGAAGAATTCGTCGCCGACGGATCCGATAAACTCTCTGACGCATCCGCTGAACAGCATTACCCATCCACTGAGAAGTATCACCCATCCCCTTGCGAGCGTGACCCATCCGCTGAACGGAATAACTACGCCCAACCGAGGCGTTCAACGCACCCACGCACTAATGGAACTCCTCGAAAAATACTTTCCCAGGAGCTGACGCTGTCGCGCTAGGCGGCGCTCAGCAAAACGCCCTGCACCGCCATCGGCACAGGGCGCTTACCGTTGCGAGCGGTAAAGGACGACCGCTGACGGCTGGGTCCGATAGTTTTGCGTCCGTCGGTTTCCTAAAGGACGGGCGGCTGGCAAGGCCGCGTGCTGTAGCGTGCCGTCCTTGGCGCTACAGCTAGGGTGATCGTCGAAGTCCCTCCGGTGGAGCTTTGCAGTCGCGGCACATCCGCAACCGCGTTGTATCCTCTATCTCCCGCACCCATGTCGAGCAGGTGCTGGTCCCGACGCTCTCGCCCGGCGACGTGATCATCCTGGACAATCACGGCAGCCACAAGGTCGCTGCGATCCGCAAAGCCATCCGGGCGGCCGGGGCGGCGCACCTTCTCATCTTGTGCCCCCAAGCCCTGACCTGAATCCGATCGAACTGGCATTCGCAAAGCTCAAACGTTGGCTCCGCGACGCCGTCACACGCACCCTCGAAACCTTGTGTAACGCAAGGTGCACGACCGAGGGAGGGGCTCCATGGGATTGCTGCCGAGACACGCCCGCCTGGCAATAGGCGAGGCGAGCACCATCATTGACTTCGTCCTCGGCCGGCACCTCACGCAAATTCATCCGATGCGGGTCTCACCGGGTCAGGGCGCGCCGCCATGAGTTCCAGAAGATTGGCGTGAGGGAGGCCAAGCGGCTCATGAACATGGCGCCCGGCTGCCGTCGGCCCCCAATTCCAAGGGTTTGAACATCATTCATGCGAGCGCCAACAGCTTTTGGGAGAGTGCCAGAGTCTTAGGCGCTCGGCCCCAATCCAACCGGCGCTCGCGCTTCACCCCCGGCGCGGCAGTGCGGTGGCAGGTTCGGCATCGGCGCCACTCCGACGGAAGACCGGCCCTCCGAGTGGAGGGCCCGGCCGACACCAGTCCAGTCTAGGCCCAGAAACGGTCCCAGTTGTAGAGGTCGAAGAAGTGCTCCTTGCCGGAGATGATCTTCCCGTCCCGCACCTCGAAGGTGATGCAGCACATGGTGTCGAGCGTCATGCCGTTGCGGGTGCCGCTGTTGTGGTGGACGCCGACCACCCGGCCATGCGAGTCGGCGGTCACGTAGTGCAGGGTCGCCTTGAAGGTGCCGCCGGTGCCGTTGAGGTAGATGCCGTACTGCTCGTAGACCGCCTCGCGGCCCTTGCGCAGGCCGGCGATCGGCGACTTGCCCGGCGTCTCCCAGGTCATATCCTCGGACGAGAGCTGCGAGAACAGGTCGAGGTCGGCGGTATTGAAGGCGTGATAGCCGCGGCGGACGATCTCGGCGGATTCCTCTGCACGCACGGCGGTGTCGGAAAGGACGTTCATGGCTTGCTCCTCCAGTAGGGGCGGCTCCTTGCCGGCCCGGTGGGAGAGCCGGAGGTCTGGTCCGGCTCATGTGGAGAGCCTGCACCTCCGGTCTCGACTGCACATGAGGAGGATTCCCTAGGCGGCGATTTCTTGTCGAACCAGGCCGCGCTCGAGCGCGTAGAGCGCCGCGCCGGCCCGGGTCGAGACGCCGATCTTGGAGTAGAGGTTCTGGATATGGTTGTCGGCGGTCTTGGGCGCGATCTCCAGCATCTGCGCCGTCTCCTTCGCCGTGTGGCCCGCCGCGATCAGCCGCAGCACCTCCAACTCACGCGGGGTCAGACCGCCGGGACTGGCGACCGAGGCCCGGCGCGACGCCTGGCCGGCGGCGGTCAGCACCGCCTCGACGCCGTCGGGACAGAGCTTGCCCTCCCTGACCAGCCCCCGCAGCTTCGCCGCCGCGGCCTGGTCGGTCATCGCCGGCCGGTGGGGCCGGTCCTCCCGCGCGGTCTGGTAGGCCTCGGCCGCCGCGAGGATCCGCGCCGCCGGCGACAGGTCGGCGGCCTTGGCGTAGCGGTGGTAGCCGCTTCCGTCGAGCCGCTCGTGGTGCCGCAGGACCAGCGCCGCGACCGGCTCGCCCCCGGCGCCGAGCGCCGCCAGCGCCCGCTCGCCGTGGTAGGGATGCAGGTGCGCCGTGTCGGTCTCGCGCACCGAGAACGGCGTCGCCTTCATCCACGTCGAGACCGGCACCGACAGCTCGCCGATGTCGTGGGTGTACGCGGCCCAGCGGATCGCCCGGATGTCGGCCTCGGGCAGCCCCATGCACCGGCCGGCCGCCTCGCCGAGCGCGGCGACGGCGCGGGAATGGCCGAAGGTGAACGGCATGCGCATGTCGATCATGTCGGCGATCGCTACGTAGGCCTCCTCGCAGGCCGCCTCGTCGAGGAGCCCGTACGGCTCCGGCTCCAGCGCCAGGATCGTCTCGCGGTCAACCGCGCCGTCGATCCCGTCGAGGAGGCGTTCGGCGTCGCCCAGGAACAGGTCGGCCAGCTCCGCCTCGTAGGCGCCGCCACGCCGCTTGCCGATCGCCTCGATCATCGCGTCGAAGCCGTACGCCTCGGCGAGCGCGATCACCTCCTGCGCCAGCGTGACCATGCGGACCGGCAGCCGGACCTCGCTGCCCTTCAGGCCCCGCGGCATGCCATGCCCGTCCCACCGCTCGTAGAGCTGCGCGAGGTTCTCCAGCATCCCCTCCTCAAGCCCGATCCGCTGGCCGATCCGCTGCGCCACCTCGCAGTGGCCCGCGAGGATCGGCACGCCGATCTCGAGGGCGCCGGCGAGCCCCTCCTGAATGGCGCGGTTCAGCTCCTCGGGCGGCATGTCGGCGAAGACCCGGGTGAACGCCCGGACGAAGATGTTGCCGATCTCGCTCTGGCTCCCGAGATCGGCGAGCGCCATGTCCTGCCGCATCGCGATCTCGTCGCCGAAGGCCGAGGCGAGCAGGTGGGTGTCGGCGTTGCAGCCGATGTAGCGCAGGATCGCCTGGTGGAACACCTCGCGCCGCTCCTCGACGCCCAGGCCCATCTCGTCGGCCAGCCGCATCGCCAGCACGCAGGACCGGAGGGCGAAGTCGCGTGACTGGCCGGTGGCGAGGTCGGTCGCATAGGCCAGAAGCATCATGAAGTCTGCTCGTCGGACGGAAACCTGTGCCACACGCCCCTCCCGTGTTGCCATGGACCACCATGCTCCCGGAGCCATCGCCGAGCAAGTGGCAGCCCCCGGTCATATACAGATGGCTCCCTTCGGCAGGCCCATTGGTGAGTCGTACGGCCGTGATCCCCTTGCCTGTTCCAGTCGCCGTCTTCGAGGGCGCCGAATGCCGTCTTCGGGCCGACTCTGGAACGTCGCCTGGCCCAGACCTGCCAAGACTGCATGCCCTCGACCCGCGAAACTATCCTATCGGCTGTGCACGCCCTCCTGCAGACCCAGCCCGGGCCGGTCCTGTGCGGCTGGATCCTGCCCGATCGTGTGCCCACCAGCTGTCTGCTGATCATGCGCGACAGCGACCCCGGCGGGCCGGCTGTCGCGCTCTCGCCGCTCCGATACCACTACCAGCATCGCACCGAGCTCGAGGTGGTGGTGCAGGCAAGGATTGGTTGAGACGCCGCCTTCAGCGCGCTCGCCGCCGGCGTCGGCGCCGTGCTCTCTTCCGACCGCACCCTCGGTGGGCTCGACGACTGAGTCGAAGCCGAGGCGCCATGGCCGGTCGATCTCGCTGTCGACGGCGCAGCTGCACTGAAGGCCGCGGTCACGGGAAGCGGCATGCACCATGCGAGCCCGATCCGCTCTGCCACTGCTCGGCAGGTCCGGTAGTGGTTGCCGGAGCAGCGGCGGAACTCCTGGGCCGTGACGCTGTCGATCATGACCGCGGTGATGTCCCGCCCGTCCGGCAGGAAGCACTGGTCGACGACGCGGCCGTAGGGTTGATGTCACGCTGGCGGCAGGTGAGCTGCTGGTCCGAGTTCAGCGTGGTCTGCGCCGCTGTCGCCTGCGAGCCGCCGGGCGTGTCGACTTCCGGGGCGTCGAGGCACACACGCGGATTCGGGTATCCCGCGAGCTGATCCAGAACATATCGCCGTCAACCACCAGCGTTACGCTGCCGGTGAACCGGTTGACGAGCGCCTCGGCCTTGAGCATGGCCGCCCGGCGCGCGCCCAGCGCGGACCAGATGTGATAGAACATGAACGGCCCCAGCAACCTCGACGGGAGTGTGGGTAATCGGGTTGCGACAGGCACGTTCAGACAGAGGGCACGGTAAACCGCTGATGTTGCTTTGCCAATCGGAGTTGCGATCTTCGGCAACGCGCTCCCATGTTGCGCGGGCGATTGCGACGCTGACGTTCGAGGGAAACCAAGCGCGCCTACAGAACTGCGCAACGAAGGTTTGGCAGGCCTGTACGGAGGAGGCGATGCGCATCGTCGGCTAGGAGCGGGTCAGCACGACGCGGCAGAGTGCGAGTGGCCTCGGACTGGAGGCGCTG
This sequence comes from Rhodovulum sp., assembly GCA_020637615.1. GTDB lineage: Bacteria > Pseudomonadota > Alphaproteobacteria > Rhodobacterales > Rhodobacteraceae > Amaricoccus. The sequence continues at coordinate 5,052 of JACKKC010000020.1, forward strand.
CGGCGGGCGATCGAGGCCTTCGCGACAGCGGGGTAAGGTTCGCTTCCGCCGACATGCCTGAGGCGAACGACCTCACTGCGGGCGTGATGGCGCTGGTGGCCCGGGCCAAGCGCGAGGCGATCTCCCAGCGCACCAGGGAGGCGCTGGCAATGGCGAGGGGGCGCGGGGTGAACCTCCGCAATCCAAACGGCGCGGCGGCCCTCAGGCTGGTGGGCAAGGGCGGCGGCGATGGGCGGCGTCTTCGGCCAACGCCGACGCCCATGCACGGGACCTCGCCACGGTGATCGCCGACATCGCGACAGGCGGTACCACCAGCATGCGCGCAATTGCGGCAGATCTCAACATCCGCGGCACGCAGACCCGCCGTGGCGAGCGCTGGCATGCGTCGCACACCGGGAACTTGCTGGTAAGGCTGGGGGTGCAGGGAACGTACTGATTCAGCTCAACCCTTCAAAGGGACTCCTGAATGTGGATTGGTCCTAACCAATCGTGATCCGACCCTCATTCGGCCCGAGATTGCTCGCGGAACCCGTCGAGTCTGCTGTGACCCCCGCCTTTCATCCGGCCGAAGCTGGAGTCCCGCGGTCAAACTGGCGCGGGTGCGCCGACGGAGCAATGGGCGATCGGTGGAGCGCTTCCGTCACGCGGAGCCGATCGCCCATTGCGGCGAGCTTGGCGGCGTAGGCGGCCGGGGTGGCGTACCCGATCGCCGAATGCGGCCTTTGGTGGTTGTCGTCGGCGACCCAGCGGGCGGTGGCGGCGCGGGCATGGCCGAGGCCGAAGAACAGGGTCTCGTTCAGGAGCTCGTCCCGCATCCGTCCGTTGAACGCCTCGCAGATGCCGTTCTGCTGCGGCTTGCCCGGGGCGCGATGAAGTGCCAGGCGATCCCCGTCTCTTGGGTCCATGCGAGCATGGCGTTCGAGGTGAGCTCGGTGCCGTGGTCGCTGACGATGAGGTCCGGGCGGCCCCGGCGGGTGACGAGCGCCGCGAGCTCCCGCGCCACGCGCCGGCCCGAGATCGAGGTGTCGACGATCGCGGCGAGGCATTCCTTCGTGACGTCGTCGACGACGTTCAGGATGCGCAGCCGCCGGCCACAGGCCAGCTGGTCGTGCACGAAGTCGACCGACCGGCGCGCGTTCGGCGCCGCCACCGTCAGGATCGGCGCCCGCGTCCCCGTGGCGCGCTTGCGGCCGCGTCGCTTGCGGACGGTCAGGCCTTCCTCGCGGTAGAGCCGCTGGGTCCGCTTTCGGTTCGTCACCAGTCCCTCCTGGCGCAGGAGCACGTGCAGCCGCCGGTAGCCGAAGCGCCGCCGCTCGGCGGCGAGCGCGCGCAGGCGCTCCCGCACCGGGGCGTCGTCCGGCCGTTCCCTGCGATAGCGGACCGAGGACCGGTCCGCGGCGATCACCCGGCACGCCCGCCGCTCGCTCATCTCGTAGGTCTCCGCGAGATGCGCGACCGCTGTCCGCCTCACGGCGGGCGTCACCATTTTCGGCCGAGCAGATCCTTCAGCGCGGTGTTATCAAGCATCGCCGCGGCGAGCAGCCGCTTCAGCTTCCCGTTCTCCTCCTCGAGCGCCTCAAGCCGCTTCGCGTCCGAGACCTCGAGGCCGCCGTACCTCGCCTTCCACGCGTAGAAGGTCGCGCTGCTGACGCCGTGCCGTCGGCACACGTCCGCGGTCTTCCCGCCGGCTTCCTGCTCGCGCAGGATCCCGACGATCTGCTCCTCGGTGAACTTCGATCGCTTCATCGTCCGGTCCCTCTCTCAGGCCGGACTCTAACCTCAGATGGAGGAGAAAGCGGGGGTCACAGCAACGGTCGCAACTGCGCCATTGCCTCAAGATCGCATTGGTGGCGCAACCCGCAGAAGAAGGCGCCATGGCGGGCATCATACGATGACATTCCCCGGGTCGATCTCGAAAAGCCGGCCGTCTTTGACGTGGCTGTCCCCGAAGTCGGCAACGTAGATATGAGTCTCGCCGCTGCCGTCACTCGCCGGGGCCAACTCAATATCCTTGACCGTCGCGTCATAGCCGCTGATCGGGTTCGAATCGTTTGCGAGCACAGCGATGACGTCGACAATGTTTCCGTTCCGATCGACTTTCCAAATATTCTCGCTGAAGCCCCCCCCGACATAGAAGACGTCTTCACCTGGGTCGTAGGCCAGTGCTTCGGGGTCCGAGATCTGGCTTGGCATGACGACCGTGGAAAACACCTGCGTTCCCGTGTAGTTGGTTTCCACGATCTTGTGATCGGTCTCGCCGCTTACAACGAACAAGCGGCCGGTGGCCGAATTGACGGCGACATCCTCGGGATCGATACAGCCGATGGCAAGTGTGTCCACTGTCCAGAGGACGGTTGTGGGGGCGTCAGGATCGACGACGAAGACCTTGCGGAGATCGTCGTCGGAGATGAACAGCAGGTCCTGCACGGGATCCAGCGCGAGCCCCGTCGGCTCGGTGGTGAAGTTCATCGGGTTGTAGCTCTCGACGAGCGCTCCCGCGTGCGTGAACTTGAAGATATCACTGTTGATGAAATGCGGTTCCTCGTCGATCTCGGCGTCGGACAGGAAGAAATGCGCGGTACGGGGGTCGAAGGCGATTCCGGACGGATCCGGGATGCCGATGCTGGCCAGGTTATGCTGAGCAACGACCGTCGGGTTGCCGCCGCCAGGGGCAGCCAAACCTTCGACATAGTAGCTGTCGATGAGATTGCCATCGATCGACCAGAACTCGAAGCTGACCCCGGTCTCGCTGGCCTGCACGATCATCGTGCCGTAGTTGCCGTTGTACCGCACCTGGCTTCCGGCGACGGGGCTTCCAAACTCGTATATCCCGTTTCCGCCGACGCCCGTGGTGAAATAGGGCAGGGTATCGCCGTCACCGTTGTCGTCGCGGAGGATTCGTTCGTAGACGTGCTCGTGGCCGGCAAGCACGGCTGTTGCACCCCAGGCCTCGAACGGCCACCGCATGCTTGTGGTCGGCCCATGCTGGGTGCCTGAATTGTACGCAGGGTGATGGAAGTACACGATTTTGTGAGCTGCAGTCGAACTTGCCAATGCATCTTGGAGCCATTGGGCCTGCGTGGAGGTGCTCGATCTGCCGTCCGGTTCTTCTGGGTTGCTGTTGAGTACGAAGAAGTGAACCGGACCGATCACATAGTCGTAGTAGCGCTCGTTCCCAGGGAGCGTGAAATAGTCAAAATACCGATTTGGATCACCGTCCTCGTATTCGTGGTTGCCGATTGACGGATAGAATCTATCAACTGTGCTACCGGATCCGAATGATCCGGAGTAACTCCCAATATAATCACTATAATGTCTTCCGATTTGACTGTCGACGGACTCGTTAGGATCATAGATGTTGTCGCCCGTTGTGATGATGAAGTCGACATTCATGGACTTGACAAGATTGGCGACATCCTCGGTCCCGTCACCGTCGGGCCAGTCCCCAAAGGCCGCAAAGCGCACCTCGGCGACGTCGGCCACGGCGACTGAAACATTGCGGGTGACGCTGAGGCCGCCAAGGTCGGTTGCCGTGACCTGGAGCGCGATTTGCGGTTCGCGCTCGAAATCCAGGCGGATTCCGTCCTTGAGCTTGAGTATGTCACCCAGGACCTCAAAGCGATCGTCACTCACGGTGAATGTGTGCGTGTCGAACCCGTTTGGATCCGTCGCGTCGAGTGTGCCGGCAACAGCTCCCGCCTTGTTCTCGAGGAAGGGCGCGCCTTGGAGCAGTGTCACGTCGGTGGGCTGAGCGTTGACGCCGACGGCAACGGTCACCGTTCCCACGGAACTGTCTCCATCCTGGTCCGTGATGGTGTAGGTGAAGGTGTCGATGCCGGTGAAGCCGGGTGCCGGGGTGTAGGTGAAGGTGCCGTTGCCGCCCATGGCGACGCTGCCGCCCTGGGTGCCGGTGGCGTCGAAGCCGGTGATCGTCGTCGGGGTGTCGCCGAGGTCGTCGTTGGCGAGCACGTTGCCGGTGGTGACCGGGCTTCCGGGAAGCGTCGAAACTCCGTCGTTGACCGCGTCGGGGGCGCGGTCGATGGCGATGGTGGCGGTGGCGGTATTGGAGACGGCGAGCCCGTCGCTCACCGTGACCTGCACCAGCCGGCTGGCCGGGGCGGGGGTCTCGCTGGAATTCGCGAAGCGGATCTGCTGGAGCGCGAGCGCGTAATCGGCCGGGCTGGCCGAGCCGGTGAGCACCACGCTGCTCGCCGTCGTGGCGCCGGCATTGACGCTGATGCCGGAGGGCAGGCCGGCGGTGTTCACCGTCAGCGCATCGCCCGCGCCGGGGTTGCCGAGGGTCGCCGTGGCACCGGCGAGCGTGGCGCTGTCGGCATCGGTGATGACGGCCAGCCCTGCGATCGCCACCGCGGCGCCGTTCTCGTGGAAGGTGGTGGCATAGCCCGCCCCGGCGGCGCCGCCGTCGAGGTCGAGCACCGGCGCCGCGCCGGCGGCGGCGGTGGTGTATTCGATGTGCAGCAGCGGCGCGCCGGCGGCATCGCCCTCGAAGGCCTCGGCGGTGCGCGTCCCGGAGCCGGTGATGACGAAGGCCATGTCGTTGAGCGCCGCCCAGCCCTGGCGGGCGACGATCTCCTGCACGATCGCGGTCAGGTCGGGGGTCCGCTGCGCCGCGCCGGCGGCGCCGACGGTGGTCCAGCCCGCGGGCGCCCAGGCGGTGGAGGCCCCCGTGGTGGCGCGCGAGGTCACGTTCGCCTGGCCGCTGAAGGCCGCGGCATCGTCGCTGGCCTCGCCGCGGATCAGCAGCGAGGCCGCGCCGGTGCTGACCTCGTCGGTCTGGAACTGGATGTAGGCGGCGGTGATCACCGCGCCGGCGGGGATGTCGATCCCGGTGAAGCGCAGCCCCACGGTCTGCACGGCGCTGCCGTCGGTCACCAGCTCGAGATCGCTGCTGCCGGCGGCCACCGAACTGCCCGTCTGCTCGACATCGTCCGCACCGGCCGCGATCCGCTTCTCGAAGACCATGGACTGGGGCGGCGTTTCCGTCACCGCCACGGCGACGGTGGCCGTCGAGGTGTCGCCGTCCTGGTCGGTGACGGTGTAGGTGAAGGTGTCGGTGCCGGTGAAGCCGGGCGCCGGGGTGTAGGTGAAGGTGCCGTTGCCGCCCATGGCGACGCTGCCGCCCTGGGTGCCGGTGGCGTCGAAGCCGGTGATCGTCGTCGGGGTGTCGCCGAGGTCGTCGTTGGCGAGCACGTTGCCGGTGGTGACGGCGACGCCGGGGCTGGTCGCGGCCGCGTCGTTGACCGCATCGGGGGCGCGGTCGATGGCGATGGTGGCGGTGGCGGTATTGGAGACGGCGAGCCCGTCGCTCACCGTGACCTGCACCAGCCGGCTGGCCGGGGCGGGGGTCTCGCTGGAATTCGCGAAGCGGATCTGCTGGAGCGCGAGCGCGTAATCGGCCGGGCTGGCCGAGCCGGTGAGCACCACGCTGCTCGCCGTCGTGGCGCCGGCATTGACGCTGATGCCGGAGGGCAGGCCGGCGGTGTTCACCGTCAGCGCATCGCCCGCGCCGGGGTTGCCGAGGGTCGCCGTGGCACCGGCGAGCGTGGCGCTGTCGGCATCGGTGATGACGGCCAGCCCTGCGATCGCCACCGCGGCGCCGTTCTCGTGGAAGGTGGTGGCATAGCCCGCCCCGGCGGCGCCGCCGTCGAGGTCGAGCACCGGCGCCGCGCCGGCGGCGGCGGTGGTGTATTCGATGTGCAGCAGCGGCGCGCCGGCGGCATCGCCCTCGAAGGCCTCGGCGGTGCGCGTCCCGGAGCCGGTGATGACGAAGGCCATGTCGTTGAGCGCCGCCCAGCCCTGGCGGGCGACGATCTCCTGCACGATCGCGGTCAGGTCGGGGGTCCGCTGCGCCGCGCCGGCGGCGCCGACGGTGGTCCAGCCCGCGGGCGCCCAGGCGGTGGAGGCCCCCGTGGTGGCGCGCGAGGTCACGTTCGCCTGGCCGCTGAAGGCCGCGGCATCGTCGCTGGCCTCGCCGCGGATCAGCAGCGAGGCCGCGCCGGTGCTGACCTCGTCGGTCTGGAACTGGATGTAGGCGGCGGTGATCACCGCGCCGGCGGGGATGTCGATCCCGGTGAAGCGCAGCCCCACGGTCTGCACGGCGCTGCCGTCGGTCACCAGCTCGAGATCGCTGCTGCCGGCGGCCACCGAACTGCCCGTCTGCTCGACATCGTCCGCACCGGCCGCGATCCGCTTCTCGAAGACCATGGACTGGGGCGGCGTTTCCGTCACCGCCACGGCGACGGTGGCCGTCGAGGTGTCGCCGTCCTGGTCGGTGACGGTGTAGGTGAAGGTGTCGGTGCCGGTGAAGCCGGGCGCCGGGGTGTAGGTGAAGGTGCCGTTGCCGCCCATGGCGACGCTGCCGCCCTGGGTGCCGGTGGCGTCGAAGCCGGTGATCGTCGTCGGGGTGTCGCCGAGGTCGTCGTTGGCGAGCACGTTGCCGGTGGTGACGGCGACGCCGGGGCTGGTCGCGGCCGCGTCGTTGACCGCATCGGGGGCGCGGTCGATGGCGATGGTGGCGGTGGCGGTATTGGAGACGGCGAGCCCGTCGCTCACCGTGACCTGCACCAGCCGGCTGGCCGGGGCGGGGGTCTCGCTGGAATTCGCGAAGCGGATCTGCTGGAGCGCGAGCGCGTAATCGGCCGGGCTGGCCGAGCCGGTGAGCACCACGCTGCTCGCCGTCGTGGCGCCGGCATTGACGCTGATGCCGGAGGGCAGGCCGGCGGTGTTCACCGTCAGCGCATCGCCCGCGCCGGGGTTGCCGAGGGTCGCCGTGGCACCGGCGAGCGTGGCGCTGTCGGCATCGGTGATGACGGCCAGCCCTGCGATCGCCACCGCGGCGCCGTTCTCGTGGAAGGTGGTGGCATAGCCCGCCCCGGCGGCGCCGCCGTCGAGGTCGAGCACCGGCGCCGCGCCGGCGGCGGCGGTGGTGTATTCGATGTGCAGCAGCGGCGCGCCGGCGGCATCGCCCTCGAAGGCCTCGGCGGTGCGCGTCCCGGAGCCGGTGATGACGAAGGCCATGTCGTTGAGCGCCGCCCAGCCCTGGCGGGCGACGATCTCCTGCACGATCGCGGTCAGGTCGGGGGTCCGCTGCGCCGCGCCGGCGGCGCCGACGGTGGTCCAGCCCGCGGGCGCCCAGGCGGTGGAGGCCCCCGTGGTGGCGCGCGAGGTCACGTTCGCCTGGCCGCTGAAGGCCGCGGCATCGTCGCTGGCCTCGCCGCGGATCAGCAGCGAGGCCGCGCCGGTGCTGACCTCGTCGGTCTGGAACTGGATGTAGGCGGCGGTGATCACCGCGCCGGCGGGGATGTCGATCCCGGTGAAGCGCAGCCCCACGGTCTGCACGGCGCTGCCGTCGGTCACCAGCTCGAGATCGCTGCTGCCGGCGGCCACCGAACTGCCCGTCTGCTCGACATCGTCCGCACCGGCCGCGATCCGCTTCTCGAAGACCATGGACTGGGGCGGCGTTTCCGTCACCGCCACGGCGACGGTGGCCGTCGAGGTGTCGCCGTCCTGGTCGGTGACGGTGTAGGTGAAGGTGTCGGTGCCGGTGAAGCCGGGCGCCGGGGTGTAGGTGAAGGTGCCGTTGCCGCCCATGGCGACGCTGCCGCCCTGGGTGCCGGTGGCGTCGAAGCCGGTGATCGTCGTCGGGGTGTCGCCGAGGTCGTCGTTGGCGAGCACGTTGCCGGTGGTGACGGCGACGCCGGGGCTGGTCGCGGCCGCGTCGTTGACCGCATCGGGGGCGCGGTCGATGGCGATGGTGGCGGTGGCGGTATTGGAGACGGCGAGCCCGTCGCTCACCGTGACCTGCACCAGCCGGCTGGCCGGGGCGGGGGTCTCGCTGGAATTCGCGAAGCGGATCTGCTGGAGCGCGAGCGCGTAATCGGCCGGGCTGGCCGAGCCGGTGAGCACCACGCTGCTCGCCGTCGTGGCGCCGGCATTGACGCTGATGCCGGAGGGCAGGCCGGCGGTGTTCACCGTCAGCGCATCGCCCGCGCCGGGGTTGCCGAGGGTCGCCGTGGCACCGGCGAGCGTGGCGCTGTCGGCATCGGTGATGACGGCCAGCCCTGCGATCGCCACCGCGGCGCCGTTCTCGTGGAAGGTGGTGGCATAGCCCGCCCCGGCGGCGCCGCCGTCGAGGTCGAGCACCGGCGCCGCGCCGGCGGCGGCGGTGGTGTATTCGATGTGCAGCAGCGGCGCGCCGGCGGCATCGCCCTCGAAGGCCTCGGCGGTGCGCGTCCCGGAGCCGGTGATGACGAAGGCCATGTCGTTGAGCGCCGCCCAGCCCTGGCGGGCGACGATCTCCTGCACGATCGCGGTCAGGTCGGGGGTCCGCTGCGCCGCGCCGGCGGCGCCGACGGTGGTCCAGCCCGCGGGCGCCCAGGCGGTGGAGGCCCCCGTGGTGGCGCGCGAGGTCACGTTCGCCTGGCCGCTGAAGGCCGCGGCATCGTCGCTGGCCTCGCCGCGGATCAGCAGCGAGGCCGCGCCGGTGCTGACCTCGTCGGTCTGGAACTGGATGTAGGCGGCGGTGATCACCGCGCCGGCGGGGATGTCGATCCCGGTGAAGCGCAGCCCCACGGTCTGCACGGCGCTGCCGTCGGTCACCAGCTCGAGATCGCTGCTGCCGGCGGCCACCGAACTGCCCGTCTGCTCGACATCGTCCGCACCAGCCGTGATCCGCTTCTCAAAGACCGCCATTGCAACCTCCATCCCTCACGGTGAGCCGATCTGACAAACCGGCGACCAGCACCTTTTTCAGTACGCTCTACCCAAGACCCCATTCCACTTGCTTGGTTATCTGCGCTATGCCGAAGCGATCTTTGGCACGCGCTAAGTAGTCGCCTGGTCCCGTAGTGGCGCTGTAGAGAGCAGCCGAGAACCTGATCCCAATTCCGGAAGCAGCGCCGATCGGTAATTTTCCGGCTAGTTTGAACCGCAACGCGTGGAACGAGGATGGGTCGAGAACCCTCAGATCAGCCACCTCGATCGGACAGCCACCTCGCGGCACTCCGAAGAACTGCAGTTCCGGTCAGCCCCAGCTTCTCCGAATAGAAGCCAAGGCCGCAACCTTTGGCACTGACAACGTAGTTCATGCCTGCCGCGTCACCTCCCGGATACGGTTCTCCGCTGATGAAATTGCCCGGATTGTCCACGCGGCAGATTTCGTTTCCTGCTCGACCGGACATCGAGCCCGGTCCAACTCCACTGTTGAGCAGGTCGTCACCGCTTCCCTCGTCGAGGACGTTGCCATCGCCCCGGGAAAAGAGGCAGTCCCTATCGCGCAGCCAGAAGGTGCGCTTGTCCAAGCCAGCCTCGACAATCTGAGTAATCGGCATTCTGGGGTTCCACCCTCATCACCTGTTTAGACTACAATGAAGGTGGCCCCCTCGCCATAGCCCAACAGTAGTAATGCTGAAGTACTCCGGAAATCGGCTTCAAGTTTCGGAAGGCTGCCTGAGAATCAGCTGACGGCCTGTCCGAGAAGCACGTAAGAGAGGTGCTCTGCCCCATGAGAACTGGATCGTTTGAAGCTGGTGTTTTCCGCTAGGTTTCCCCGGTTGGGTGAGGAGCGGAATCGCATGAAGGCATCGAAGTTCACGGAGGCGCAGAAGGCGTTCGTCCTGAAGCGGGGCGAGGGGGCACGCCGGTGGCCGAGGTCCGCCGGAAGGCTGGCGTCAGCCAGGCGACGTACTTCAACCCGAAGAGACGGTACGGTGGCCTTGCTGCCCGACGAGATGCGACAGCTGAAGTCACCCGAGGACGAGAACGCACGGCTGAAGAAGATCGTGGCCGACCCGACGCTGGACCGGGAGATGCTGCAGCATTTGATCTGCCGAAAGCTCTGAGGCCTGCCCGGAAGCGCAAGCTGGTCGACGGGATGCTGGCCGATTGGGGCGTGGCGATCCGCTGGGCCTGCCAGGCGCTGCGGTTCGACACCTCAAGCTACCACCAAAGATCCTACCGCACCGGACAGGCCGGCCTCGAACGAAGGATCAGGGGGATTTGCGAGACGCGGGCAGGCTCGGTTGCCGGCGTGTGCACGTGCTGCTGCGAAGGGAGGGCTGGCAGCTGAACATCAGGTGGACCCGACGGATTTACAACGAGTTGGGATTGCAGCTCAGGAACAAGCATCCCAGGTGCCAGGTCAAGACGAAGCTGCGCGAGGATCGTCGGGAGGCGGTGGGGCCGAACCAGGTCCGGGCAGTGGACTTCGTGCTTGCCCTGCTCGCGCCCGGGAAGAAGCTGCGGATCCTGACGGTCGTCGACACCCGCTTGCGGTACTGTCTTGCGGCCGATCCACGGTTCGCCTGCCGCGGCGAGGACGTCGCGCAGACGCTGGAACGGGTATGCCGCCGGGTCGGCTACCTAGGACCGGGTGCCTGAATCTGCGCTGGTTCATGGACCTTGCCGACGCCGGCGAAAGTCTGGAAGCTTGGCGCAGTGACTGCAACGAAGTCAGACCCCATAGTGCGATCGGATACAGCGCCCCGATCGCACTGCATATTCGTGGCGCAACCAGCCCGTCACCGTGATCAGAGCCGGGAAACTCCGGCCGCCCGCGATCCAAGATTGGGGCTCAGAGCATCGGGTGACGCACTCTCACTCAAATCGAGGGATCAGCTAGGGGGGGAGGTCTGCAATTGCCGCCGCCGCCCACGCCTGGCGGGGGAAAATCGCGGGTGCGCCGTGTGTCCTCATGAGGACGCGGATCAAGTCGCGGATATTACACGAAAAAGCTCTGCGATTGGTGCGGGCCGGTGCTTGGCCCGGCAGCGGTCCCGCTGCCGGGCGCCCGTCCTACTTCTTCATTGCCGCGAGCGAGTCGCTGAGGATCGCTTCGGCCTCGGCTCGGTCGCCCCAGCCGATGACCTTGACCCATTTGCCTTCCTCGAGATCCTTGTAGTGCTCGAAGAAATGCTTGATCCGGTCGCGGGTCTTCGGCGCGATGTCGTCGAGATCGGTGATATGCGCCTGGAACGGGTCGACCTTGGCGACGGGGACGGCGATCAGCTTGTCGTCCATGCCGCCGTCGTCCTCCATCTTCAGCACGCCGACCGGCCGGCAGCGGATCACCACGCCGGGCGCGAGCGGGAAGTCGCAGATCACCAGCACGTCCGTCGGATCGCCATCGGCATGCAGGGTGTTGGGAACGAAGCCGTAGTTGCAGGGGTAGAACATCGGCGTGTTGACGATGCGGTCGACGAAGACCGCGCCCGAGTCCTTGTCGATCTCGTACTTGACCGGGGCGCCGCCCGCGGCGCCGCCGGTGATCTCGATCACGACGTTGATGTCCTGGGGCGGGTTCTTCCCGGCGGGGATCCGGTCGATGTTCATGGCTTGCTCCTGCGCGCACTCGTGTCGAGCGGTCGCCTAGCATGTTCGCAGGCGCAACAAAAGGTCCTTCACGCCGCGGTGCGCGCCCGTTCCCCCCGCAGGTTCACCAGATTGCCGAGCACGATCGCGCCGGCGCCGAGGAAGACCACCGGGTCGAAGGGCTCGCCATAGACCAGCATTCCCAGGGTCGCGAGCACCGGCAGGCGGATGAATTCCATCGGTGCCACCACCGAGGCGGGCGCCCAGGAGAGTGCCGAGGTCAGCGCGTAATGCGCGGTCAGGCCGGTGAGTCCGACCACGAGGATCCAGGGGGCGAGCCCCGGCGAGGGCAGCGGGATGCCCCCGGGGAGCGCGAGGGCGAGGCTGAAGCAGGATTGCGCCAGCGTCATCCAGAAGAGCACGCAAAGCACGCTGTCGAAGCGCATGATCTGCTTGGTATAGATCGTGTTCATGGCAAAGCCGGTGGCGGCGAGCAGCGCCGCTGCCTGACCCGGGCCGAGCGGCGCAGAGCCGGGGCGCGCGACAATGAGCACGCCGAGGAAGCCGAGCGCGGCCGCGGCGATGCGCGGGCGCGTCAGCTTCTCGGAGAGCAGGACCGGTGCCAGGAGCGCGACCCAGATCGGGTTGGTGAACTCCAGCGCGGTGAGTTGGGCGAGGGGGATGGTGGCGAGGGCGTAGAACCAGAGGTTCTGGCCGGCGAAATGGAAAAGGTTGCGCTTGACGTGCAGCCCGGCATGGGCGGTGCGGACCTGGGCGAAGCCCGTGCGGCTGCGGGTGAGGATGGCGGCGACCGTGAGCCAGCCGATCACCGAGCGATAGAGCATCAGCTCGAAGGTGTTCATCTCGAGCTGGATTTCGCGGCCGGCGACCACCATGGCCGAGAAGGAGGCCACCGCTCCCAGCATCCAGAGCGCGGCGTAGAGGGGGCGGGAGCGGTCCATGGCGGCGGGAGTTAGCGGTGCGGCACGAGGTGTGGCAAGGGCTAGTTTCGCCCTGCGCTAAGGGCGCACAATCCGTGCACGAAGCGTGCACAATCCATATTGCGGGCCTCCCCAGCAAGCCGGGCTGCCGGTCTCCGCATCTCCCGCGTCCGGGGAGGTTTGGGGCCGCCGCCGCGCCTTAGCTGCATTGTCCGGGCGCGCGGCAGCTGGCAGGGTTGCGACAGCCAGACGGGGTTTGCGATGGTGCGCCATGTGGCGCTGCTCTACAGCGTGGTGCTCGGACCGGGCCGGCGGGTGCGCATGGACGACCTGCGGGCGATGGCCGATGGCCTGGGATTCGACCGGGTGCGGTCGCTGGTGGCGACCGGCAACCTGGTGTTCGATGCGCCGGCGGCGGATCCGCGGCTCCTGGAACAGCGGCTGGAGACGGCCTTCGCCGCGCGATTCGGGCGGCATGTGGACATCATCCTCCGCGATTCGTCCCGCTGGCAGCGGCTCATGGCGGGGAATCCGTTTCCGGAGGCGTCCCTGCTTGCGCCCGACAGGGTGGCGGTGCGGGTGATGCGGGCGCCGGCCGGGGCGGGGGTCCTGGAAGCGCTGGGGTCCTATCGGAGCGGGGACGAGCGCATGGCGCTGGTCGATGGCGATCTCTGGGTGCATTTTCCCCATGGCCAGGGTGGCTCGCGGCTGGCGGCGGCGATGAAGCCGCAGCGCGCGGGCGGGCCGGGGACCTTCCGCAACTGGAACACCGTGCGGGGGATCGGCGCGATGCTCGAAGCGTGAAAAGGGTCGGGCGCCGCGCGCCGGCGCCGAATCGGGGGAGGACGCGGCGCGGGCAGGGTGCTAGGCCGGAGGCAGCGGGGCAAGCACGGGAAAAGGGAGAGGCACATGGAATATCGCCAGCTCGGCCGGTCGGGCCTGAAGGTCTCGGCGCTGGCCTTCGGTACCGCCACCTTCGGCGGGGTCGGGGCGCTCGCGAAATGGGGCGCGGCGGACACCGCCCAGGCGAGCCGGCTGCTCGACATCTGCCTGGAGGCGGGGATCAACCTGATCGACACCGCCAATGCCTATTCGCGCGGACGCTCCGAGGAGATACTCGGCGAGGCCATGGCCGGGCGGCGCGAGCGGCTGCTGGTCGCCACCAAGGTGCGCTTCCGGATGGGCGAGGGGCCGAACGACCTGGGGCTGTCGCGCGCGCATGTGGTCGCGCAATGCGAGGCGAGCCTGAAGCGGCTCGGGACCGACCGGATCGACCTCTACCAGATGCATCAATGGGACGGGCTGACTCCGCTCGAGGAGACGCTCGAGGCCTTCGACACGCTGACCCGCGCCGGCAAGATCCGCTATTCGGGCGTGTCGAACTTCGCCGGCTGGCAGCTGATGAAGACCATGGCGACGGCGCGGGCCATGGGTGTCGTGCCGCCGGTTTCCCAGCAGATCTATTATTCGCTGGAGAGCCGGGACGCGGAATACGAGCTGATCCCGGCGGGCATCGACCAGGGGCTCGGCGCGCTGATCTGGAGCCCGCTGGCAGGCGGGCTGCTCTCGGGCAAGTACCGGCGCGGCAAGGCGCCGGGAGAGGGCGGGCGGCATCTCAACGACTGGCACGAGCCGCCGCTCTCCGACGAGGCGCGGCTTTACGACACGATCGAGGAACTCGTGGCCATCGCGGACGGCCGCGGCGCCTCGGCGGCGGAGGTGGCGCTGGCCTGGCTGCTCGGGCGACAGGGGGTCGCCTCGGTCATTCTCGGTGCCCGGACCGAAGACCAGCTGCGCCGCAATCTCGGCGCGGCGGATCTGGTGCTGGCGGCGGCGGAGCGGGAGCGGCTCGACCGGGTCAGCCTGCCGCGGCTGATCTACCCGCATTGGCACCAGCAGCGGACGATCCCCGACCGGCTCGGGCCGGCGGCGGCGAGCCTGATCGAGGGGCATCCGGCGGAATAGGCGGCAGGCGCTGCAGGCCGATGGCGGTACGGTCCTTCCGCCGGTCGCCACCGGTCGATCGGGTGGGTCCCGGACCGTGGAACTGCATCCGGCAACGCGCCCCTCTGCCCGAATTCCGGGTGCACCCAGCGCCACCATCCCGCCCGACGGGCGCTCCGCGCCCGCCCGGGTCGGGCGCTGCCCTCGCCGCGTGGTGGGGCGGTCGATGAAGAAAGAATGGGCGCCGGATGTGATAACCTTGGGAGGCGCCGGGGAGGGGCTTGCCGCGGCCGTTCGGCGGCGGGTGGCCGGGATCAGGTGGCGCCGGCCAGGGCCTCGGCCTCGCGGGCGAGCCAGGCCCGGAGGGCGGCGGGGTCGGGCGCGCGAAAGGATGCGGCGGTGGTGCCGGGGCCGATCTTGACGCCGATGCCGCCGAGCGCCTCGGCGGCGGCGATGGCGTCCTCGTCGGTGGTATCGTCGCCGAACATGAGCGGCCGACGTCCGGCGAAGGGCGGGTCCGCGGCCATGCGGCGCAGGGCGGCGCCCTTGTGCGCTGTTTGCGGCTTGACCTCGACGACCATCTTGCCGGCCTGGCGGATATGGCCGGGGAGCCTTACGGCGGCTTCGGCGGCGGCGGCGAGGCAGGCGGCCTCGGCCTCGGGCGCGGCGCGGTAGTGGAGCGCGGCCACCGGGCCCTTGAGCTCTAGCCGCACGCCGGGGTGTCGCGCAACCGCGCGCAGGGGCGCGAGCAGGGTCTCGGGCGGCGGCGGTGGCGGGTCGGGCGGTGCGGCGTGGGGGGCGAGGATCTCCAGCCCGTGCCCGCCGGCGCGCCAGAGCGCATCCGGGGTGCGGCGGGCGAGATCGCGCAGGTCGCGGCCGCTGAGGAGTGCCACGGCGCCGCCGAGGCGCTCGGCGATGGTGCGGAGCGCCGCCTCGGTGGCGGTGTCGAGCCGGATGGCGTCGGGGTCCGGGCCGAGCTCGGCGAGCGTGCCGTCAAAGTCGAGAAAGAGCGCGTCCCCTGGCGCGAGTCGCAGCGCCGCGAGATCGCCCCGGTTCACCCGTCGGTCCGGATCGCGTCGAGCGCCGCGAGGAATTCGTTGCGCCACCAGGCGATGTCCTTCTCGCGCACTGCGGCGTTCAGCGCCTCCCATCGCGCGCGGCGGTCCTCGACGGGCATGACGATGGCGGCGTGGATCGCGTCGGCGGTGGCCATGATGTCATGGGGATTCACCAGGACCGCGCCGGCGAGCTGCTCGGCGGCGCCGGCGAACTCCGAGAGCACCAGCGCGCCCGGGTCCTCGGGATCCTGGGCGGCGACGAATTCCTTGGCGACGAGGTTCATGCCGTCGTAGAGCGGCGTCACCAGCCCCACCCTCGCCAGCCGGTAGAGGCCCGAGAGCGCGGCACGGGGGTAGCTCCGCGCGAGATAGCGGATCGGCACCCAGTCGAGATCGGCATGGTCGCCGTTGATGCGGCCGGTGAGGCGGTCCAACTGCTCGCGGAGGTCCTGATAGGCGTCCACCGCCTCGCGCGAGGGCGGCGCGATCTGCAGAAAGCTCACCCGCCCCTGCAGTTCCTCGTGGTCGTCGAGCATGCGGCCGAAGGCCTCCATGCGCTGGGGCAGCCCCTTGGAGTAATCCATGCGGTCGACGCCGATCACCAGCGAGCGGTTGTCGATGATCTTGCCGAGCCGGCTGGCGGCGGAGCGGCCCTCCTCGCTCTCGGCGAGGGCGGCGATCTCCTCGGCGTCGATGCCGATGGGGAAGGAGGCGGTGCGAAGGGTCCGGTCGAAGACCGTGATCGCGCCGCCGGGCTCGACGCTCGCGCTGCAATACTCGGTGAGGTAGCGGCGGAAGTTCGCGGTGTCGCGGTCGGTCTGGAAGCCTACGAGGTCGAAGGCGCAGAGCGCGCGGGCGAGGCGCTGGTGCTGCGGCAGGGCGGTGAAGATCTCCGGCGCGGGAAAGGGGATGTGCAGGAAGAATCCCATCGGCCCGTCCCAGCCGGACTGGCGCATTTCCTGGCCCAGCATGAGGAAATGGTAGTCGTGCACCCAGACGGTGTCGTCGGGCCGGGTCAGCTGCGCCAGCACGCGGCCGAAGCGGCGGTTGACCTTCTCGTAGCTGGCGAAATCGTGCTCATCGAACTGCGCGAGATCGACGCGGTAGTGGAACACCGGCCAGAGCGCGCGATTGGCATAGCCGAGGTAGTAACCCTGGAGCTCGCCCTCGGTAAGGTCGGCGAGGGCGAAGTCGACGTTGCCTTCGGCGAAGAGGCGCACGCCGCGCGTCTCGCGCTCGACCGTGTCGCCGGACCAGCCGAACCAGACGCCGCCGCGCTCGCTGAGCGCATCCCAGAGCGCAACCGCGAGCCCGCCGACCGGAGGCGCGCCCGGGCTGGCGGTGCGATTCGAGGCGACGATGAGGCGACCCTTCACGAGATGCAGAAGACGCCACCCGGGCCGGGAAGGCAAGCCCGCTGCGGCAGGTGGTGGGAGGCTGGCGTCCGGAGGGCCGCTCGCCGCGGCGGTCGGTCAGGCCGGCCGGCCGGCCGCGGGCAGCAGGCGCGCCTCGGCGATCAGCGCGGTCAGGACTGCCACGTGGCGCTGGATGCTGTAGGTCGCCTCGCCCGAGGTGCGGTTGCTCTCCAGGCGGTTCTCCTCGGCGATCAGGCTGTCGAGGGCCGGCCGGTTCGCCTGGAAGCGTACGGTGCGCAGGAGCCGCCGCAGGTCGCGTTCGCGGCGGTAGTCCACGACCCCGGCGCGGGCGGCGCGGATCAGGATCTTGGGGCGGCGCAGGGCGGTGAGCACGGAGGCGAAATCGGTCATCTTCTGGTCCCTCATCGGCTTTCGTCGTGGGGGTATAATCGCTCAGGTTGTGGCCTGTTGCTCGAATTTCGTTTACACCGAACGGTGGCCTTGACTCATAAACCACCAGAACAATTCGCTTTTTGTTCCATTTAAGGTTTCTTTCACGAATCAACCTTAAGTAGATTTTTGCGAAAATTGCAGCGATTGAGGTATCTGCCGTGACCTTCAATCCCGAGGCTTTTCAAGAAGCATCGCATGGTGTCTGGCCATGGTAGCGCGACTGCCGGAGTGGATTCCGGACTGCGCGCTCACCTATCTCGCCCACACCGCCGGGGGGCTTCCGATCCGGGCTCTCGCCCGGGCCAAGGGCTGTCATGCCTCCACGGTTTTGCGCCAGATCCGGCGCCTCGAGGCCCGGCGGGACGATCCGCTGGTCGACGAGGCGCTGGAGAGCCTCGCGCGCGTCGCAACCGCCGAATCCGTTCGTTCCGCCGTATCCAGGGAGTTTGCATCCATGCCCAAGCCGGCCGTCTCGCCGAAGTCCGACCCCGACCCGCGCATCGAGCGCGAGGCGCGCCGCATCCTGCGCCGCCTCTGCGAGAAGGGCGCCATCCTCGCGGTCTCGCCGGAGATGGAAAAGGCCGTCGTGCTGCGGGAGGTGGTGCCGGGTCGGCAGAACCGGATCGCCGTGGTCGATCGCGACGTGGCCCATGCCTTCGCGCTGCAGGACTGGATCACCTGCAACCGCGCGGGCAAGATCGCCTGCTACGAGATCACCGCGGCGGGGCGCGCGGCGCTCAAGCGGCTGCTGACCGACGAGCGGCAGGCGCGGGCCGCCAAGGACGGCTTCGCCGAGGCGCCGAGCCCGTTCCAGGAGCAGCATCGCCTCTATGCCGAGCGCACGGTCATGGCGAGCGACGGCTCGGGCGAGCGCACCCTGCGCTTCAATCTCGCCGAGAGCCCGCTTTCGGTCCTGGGCCGCAAGCGCGACAAGGGCGGCGAGGCCTATCTCACGCCGGACCTGATCGAGGCGGGCGAGCGGCTGCGCGAGGATTTCGAACTGGCGCAGATGGGGCCGCGCACGACCCAGAACTGGGAGCGGTTCCTGACCGCGGGCGGGCGCGATTCGGCGCCCGTGCCCCGCGGGCCGGCCGAAGGCCCCTCGGATGCCCGCGTGCGGGTCGCCAAGGCGCTCGAGGCGCTGGGGCCGGGGCTATCGGACATCGTGTTCCGCATCTGCTGCTTCCTGGAAGGCCTTGAAACGGCAGAAAAACGTCTTGGCTGGTCAGCGCGTTCCGGCAAGATCGTGCTCAAGATCGCGCTGGAGCGTCTGGCGATCCACTACCAGATCCCGGCGGTTCGGCCGCTTCGCAAGGCGGTGTGATCAGCCGGCGGCGGCGACGATCGCGCCGAAATCCTCGGCCTTGAGCGACGCGCCGCCGATCAGCCCGCCGTCGACATTGCCGACCGCGAAGATCTCCTTCGCATTGCCCGGCTTGACCGATCCGCCGTAGAGCAGGCGGATCGCCGCGCCGGGCTCGGCGCCGAAGCGCTCGATCAGCCGGGCGCGCAGGAAATCGTGCATCTCGCCGATCTCGGCCAGGGACGGGGTGCGCCCGGTGCCGATCGCCCAGACCGGCTCGTAGGCGATGACGAGGCCGGCGGGGTCGGCCTCCGGGGGCAGGGAGCCGGCGAGCTGCCCGCCGACCACCTCCAGCGCCCGGCCGGCGTCGCGCTGGGATTCGGTCTCGCCGACGCAGACGATGGCGGTCAGCCCGGCCCGGGCGGCGGCGGCGGCCTTGGCCGCCACCAGCGCATCGGTCTCGCCGTGATCGGTCCGGCGCTCGGAATGGCCGAGGATCACCGCCTCCGCGCCGGCATCGCGCAGCATCTCCGCCGAGATGTCGCCGGTATGGGCGCCGCTGGCCTCGGGATGGCAATCCTGCCCGCCGAGCGCCGTGCCGCGGCCGGCGAGCCCTGCGATCAGCGTGGCGGGCGGGCAGACCAGCACGTCGCAGGCCGGCGCCGGATGGGCGCGGCGAAAGGCCTCGAGCATCTCCGCAGAGGCGGCGAGACCGTTCATCTTCCAGTTTCCGGCGACGAGTTTGCGAGGCGGCATGTGCGGCTCCTGCTGCTGCGGCGCGCCCACCGCCGTCTTCGTCCGGCCCGGTCGGAAGACAGGGGGCGAGGTGGCGCGGCGGCGAGCCAAACGGGACGGGGCGTGGTAGCAGAGGCTTCGGCTCAGGGGAAGCCGCCGCTCGCGGCCAGCGCGCGCCGTGCCCAGTCGCAGGCGGCCTCCGGGTCGTCGATGGCGGCGTCCGGAAGGGTCCAGTAGCCCATGCGCGTGGACTTGCCGGCCCTGTCGTAGGCGAATTGCTCGGAACCCTCTTCGGCCAGCGCCTCGGCGAGCGGTCCGGAGGCCTTGAGGTAGATTCGGTCCTCGGGCCCGACGATCGCAAAGATCCGGCCCGCGGAATAGATCGCGAGCCCGCCCATCATCGCGCGGGCGGTCACGGCCCCGAGATCGGCGAAGAGCTCCAGGACGAAGGCGCGCGTCCCGGAGGAGACGGCCACGTCAGGTCCCTGCGAACTTGATCGATTCGCCGCAGCCGCAGGCCTCGGTCACATTGGGGTTGTTGAAGCGGAAGCCGGATTCGATCAGGCCGTTGGCGTAATCGATCTCGGTGCCGAAGAGGAACATCTGCGCCATGGGGGCGATCATCACCCGCGCGCCGTTGGTCTCGACCACCTCGTCGTGCGGCGCGATCTCGTCGACGTATTCCATGGTGTATTCCATGCCGGCGCAGCCGCCCTTCTTGACGCCGATGCGCAGGCCCTTGCTGCCGCCCCGCGCCATGAGGCGCAGGATCTGGTTCTGGGCGGCCTCGGTGAGGGTCACGGGCGGCTTGCCGGGAATGCCGAACATCGCTGGGCGGTTCCTGTTGCTTTCGAGGTTCAAGGTAGTGCGCCGGGCTGTCCCGCTCAAGTCCCGGCGAGCCGGGCCAGCAGCGCCACGGTGGCGAAGGCGATGCCGATCCCCCAGGCGAAGCTCGCCAGCGTGCCGATGATGACGTATTCGCCGATGCGGAGTTCCCGGTCGCGGGCCAGCTCGTTGAAGCGCAGGACCGATTTGGCGGCGATCAGGAAGCCGATGGCGCCGGCCTGCCCGGCGAGCACCAGCATGAAGATCATGAGCCGCTCCAGCCGGCCGATGAGCTGCCCGCCCCGCGGCAGGCTCTCGTCCTCGGCGGGGTCGAGCGGATACTTCAGCCCGTGCATCAGCGCCTGCACGGCATAGCCGCCCGCCCAGACCGCCGCCACCAGCCCGGCGGCGAGGGTCATGGCCGCGGGCAGGGGCACATGCCATTCCGCCGCCCCCGGCAGGGCCAGGCCCCAGAGCCCGGCGCTCCAGGCATCGGGCGAGAGCGTGGCGGCGAGGCCGATCATCGCGAGATGCGCGGCCTGGTCGGCGGCGAAGGCGGTGAAGCCCGGCCCGCCGTGGCGCAGCTTGATCCAGTCGATGGCGTAATGGCTGAGCGCGATCACGAGGATCGGCACGGGGCGCGGCGCGAATCCGAGGGCGGCCCAGCTCACCGCCGCGACGATGGCGACATGGGCGAGCAGGACCAGCGGGTCGCGCTTGTTCTGCACCATGCGGTCGCTCTGCATGGTGAAATCTGCGAGCACATGGCCGAGCGTGAGCGCGATGGCGGTCTCGATCAGGGTCACGGCCGCGCCGCTCCGGGCCGAACATTAACAACCTTACAGGATTGTATCGGCGGAAACAACCTTTTGATGGTGTCACTCGTCATCGCCGGTTCCGCCCTCCAGCGCCGCGAGGGCGCGGCGCAGCGCCCAGTCGCCGCCGCTTCGCAGATGCTTGGCGACCATCTGCTGGCTGATGCCGAATTCCGCGCCGATCTCGGCCTGCGGCGGGGCGTCGGGCACCAGCCGCGCCGCGAAGATCCGCGCCTGGCGCGGCGTCCAGCGCCGCGAGACCTCGTCGCAGAGCGCCACGAGCGCCGCGAGCACCGCCGGCGCGGCCGGGCCGTCGGGCCAGTCCATGCCGAGCCGGGCGGCGCGGCCGAGGCTGTCGAGCCCATGGCCGGAGGTCTCGAAGGCCGGGCCGGCGCCCGCGGAGAGATCACCCGTTGCCGGCAGCGTGCCGCGGCCGATCCCCGCCGCGATGCGGGTGTCGAATTCGGCGCCGCGGGCGCGCAACCGGGCACGCAGGAAGAGCATCATGCGCAGCGCGAGCGCGGGCGAGGGCGCGAGGCATTGCCAGCCGTCGCCGCGGAAGCGGGTGAAGCGGGCGGGGGCGCCGTCCCCGGCCCAGCCCGCAGCCGCGCCGGCGGCTTCGCCGAGCACCGCCATCGCCGCGTCGAGCGATGCCCCGCCGAGGCGGGAGGAGCCGACGAGATCGCCGGTCAGCACGGCGAGGGGGTCAGGGGTCATCAGCGATCCGGCCGGTTCGGACGGTCAGAGAATGGGCGGGCGGCCGCGATCCGGCAAGCCCTACATGAAGCCGAGTTCGAGCCGCGCCTCGTCGGACATCATGTCCATGCCCCATTGCGGCTCCCAGACCAGCTCGACATTGACATGGCGCACGCCCGGCAGCGGGGTGATCGCATCGGCCACCCAGCCGGGCATCTCGCCGGCCACCGGGCAGCCGGGGGCGGTGAGCGACATGGCGACGTCCACGTCGCCCTCGTCACCGATCTCGATGGTATAGACCAGCCCGAGGTCGTAGATGTTCACCGGGATCTCGGGATCGAAGACCGTCCGGCAGGCCGCCACGACGTCGTCATAGAGCGGATGATCGGTGGTCGAGGGCCGGATCAGCGGCGTGCCTTCCAGCGGGGCATTGGCTTGGGCGGTCATGACGCGCGATCTCCCTAATTCCCGACCAGTTATATAGGGAATGCCGCCGTCCCGTAAAGACGGAGCCGCCGGAGCGATGCCGCGGTTGTCGGGCGGGCGCGATCCGTCGCGGCGAGGTGTTTGCATCCGCGCGCCAATGCCCCTAGCAGGGCGGCCATGGCAAACGGCATCTCCTTCTCGATCGAGGCCAGGGACGGCAAGGCCCGCTGCGGGGTGCTCGCGACCCCGCGCGGCGCGATCCGCACGCCGGCCTTCATGCCGGTGGGCACGGCGGGCACGGTGAAGGCGATGCTGCCCGAGAGCGTCGCGGCGACCGGCGCGGATATCCTGCTCGGCAACACCTACCACCTGATGCTGCGTCCCGGCGCCGAGCGCATCGCCCGGCTCGGCGGCCTGCATCGCTTCATGAACTGGCCGAAGCCGATCCTGACCGATTCGGGCGGCTTCCAGGTGATGAGCCTCGCCGAACTGCGCCGGCTGAGCGAGGAGGGCGTGACCTTCCGGTCGCATGTGGACGGCGCGCGGCATCACCTGAGCCCGGAATCGAGCATGGAGATCCAGCGGCTGCTCGGCTCGGACATCGTGATGGCCTTCGACGAATGCCCGGCGCTGCCGGCGTCGCGCGACACCATCGCGGCGAGCATGGCGCTCTCGATGCGCTGGGCGCGGCGCTCGCGCGACGCCTTCGGCGACCGGCCCGGCCATGCGCTCTTCGGGATCCAGCAGGGCGGGCTGGAGCGGGACCTGCGGGAGGAGAGCGCGGCGGCGCTGCGCGCCATCGGCTTCGACGGCTATGCCATCGGGGGCCTCGCGGTGGGCGAGGGGCAGGCGGCGATGCTGGAGATGCTCGACCATGCGCCGGGCATGCTGCCCGAGGACCGGCCGCGCTACCTGATGGGGGTCGGCAAGCCCGACGACATCGTCGGCGCCGTGCTGCGCGGCGTGGACATGTTCGATTGCGTGCTGCCCTCGCGCTCGGGGCGGACCGGCCAGGCGCTGACGCGGCGGGGGGCGGTCAACATCAAGAACGCCCGCCACGCCGAGGACCCGCGCCCGCTCGATCCCGACTGCACCTGCCCGGCCTGCCGGTCCTACAGCCGGGCCTATCTGCATCATGTCTTCAAGGCCGGCGAAATCATCGCCTCGATGCTGCTGACCTGGCACAACCTGCACTATTATCAGGAACTGATGGCCGGTCTTCGCGGGGCGATCGCCTCGGAAGGGCTGGCGAACTTCGTCGCCGGATTCGAGGCGGGCCGGGCGGCGGGGGATCTGGAGCCGGTTTGACCGGCGGGGTCCGGCCCCGGGCGCGCCTGCCGTCACCGTCCCGCCCCCCCAGGCGGGCGTTGCCCTAATCTTGTGGCGGGACGGTCGTACCGGGAACCATTGGCTCCAAGTGCGATTGCTCCGGACAGCACCGCGCCCCGCGTTGAGGCGCAGGCCGGATTCGGCTAAAATAGCTGCCCCCGACCCCCGGGCGCTTTCGTCCGGGCGGCGAGGCTTTTGGGGAACGGAGAGCGCCATGACCGCTTTCAACGTTGTTCGCATGCGGGTGAAGCCGGGAAACGAGGAGGCTTACCTGAAGTCGCATCGGGATCGCGTGCTCGAGGGGATGGACGGCATGCGGTCGCTGAACGTCATCAAGACCGGTGACCGGGAGTTCTGCGTGATCGGCGAATGGGACAGCATGGAGGCGCTCGCCGCGGCGCGGCCGGCCATGATCGCCACCCTCGACACCTTCCGCGACCGGCTCGAGGATCTCGGGCAGGGGCTGGGCGTGACGGATCCGGTCTCCGGCGAGGTCGTGCTGGAGCGGCGGCCCTAGTTCGCGGCCGGGGCGCCACCGGGCGGCGTCTCGGCGAGCAGGGCCTGGACGAAATCCTCGACCTGGCGGCCGGTCGCGAGCAGGCGGCGGGCGGCGTCGAGGCTCGGGCGTTCGAGCCCCGGCAGGGGCTCGACGAAGGCTTCCTCCGCGTCGAGCGTGGAGGGGTCGGGCGAAGCGGGGCGGGCCTCCTCGGGTTCGGTCTGCGCGACCATGAACTCGGCCATGGCATGGCGCTCGGGATCCGGCGCGGCCTCGTCGCGGGCGCGTGGCCAGTCTCCCGAGGACCAGGCGTAGTCGTCGGCGGCTTCCGGCAGGCCCGCCTCGCGCAGCACCGCGCCGGCCTCGGCGAAATCCCCGTCGAGCGCGAGCGCCTCGGCGGTGAGCCGGGCGGCCTCCGGCCCTTCGATCCCGGCGAGAATGTCGCGGGCCCTGGCGGATTCGCGGCTGCGCAGCCAGGATTCGGCGAGCAGGAGCCGGGCGGCCTCGCCCTCGCGCGCCGCCGCCGGTTCGATCATCTCGCGCGCCCCCTGGGGCAGGCCGAGGTCGAGCAGCCGCCGGGCGATCGCCCGGCGCGCGGGGTCGCTGGCCGGATCCGCCGAGACGAGCGTGGTGCTCGCCAGCACGGTCTCGGCATAGGCGGCGTGGCCCACGCGCTCGGGATCGGCGGCGGCGAGCAGCGTCACCGCGAGCTCGGCGAAACGGGGGTCGCGAGGCAGGTCGATCAGCGCGGAGCGGATCTCGGCGATCGCATCGGGCAGCTCGCCGCGGACGGCGAGGGATTCCGCGAGCAGGAGCCGCAGATCGGCGGCGCGGGCGGCACCGCGGGCCTGGAGCGCGGCGGCGCGCAGGTCGGTGACGTGGCGGTCTGGCAGGGGGAGGCCGGCGTCGGCGGCGAGCCGCGCGAGATGGACGAGCGCCTCGGGCGCCGCCGCCGCATCGGCCTCGATCAGGGCGGAGAGCGCATGGATGCCGGCCTGCGGGTCACCTTCGGCGGCGGCGAGCCGCGCGCCGACGATGGTCAGGGCGGAGGTCTGCGCCGTTTCCGGCCGGGTGGTCGTATCCTGGATCAGCCGCGCGGCCTCGGTCCGGCCGGCATCGAGCAGCCGGGCGACCAGCGCCGGGCCGACGAGCGCACGCAGGTCGGGCGGCAGTTCGGCGAAGGCGGCATGGATGGTCTCGAAATGCTCGGCGTCGGGCAGCGCGGGGCCGCTGCCGGCGATGGCGCTCCAGAGCCCGTGCGCGCCGGGGCAGCTCTCCGCCGCCGACAGCGGGCCGTCGGGCAGCAGCGGGCGTCCCTCGACGGCGCGGGCGAGGTCGAGCAGGAGGGCGCGGTTCTCGAAATCCTGGGGAAAGCTCGCGAGCGTCGCCTCCGCCTCGGTGCCGAGGCCGAAGCGGATGTCGATCCGGATCAGGCGCGCCAGCGTCGCGGGGTCGGGGGCGTCGAACTCGCCGAGCAGGTGGCTCGAGAGATCGACGATCTGCTCGAACGGCGGGCGGCCGTCGGACCAGCGGGCAATGTCCATCGCGTCGTCGGGAAGGCATTCGACGGCGACCTCCGGCTCGGCCATCTCCGCAAGCGCCTTCGCCCGCTCGCGGTCGAAGACCGTGGTGGCCTGGATCTGCTCATGCTCGAGGAGCGCTGCGAGGTCGGCGGCCTCCGGGACCCCGCGGGCGGTGAGCGCCACCGGCAGGGTCGGGGCGGCATCGCTCTCGGGCCGCGCCGGCGGGGCGGGATCGGGCAGGGCCGGCGGCGCTTCGGCCGGTTCGGACTCGGCCTCCGCCGCGGCATCGGCGCCGGTTTCGGCCTCGGCCTGCGGCGGCGCCGGCGGACCCGCGTCGGCGAGCTCGATCAGCCCCTGGCCCGCGGCGCGCTCGATCTGCCGGAGCAGGATCTGCTCGGCGGCCTCGACCGCCGCGGTCTCGCGCAGGTCGCGCGCCTCGGCGGTTTCCGGCGCGGGCAGGGATTCGGGCGCCGGCAGCACCGCGTCGCGGTCGGAGACGTCGAGCGCGAGGTGGCGGCCCTTCACGAAGAGGGTGCTGACGCGGCAGTCGCAGGTGAGGTCGACGGCGACGCTGGTGCCTTCCGGGCCGATCGCGGTCGTGACGGCGCCGATGCGGGTCCGGGGGATCTTCTCGAAGACCCGGGCGGCGTCGAAGGCGATCTCCTTGCCGGGGATGAAGAGCGTGACCCGGCCGTCCGTGGTCTCGAGCGACCATTCGGTGGTCGGGTCGATGCGGACGACGAGGCGGGAGAAATTCGCGTGCTCGCCGCTGAGGATCGGACCGCCCTCGGCCGCATGGAGCGGCGCCGCGGCGAGGCCCGCCGCGACGGCAACGGCCAGGGTGCGGATCATGCCGCGAGGCTCTGCTTGGTGGCGCGCAGCGCGCCTTCTAGCTCGTTGTAGGAGGGGCGCAGGCCCGCGGGCGTGTTCTGCCGGCCGACCTCGACGCAGATGTTGGGCGCGTGGTTGTGAAGCGCCGCGACCATCACCTCGCGGATGAGGTTGTAGAAATGCTGGTCCTCGTCGATGACGTTCTTCACCCGGCTCGCGAAGGGGCCGACGATGCCATAGGCGAGGAAGACGCCGAGGAAGGTGCCCACCAGCGCGCCGCCGATCATCTTGCCGAGGATCTCGGGCGGCTGGTCGATCGAGGCCATGGTCTTGATGACGCCGAGCACGGCGGCGACGATGCCGAGCGCCGGCAGGCCGTCGGCCATGGTCTGGAGCGTATGCGCCGAATGCAGGGCATTGGTGTAGTTCTTCTCGATGCGCTTGGTCAGCACCTCCTCGACCTGCATCGGGTCGTCGTAGTTCATCGAGGCCGAGCGCAGCGTGTCGCAGATCAGCGCCACCGCCTCGGTGTCGGCGAGGATGCGCGGATAGGCGTTGAAGATCGTCGAGGCGCCCGGATCCTCGATGTGCTGGTCGAGCTCCACGGGGTTCGAGCGGGCGATGCGGATCAGCTGGAACATCAGGCAGAGCAGGTCCTGGAAGTCGCCGGGCTTCCAGTGCGGGCCCTTGAAGACCTTGCTCACGTCCTTGAGCGTGTGGGTGATGCCGTGCTTGTCGTTGGAGATCACGAAGGCGCCGAGGGCGGCGCCGGCGATCATCATCAGCTCGAAGGGCAGCGAATGCAGGATGATGCCGATCTTGCCACCGGCAATCGAATAGCCGCCGAAGACCATCACGAAAACGATGATGATGCCGATGATGCCGATCATGTGGTCACTCGCGAACTCGGGACGCCGCCGGCGCCGTATCCCCTGAAGGCTTTGGTCTTACCCGGCGGGGAATTAAGAAACACTCAAGCGCCGGCGTCATTCCGTGGGAACGGCATGGTTGCGGCTGGCGATGGTCAGCGTCACCGCATAGGCGGAATCGGCGTTCATCGCCGCCAGCACCTGGGCCGCGACCTCCGGGCGCACCCGCGCCAGCAGGCCGGCGGCGAAGGAGACGTCCATGCGCTCGAAGATCTTCGCGGCCTCGGCGGGCTTCATGTTCTCGTAGACCGTGGTCATGCGCTCGATGTCGCGCTCGGCCGCCTTGTCGGCCACGGCCAGCGTCGCCTCGAGGTTCTTCCGCGCGGTCTCGAAGGCGGCGAGCTGCTCGGCGAGCTTGGCCTCGGCGACGTTGAGGGTCTGGGACCGCTCGGCGAGGCGGCGCGATTCCTGCGCCAGCTCGTCCTCGCGCTCGCGTATCGCGGAGAGCAGGCTCTCGGCATCCTCGGTGCTCGGGCAGGTGGCCGCGGCGGTGCCGCCCCCGGCGCCGGAATCGGCCAGCGCGCCGAGTTCCTCGGCGAAGGCCTGGCCGTTCGCGGCGAGGCGCAGCGCCGCGGAGCCCACGAAACAGAGCACGATCAGGCCCACGCCGCCGATGGCGCGGCGGCCCGCGGTGGTCGCGGCCATGGGTCAGCGGCCCCCGGCGGCGGCGATGGCGCTGAGCGCCTCGATGAGGTCGTCCTCGCTCCGGGGCGCGTCCTTGGGCGCGCGCGGGCGAAGCGGACTCTCAAAGGCCGCGAGGCTGCGCGGCTTCGGCACAATCTCCTCGGGAGCTGGCTCGGGGCGCGCGGGCGCTGCCTCTTCCTTCGGCAGCACCGCGAGCCGCACCGGCGCCGGCTGGGCCTGCTCGTCGCGCAGGGGCGGGACGGGCGGGCCTTCCGGGGCGCGCTGCACGGCGGCGCCGGAGAGGCGCGCCTGGTAGGCCGCCCGCAGGTCGGCGTCGCGGGCGGCGGCGAGCACGCTCTTGAGCTGGGTGGTGGCGGAATCGGCCCTTGCGATCAGCTGGGTCAGGTCCTGCTTGTTCTCGCGGGTCGCGGCGCGGGCCTCCTCGAGCGTGCCGCGGGCGAGCTCGATCTGCCGGGTGAGGGTGACGATGGCGCCGCCCAGGCCGCGGTCTAGCGATTTCAGCTCGTGCACCCGGCGCGCCAGCACCCAGCAATAGCCGCCCGCGAAGAGCGAGGCGGCCAGAAGCAGTCCGTTCATCAGGACATCCATCGACAAACCCCTCAGTTCATGACGAATTCGGTGACGAGAAGGTCGCGCACCCGGCCTTCGCCGGTCACGACCTGCACCCGGCGCAGCATCTGCGCGCGCAGCCGTGCCGCCGAGGAGGGCTGTTCGAGGTCGCGGACCTCGACGGCGCGCAGGTAGGTGTTGAGCACGTCGAGCACGCGCGGCATGACCTGGGCCACTTCCTCGGCCCGGTCCGGCTCGACCTCGAGCTGGCCGGTGAATCGCAGGAACTTCGACGACGATCCCGGCGGCAGCGAGATCATGATCGGCTCCATGGGCACGAAGGCGACCTTGCCGACCACGGCCTCGACGGCGGCGTGTTCGTCCTTGCCGCCGCCCAGCAGCGTGTCGGCAAGGCCGGAATAGACCGCGTAGAAGCCGCCGCCGCCCAGCGCAAGCGCGGCCAGCGCGCCCATGAGCAGCCCCTTCTTCCCCGATTTCTTCGGTGCGGCATCGGCATCGGCCGCGGGGGCCTCGGCTGGTTTACTCATGGGACACTCGGCAAATTACGTTCGCGTTTCGATCGCATCTAACCCCTTCACCACTAACCAAATGTTAAGTCTGTTCAGTCGAATATCGCCCCGACCAGACATGAGCCGCGCGCCGCCGGCGCGGTGTGACCGACAGAAAGTGACTGCCCTGACACAGCTCCGTAACTTCTGGGACGGCCTCGATTCGCGCCGTCAGCTGATCGCGGTGCTGAGCGCGCTGGCGATCGCCGCGGCGATCTTCGGGATCAGCCGGGTGGCCAGCGCGCCGTCCATGGTGCTGCTCTATTCCGGCCTCGATCCGGTCGCCGCCGGCGAGGTGATCTCGGCCCTGGAGGCCGAGGGCGTGGTCTTCGAGGTCCGCGATTCGGCGATCCTGGTGGAACGCGCCTCCCGCGACAGGCTGCGCATGGACCTCGCCGCCAAGGGCCTCCCGGCGGGCGGGCCCGCCGGCTACGAGATCCTCGACAATCTCTCCGGCTTCGGCACGACCAGCCAGATGTTCGACGCGGCCTATTGGCGGGCGAAGGAGGGCGAGCTCGCGCGCACGATCACCGGCTCGCCGGATGTGCGCGCGGCGCGGGTGCATCTGGCCAATCCGGTGTCCCAGCCCTTCTCGCGGGCCACGACCGGCTCGGCCTCGGTGACGGTCACCATGGCGCGGGGCACGCTCGACGAAGGCCGGGCGCGGGCGATCCGCTACCTGGTCTCCTCCGCGGTCGCCGGCGTGACGCCCGAGGCGGTCGCGGTCATCGATTCCGCGAGCGGCGTGGTGCTGGCCGGCGCCGAAGAGGGCAATGCCCTTGGCGCGGGGCGCGACCCCGACGACCGCGAGGAGCGGCTTCGCGGCAATATCCAGCGCCTGCTCGAGGCCCGCGTCGGGCCGGGCCGGGCGATCGTGGAGGTCAATGTCGATGCGGACATGGACAGCCAGACGATCAGCGAGCGGCTGATCGATCCCGACAGCCGGATCGCGATCAGCTCGGAGACCGAGTCGAGCTCCGAGAACGCCCAGGGCGGCAGCGCCGGGGTGACGGTGGCGAGCAACCTGCCCGACGGCGACGTCCAGGGCGGCGGCAACCAGAGCACGCGGCAGGCGAGCCAGTCGACCGAGCGACAGAACTTCGAGGTCTCCGAGACCCGCCGCGAGCGGGTGATCCTGCCCGGCCAGATCCGCCGGATCAGCGTCGCGGTCATGGTGGACGGCCTCCTGGAGAAGAGTGCGGAGGGCGTGGAGACCTGGGTGCCGCGTCCGGCGGCCGAGATCGAGACGCTGCGCATGCTGGTGCAATCGGCGATCGGCTTCGACGCCGAGCGCGGCGACACCGTGACCATCGAATCCCTGCAGTTCACCCCGGCGGCGGAGCAGGGTTCCCTGGTGGAGAGCGGCAGCGAGAGCTTCCTCGATCTGCACGGCGCGCGGCTGGCCCAGGTGGGCGTGCTGGGGATGATCGTGCTCGCGCTGATCTTCTTCGTGCTGCGGCCGATGCTCGCCCGGCAGGGGCCGGTGGCCGATCTCGCCGAGCTGACCGGGCCGCGCGCCGCCGGCTCCGATCCGGTCCGCGCAATCGCCGGGGAGCGCGACCTGACCGGCGAGATCCTCGACCTGCCGCCGCAGACGCTGACCAAGGTCGACCGGCTGCGCGAGGTGATCACCAGCCGCAGCGAGGAATCCGCCGCCGTGCTGCGCGCCTGGATCGAATCCCCCGAAGCCCGCAAGGAGCATGCCGGATCATGAGCGCCTTCCGCCTCCAGACCTTCACCCCGGCCGAGGGCCTGGGCGGCCGCCGGCAGAGCGAGGCCGAGCGCCGCCTGGAGACGGCGCGGGAGGAAGCCTATCGCGCCGGCTTCGTCGCCGGCCAGGCCGCCGCGACCGAGAGCCATCTCGACGACGAGACGCGCCTGACGGCCGAGCTCGTCGAGGCGATCGGCGACGCCTGCATGACCAACGAGGCGGCGCGGCGGCATGTGACGGAAAGCCTCGCGCCGGTGCTCCGCGCCCTGGCCACGGCCATCGCCCCGGCCCTGGCGGACGCCGGGATCTGCGACGAGATCGCGCGGCTCGCGGCCCAGGCCGTGGCCGCCGCGCCCGAGGCACGGCCGCGGCTGCGCTGCGCACCCGAGCTGGTCGCCCGCGTCGAGGGCCTGCTCGCCGAGCGCGGCATCGCCGCCATCGTCGAGCCCGCCCCGGAGCTTCTCCCGCGCGAGGCGCGGGTGCTCTGGGACCAGGGCTACGACCGCATCGACCTCCAGCAATGCATCGCGCAGGCGCTGGCCTGCGTCGCCGCCCATACCGAACCGCAGAGCGAAGAAACAGAAGATGAGCAGATCCGATACGGATGACGACGGCCAGCCCGAGGGCGCGGAAGCCCCCGCAGGCGAGAAGCCCGCACGCCAGCCGGCGCGCGCCGGCGCCTTTCTCGGCGTGCCGATCGAGGTCACCATCTCGGTGGGCAAGGCGCGGCCGCTGGTCAGCGAACTGGTCGAGCTGCGCCGGGATTCGGTGCTGACGCTCGACAGCTCCATCGACGATCCGGTCGAGCTCTACATCGGCGACCGGCTGATCGCCCGGGGCGAATTGCAGGAGATCGGCGACGATTCCGGCCGGCTCGGCGTGCGCCTGACGGAAGTGGCCGATTTCTCGAATGAGATCTGATCGCCCGGCGGTCCGCGCGGCGCTTGTCCTCGCGCTGGCCGTCGCCCTCGTGCTGCTGGCGCACGGCGCGCAGGCGCAGAACGTCAACATCGACTTCGGCGAGGGCCAGTCGATCAGCCTGCGCACGGTCCAGCTCTTCATCCTGCTCACGCTCCTGAGCCTCGCGCCCGGCCTCGCGATCATGGTCACCTGCTTTCCCTTCATGGTCACGGTGCTCTCGATCCTGCGCCAGGCCATCGGCGTGCAGCAGGCGCCGCCCAACATGATGATCGTGAGCCTCGCGCTCTTTCTCACCTGGTTCGTGATGGAGCCGGTCTTCACCCAGGCCTGGCACGACGGCGTCGCGCCGATGATCGCCGGCGAGCTCGACCCCGAGGCGGCCTTCGCGCCGACCATGGCGCCGTTCCGCGTCTTCATGGAGGGCCGCGTCGATCCCGACACCATCGCCGAGCTGACCGAGGCGCGGGCGCGCCCGGAGGCCGCGGCCGGGCCGGTGCCGCTGTCGATCCTGGTCCCGTCCTTCCTGCTCAGCGAGATCCAGCGCGGCTTCGAGGTCGGCTTCCTGATCTTCCTGCCGTTCCTCGTGATCGACCTGGTGATCGCGGCGATCCTGATGTCCATGGGCATGATGATGGTCCCGCCCGCCGTCGTCTCGCTGCCCTTCAAGCTGGCCTTCTTCGTCATCGCGGACGGCTGGAGCCTCCTGGCGGGCGCGATGGTCCGGAGCTACGCACAATGACCGAGACAGCCCTCGTTCCCAGCGGCGGGCGTCCCGCCGGCGCCCGCCCGCCCGCGATCCGGGCCGAGCTGATGCCGCCGCCGATCCAGAAGGCGGCGATGATCCTGACGGCGATCGGCCCGGAGCTCGCGGCCGGTTTCCTGCGCGACCTCGGCGAGGCCGACATGGAGCGCTTCGCCCGGGCGATCGGCAACATGGGCAAGATCAACCAGGACATCCTCGACGCGGTGATCATGGAGTTCCTCGACCTGCTCACCACCGGCCCGGAGGTCGCCGGCGGCGAGAAGGCGGCGCGCAAGCTGCTCGCCGCGGTGCTCGACGACGACGAGGAGATCGACCGCCTGGTCGCCGGCCGCCGGCGCAGCGAAATCCGCCCGATCTGGGAGCGCATGAACGATTCCCCCGTAACGGCGCTGGCGAGCTTCATTCAGGGCGAGCATCCCCAGACCGCGGCGGTGATCGTGAGCGAGATGCGCCCCGAGGTCGCGGCGAGCGTGCTCGAACGGCTGGACCGGAGCTTCGCCCAGTCGATCGTGCTGCGGCTCTCGCGGGTGCCGACGCTCGACGCGCCGGTGCTCGCCAGCATCCAGGCCGCCATCGAGCGCGACTTCCTCTCGGTGCTGCAGCGCAACCTCTCCAAGCGCCGGCCGGCCGACCTGATCGCCGGGCTGATGAACAACATCTCCACCGAGGTCCGCGAGGGCTTCATGGGCTTCCTCGAGGCGGAGGATTCCTCGCTCGCGCTCGACGTGCAGCGCACGATGTTCACCTTCGAGGACATCTCGCTGCGCCTGCACGGCCGCGACATCGCCGGCGTGCTGCGCGACATCCCCGAGGAGGATCTGCTCAAGGCGCTCAAGCTCGGCGAGCTCCAGGGCAGCGCCACGGTCGCCTTCGTGCTGGAGAACCTGCCGCGCCGGCTCTCCGAGCGCTACGTGGAGGAACTGGCGGCGCTCGAGGACGTCACCCGCAAGGAGGGCGAGGCGGCGCAGATCGAGATCACCAAGGCGATCCAGGCCCAGGCCAAGGACGGCACCATCCGGCTCATCGAGAAGGACACCGGCCTCGGCTGATCCCCCGCAGGCCCGGCCGCCACGCCACCCGTCCGGGCCTTCCCGAGTGCATCGGCCAGAGGCGCCGACCCGCTGCCTCCGCGGGCGATGTCCGCCCCGGCGTTGCGATGGTCAGCCGGGCGAACTATCCTCGACCGGTTCCCGCTCTCGCCACCGGAGGTCAGGACCGATGATCACGGAAGAGGCCTACAGGCAGTATATCCGCGATTTCAACGGCGCCTGTGCCGGGACCGGCATGAGCCACGCGGAATTCTACGACAAGTGGTACGAGCCGGACGCGACCTTCGAGTACATCCCCAAGGCGGCGATCAACAGCGGCAAGCGGAGCGCCGTCGCCTTCTGGACGGGCGTGAAGGAGATCATGGAGGAGACCATCCGCGATCACACCCGCTTCGTCGCCTCGGGCCGACAGATCGCGACCGAGGCGCCCATCGATTTCCTGTGCAAGCGGGATCTCGAATGGGTCGGGGTCCGATACGCGGCCGGGGCTTCGTTCCGGCTGATGATGGCGGCCTTCTACGACGTCAGCCCCGCGGGCCGGATCAGCTACGCGCGCGTCTATTCGATCTACAATCCGCACTACCAGCCGGCCTGATCCGAGGCGCGCCTTCGGGTCCCGACCGGGCGGAAACCCTGCGGATGCCTGTCCGAGGTCGCCTCCGGCCGTGCCGCGCCCCGATCCATCCGGCCCGGCGGTTTGCATCCGGTCCCGTCCCGGTTTAGGGGATGGCGAAACTTCACCCCGGAGACCCGGATGGCGTTTTTCCAGAAGCTGAAGGACCGTCTGTTCAAGTCCTCCTCGAAGCTCGACGAGGGGCTCGACGCGATCCTCGAGCCCGCCGCGGAGCCCGCGGCCGCGCCGGCATCCCACCAGCCCGAGGCGCCGGCCGAGGCCGGTCCGCGGCGGCTCGGCGGCCTCTTCGCCGCGCCGAAGGGGCGGGTCCTCGACGATGCGATGCTCGAAAGCCTCGAGGAGCTGCTGATCGCCTCCGACATGGGCGTGGAGACCTCGCTCAAGGTCACGGCGGGTCTGGCGGAGGGGCGGCTCGGGCGGCGGGTCGAGGCGCAGGAGATCAAGGAGGCGCTGGCGGCCGAGATCACCTCGATCCTCGAGCCGGTCGCCCGGCCGATGCCGCTGACCGCCCGCCGGCCGCAGGTGGTGCTGGTGGTGGGCGTGAACGGCTCGGGCAAGACCACCACGATCGGCAAGCTCGCGAGCCAGCTCCGCGCCGCCGGCAAGTCGGTGATGATCGCGGCGGGCGACACCTTCCGGGCGGCCGCGGTCGAGCAGCTGCAGATCTGGGGCGAGCGGGCCGGGGTGCCGGTGATGACGGCGCAGCAGGGATCGGACCCGGCGAGCCTCGCCTTCGAGGCGATGGCGCGCGCCGAGGCCGAGGGCGCGGACCTGCTGCTGGTCGATACCGCGGGGCGGCTGCAGAACCGCGAGGACCTGATGGCCGAGCTCGCCAAGATCGTGCGGGTGATCCGCAAGCGCGACCCCGAGGCGCCGCACAACACGCTTCTGGTGCTCGATGCGACCACGGGGCAGAATGCGCTCAACCAGGTCGAGATCTTCCGCAAGATTGCCGATGTGACCGGCCTCGTGATGACCAAGCTCGACGGCACCGCCAAGGGCGGCGTGCTGGTGGCGCTGGCCGACCGCTTCGGGCTCCCGATCCATGCCATCGGCGTCGGCGAGGCGATCGACGACCTCTCGCCCTTCGACCCGGAGGAATTCGCGCGGGCGCTGACCGGGCTGGAGGGGTGACGGGCTGGGTCGATGCGATCTCCGGCACGCCCGAAGGCCATGTCGTCGCCATGGGGCTCGCCCTGCTCGCCGCCGTCAGCCACGCGGTCTTCGGCGCGCTGCAGAAGGGCCGGCACGATCCCTGGCTGAGCCGCGGCGCGATCGACATCAGCTATGGGCTGATGGCCCTGCCGGTGGCGCTCTTCGTGGTGCCCTGGCCGCAAGGCAATGCCTGGGCGATCCTCGTCGGGGCGGAGGTGATCCATGTGGGCTACAAGCTCGCCCAGGCCACCTCCTACAGCCGCGGCGATTTCACCGTCGTCTATCCGATCGTGCGGGGCACCGGGCCGCTGGTGACGGTCGCCGCCGCCGGCCTCCTCTTCGGCGAGCGCTATTCGGGCGTGCAATGGGGCGGGGTGATGCTGCTGTCCGGGGCGATCTTCGCGCTCGCGCTCGTCAATCTCGCGCGCTCCGGGCGCGATCGGGCGCCGCCGGTCGGGACGCTCGGCTGGGCGCTGCTGACCGGGGTCTTCGTCGCGGCCTATACCACCTACGACGCCTTCGGGATCCGGGCGACGCCCGATCCCTTCACCTTCCTCGCCTGGTTCTTCATGATCGACGGGCTGGTGTTTCCCTGGATCGCGCTCTGGCGCTACCGGCGCATGCTGGCGCCGCCCGAGCCCGGGCCGCTGATGCTGCGCGGGGTGACGGGCGGGCTGGTGGCCTTCGTGAGCTTCGGGGCGGTGATGCTCGCGACCCGGATCGACAGGGTGGGGCAGGCGGCGGTGCTGCGGGAGACCTCGGTGGTCTTCGCGGCGCTGATCGGCTGGGCCTTTCTCGGCGAGCGGGTGGGGGTGCAGCGCGCTGCCCTCGCGGTTCTGATCGCGCTCGGCGCGGTTGTGGTGGAATTCGGCTGAGGCCGGGATTATGTCGGGCGCCATGTCAGGGAAGAAGATTCATCCGCTGCTGAAACTGGTGCTCGAGGTCGGGCCGATCGCGGTGTTCTTCCTCGCCTATCGGCTGGCGCCGGTGGCCGAGGGGCTGCCGCTCGAGGAGCGGCAGCTCGAGCAGATCCTCTTCTCGACCATGGTGTTCATTCCCACGATCCTCGTGGCGCTCGCGGCGAGCTGGCTGCTGACCCGGCATCTGCCGAAGATGGCGGTGATCACCGCGGTGGTGGTGGTGATCTTCGGCGGGCTGACGCTGATCCTGCGGGACGACACCTTCGTGAAGATGAAGCCGACGATCCTCTATTGCCTCTTCGCCGGCATCCTCGGCTTCGGGCTCCTGCGCGGGCAGAGCTATCTGAAGTATCTCATGGACGAGCTGATCCCGATGCGGGACGAGGGATGGATGAAGTTCACCACCCGCTTCGTGGTCTTCTATCTCGCGCTCGCGGCGCTCAACGAACTGGTCTGGCGGGTCTACGGCACCGATGCCTGGGTCAATTTCCGCACCTTCGTGCTGCCGCTCGCGAATTTCGGCTTCGTCATGGCGCAGGTGCCGCTCTTTCAGCGCTACGCCGTGTCGGATGGGTCGAATTCGGGCGCGTGACGGGCGGGGCGGGGCTGTCCCCATGGGGACGCTTCGCAAGTAGCGGAAGTTGCAGCGAAAATGTGTTAACGGGAATCGGCGCGTCGGGGACGGTGGATGCGCGCGGTCTCGTCGCCTGCCGGAGTCGCGGCGAAGTTCCACAGTGGAGCCTTGGGAAAAGGCCGCGCCCCGCGCGGCCCGCGGAGCATCCTCTTCGTGGATTTGGCAGGTGACAAATCCGCGCGCGCCTGCCTGACCCCGGCAGGCGCGACAAGCGCGCCCGCCCAGTCAGGCGCGCACGGATTACCCACCGCCTTTGAAATCCACCCCCCCTCGGTTTCCGCGCTCGCGCGCTCCAACCGACGAACCGGCGCGAGGCAATGCCTCGCTGTTGCCGGTTCGCGGTGTCGCTCAGCAGATCGGTTGACAGGGAGATTGCATCACTCCGCGTCGGCGATCGCCGGGCGGAGGCGTCGTTCGACGATGTCGCGGGTCAGCGGGCCGGGGTGGCGCAGCAGGATGGTGCCGTCGGGGGCGATGACGAAGGTCTCGGGCACGCCGTAGATGCCCCAGTCGAGCCCGGTGCGGCCGCTGCGATCCGCGCCGATGGCGGCGAAGGGGTCGCCGAGCTCGGCGAGGAAGGCGCGCGCATTCGCCGGGTCGTCCTTGTAGTTCACGCCGACGATCGTCTGGCCCTCCGCCGCGAGTTCCTCGAGCATCGGATGCTCGGCGCGGCAGGGCCCGCACCAGCTCGCCCAGAAATTGACGAGCTTCACGCCGGGCGCGCGCAGGTCGGCGTCCGTGGGCGCGGGATCGTCGCGCAGGGCGGTGGTGGCCGCGAGCGAGGGCGCCGGGCGGCCGATCAGCGCGGAGGGCAGTTCGTCGGGGTTCTCGCGGGTGAGCGCGAACCAGGCGAGACCCGCGAAGACGGCGAAGAGCAGCGGCGGCAGCAGCATCAGGAGGTTGAAGCTAGGCCTTGCCATGGGAACTCCGCTTGGCCTGCGCCTCGATGCGGGTGAGCGCGCGCTTCACCCGCGCCGCCCGGCGCAGCGAGACGAGGATCAGGAGCGCCAGCAGCAGGAGCGTGACGCCATAGGCGCCGAGCACGGTTCCGGCGTAGCGGTCGAGATCGGGCATCATGCGCGCGCCTCGATCTCCTGGAGGGCGCGGAGCCGGCGGGCGCGGATCTCGGTGCGGGTCCTGAGCAGCACGAGGCTCAGGAAGAGCAGCACGAAGCCGGCGATGGAGACCAGGAGCGGCCAGTAGAAGGCGTTGTCGACGTTCTCGGTGCGGTCGAGCGAGAGCGACGGGCCCTGATGCAGCCCCTGGCTCCAGAAGAAGACAGCGTAGCGCGACAGCAGCGCGAAGACCGATCCCACGAGGCAGAGCACGGAGGTGAGATCGGCGGCCTTGTCGGGCTCGTCCACCGCCTCCCAGAGCGCGATGTAGCCGAGATAGAAGACGAAGAGGATGAAGAAGGCGGTCAGCCGCGGATCCCAGGCCCACCAGGTGCCCCACATCGGCTGGCCCCAGATCGCGCCGGTCACGAGCGCGATCACCGTCATGGTGGCCCCGACCGGGGCGGCGGCGCGGGCGGCGAGCGCGGAGACATGGTGCCGCCGCACGAGCCAGATCAGCGAGGCCACCAGCATCATCAGCCAGGCGTTGATCGCCATCAGCGCGGCGGGCACGTGGATGAAGAGGATCTTGACCGTCGCACCCTGCTGGTAGTCGTCGGGGGCCACGAAGAAGCCCCAGCCGAGGCCGATGGCGAGGCAGGCCGCGGTGAGCGCCCAGAGCACCGGCAGCGCCCTGCCGGAGACGCGCATGAACTCGGCCGGGTTGGCGTATCTCCAGAGCGACATGGGCGGTATCTAGTCCCGGCGGCGGCGGCAATTCAAGGGACGCTCAGCGCAGGTTGAGCCGGATGGCGGCGGCGCCGACGAAGGGGGCCAGCGCCACGATCCCGAGCGTCAGGCCGGCGAGGAGCAGGATGGCGGGGCCGGGGTCGCGGCCCTCGGCGGCGGCGGTGGCGGCGCTGGCGCCGAAGATCAGGCTGGGGATGTAGAGCGGCAGCACCAGCAGCGAGAGCAGGAGCCCGCCGCGGCGGATGCCGATGGTCAGCGCCGCGCCGATGGCGCCGAGGAAGCTCAGGCCCGGCGTGCCGACCGCGAGGCTCGCGACCAGCCAGGGAAAGGCCGGCGCCGGCAGGTTGAGGGTGATGCCGAGCAGCGGCGCGGCGGCGACCAGCGGCAGGCCGGTGGTGAGCCAGTGGGCGGCGGCCTTCAGCGCCACCAGCGTCTCGAGCGGCAGCGGCGAGAGGGCGAGGATGTCGAGGGTGCCGTCCTCCTGGTCGGCCTGGAACAGCCGGTCGAGCGAGAGCAGGCAGGCGAGCAGGGCGGCGATCCAGAGCGTGCCCACGGCGACCGTGGCAAGCTTCTCCGGCTCCGGCCCGACGCCGAAGGGCACGAGCAGCACGGTGATCAGGAAGAAGGCGAGGCCCAGCCCCGCGCCGCCGCCGGAGCGCAGCGCGAGGCGCAATTCGCGGCCGAGGACGGCGGCGCCGGCGCTCACGCCCAGTCGCCCGCGAGAAAGGGCTCGGTCTGGCGGGCGGCGGAGCGGGCGGCGAGCGGCGCGAGGCGCAGCACCCGCGGCTCGGGCAGGCCGAGGTCGGCATGGGTGGCGATCACCGCCATGCCGCCGCCGGCGAGATGCCCGCGCAGCACCGCCAGGAGCCGGGCGACGGCATCGGCGTCGAGCGAGACCGTCGGCTCGTCGAGCAGCCAGAGCCGCCGGGGGGCGACGAGCAGGCGGGCGAGGCCCAACCGGCGCTTCTGGCCCGCCGAGCAGACATGGGCGGGGCGCTCGGCGATGGCGGCGAGGTCGAAGGCCTCGAGCGCCGCGGCGATGTCGCCGCCCCCGTGGAGCGCGGCCCAGAAGGCGAGGTTCTCGGCGACGGCGAGCTGCGGCTTGATCGCGTCGAGATGGCCGGCATAGGCGAGGCGCTCGCCGTAGCCGTCGCGGTCCCGGTCGAGCCGGATGCCGTCGAGCGCGATGGTGCCGGAGGCCGCCGGCAGCAGTCCCGCCAGCACGCGCAGGAGGGTGGACTTGCCGGCGCCGTTCGGGCCGCGCAGCGCCAGGCAGCCGCCGTCGGGAACCTCCAGGGCGATGCCTTCGAGGACCGGACGCCCGGCGCGGTTGCAGCTGAGGCCCTCGACCAGAAGTCCCATGCGCCCGCATAGCCCAAGGCCCGGCGCGGGGGAAGGGCGGCCGGGGTGGGGCGGCGAATTGTATGCGACGGTATTCTTTTTGCCCTGCCGCACCTTGCGAGTGCGGCGGAATTGCGGCATAGCAGGGGCACTTCACCGTCATGATTGCGCAACCGGAGGGGACGATGACTGTTTTCGTGGGAACCGATTCAGCCAAGACACGCCGCGAGTTGACGGTGGGCGGCGCGCGCTACGCCTATTATTCCATCGAGGCCGCGGGGGCGGCGGGCCTGGGCGATTTCAGCCGCTTGCCGGCGGCGCTCAAGGTCGTGCTCGAGAACATGCTGCGCTTCGAGGACGGCAAGACGGTGACCCAGGACGATATCCGCGCCTTCGCCGAATGGGCCGAGAAGGGCGGGCGCAACCCGCGCGAGATCGCCTATCGCCCGGCGCGGGTGCTCATGCAGGACTTCACCGGGGTGCCGGCGGTGGTCGATCTCGCGGCGATGCGCGACGCCATGGTGGCGCTGGGGGGCGATCCGCAGAAGATCAACCCGCTCAATCCGGTCGATCTCGTCATCGACCATTCGGTGATGGTCGACGAATTCGGCAACCCGCGCGCCTTCCGGATGAACGTCGACCGCGAATACGAGCGCAACGGCGAGCGCTACGAGTTCCTGAAATGGGGGCAGGGCGCCTTCGCCAATTTCCGCGTGGTGCCGCCGGGCACCGGCATCTGCCATCAGGTGAACCTGGAATATCTCGGCCAGACGGTCTGGACCGACAAGGATCCCTCCGGCGCGGAGGTCGCCTATCCCGACACGCTGGTGGGCACCGACAGCCACACGACCATGGTCAACGGCCTCGCCATCCTCGGCTGGGGCGTGGGCGGGATCGAGGCGGAGGCGGCGATGCTCGGCCAGCCGATCTCGATGCTGATCCCCGAGGTGGTGGGCTTCAAGCTGACCGGGGCGCTCCGGGAGGGGGTCACCGCCACCGACCTGGTGCTGACGGTCACCCAGATGCTGCGCAAGAAGGGCGTGGTGAACAAGTTCGTGGAATTCTACGGCGCCGGCCTCGACCATCTGCCGCTCGCCGACCGCGCGACCATCGCCAACATGGCCCCCGAATACGGCGCCACCTGCGGCTTCTTCCCCATCGACGACGAGACCCTGCGCTACCTGCGGGTCTCGGGGCGCGAGGAGGAGCGCATCGCGCTCGTCGAGGCCTATGCCAAGGCCAACGGCTTCTGGCGGGGTGCCGATTACGATCCGGTCTATACCGACACGCTGGAGCTCGACATGGGCGCGGTGGAGCCCTCGCTCGCCGGGCCGAAGCGGCCGCAGGACCGGGTGGCGCTGGCGGATGCGGCGCCGGCCTTCCTCAAGGTCGTGGCGGATTACCGCGGCGTCGACATGTCGAACGGCTCGAAGGCGATGGCCTCGGAGGGCGGTGCGGTGGTCGAGCTCGACCTGGTCGATCCGCGCAAGCGCCATGCCGTCGCGGGCGCGGACTACGACATCGGCGACGGCTCGGTGGTGATCGCGGCGATCACCTCCTGCACCAATACCTCGAACCCCTACGTGATGGTCGGCGCCGGGCTGGTGGCGCGCAAGGCCCGCGCGCTCGGGATCACGCGCAAGCCCTGGGTCAAGACCTCGCTGGCGCCGGGCAGCCAGGTGGTCACCGACTATCTCGAGGCCGCGGGCCTGCAGGAGGATCTCGACGCCATCGGCTTCAACCTCGTGGGCTACGGCTGCACGACCTGCATCGGCAATTCGGGGCCGCTGCCGGAGGAGATCTCCAAGGCGATCCAGGAGGGCGACCTGGTGGCGGCCTCGGTGCTCTCGGGCAACCGCAACTTCGAGGGGCGGGTGAACCCCGACACGCGGGCGAACTACCTCGCCTCGCCGCCGCTGGTGGTGGCCTATGCGCTGGCGGGCGACATGAACATCGACATCGCGACCGAGCCCTTGGCCCGGACCCCCGACGGCCGGGACGTCTATCTCAAGGACATCTGGCCGAGCGCCAGGGAGGTCGCCGAGATCGTCGAGCGCACGGTGACGCGGGAATCCTTCCGGTCGAAATACGCCGATGTCTTCAAGGGCGACGAGAAATGGCGGGCGGTCTCGGTGGAGGAGAGCGAGACCTATTCCTGGCCGACGGGCTCGACCTACGTGCAGAATCCGCCCTATTTCCGCGGCATGGGCCGCGAGCCGGGCGTGATCAGCGACATCGCGGGCGCGCGCATCCTGGCGCTCCTGGGCGATTCGGTGACCACCGACCACATCTCGCCCGCGGGCTCCTTCAAGCCGGTGCATCCGGCGGGCGCCTATCTGCAGGAGCGGCAGGTGCCGGTCAGCGAGTTCAATTCCTACGGCTCGCGCCGCGGCAATCACGAGGTGATGATGCGCGGCACCTTCGCCAATATCCGCATCCGCAACGAGATGCTGGAAGGGGTCGAGGGCGGCTATACCCTCGGGCCGGACGGCATGCAGGCGTCGATCTACGACGCGGCGATGGCCTGGCAGGCGAAGGGCGTGCCGCTGGTGGTGATCGCGGGCAAGGAATACGGCACCGGCTCCTCGCGCGACTGGGCGGCCAAGGGCACGGCGCTGCTCGGGGTGAAGGCGGTGATCGCCGAGAGCTTCGAGCGCATCCATCGCTCCAACCTGGTCGGCATGGGGGTGATTCCCTTCGAATTCACCGGCGGCGACACGCGCAAGTCGCTGGGCCTGAAGGGCGACGAGACCATATCGATCAGCGGCCTGGCGGGCGATC
Source organism: Rhodovulum sp. (assembly GCA_020637615.1). Classification (GTDB taxonomy): domain Bacteria; phylum Pseudomonadota; class Alphaproteobacteria; order Rhodobacterales; family Rhodobacteraceae; genus Amaricoccus. Next base: position 47,516 of record JACKKC010000020.1, read on the forward strand.
TGAAGCCCTTGTCCGAGGTGCCCTGCCGCATCCAGGGCAGCGACGGCACGGTGTGCGAGATCGCGCTGCGCTGCCGGATCGATACGGCGGTGGAGATCGAATACGTCGAGAACGGCGGGGTGCTGCACTACGTGCTGCGCAACCTGGCGAAGGTGGCCTGAATCGCGCGGTGCGGCCGCCGGGCCGCACCGCCCGGGCTCGTTCACGGAGCGGCGCGCTCGCGAAGGCTTGACTGGCGTCGCGGCGCGGGCCCGTCTACCTCTGACGGGCCAGATCCCGGATGTGCCAGATGCGCCTTGTCCCGCTCGCCGTCGTCCTCCTGTCGCTGCTGCTGCCGCAGGTGGGGCGCGCCCAGACCTCGCCTGTCGTGATCGAGCTCTTCACCAGCCAGGGCTGTTCGTCCTGTCCGCCGGCCGATGCGCTCTTCCGCGAGCTCGCCGAGGAGCCGGGGGTGATCGCGCTCGCGCTCCACGTCGATTACTGGGATTACCTGGGCTGGCGGGATTCTTTCGGCAGCCCCGCCTTCACGGCGCGGCAGAAGGCCTATGCCAAGGCGGCGCACAGCCGGCGGTTCTACACGCCGCAGATGGTGGTCCAGGGCAACGAGAGGCTGGTGGGGCATGATGCGGTGCGCATCGTGCGCAGCATCGCCGCCCATCAGGCCTTGCCGGCGGCGGTCGATCTCGACGTGGATCTGGAGGACGACCTGCTGAACATCCGGCTCACGCCGAACGGGGTGCCGGTGGGGACGGCGGATGTGCATGTGGTGCGCTACATGCCCTCGAGCGAGGTGGAGATCGAGGCCGGGGAGAATGCCGGGCGCACGATCGACTACACCAATATCGTCACGGAATGGGACACCATCGCGCGCTGGGACGGGCGCGAGCCGGTGGATCTGGCCTATCGGCTGACCGGGGACGAGCCGGTCGCGGTGATCGTGCAGGGCAGCCGCAGCGGCCAGGTCTATTCGGCGGCGAGCCTGCCCTGACAGGGATTTCGGCGCATGGCGCCGGACCGGCGTCCCGTGGCGGGGCCCTGGGGCCGGAGAGAAGGCCGCGCCCCGCGCGGCCCGCGCCGCATTTCCCGGACCGATGAGGCGAGGCGCCGGCGGCGCCTTGCCCGGTCCGGTCGCCCGGAGGCGCAAGCCGCAGGGCGAGGGAGGGGCAGCTTCACCGTCGGTTGAGGATCGGGGCGCGCCGGCCCCCGGCAGGGCCGGCGCGCCCCGATCGCCACGGGTCGATCGGGCTGGGGATGCACCGGCGCCAGGAGGGATGAGGGTTGACGGAGCGGGTCTCTGGCGTGAGGGCCACCGCCGGCGGCTTCAACGCGGCGCGGCGAAGCGCTTCACCCAGCGGCGGTGCAGCCAGTAGTACTGGCCGGGATGGGCGCGGACCTGGGCGGCGAGGCTGTCGTTGACCGCCTGCATCATCTCCGGGACGGTCGAATGCGGGATGGGCGGCTCGACGACGACCTGCACATGCAGGCCGTCGGGCTGGCGGATGCCGTAGATCGGCACCAGCGGCAGCTTCGAGCGGAAGGCGAGCTCGGCCGGGACCAGCGCGGTCGGCGCGGGATGGCCGATGAAGTCGAGCGGGGCGCCGCGGCGCTCGAACTGGTCGGTCAGGATCGCCACGATCCCGCCGCGGGCCACATGCGCGACGATGCCGCGCACGCCGCGCCGGCTCTTGGGAAAGATCGGCGTGCCGCCGAACTCGAGGTTCTCAAGATAGATCGCGTTGAGCTCGGGCTCGTCCAGCGGGCGGTAGACGCCGGCGCAGGCGATGCCGCTCGATTTCATCCAGGCGCGGCCGGCCTCCCATTGTCCGAAATGGCCGGTCACCAGCACGGCGCCGCTGCCCTCGCGCGCCGCGCGCAGGATCGCCTCGGTGCCGGGGCCGGGTTCCGGGGGGATCCAGTATCCGCGGCCGTGAAAGCTCGGATTGCTCAGGATCTCGGTGAAGGTGCGGCCGAAATTATCCGCCATCGCCCGGCGGATGCGCCGGCGTTCCCCGACGGGCATCTCGGGGAAGATCAGGCGGAGGTTGTTCTCCACCCGGGCGCGCAGCCGCGGGACGAGCGCGACGGCGCCGCGCAGCAGCGCCGAGCCGAACGCCAGCCGCATCCGGTAGGGGAGGTGCTGCGCCAGCGCGATGAGCGCCCGGGCCGGGAGCGTCGCGGCGCGGGAACGGAGGGATCGGTCAGTCATGCCGCGCCCGTGCGATGCGGAGCGGCAGGCGGACGGACCCGGTCCGGTGCGTCCGCGCGCCGGGATTCAGTGCTTGACCGGATTGATCATCATGACCATCTGCCGGCCTTCGAGCCGCGGGATGGCCTCGATCTTGCCGAGATCGGTCACGTCCTCGGCGACCCGTTCGAGCAGCTTGCGGCCGAGCTCCGCATGGGCCATCTCGCGGCCGCGGAACCGCAGCGTCACCTTGACCTTGTCGCCGCCCTCGAGGAACTTCATCACCGAGCGCATCTTGACGTCGTAATCGTGGGTGTCGGTGTTCGGGCGGAACTTGATTTCCTTGATCTCGATGATCTTCTGCTTCTTGCGCGCCTCGGATTCCTTCTTCTGCTGTTCGTACTTGAACTTGCCGAAATCCATGATCTTGGCGACGGGCGGCGTGGCGTTCGGCGAGATCTCGACCAGGTCGAGGCCCGCCTCCTCGGCGAGGATCATCGCCTTGTCCGGCGAGATGAGGCCGATGTTCTCGCCTCCTGCGCCGATCAGTCGAATTTCGGGGGCGCGAATGCGATCGTTCACGCGGGGTCCGGTGTCGCGCGTCGGCGGCGCGCTGTGCGGTCTGCGGGCTATGGCCGTTTCTTCCTTCTGATCGTTGGTCCAAAAAACGACCGGAGCGAAGCCCCGGTCTCGGCCGATCATAGTCCAGACTGCGGCTCAAGGGAAGACGGCCGCGCGTCGGCGGCTTTTGCCCCTCGGGGCCGCGAGACGGGTTGTCCGGCCCCCGGGATTGCCCCATCTGTGGGGAGGCGCGGGGCCGACCGTGCGGCATTCGAAAAAAGTGGGAGAAGCACATGCGACGCATTCTGATCGTTCTTGCCGTATTGGTGGTGGCCCTGGGGGTCTACATGTTCATGGGCTCGGGCACGCCGGAGGTGACCGAAGCCCCCGCTCCGGCTGCGACCGAGCCGGCCGCGGATGCCGCCGGCGCGGCGACCGAAGCCGCCGGGGA
>JACKKC010000021.1 GCA_020637615.1 Rhodovulum sp.
CGAGCCTGCCATGAACCCTCTGCGCGGAATCGCCCTGAAGGTCCTCTCCGTCATGGTCTTCACCACCATGGCGATCTGCATCAAGCTCGCCGCCGGCCGCATCCCGCCGGGCGAGGCGGTGTTCTTCCGCTCCTTCTTCGCGATCCCGGTGATCCTGGTCTGGCTCGCCTGGACGAGGAACCTCGCCCATGGGCTCGAGACGCGGAACCCGATGGGCCACCTCTGGCGCGGCCTCGTGGGCACCACGGCGATGGGCCTCGGCTTCACCGCGCTCGGCCTCCTGCCGCTCCCTGAGGCGACCGCGCTCGGCTATGCCGCGCCGCTGCTGACGGTGATCTTCGCGGCGATGTTCCTCGGGGAGCAGGTGCGCGTCTTCCGGCTCACCGCGGTGATGGTGGGCCTCGTCGGCGTGATGATCGTGCTGGCGCCGCGGCTGACGCTGACGAGCTTCGACGCGACCTCCAAGCTCCAGACCATCGGCGCGATGGCCGCCCTTCTCGGCGCGGTCTTCGCCGCACTCGCGCAGGTCTTCGTGCGCAAGCTGGTCCAGACCGAGGCCACCGCGGCGATCGTCTTCTACTTCTCCGCGACCGCGACGATGCTCTCGCTCGCCACCCTGCCCTTCGGCTGGATCCTGCCCGATGCGCGCGAGGCGGCACTCCTGATGAGCGCGGGCTTTCTCGGCGGCATCGGCCAGATCCTCCTGACCGAGAGCTACCGCCATGCCGAGACCGGCGTGATCGCGCCCTTCGAATACGTCTCGATGGTCCTGTCGCTCCTCTTCGGCTACACGATCTTCCGCGAGGTGCCGACCCTGCCGATGCTGCTCGGCGCCACGCTGATCGTCGCGGCCGGACTCTTCATCATCTGGCGCGAGCGCCAGCTCGGGCTCCGGCGCTCCTTGGCCCGCAAGGTGATGACGCCCCAGGGCTGAGCCGCGCGGGCCGACAGTCGCCCGCCCGATCGACCTATGGGGATCGGGCCGCGCCGGCCGGGGGAAAGGCGGCGGCGCCACGGGGAGACGGCCGGAATAGCGGCATGGGACACACCCAATGCCCCCTTGGACGAAAGCCCCCCGGGCAGATCCGAGCGCCCCGCTTGACCCTGCCCCCGGCCTCGTCCATTGCTCCGGCCATGCTGATCTACAAGGTCCTGCGCGCCGCCGAATGGGCGGAGTTCGACCGCGAGGGCCGCAGCCGCGGCTCCGCCGTCGACCGCACCGACGGCTTCGTGCATTTCTCCACCGCCGAACAGCTCGCCACCACGCTCTCGCGGCATTTCGCCGGCGAGACCGGCCTCACCCTGCTCGCCCTCGACGCCGACCGGGCCGGCGCGGCCCTGCGCTGGGAGCCTTCCCGCGGCGGCGCGCTCTTTCCCCATCTCTACCGCCCGCTCGACCGCGGCGACATCCTCTGGGCGCGGGCGCTCGAGGACGGCCCCGAGGGCGCCATTATCCCGGCGGAGATCGCGTGAGCCTCGGCGAGCGGATCGCGCTCCGCGCCATGGGCCTGCTCGATCCGGAGACGGCGCATGGGGTCGCCCTCGGCCTGCTCAACGCGGGCCTCGGGCCGCGGCGCGATCCGTCCCGGAGCCCCCGCCTCGCCACGCGGCTCGCCGGGCTAGACCTGCCCAACCCGCTCGGCCTCGCCGCCGGCTTCGACAAGAACGCCCGCGCGATCGGCCCGCTCCTGAAGGCCGGCTTCGGCTTCCTGGAGGTCGGCGCGGCGACGCCGCTGCCCCAGCCGGGCAATCCCCGGCCGCGGCTCTTCCGCCTGCCCGAGGACCGGGCGGCGATCAACCGCTTCGGGTTCAACAACGACGGGGTCGCGGCCATCGCCGCCCGGCTCGCCGCCCGGCCGCCGGGCGGGATCGTCGGGCTGAACCTCGGCGCCAACAAGACCAGCCCCGACCGGGCGGCGGATTACGCCGCCGTGCTCGCGGCGGCAGGCCGCCACATCGATTTCGCCACCGTCAACGTCTCCTCGCCCAATACCGAGCGGCTGCGCGAGCTCCAGGGCCGGGCGGCGCTCGCCGGGCTGCTCGCGGGCGTCGCGGCGGCGAATGCCGCACTGCCGCGGCCGGTGCCGATCCTGCTCAAGATCGCCCCCGATCTCGGACCGGCGGAGCTCGAGGAGATCGTCGAGGTGGCAGAGGGCTCGGGCATCGCCGGCATCGTCGCCACCAATACCACGCTCGCGCGCGAGGGCCTCGCCGGACGGCACCGCGGCGAGGCCGGCGGGCTCTCGGGCCGCCCGCTCTTCGCGCGCTCCACGCAGGTTCTCGCCCGGCTCCACCTGCTGACCGAAGGCCGCCTGCCGCTGGTCGGGGTCGGCGGCATCGATGGCGCCGACGCGGCCTATGCCAAGATCCGGGCCGGCGCCTCGGCGCTCCAGCTCTATACCGCGCTGGCCTACGAGGGGCTCGGCCTCGTGCCGCGCATCCTTTCGGGCCTCGATGCCCTGCTCGCCCGCGACGGCTTCGCGACGCTTGCCGAGGCCGTGGGCTGCGACGCCGCCGCGCTCGCCGCCGGTGAGCCCGCCTGATCGCCGCTTGCCCCGAGGGGGCGAGCCGGCGAGAATGCAGCGGAAAGACAACCGGGAGGCCCCAGGATGAAGGGCGACCAGGCACCCGAGGACATCCGCTCGGACAGCTTCGACGTCGAGGCCACCGAACTGCGTGCCGATCTGCTCGACGCTCAGTTCGACCTGGCCGAGAGCTGCAACCGCGCGATCCTGATCCTGCTCAACGGACCCGACGGCTCGGGCAAGGGCGAGGTGCTCAACCGCCTGCACGAATGGCTCGACCCGCGCACCATCGCCACGCTCGCCTACGACCTCGACGACCAGAACGACGGCCGCCACCCGATCGCCTGGCGCTACTGGCGCGACCTGCCGGCGCGCGGCCGCATCGGCGTGGTGCTGGCCTCGTGGTATCACCTCGTGCTGAAGGCGCGCACCACGCGCGCCAAGTCCCGGGCCGAATTCGCCCGCGAGCTGGCGGCGATCGAGCGCATCGAGGAGATGCTCGACGCCGAGGGCACGACGCTGGTCAAGATCTGGCTCGACCTCTCCCCCGGCAACGCGCGGCGGCGCCGCAAGGCGAAGGGCAACCGCATGGAGCGGCCCGGTGGGCCGCGCAATCCCCTCGTCCGGGAATGGGCGGCGATCGACACCGCGAGGGGACGCCGCCGCCTCGTGGAGGCGGCCGACGAGCTGATCGCCACCTCCGCCGGCAGCGACGCGCCCTGGCACCGGATCCCGGCGGATGATCCCCGCGCGCGCGACCTCATGGTCGGCCGTCTCGTGCTCGAGGCGCTGGAGAAAGCCCGGCGGCAGCGCCCGCCCGCACCCGGCAGGCCGCAGACCCGGCCGCGCCGCATCGCCCCCGGCCCCTCGGCGCTCGACGCCCTCGACATGAGCCGCAGCATCGACCGCAGCAGCTACGAGGCCGCGCTGGCCAAGGCCCAGATGCAGCTCTTCGAGCTGACCCATTCCGCGGCCTTCGCCGACAGGGCGCTGATCTGCGCCTTCGAGGGCAACGACGCGGCCGGCAAGGGCGGGGCGATCCGCCGCCTGCGCGCGGCGCTCAACCCGATCACCAGCCACGTCCATCCCATCGCCGCACCCAGCGACGACGACCTCGCCCGGCCCTATCTCTGGCGGTTCTGGCGGCGCATCCCGCTGCGCGGCCATGTGGCGATCTTCGACCGCAGCTGGTACGGGCGCGTGCTGGTCGAGCGCGTGGAAGGCTTCGCCGCGATGGAGGACTGGCGGCGGGCCTATTACGAGATCGCCGATTTCGAGAGGCAGCTGAGCGACAGCGGCTATATCGTGCAGAAATACTGGCTCGCCATCGACCAGGAGGAGCAGCTGCGCCGGTTCGAGGCGCGCAAGAAGACCCCGCACAAGCGTTTCAAGATCACGCCCGACGACTGGCGCAACCGCGAGAAATGGCCACTCTACGAAGCCGCCGTGGAGGACATGATCGCGCTGACCTCGACCCCGAACGCGCCCTGGACGCTGGTCGAATCCACCCAGAAGCGCTTCTCCCGCCTCAAGGTGCTCGAAACCCTCGTGGCCAGGCTGGAAGCAGAATTGTGACCCGCCCGCCGGCCGCGCCTCACGCCGCCGCGCTCGCCTCCAGCGCCGGATAGCGCAGCGCCAGCGTCACCCCGCGCGCCACGTTGAGTACCATCAGCGCCGCCCAGAGCCCGTTGTTGCCCCAGGCCGGCAGCAGGATGGCCACGGCGGGAACATAGACCGCGACCGAGATCAGCATGGCGTTGCGCATCTCGCGGGTGCGGGTCGCGCCGATGAAGATGCCGTCGAGCATCCAGGCGGCCACGGCGAGCGGCGGCAGCAGCACCATCCAGGGCAGATAGACCCGCGCCTCGGCGCGCACTGCCGGGCTCACGGTCATCACGTCGATCAACGCGGGGCCGGCCAGCGCCACGAAGAGGCCCATGGCGATCGCGGTGCCCGCACCCCATTGCGAGGCCACGATCGCCGCGCGCCGGAGCACCGGCCGCGCCCGCGCCCCCATCGCCGCGCCGACCAGCGCCTCGGCGGCGAAGGCGAAGCCGTCCAGCGCATAGGCGGTGATCGAGAGGAACTGCACGAGCACCTGGTTGGCCGCGAGCGTCACGTCGCCGAAGCCGGCCCCGAGGAAGATGAAGCTGGCGAAGCTCGCCTGCAGCAGCACCGAGCGGATCAGGATGTCGCCGTTGACCGCCGCCATGCGCCGCAGCCGCGCGGCGTCGAAGACCCGGGAGAGGCCGGGCCGAAGGTCCACCGCGAAGGCCGTGCCGCAGAGCCAGAGCCCCAGGCCGAGCGCGCTCCATTCCGCGACCAGGGTGGCGGCGGCCACCCCCTCGACCCCCCAGCCGAGCCCGAGCACGAACCAGAGGTCCAGCGCGACGTTGACCCCGTTCATCCAGAGCTGCAGCGCCAGCACCGAGCGCGTGCGCTCCATCGCGATCAGCCAGCCGGTCAGCGCGAAGATCGCGATCGACGCGGGAGCGCCCCAGATGCGGATCGCCAGATAGTCCCGCGCCAGGGTCTCGACCGCCGCCGAGGCCGGCACCAGCCTGAAGGCCCCGGCGAAGACCAGCGCCTGGGCGGCGATGAGCACGACCCCCGCCGCGAAGGCGATCATCAGCCCGCGCATCAGGAGCGCGCCCGTCTCCTCCGCCTCGCCCGCGCCGCGCGCCTGGGCGACCATGCCGGTGGTGCCCATGCGCAGGAAGCTGAAGATCCAGTAGACCGAGCTCAGGATCACCGCGCCGATGCCCACCGCCCCGATCGGCGCCGCCGCGCCGAGCTGGCCGACCACGGCGGTATCCACCGCGCCGAGGATCGGGATCGTGGCGTTCGAGATCACGATGGGCAGGGCGATATCGAGCACCCTCCGGTGCGTGATCGCCTCAGTCATCCCCGGCGGGCGGCATCAGGAAATGCCCCGTGGCCTGCGCCATGAGCCGCGTCCGGTTGTCCTGCCAGGCCTCCACATGGACGCTGGCGTAGCGCCGGCCGCTGCGATTGACCCGCCCCCGCGCATAGGCGTCGCGCGGCAGGCCGGAGCGCAGGTAATCCACCGTGAAGTCGATGGTCTTGGGCATCGGCGGGAAGCGTCCCGCCTCGATCGCCGCGGCCGCCGCACCGCCGCCCTCCATGCGCTCCCAGACCAGCGCCCAGGCGAGCTCCATGATCGCCGTGATCTCGAGGAATGCGCCGATCGCGCCCCCGTGCAGCGCCGGCAGCATGGGATTGCCGATCAGCTTCTCGTCATAGGGCAGCTGCGCGGTCAGCTCGTCGCCCCGGCGGTCGAAGACGACGCCCAGATGCCGGATATAGGGCACCGCCTCGACCATGCGCGCCAGCGCCGCGTCGCGGCGCTGCTTGACCACCTGCACCGGCTCGGGCCGCGGCCGCGCCATCACGCCCGCGCCGTCTCGACGGTGAAGGCGCCACTGGCGGCGGCCACCGGCTCCTCGAGCGATTCCGTATAGGCGAAGGCCCGCACGAAGGCGACCGTGCGGGTGATGCGGTAGCATTCCGCCCGGGCGACGAGCCGCTTTCCCGGCGTCGCCGCGCGCATGTAGTCAATGCGCAGATCGATCGTCGCCGTGCTCGCGGGCGCGGAGGGATGCGCCATCACGCTCGCGCCGCCGCAGGTGTCGAGCAGGGCGGTGACTACGCCGCCGTGCAGCACGCCGGTCTCGGGATCGCCGACGAAGCGCGGATCGTAGTCGAGCGCCATCTCCGCCCAGCCCTCGCCGATCCCCACGAGCTCCATCCCGAGGTCGCGCGAATGCGGCAGCGCCCGGATGAACTGCCCGGCGATACGGGTCTTCTCGATGTCGGCGGCGGAGGCTTCCATGGGTTCCTCGATCGGACCGGCGGATTTGCTCACAATGCCGGGGGAGTTTCAAACGGAAACCGCCGGGCCGCGCTGGGGCGCGGCGGGCGCCGCCTTTTCGCCTTGAACCGCGCCGGCCTTCTGCGCATCCTCCCCATCGGGCCGGAACCCGCGGAGAGCCCAGTTGCGCGATAATCCCATTACGACTATCGATGCGGACCTCCCTTCCGGCGCCGGCAGGCCCGCGCCACATCTCGACACCGCACAGACAGGGGATCCGGCATGTCCGCCTACGACCCGCCGCTTCGCGACCTCGAATTCATCCTCCACGACATGCTCGCCGTACAGGAGAGTCCGATCCCCGGCTTCGCGGATCTCGACCGCGATTTCACCGCCGCCATCCTCGGCGAGGCCGGCCGCATCGCCCGCGACGTGCTCGCGCCGCTCGCCGCGACCGGCGACCGCGAGGGCTGCCGGCTGGAGAACGGCGTGGTGCGCACCCCCGAGGGCTTCAAGGCGGCCTACGACCTGATCGCCGCCGGGGGCTGGATCGGCCTCGACCTCGATCCCGACTACGGCGGCCAGGGCATGCCGCATGTGCTCAACACCGCCATCGGCGAGATGCATGCCGGCGCGAACATGGCGCTCAACATGTACTGGGGCCTGAGCCACGGCGCCTATAACGCCATCCACGCCCACGGCTCCGACGAGCAGAAGCGGACCTACCTGCCGAAGCTGGTCGCGGGCGAGTGGAGCGGGACCATGAACCTCACGGAGCCGCATTGCGGCACCGACCTCGGCCTGCTGCGAACCCGCGCCGAGCCCCGGGACGACGGCAGCTACGCGCTGACGGGACAGAAGATCTTCATCTCCGCCGGCGAGCATGACCTGAGCGAGAACATCATCCATCTCGTGCTGGCCAGGATCCCCGGCGGACCTTCAGGCGTCAAGGGAATCTCGCTCTTCATCGTCCCGAAATTCCTCGTGAAACCAGACGGCGGCTTGGGCGAGCGCAACGCGCTCTCCTGCGGCAAGCTCGAGGAGAAGATGGGCATTCACGGCAATGCCACCTGCGTGATGAACTACGACGGCGCCACGGGCTTTCTCGTCGGCGCGGCCCATGACGGCCTGCGCGCCATGTTCACCATGATGAACGAGGCGCGCCTCTCGGTCGGCGTGCAGGGCCTCGCCCAGGCCGCCGCCGCCTACCAGGCCGCCGCCGACTACGCCCGCGAGCGGCTCCAGGGCCGCGCCGTCACCGGCCCGGCCAACCCCGACGGCCCGGCCGATCCCCTGATCGTGCATCCCGACATCCGCCGGGCGCTGATGGACCAGCGCGCCTTCGTCGAGGGAGGTCGGGCCTTCATCCTCTGGGCCGCGAGCCTGATCGACGCGTCAGCCCGCAGCGGCGACGCGGATGCCGAGGGGCTGGTGTCGCTGCTCACCCCGGTCATCAAGGGCTTCCTCACCGACCAGGGCTTCGCCAGCGCGGTCCAGGCGCAGCAGGTCTTCGGCGGCCACGGCTATACCGAGGACTGGCCCATGAGCCGCTTCGTGCGCGACGCGCGCATCACCATGATCTACGAGGGCGCCAACGGCATCCAGGCGCTCGACCTCGTCGGCCGCAAGCTCGCCCAGGACGGCGGCAGGCACGCCATGGCCTTCTTCGCGCTGGTGAAGGATTTCATCAAGGCCAACGAAGCCGACGCGACCCTGAAGGCCGAGTTCCTCGACCCGCTCAAGGCCGCCTCCAAGGACCTGCAGGCGGCGGCGACCTTCTTCGTCGAGACCGGCATGAAGAACCCCGACGCGGCGCTGGCCGGCTCCACCGACTTCCTGCATCTCTTCGGCCATGTCTGCCTGGGGCTGATGTGGGCGCGCATGGCCCGGGCGGCGCTCGCCGGCGACGAGGATTTCCACCGCGCCAAGCTCGCCACCGGGCGCTATTACATGGCCCGCCTCCTGCCCGCGACCGCGCTCCACCTCGCCCGCATCCGCTCCGGTGCCGATCCGGTCATGGCGCTGCCGGCCGAGGCGTTCTAAGCTCCGCCGCGGGAGGGAGAGCACATGACCGCAAGGCTCCACTGCTTCGGCGAGAGCGGCAATTGCTACAAGGCCGCGCTCACCCTGGAGCTCTCGGGCTATCCCTGGGAGCCGGTCTGGCTCGACTTCTTCCACGGTGGCGCCCGCAGTCCGGAATTCCTCGCCCTCAACGAAATGGGCGAGGCCCCGGTCTTCGTCGAGGACGGGACCCTGCTCACCCAATCCTGCGTCATCCAGCTCCATGTGGCCGAGCGCACCGGCCGCTTCCTGCCCCCGCCCGAGCTGCGCCCCGAGATGCTGCGCTGGATGTTCTGGGATGGCCAGAAGGGCTCCGGCCAGCAGGGGGCGCTGCGCTTCCTGATGAACTTCCTCCCCGCCGACCGGCGCCTCCCCGCGGCCGAGACCTGGCTCGCCAACCGGGTCGGGGCGGCGCTCGGCACTCTCGAGCGCCACCTCGCCGGGCGGGACTGGATGGTGGGCGAGGCCCCGAGCCTCGCCGACCTCGCCTGCTGCGGCTATCTCTTCTACCCCGAGCCCTTCGCCTTCGACCGCAAGGCGCTGCCGGCGATCGACGCCTGGCTCGACCGCATCGCCGCCCTGCCGGGCTGGAAGCACCCCTACGAGCTGATGCCCGGAAACCCCTCCGACCGCGCCTGACGGAGCCCAAGGATGACCGACGCCTATATCTTCGACGCGATCCGCACCCCGCGCGGCAGGGGCCGCCCCGACGGCGCGCTGCACGAGGTCACCGCGCTGCGCCTCTCGGCGCTCACCCTCGACGCGCTCCAGGCGCGCAACGGCCTGCCCGAGAACGCCGTCGAGGACGTGATCTGGGGCAATGCCACCCAGGTCGCCGAGCAGGGCGGCTGCCTCGCCCGCTCCGCGGTGCTCGCCTCCGGCATCGGCGAGCGCGTGCCCGGCCTCTCCATCAACCGCTTCTGCGCCTCGGGGCTCGAGGCGGTGAACCTCGCCGCCAACCAGGTCCGCGCCGGCGCCGGGGCGGGCTATGTCGCCGGCGGCGTCGAGATGATGAGCCGCGTGCCCATGGGCTCTGACGGCGCCGCCATCGCCGTCGATCCCTCGCTCGCCTTCCGGACCTATTTCGTGCCCCAGGGCATCTCGGCCGACATCATCGCCACCGAATACGGGTTCTCCCGCGACGATTGCGACGCCTTCGCCGTCGAGAGCCAGCGCCGCGCGGCAGAGGCCTGGGCCGAGGGCCGCTTCGCCCGCTCCATCATCCCCGTCCGCGACCGGAACGGCCTGGCGATCCTCGAGACCGACGAGCACATGCGCCCCGGCACCGACATGCAGTCGCTCGGCGCGCTCAAGCCCGCCTTCAAGGACCTGGGCGAGACCATGCCCGGCTTCGACGCGGTGGCGATCCTGAAATACCCGCATCTGGAGCGCATCGCCCATGTCCACCACGCCGGCAATTCCTCCGGCATCGTCGACGGCGCCGCGGCGCTCCTGATCGGCTCGAAGGATTTCGGCGCCGCCCATGGCCTCACCCCGCGCGCCCGCATCCGCGCCACCGCCAAGATCGGCACCGATCCCACGATCATGCTCACCGGCCCGGTCCCGGTCACCGAGAAGATCCTCGCCGAGGCCGGCATGGAAATCGGCGACATCGACCTCTTCGAGGTCAACGAGGCCTTCTCCGCCGTGGTGCTGCGCTTCCTGCAGGCCTTCAACGCCGACCCGGCGCGGCTCAACGTCAACGGCGGCGCCATCGCCCTCGGCCACCCGCTCGGCGCCACCGGCGCGATGATCCTCGGCACCGCGCTCGACGAGCTGGAGCGCACGGGCCAGGGCACGGCGCTCGCCACCCTCTGCGTCGCCTCTGGCATGGGCGCGGCGACCATCATCGAGCGGGTGTGAGCCAATTGCTCGATGCAGTCCAGATCAGCGAGGTACTTCGCAACTACGCCTTGCTCGCTGCAGCACTCGGTGGTGTAGGCGTGGCAATCTGGCGCGCCATCGCAGCCGACCGGCAATCCAAAGCGCAGTCTCAACAGGTCATGCAGTCGAGGCGCGAGCATGTCGCCAAGATATTCTCGAGTTCCGTCGAACTCCTGGACAATGAGAAACTCCATGTCCGGTTGGGCGCCATCTTTGCGCTCCGCGAGGTTGTGGAGGCATATCCTGAGCTGTCCAGACCTACCGTCGACCTGTTGACGGCCTACCTTACAACGGTGGACTATGGCGATGACGATCCACCGGCCGACGTAGCGGAGATCATGTCTGTCGTGATACCTCAGAATCGCCCTCAGTCCAGCGATGGAGAGGCCCAATGAACTCGCGTACTGCTATCATTCCCTCCGACGGCCAGCCCCTCCGGCTCGAAAGAGCTTTCATTCGGAGAACGGTTCTGGACGGCGCCGATCTGACTGAGGCCAACCTGACCCGCGCCGACATGACGGGAGCGAGCGCAAGAGGTGCAAACTTCAAGAATACTATTCTCAATAAGACGATCATGCGGGGTGTGGACCTGACTGGAGCCTTGAACATCACCGTTGATCAACTGGCTGACGCCTTGATCGACGATACGACCATATTGCCAAACTACATAGATCGCGCTGCGGTCGAACGGCTACAACGCGCCAGGCGCGGCGGTCTACTTTAGGTTCAGGAATCAATCGCCTGATAGAGAAGCTGTTCTAGAACCAGATAGCGTCATCTCCGACGCAAGGTTACGATCAATATCATCGAGGGCTTCCGATGCCGAAGATCGCCCGCCCGCCCTTCGCCCGCCGCCGCGTGATCCATCCCTTCACCGGCGAGGATCTCGGCGAGTACAGCAACGCGAACCTCGGCGACGCCGCGGGGCTGACGCAGTTCGGCGCGCATCTGGAGATCCTGCATCCGGGTGGCAAGACTTCCATGCGCCACTGGCACGAGACCGAGGACGAGTTCGTCTACGTGCTCGAGGGCCATCTCACCCTGGTCGAGGACACCGGCGAGACCCCGCTCGCGGCCGGCGACGCCGCCGCCTGGGCCGCCGGCGCACAGAACGCGCATCGCCTGGAGAACCGCGGCACCGCGGACGCCACCTATCTGGTCGTCGGCACCCGCAGGGCGCAGGATCGCATCCACTACCCCGAGCACGACCTGATCGTGACCCACGACGGCCCGCGCCGCATCTACGCCCGCAGCGACGACACGATCCTCAAGGAGACCTGAGATGCGCCATTCCCGCGGCCCGGTCGCCGCAACCGCGAGCGCGTGATGCCGAAGATCGACATGGACGCGGTCCCGCTTCGCACCGGCTCGATCTACCCCGAGCCCTATGCCGCGCAGATGGCGGGGCGCTCCTCGCTGCGCCTCGGCGACGCTGGCGGGCTCACGCAATTCGGCGCCAATCTCGTGATCCTCGCACCCGGCGCGCGCTCCTCGCTGCGGCACTGGCACCGGCACGAGGACGAATTCGTCATGGTCACCGAGGGCGAGCTGATCCTCGTCCAGGACGAGGGCGAGACGCTCATGCACCCCGGCGATTGCGCCGCCTTTCCCGCAGGCGATACGAACGGGCACCATTTCCTCAACCGGACGGACCGGGAGGCGCGCTTCCTCGTGGTCGGCACCCGCGCGCCGCGCGAGGTCGCGACCTATTCCGACGTCGATCTCGTGGTCGAGATCGAGGGCGGCAAGGCGCGCTTCACCCATCGCGACGGCACGCCCTTCGCGGGGCCGCGCTGATGCCGAGGATCGACATCGCCACGGCCCCGGTGAGCCTCGGATCAGACTACCCCGCGCCGTTCGCCCGCGACTTCGCCGGGCGCCGACGGATCCGCCTCGGCGATGCCGCCGGGCTCACCCAGTTCGGCGTCAACCTCACCACCCTGCCGCCGGGCGGCATCTCCTCGCTGCGCCACTGGCACGAGGTCAAGGAGGAGATGGTGCTCGTGCTGAGCGGAAGACTGACCCTCGCCGAAGACGGCGGCGAGGTGGAGCTCGGGCCGGGCGAATCCGCCGGCTTCCCCGCCGCCAACGGCGAGGGCCATCACTTCCTGAACCGCGGGCCCGCCCCGGCGGTCTATCTCGAGATCGGCACCCGCCCCGCGGCCGACCGCTGCCACTACAGCGACGTCGACCTCGTCGCCATCGACGACGAGCACGGCACCCGCTACACCCGCCGCGACGGCACGCCTTATGAGTAATAACTTAGAATCATTGGCTTATCCAGCGTCCCGCTGCGGGACACCCGCCGGACCGGCCCGGCCGGCAGATCGAGGATTCCCGAGATGACGATCTTCGCTTCAGAGACAGACGCCGACGGCATCGCCACCATCACCTGGGACCTGCCCGACCGCTCGATGAACGTGCTGACCGAGGAGGGCATCGCCGAGCTCGAAGCCGCCTTCGACGCCGCCCTCGCCGACCCGGCCGTCCGGGGCATCGTGCTCACCTCCGGCAAGGCCGATTTCGCCGGCGGCATGGATCTGGGCGTGCTGGCGAAGATGAAGACCCGCGCCGGCGACGACCCCGCACGCGGCCTCTTCGAGGGCACCATGGCCATGCACCGGCTCCTGCGCCGGATCGAGCGCGCCGGCATGGACCCCAGGACCCACAAGGGCGGCAAGCCGGTCGCCTGGGCCTCGCCCGGCATCTCGGCGGGCATCGGCACCGAGATCGGCCTCGCCTGCCACCGCCGCTTTCTCGCCGACGACCCCCGGGCCCGCGTCGGCCTGCCCGAGATCCTCGTCGGCCTCTTTCCCGGCGCCGGCGGCACCACGCGGCTCACCCGCATGATCGGCGTCATGGCCGCCGCCCCCGTCCTGCTCGAAGGCCGGATGCTCGACGCGAAGGCCGCCAGATCCGCCGGGCTGATCGACGAGATCGTGCCCGCCCGCGACCTGATCCAGAACGCCAAGGACTGGGTGCTCGCCGCCCAGCCCGCCGACCTCGTCAAGCCCTGGGACGCCAAGGGCTACAAGATGCCCGGCGGCGCCCCCTACCACCCGGCGGGCTTCATGACCTTCGTCGGCGCCGCCGCCATGGTCCACGGGCGCACCCAGGGCGTCTATCCCGCGGCCAGGGCGATGCTCAGCGCCATCTACGAGGGCGCGCTGGTGCCCTTCGACACCGCGCTGACGATCGAGGCGCGCTGGTTCACGAGCGTGCTGATGAATCCCTCCTCCGAGGCGATGATCCGCTCGCTCTTCCTCAACAAGCAGGCGCTGGAGAAGGGCGCCCTGCGCCCAGCCGCCCCCGACCAGAAGGTCGCGAAGCTCGGGGTAATCGGCGCCGGCATGATGGGCGCGGGCATCGCCTATGCCGCGGCCCGCGCCGGCATCGAGGTGGTGCTGGTCGACCGCGACCAGGAGGCCGCCGACCGCGGCCGCGCCCATGCCGAGGGCCTGCTCGACGAGGCCGTGAAGCGCAAGAAGACCACGCCCGAGCAGCGCGAGGCGGTGCTGGCCCGCATCGCCGCCACCCCGGATTACGCGGCACTCGCCGGCTGCGACCTCGCCATCGAGGCGGTCTTCGAGGATCCGGGCGTCAAGGCCGAGGCGACCGCCCGCGCCCAGGAACACCTGCCCGAGGACGCGATCTTCGCCACCAATACCTCGACCCTGCCGATCGGCGAGCTCGCCCGCGCGATCCGGGATCCCGCGAATTTCATCGGCATCCATTTCTTCTCGCCGGTGCACAAGATGGCGCTGGTCGAGATCATCCGCGGGGCGGCGACCTCCGACCGCGCCGTGGCCAAGGCGCTCGATTTCGTGCGCCAGATCCGCAAGACCCCCATCGTGGTCAACGACGCCCGCTTCTTCTACGCCAACCGCTGCATCATCCCCTACATCAACGAAGGCGTGCGCATGCTGGCCGAGGGCGTCGAGCCGGCGCTGATCGAGAACGCCGCGCGCCAGCTCGGCTTCCCGCTCGGCCCGCTCCAGCTCGTCGACGAGACCTCGATCGATCTCGGCGTGAAGATCGCCAAGGCAACCCGCGCCGCCATGGGCGACGCCTATCCAGAGAGCCCGGCCGACGGCGTGCTCTTCAAGCTCGCCGAGCTCGGCCGGCTGGGACGCAAGGCCGGGGCCGGCTTCTACGCCTACGACGAGAAGGGCAAGCGCGAGGGGCTCTGGCCCGAGCTCCGCGACCTCTGGCCGCCCCGCCCCGACCAGCCCGCCCTCACCGAGGTCCAGCACCGCCTCGCGATGATCCAGACGCTCGAAGCGGTGCGCGCGCTCGAGCAGGGCGTGCTCACCGACATCCGCGAGGGCGACGTCGGCGCCATCCTCGGCTGGGGCTTCATGCCCTGGTCGGGCGGGCCGTTCTCCTGGCTCGACATGCTCGGCGCCGCCCGGGCGGTGGAGATCTGCGACGGGCTCGCCGCGGCAGACGGCCCGCGCTTCGAGCCACCGGCGCTCCTGCGCGAGATGGCCGCGGGTGGCGAGACCTTCTACGGCCGCTTCCGGCCCGCCGAAGCCGCCTGAGCGCCCCTGCCGTCAATTCTCGCCCCGCCCCTGCGCAAGAGATGCCAAGCCCGATCGACCCGTGGCGATCGGGCCGCGCTGGCCCGGCGGGGGGCCGGCGCGCTTTGCGCCCCGTCCAGGGCCGACGCGACCCGATCCTCAACCGACAGCGAAGCTGCTCCCCCTCGCCCTGCGGCTCGCGCCACCGGGCGACCGGACCGGGCGACGCGCCACCGGCGCCTCGCCGTCATCGGTCCGGGGAATGCGGCGCGCGGCCTTTTTCCTGTCCGGAGACTCGTTCATTGGGCCACCACCCCGCTCGGACGGGACGGCAGCCGGTATCAGAGCCGCGCGGCGCTGGTGCCCGGGGCCGCCGAAAGCGCGATCAGCAGGCCCGACCCGACGATCAGCGCGATGCCGAGATAGCCGAGCGCGTCCAGCGTCTCGCCCCAGATCGCCCAGGCCCAGAAGCTCGCCGTGGCCAGGAAGAAATACTCGAAGACCGTCAGGTAGCTGGTCTCCCCCGACTGGTAGCCCCAGGCGATGCAGCCCACCGCGAGCAGCGACCCCGCCGCCTGCAGGACGATCACGAGCAGTGCCGGCCCCGAAAGCGGCCCCCAGGGCCGCACCAGGAAATCCGCCGCGCTCGGCGCGCCCTCGGCGGCAGGCAGTCCCGCGACGACGAGGCTCCCCGCGACGCCCGCGAACCCGAGGATGAGGAAGAAGGAGAGCAGGAGTGCCGCCACCGGCTCCTCGGCGCACCATTCCCGGGTCAGCAGGTTCGACAGCCCGTAGAAGGCCCCCGCCGCCACCGGCACGAAGGTCGCCAGCTCCAGGCTCGCCGGATCGGGCCGCAGCATCACCAGGATGCCGAGGAAGCCGATCCCCACCGCCGCGAGCCGCCGCGGCCCGATCCGCTGCCCGAAGAAGACCGCCGCGAAAAGCAGCACGAAGATCGGCGCGGTGAAGAGCCCCGCCGCCACCTGGGCGATCGGCATGAAGGCGAGCGCCCCGAAATAGATCAGCATAGAGGCCGCCTGAACCCCGCCGCGCACCGCCACCGCCTTCCAGCGCCGCGGCCTGAGCGGCATCCCGAGGATCAGGCCCGCCACGACCATCAGCGGCACCGCCAGGGCGCTGCGCAGCGCGTGGAACTGCCAGAGCCCGCTCTCCGCGGCGATGACGCGGACGAAATTGTCGGTGAACCCCAGGAGCACCATGCCGAAGAGGATCGAGGCCGCGCCGCGCGCGGTCGGCGTGGAGAGAATCCGGGGGAGCGGTCGCGCCATGCCGCGACAGAAGCGCGCCGCGGCGCGACTGTCCAGAGCGGCAGCGCGCGCCGGCATGACAATCGCCGGCGCCGGCTTTAGAGCAGGACCACCACCCGCCAGATCCGGAGGCCCCGTGCCGCTGCCCAGGACCGCGCTCGACCGATACCTCCGCCTCGAGGCGACCGGCTTCTGGCGCGAGGCGCCGGGCGCGCAGCCCCGCGAGGTCATCGTCTCCTTCGGCCGGACCACGCTGCTGCTCAGCGACCTCGAGGAACGCCCGCTCGCCCATTGGGCGCTCGCCGGGACCCAGGCGATCGAGCAGCGGGACGGCGCCACGATCTTCGCCACCGGGCCGGAGACCGGCGAGACGCTGGCGATCCGCGACCGCGACATGATCGAAGCCATCGCGGCGGTCTCCCGCGCCGCCGAGCGCGCCCGGCCGCGCGCGGCACCGCCTCCGCCGCGACCGGTGCTCGGGCCGCTGCTCGCGCTCGCCGCGCTGGTCGCGCTCCTCGCCTACGGTCCCGGGCTGATCCGCGGCCAGGCCGAGCGCATGGTCCCGCCGGAACTGGCCGAAGAGATTGGCGAGCACATGCTGATCGGCCTAATGGAGACGGGCGGCGAGCTCTGCTCTGCGGCCGAGGGCCTCCGCGCCCTCGGCCGGATCGTCGAGCGCCTCGCTCCGGCGGCCGGGCCCCGCATCGCCGTGCTCGATCTCGGCGAAGCGCCTGTGGCCGCGCTGCCGGGCGATCTGCTGCTGATCGGCCGCGAGACTATCGCCGAGCGCAGCCTCGCCCGAGGTCATCGCCGGCTGGGTCGCGCTGGCGGCAGGATGCGCACCGCTCGACACGCTGATGCGGAGCGCCGGCCTCTTCGGCGATCTCGCCTTCAGATGGTGACCGGCCGCATCGAGGGCGAAGGCTCGCCAGCCACCGGCCGCCACGCGCGACGCGCTCCCTCCCCGCCCGCGCCGGAGGAGGTCGCCGCCGCGATGCATGCGGCTGCAGGATGGCCGGCATCGACCCACCACCTTTCGCCGCGGCGGCGGCGGGATCGACCCTGACCGCCGTCCCCCGCGCCCGCAACTGGCGGAATGGAGCCGTGATCGGTCTCCGGGGCCTGGGCAGCGCTGAAGGAAATCTGCGGCTGACCGCGCCGCGCCCGCTCGCGCTATCCTTCGACGACGCGGCCGGCTTCCGCCGGAGGCGCCGGTCCATCTGCCCGGCGAGTTCGAGGTTATGCGTCGCGATCAGCGCCGCGAGCCCGGTTCCCGCACCAGCCCCATCAGCATCGCCGAAAACGGCCGTCGAGGTTTCCGGGTCGAGATTGCCCGTCGGCTCGTCGGCGAGCAGCAGCCGCGGCCGGTTGGCGAGCGCGCGCGCCACGGCGACCCGCTGCTGCTCGCCGCCCGAAAGCTCCGCCGGCCGGTGGCCGAGACGCGCCCCGAGCCCCACCGCCGCGAGCAGCGCGCGCCCACGCGCCTCCGCCGCCGCGCTCCCCGCCCCGCCGCGCGCTGCGGCAGGGCGACGTTCTCGAGCGCCGTGAATTCCGGCAACAGGTGATGGAACTGGTAGACGAAGCCGATGGTGTCGCGCCGCGCCCGCGTGCGCGCCCGCTCGTCCCGCCCCGCGACCGCGGCGCCGGCGATGCGCACCTCGCCCGCGCTCGGCGCATCGAGCAGGCCGGCGATATGGAGGAGCGTCGACTTGCCCGCCCCCGAGGGTGCGACCAGCGCCGCCACCTCGCCCGCCGCGAGCGTCAGCGATGCCCCCGCCAGCACCTCGACCGCCGCGGGGGTGCCGGCGTTGTAGACCTTGGCCACGCCCTCGAGCCCCAGCGCCTCACTCATGGCGCAGCGCCTCGACCGGATCGAGCCGGGCGGCGCTCCGCGCCGGCCAGATGGTGATGAGGAAGGAGAGCCCCAGCGCCATGCCCGCCACTGCCGCCACGTCGCCGGGCCGAAGCCGCGCCGGGATCTCGGTGAGGTAACGAATCTCGGGATTCCACACCGAGCCGCCGGAGATCCATTCCACCACCGCCTGGATGTCCTTGATGTAGAAGGCGAAGAGACAGCCCAGGATCACGCCGGCGACCGTGCCCGCCACCCCGATCAGCGCGCCGCAGAGAAAGAAGATGCGCATGATCGCACCCTGGGTCAGGCCCATGGTGCGCAGGATGCCGATGTCGCGGCCCTTGTTCTTCACCAGCATCACCAGCCCGGAGATGATGTTGAGCGCGGCGATCAGCACCACGAGGCTGAGGATGATGAACATCACCCGCCGCTCCACGTCGAGGGCGGAGAGAAAGGCCCCCGAGGCGTCGCGCCAGGTCCAGACCAGCCCGCGCGGCCCCGCCGCCGCACCCAGCGCGGGGGCGAGCTCGTCGGCGCGCGAGGGCTCGGCCAGCATCACCTCGATCTCGTCCGCCGCGCCCTCGCGGTTGAAGAAGGCCTGCGCCTCGTCGAAGGACAGATAGGCGCGGGTGTTGTCGATGTCGAAGCGCCCGACCCCGAAGACATAGACGACCTCGTAGTCGTTGATCCTCGGCTGGGTGCCGAAGGGCGTGTCCATGCCCTCGGGCGAGACCAGCGTGACCACGTCGCCCACCCCGACCCCGAGCGAGCGCGCCACGCCCGAGCCGATGGCGATGCCCTCGCCGAGCCGGCCGAGGTCGCCCGCGGCGGTCTCGGGCTCGGCGATCAGCGGCACCGCGCGCAGGTCCTCCAGCCGCGAGCCCAGCACCTCGACGCCGGTCGAGCGCCCCTGAGCCGAGGCCAGCACCTGGCCGCGGATCAGCGGCGCCGCCCGCGTCACCCCCGGCACCGCCCCGAGCCGCGCCGCGAGGTCGTCGTAATCCCCGATCAGTCGGCTCGGCGCGCCGAATTCATCGGCCTCGGTGGTGTAATAGACCGTGACATGGGCATTGGCGCCGAGGATGCGCGCGGTGAATTCCTCGCGGAAGCCGATCATCACCGCCTGCACCACGATCAGCGTCGCCACCCCCAGCGTCACCCCCAGGAGCGCATACCAGGCGATCACCGAGATCCCGCCGTCGCGCCGCCGGGCCCGCAGATAGCGCCAGGCGATCGCCCATTCGAAGGCGGCGAAGGCTCGGGGATCTGCGACCGGATCGCTCAAGGCAGTCTCCGTTCCGGGCCGGGCGGCGGCGCCGTTCAATGCCCGCGGTAGATCTCGGTGCAGCGCGCCACGGCCTCGGCGGGCGACATCTCCTCGGTCTCCCCGCTCCGCCGCGCGGTGAGCTCGACCTTGCCGGCCGCGAGCCCCCGCGGCCCGACGGTGATGCGCCAGGGCAGGCCGATCAGGTCCATGGTCGCGAATTTCGCCCCCGCCCGCTCGTCGCGGTCGTCATAGAGCGGATCGAGACCCGCCGCGCGCAACTCGCCGTAGAGCGACGCGCAGGCCGCGTCCGTGGCGCCGTCGCCCTGGCGCAGGTTCACCAGCCCGACCCGGAACGGCGCCACGCCCTCGGGCCAGACGATGCCGCGATCGTCATGGCTCGCCTCGATAATTGCGCCCACGAGCCGCGAGACGCCGATGCCGTGCGAGCCCATGTGCACCGGCACCCGCTCGCCCTCCTCGGTCGAGACCAGCGCCTTCAGCGGCTCGGAATACTTGGTGCCGAAATAGAAGATCTGGCCCACCTCGATGCCCCGCCCCTCCACGCGCCGCGCCTCGGGCAGCGCCGCGAAGAGCGCCGGGTCGTGGGTCTCGTCGGTGCGCGCATAGGGCGTGGTCCAGTCGGTGCAGATCGCCGCCACCGCCTCGCGGTCGCCGTAGTCGATCGCACGCTCCCCGAGCGTGAGGTCGGTCACCGCCCGGTCGTAATAGACCCCGCTCTCGCCGGTGGGGGCCAGCACGAGGAATTCGTGGGTATTGTCGCCGCCGATCGGCCCGGAATCCGCGCGCATCGGGATCGCCTTCAGCCCCATGCGCTCGTAGGTGCGGATATAGCTGACCATGTGGCGGTTGTAGGCGTGCAGCGCGTCGTCCTTCGTCAGGTCGAAGTTGTAGCCGTCCTTCATCAGGAACTCGCGGCCCCGCATCACCCCGAAGCGTGGCCGGATCTCGTCGCGGAACTTCCACTGGATGTGGTAGAGCGTCAGCGGCAGCTCCTTGTAGCTCGCCACCCCGGTCCGGAAGATCTCGGTGATCAGCTCCTCGTTGGTCGGCCCGTAGAGCAGCTCGCGGTCGTGCCGGTCGCGGAGGCGCAGCATCTCCTCGCCGTAATCGTCGTAGCGCCCGCTCTCGCGCCAGAGATCGGCCGACTGGATCGTCGGCATCAGCATCGGGATATGACCCGCGCGCTGCTGCTCCTCGTGCACGATGGTCTCGATGCGGCGCAGCACCTTGTAGCCCAGCGGCAGCCAGGAATAGATGCCCGCGCTCGCCTGCCGGATCATGCCGGCCCTGAGCATCAGCCGGTGGCTGGCGATCTGCGCCTCGGCCGGCGTCTCCTTCAGCACGGGCAGGAAATACTGGGTCAGTCGCATCGGCGGCGGAGCTCCCGGGCAGGCCTTGGATCGCGCCGATGTAGGCGAAGCCGCAGGGGCGCGCAATCCCGCATCCCCGCCCTGTCCGGCAGCCCCAGCCATGCGCTCAGCACAGATTTGCATTGCATCGGTTGCATGAAGCTGATTATATTCGCCAGCCGAACGATGGGCGTCTTCCGCGGTGTGTCGCGGCCCTAAACGTGGTCGCGACCTTTTGCTGCGCGAGCCGGATGACCCGTTGGCGCTGGCCCAAGTCGGGGGGGAAGAATGGGGCGGCCTGCTGTCTGCAGGCCGCTTTCTTCATTTCCGGGCGGCCCCCCGCAGCATGGCCCCGCCTCGCCTCCTTCAGGTGCGATCCCGTCCTTTCCAGGGCGTCCAACCAACGGCCCCTCCGACCTACCGATACTGCAGCCCGAGGCCAAAGTTCGGAACAGAAATGAGGCTGCGCCCCGCGCGGCCCGCACCGCATGTCTCCGGACCGAAAAGGCGAGGCGCCGGTGGCGTCGCCCGGTCCGGTGGCCCGGAGGCGCGAGCTGCATGGCGAAGAGGTGCAGCTTCACCGTCGGTTGAGGATCGGGACGGGTCGGCCCTGGACGGCGTGTTAAGCGCGCCGGCCCCCGGCAGGGCCGCCGCGGCCCGATCGCCGCGGGTCGATCGGGCTGGAACACCCCGGCTGCGGGAGCAATGAGAGCCGGCGGCGAGGGTCGCTGGTATCATCCCGTCCCCGCCCGCTCGGCCCGTCCTATCGTGCCGGCAACAAGGAGCGAAACTGTTAACTCTTTTTATCATATAAAACAATGAGTTGAAATCCGTCCCCATGGGGACGCCCTATTCGGCGCAGATCATCACGCCCGTGGCGTCGAGACGCGATGCCAGGGACTGGAGCCGCCGCTCGACGACCTCCCCGGCGAATTCCCGCGCCGGGCCGCGCAGGGTCAGGGTCAGCCTGCCGTCGCCGGGCTCGAGCGTGGCATGCTCCAGCACCCCGGTCGCGGATCCCGAGAGCATCGCCCCGAGCCGCATCGCCCGGCCGAGGATCACGGCTTCCGCGGCGCGCGTCTCCGGCAGGATGCCCCGGAAGAGCGTCGCCGTCGTATCCGGCGCGGTCGCCTTGTAGCGGTTCAGGAGCGCCAGGCCGAGGAACACCCGGTCGGGGTGGTCGATGCCGCCCACATTGCCGCGGGTCACGGAATCGAAGCAGAGCTCCGCCCGGTAATCCGGATGCGCCCGCCAGTTCGCGTCGTGCAGCAGGCAGGCGGCATGGACCAGCCGCAGCTCCGCCGGGCTCCGCCCGGCATAGAGCGCCCCCAGCCAGTCGAAGAGCGTGTCGCCGAATCCCGGCATGCGGGAGGCGGCCGCCTCCATGTGCCGGCAGGCCTCGATCAGCGGATCGAGCCGGCGGACCGCCTCGGGCATCTGCCGGTAGAGCAGGCCCTCGCGCAGCCCATAGGCGGAAACCGCGATCCGCCCCGGCTCGATGCGCGCGATCAGCTCCTCGAGCGCCAGCGTCGCCAGCGGCACCAGCGAAAGCCGCGCCATCGAGGTCCCGGTCAGGGCGGAGAGCTCCGCCGGATCGCGGGCGCGGATCCAGGCGAGGGTCTCGAGCAACTGCGCGGCCGGCGGCTCGTAGCCGTGCAGCACCTTCAGCGGATAGCCCCGTCGCTCCATGTCGAGCCGCGCGATCGCCCGCCAGGAGCCGCCCACGAGAAAGAGCCGCCGAGGCTCGCCCGCCACCGCCCGGCGCAGCGCCTTGACCTGCTTGCGCACGAAGCGGGCGCGTTTCTCCCCGTCGGCGATCTCGGCGAGCTTCAGCGGTCCCAGCGGCGCCGTGGCGCGGTCATGGACCTGGCCACCCGAGACATGGGCGAGTTCCATCGAGGAGCCGCCCATGTCGCAGACCAGGCCCTCGGCTGCCGGCCATCCCAGGAGCACGCCCTTCGCCGAGAGCTGCGCCTCCTCGCTGCCGCTGGCCACATGCAGCTGCAGCCCGGTCTCGCGCTCGACCTGCGCGCAGAAATCCGGCCCGTCCCGCGCCTCGCGCACCGCCGCCGTCGCCACCGCGATCATGCCCGAGAGCTCCATGCGCCCGGCCAGCGCGGCATAGCGATGCAGCGCGGCCAGCGCGCTGCGCCAGCCCTTTGGGCTCAGCCGCCCGGTGCTGCCGAGGCCGGCCCCGAGCCCGCAGAGCACCTTCTCGTTGTAGAAATAGGCCGGGCTGCGCGCCATGCCGTCGAAGACCACCAGCCGCACCGAGTTCGACCCGACGTCGATCACCCCGATCCGGCGAAGGCGGGCCTTGTCGGTCTCCGCCGCGATCGACCCGCTCCCCTCGGCTTGCGCGTGCGTCCCTGTCCGCATGGCTCTCCCCGCAGGTTCCGCCGCGCCAGCCTTCGCAGCCCCGGGTTGCCGCGTCAATCGTGGGCGTTGACCAGCGGCGCCACGTCCTGCGCTCCCGCCCGCCCGCGTCCCGAGAGCGAGGGATTCTGCATGAAGAACTTGTGGCAGTTGAAGAGCGCCGCCCCCGGCTCGGCCTCGTGGCGCTCGAATCGCCCGTCCGGCTGAGCGACCCAGCTCTGGGCCTGGTCGTGCATGTTGGCCGCCATGATCTGGTCCATGATCTGGGCATGCACCGTGGGATTGGTGATCTCCACGAGGCTCTCGATGCGGCGGTTGAGGTTGCGCTCCATCCAGTCGGCCGAGGAGATATAGACCCGCGCCTCGGTCGAGGGCAGGCCGTAGCCGTTGCCGAAGGCGACGATCCGGCTGTGCTCGAGGAACCGCCCGATGATCGACTTGACGCGGATGTTGTCGGAGAGCCCCGCCACGCCGGGCCTGAGCGAACAGATGCCGCGCACCACCATGTCGATCTTCACCCCAGCCCGGCTCGCCACGTAGAGCGCGTCGATCACCTCAGGCTCGGTGATCGAATTGACCTTCACCCAGACCTGCGCCGGCCGCCCGGCCTTCGCATGGGCGATCTCGGCCTCCAGGCCCTCGAGGATGCGCGGCTTGATCATGTGCGGGGAGATCGCGACCTTCTCCAGGTTCTCCGGCTTGATGTAGCCGGTGACGTAGTTGAAGACCTGGCCCACGTCGCGGCCCATCACCCGGTCGCAGGTGAAGAGCGAGAGGTCGGTGTAGATCCCCGCCGTGCCCGGGTGGTAGTTGCCGGTGCCGAGATGGCTGTAGGTCACCAGCTCGCCCCCCTCGCGCCGCACCACCAGGCTCAGCTTGGCATGGGTCTTCCAGTCGATGAAGCCGTAGACCACCTGCGCGCCCGCGCGCTCCAGCTGGCGGGACTGGCGGATGTTGGCGGCCTCGTCGAAGCGCGCCTTGATCTCCACCAGCGCCGTCACCGACTTGCCGTCCTCCGCCGCCTCGCAGAGCGCCGCGACGATCGGGCTGTCGCGGCTGGTTCGGTAGAGGGTCTGCTTGATTGCCACCACGTCCGGGTCGCGCGCGGCCTGCTGCACGAAGCGCACCACTACATCGAAGGTCTCGTAGGGATGGTGCAGCAGCATGTCCTTCTGGCGGATGGCGGCGAAGATGTCGCCCTCGAAATCCTGCACCCGCTCGGGAACCCGGGGCGAAAAAGGCTGCCAGAGCAGATCCGGGCGGTCGATCCGGCAGAGCTCCGAGAGCGAGGCGATGCCGATGATGCCGGGGATCTCCACCACCTCGTGCTGCTCGACGCCGAGCGCCTGCACGATCGTCTCGCGCAGATCGGGCGGTGCGTCGGCTGTCATCTTCAGCCGCATCACCTCGCCGCGGCGCCGGCGCTTGAGCGCGGTTTCGAACTCGCGCACCAGATCCTCGGCCTCTTCCTCGACTTCCAGGTCGCTGTCCCGCAGGATGCGGAAGGCGCAGAGCCCCAGCATGGAATAACCGGGGAAGAGCCGCGTCACGAAGACCTCCAAGAGCCCCTCGAGCGGCAGGAGCCGGATCTGCCCCTTCGACCCGCCCGGCAGCGTCACGAAGCGCTGCACCTGGGCGGGCACCGGCAGCAGCGCCTCAAGCACCTCCCCGTCGGTCTCGCGCCTGAGCTTGAGCCCCATGGCGAAGCCGCCCGAGGCGATGAAGGGGAAGGGATGCGCCGGGTCGACCGCCAGCGGCGTCAGGATCGGGAAGACCTGCTCGAAGAAGAACGGCTCGAGCAGCCTGCGGTCCGCGGCGCGCAGCTCCGAAGGGCCGAGCACCTCGATGCCCTCGGCCTTCATCAGTCCGCGCAACTCCTTCCAGGCCTCCTGCTGCCGGGCCATCAGCGCCCGCGCATCGGCCTCGATTCGGCGCAGCTGCTCCGGAGGTGCCAGGCCGTCGGAGCTGGCGCTCATCACCCCGGCGCGCACCATGCCCCGCAGGCCGGCGACGCGGACCGTATAGAACTCGTCGAGATTGGCGCCTGAGATCGCCAGAAAGCGCAGCCGTTCCAGCAGCGGCACCGCCGGGTTCTCGGCCTCCGCCATCACGCGCCAGTTGAAGGCGAGCCAGCTGAGCTCGCGGTTGATGAAGCGGTTCGGCCCGTCGATCTCAACCTCGGGCATCTCGCGCCCCGGTCCGGCCTGCGAGTTCAGGAAGTCCGCGTTGACCTGCGGGGTCGTCATCGTGTCGGGCATAGCACCGCCTCCCGCCGGCTCGCCTGTCGCGCATCCATGTCGTGTCGATTGCTGGATATTTCTAGGCCAGAACGGGCGCCGCCGGAAGCTCAGTCTGCGTCCCCGGACAGCACCTCCGCCGCCAGCCGGAGGGTGATCGGGCGCTTCTGCGCGAGGCCCGCCCGGTCGAGCGCCACGACCGCCGCCTCGGCGGCGGCGAAGGAGCGCTCGATCCGCCCGAGCAGGTAGCGGATCAGATCCGGCCCCACCGCGATCTGCCGGTCGGCGAATAGCTTGACCAGGAGTGCGGAGAGCAGCGCGTCGTCGGGGGAGTCGAGCCGAGCCACGCCGGCGGTGCGCAGGCGGCTCGCGAGATCGGGCAGCGCCACCGGCCAGAGCGCCGGCGCGCTGCGCCCGGTCAGCATCAGGCTTCCCGAGAGCGCGAGGCGGTTGCAGAGATGGAAGAGCGCCTCCTCCGCCGCCCGCCGCGCCACCCCCGGCAGCGCCCCCAACCGGTCGGCGTCCTCCACCGCCAGCGCGGCCTCCGCGGGGGCCGCGGCCGGGTCGATCGCGCCCAGATCCGCGGCCGCGAGCACCTGCGCCCCCGACCGGGCCGCCCAGACATGCACCAGATGCGTCTTGCCGGCGCCGGCCGGTCCCACCACGGCGAGTCGCCGCGCCGGCCAGTCCGGCCAGGCATCGACCTGCGCCAGCGCCAGCGCATTGGCCGGCGACACGAAGAAATCCGCCCGGCCGAGCGCCGGTCGCGCGGGCAGATCGAGCACCAGCTGCCCGCTCCCCGCCATGCTCAGCCGA
This sequence comes from Rhodovulum sp., assembly GCA_020637615.1. Classification (GTDB taxonomy): domain Bacteria; phylum Pseudomonadota; class Alphaproteobacteria; order Rhodobacterales; family Rhodobacteraceae; genus Amaricoccus. The sequence goes on from JACKKC010000021.1 coordinate 26,012, forward strand.
CCCCGGGCGGCCGCCTGCCGGTGTAGAGCGGGCTTTCGAGGTACCGGCCGACCGCGAAGCGTCCGAGCACGCCCAGCGAGGCGGCCACCGGCACCGCCACCAGCATGCCGGCGAAACCGAAGAGCCTGCCGAAGACCGCCAGCGCGAGGATCAGCAGCACCGGATGCAGCCCCACCGACTTGCCGACCAGCTTGGGCGTCAGCACGTTGCCCTCGACGAACTGACCGAAGGCGAAGATGCCCGCGGTGACGAAAATCCAGAGCGGCTGCTCCCAGAAGCTGAAGATCGCGATCGCCATCGAGAGCACCCCGCCCACCAGCGCCCCCACATAGGGGATGAAGGCCAGCAGCCCTGCCAGCATGCCCACGAGGAAGCCGAAGGGCAGGCCGATCAGAGTCAGGGCCACGGCGTAGAAGGTGCCCTGGATCAGGCAGACCGACAGCTGGCCGCGCACGAAGCCCGCCAGCGTCCGGTCGATGTCGCGCATGATGGCGCGAATGGTCGGCGCATGCTCGCGCGGCAGCCAGCCGTCCAGCGTGGCCAGCATCCGGTCCCAGTCGAGCAGCAGGTAGAAGGCGACGACGGGCGCCACTACCATGAGCAGCACGAAATCGACCACCGCCATGGAGGAGGCCAGCACGGAATTGATCACCCCCGGCCCGATCTCCTTGAAATGCTCCTGCAGCGTGGTCAGCCCCCGGCGGAGGAGCGCCTCCTGGTCGTCGCCACTCGGGAAGCGCCGGGCCAGCATCTCCTGCATCCAGGCGATCCATTTCGGCACCGCGGCGACCAGCTGCTGGCCCTGGTCGATCAGCGCCGGCACGACGAGCCCCATGGTCAGCACGAAGCCGAACACCACCAGCAGCGCGATGATCGCCGTCGCCGCCACCCGGCCGAGGCCGAGCCGCTCCAGCCGATCCGCCAGCGGGTCGAGCAGATAGGCGATGGCCGCGCCCAGCATGAAGGGCACCAGCGTGGAGCCCAGCGCCCAGAGCGTCAGCGCGAGCAGGAGGAAGCCGATCCCCCAGAACATCGCCTGCTTTCGCGCCGTGACGGCCATCCATCTCTCCGTTGACCCCGCGCGCCGAGACCTGCCCCAGCCGCGCGCCGCACGCAAGCCCGCCCGAATCGGCCTCAGACGAATTGTTCGCGGATCAGCCGCTCCTCCAGCCCGTGGCCCGGATCGAAGAGCAGCCGGTGGGCGATCGCCGGCTCGCTCGCGACGACGATATGGATCACGTCGCGCACCTCCGCGCTGTCGGCCGCCGCCGCCACCGGACGCTTCTCCGGCTCGCGCACCTCGAAGGTGACATGCGCCTCCTTGGGCAGGAGCGCCCCGCGCCAGCGCCGCGGCCGGAAGGCCGACATCGGCGTCAAGGCCAGCACCTCCGCGCCGATGGGCAGGATCGGGCCATGGGCGGAATAATTGTAGGCGGTCGAGCCCGCCGGCGTCGCCAGAAGCGCGCCGTCGGCCACCAGTTCGGCCATGCGCTCGCGGCCGTCCACGAGGATGCGCAGCTTCGCCGCCTGCGGCCCGGCGCGGATCAGCGAGATCTCGTTGATCGCCAGCGCCTCCACGACCGCGCCGTCCGCCCGTGTCGCGCGCATCCGCAGCGGGTTGATCACCGCCGACTCGGCCGCGCCCAGCCGCTCCACCAGCCCCTCCTCGGCATATTCGTTCATCAGGAAGCCGACGGTGCCGCGGTTCATGCCATAGACCGGCAGCCCGTTCTTGTCAGTGCCGTGCAGGGTCTGGAGCATCAGCCCGTCGCCGCCCAGCACCACGATCACCTCGGCTTCGCCGAGCGGGGCCTGGCCGTGGCGGCGGACCAGCCGAGCCATCGCCTCCTGGGCGAGCGCGACCGGGCTCGCCACGAAATGGATCTTCTCCAGGCCCACGTCCCGATCCCGTCCCGATCCCGCGCCGCTGCGGCTCGCCCGCCAGTCTCGCGCGCGTCCCGCGCGAACTCAAGCCCGGCGGGCCGGATCGTTGCGCGATGTGTCGCTTTCCGGGGTTCCGCGCCTGTGCCATTCGCGCTATCAGGCGGCGCAGCGACGGCCCCGAGCAGAGGATCTCCGCACCGTGAACGACACCCGCCCCGAGCCCGGCTTCTTCTCCGAGGATCTCGCCTCCCGCGACCCGGAGCTCCAGGCTGCCATCACCGGCGAGCTGACTCGCCAGCGCGACGAGATCGAGCTGATCGCCTCGGAAAACATCGTCAGCCGTGCCGTGCTCGAGGCCCAGGGCTCGGTGATGACCAACAAATATGCCGAAGGCTATCCGGGCCGGCGCTACTATGGCGGCTGCCAGTTCGCCGACGTGGCCGAGAACCTCGCCATCGAGCGGGTCTGCCGCCTCTTCGGCACCGCCTTCGCCAACGTCCAGCCGCATTCCGGCAGCCAGGCCAACCAGGCGGTGTTCATGGCGCTGATGGCGCCCGGCGACACCTTCCTCGCCATGGATCTCTCAGCCGGCGGCCATCTCACCCACGGGGCGAGGCCGAACGTCTCGGGCAAATGGTTCAACGCGGTGCATTACGGCGTGCGGCGCCAGGACCAGGCCATCGACTACGACCAGGTCGCCGAACTGGCCGAGCGCCACCGCCCGAAGCTCATCATCGCCGGCGGCTCGGCGATCCCGCGCCGGATCGATTTCGCCCGTTTCCGCGAGATCGCCGACAGCGTGGGCGCCTATCTCCAGGTCGACATGGCCCATATCGCGGGGCTCGTCGCGGGCGGCCAGCATCCGAGCCCCTTCCCGCACGCCCATGTGGCCACCTCGACCACCCACAAGACCCTGCGCGGCCCGCGCGGCGGGCTGATCCTGACCAACGACGCTGAGCTCGCGAAGAAGTTCAATTCCGCGATCTTCCCTGGGCTCCAGGGCGGACCGCTGATGCATGTCATCGCCGCCAAGGCGGTGACCTTCGGCGAGGCGCTGCGCCCCGAATTCGCCGAATATCAGGCCCGCGTGGTCGCCAATGCCGCGACGCTGGCCGAGACGCTGCTCAGGGGCGGCCTCGACATCGTCACCGGCGGGACCGACACGCATCTGATGCTGGTCGACCTCCGTCCCAAGCGCGTGACCGGCGCCGAGACCGAGAAGGCGCTCGGCCGCGCCCACATCACCTGCAACAAGAACGGCATTCCCTTCGATCCGGAGAAGCCGACGGTCACCTCCGGCATCCGCCTCGGCACGCCGGCGGGCACCACCCGGGGCTTCGGCGGCGCCGAGTTCCGCGAGATCGGCGAGCTGATCGTGGAGGTCATCGACGGCCTCGCCGCCCACGGCCCCGAGGGCAATGCCGCGACCGAAACCGCCGTCAAGGCCCGCGCCATGGCCCTCTGCCGTCGCTTCCCGATCTACCCCGGCCTCTGATCCCGGCTCGCCAGGGCTTTCATTCAGGCAGAAACCCTATCGGGCAGAACGGGGCCCCATGCCAACAGGCATGGGGGAACACCACGACCCGGCCAAAGGGCCGGTCCGCTTCGCGGCGCTTGCGCCGCGCGGCAATTCGCGCGAGGCATGGGATGCGGCCCTCGGCGCGACGGGCCGCCCGAGGGAGCACCGCCATGACCCATCCCGCCCTGCAATCGGAGGCCACTGCTGTCGTCACCGGCGGCGCGGCGGGCATCGGACTGGCTGCCGCGCTGCGCTTCGCACAGGCTGGGCTCAACGTGGTGATCGCCGATCTCGGGCCCGAGCGGCTTGCGCAAGCGGCGGACCGCATCGCGGAAGCCTCGCCGCGCGGCGCCCCGGCGGTGATGGCGGTCGAGGCGAGCGTCGCGCGCGCCGAGGATCTCGACCGGCTTGAGACGGCGGTCGCCGATCGCTTCGGCGGCACCGACGTGCTGATGAACAACGCCGGCATCCAGCCCGGCAGCGCGATCTTCGGCCCGGTGGAGAACTGGGAGCGGGCCTTCGCCGTGAACCTCTGGGGCGTGATCCACGGCAGCCGCGCCTTCCTGCCCGGCATGATCGCCCGCGGGCGGCCCGGCCTGGTGATCAACACCGGCTCGAAACAGGGCATCACCACACCCCCGGGCGATCCCGCTTACAACCTCACCAAGGCCGGGGTGAAGGCCTTTACCGAGGCGCTGGCCCATGAGCTGCGCAACACGCCCGGCTGCGCAGTCACCGCGCATCTGCTGATCCCCGGCTTCGTCTTCACCGAGCTCACCCGTGGCGACCGCGGCGAGAAGCCCGCCGGCGCCTGGACGCCCGAGCAGACCGTCGATTTCATGCTGGCGCGTCTCGAGGCGGGGGATTTCTACATCCTCTGCCCCGACAACGACGTGCCGCGCAGCCTCGACGAGAAGCGCATCGCCTGGGCCGCCGGCGACATCATCGAGAACCGCCCGGCGCTTTCTCGCTGGCACTCCGACTGGGCGGAGGCCTTCGCCGCCTTTGTCGCGAAGCCCTGAGCGCCGGTCGCAGGCGCCGCGCCCCGGTTCCGGGTGGACCGGCCGCGGATTTCCCCGGATGATTGCCGGCAAAAGGGGAGGACGGCTCATGACTAGGGAGACCATCGGATTCGTCGGCGCGGGGCTCATGGGCCATGGGATCGCCGCAAACATCCTGAAGGGCGGCTACGATCTCGCCGTCATCGCCCATCGCAGCCGCGACCAGGTCGAGGACTTGGTCGGCCGCGGCGCCGTCGAGGCGGCGGACCTCGCCGAACTGGGCGCGCGCGCCAGCATGATCTTTCTCTGCCTGCCGGGCTCGCCGCAGGTGGAGGCCACGGTCGAGGGCCTGCTCGGCGGGCTGAAGGCGGGTGCGGTGGTCGTGGATTGCTCCACCGCCGACCCGGTCTCGACCCAGGCCCTGGCGGCGCGGCTGGCGGCGCGCGGCATCGCCATGGCCGACGCGCCGCTCGGCGGCACGCCGGTCCAGGCCGAGTCGGGCGAGCTTTCGGCGATGGTCGGGGCCGACGAGGCGACCTTCGCGCGCATCCGCCCCGTGATCGAGACCTGGGCGGCGACCATCCGGCATGTCGGCGGCCCGGGCGACGGGCACCGCATGAAGCTGCTCAACAATTTCCTCTCGCTCGGCTATGCCGCGATCTATGCCGAGGCGCTCGCCCTCGGCGCCAAGGTCGGCCTCGACCCCAGGCGCTTCGACAGCGTGATCCGCGGCAGCCGCATGGATTGCGGCTTCTACCAGACCTTCATGGGCTACATCGTCGAGGGCAACCGCGAGGCGCACAAGTTCACCCTGAGCAACGCGCTGAAGGACCTGAAATATCTCGAGAGCATGGCCAATGCCGCAGGCGTCGCGAACCCGCTCGGCAATGCCGCCAAGAACAGCTTCGCCATGGCCCATGCGACCGGCGGCGACGGGCCGGAGGATTACGTGCCGCATCTGGTGAGCTTCGTCGGGCGGCAGAACGGCATCACGCTCGAACCCTGAGCCGCCGCTTCAGCCGTAGCGGTTGGCGCCCTCGCTACCATTCTGGATGTAGAACCAAAGCAGCACGAGCAGCCCGATCACCGGCACGAGGCCGAGCAGCACCCACCAGCCGGTGCGGTCGGTGTCGTGGAGCCGCCGCACGGTCACCGCGAGGTTCGGTAGGACGATCGCGAGCGCCAGCAGCGTCGAGACCGGCTTGTAGCCCTGCTCCACTGCGGCCGGCAGGAGCAGCCCGTCGAGAAGCCCCGCGGCCAGCATCGCGATCAGCGCCGCCAGCGCCCACCACCAGAACTCCGACCGCGCGGCGCGCCCCGAAAAGGTGGCATAGTTCGAGAGCACGCTGAGCACGGCCTCCTGCAACGTCATGGGGCAGCGCTCCTTTTATTATGCCGGGACGCCGCGAGTCTCTCCGGCCCGGCGGATCGCGTCAAGGCGCCTGCGCGGCGGATTTCACGCGGGCTTCCGGCGGCTTTTGCGCCGCTTTCACGGAGGGATGACGCGGCCAGCCTAGCTTTCCCCCCATGCGGTGGCCCCCCGAGGGGTCCGCACGAGGCGCCGAAACGCACAGACCGCGTGGCGCCCCTGAATTCCGTGCCTCCCATGCTTGCCGGCCCCAGGGCCGATCATCAACCCGCATCGAGAGATGCCGACGAAGAAGGAAGTCGAAATGAAACGCAGTGCTTTCGCAACCTCGCTCGCCGCCGCCTTCCTGCTGGGCCTCGCCCCCACGATCGCGCCAGCGCAGTCGCAGCTCGCCACCGGCGCCGGCCTCACCGCCGCCGAGGCGAGCGGCATGAGCCTCACCGAAATCTACGTCGCCAAGATCAACCGCGAATCCGGGCGCGACCAGCAGCAGCGCGTATTCGAGAGAGCCGACCCGGTCATGGTGGATCCCGGCCGGCACGCCCAGCTCATCCGCGCCGCCGGCCTGACACGCGCGGAGGCCGAGGGGCTGAGCCTCGCCGAGATCGCGGCGATCAAGGCCAGCCGCAACGCCCCGCGCGACGAACGCGTGGTGGTGATGATCGGCCGGTCGCTGCCGGCGACCGACACCGCCGCCTACAGTCAGCTCGTCGCCGGATCGGGCCTGACCCCGGTCGAGGCGAGCGGGCTTACGCTGAACGACCTCTACGTGATGAAGATCAACCGCGAGAGCCGCCGGGACGACCGCCAGTCCTTCGACTGACGGCGATCCCGCTGCCGGGCAGTGCAAACCGTGGCCCCTCCGGGGGCCACGGCCGCCTTCAGCGCTTGTCGAAGCGCAGCTTCACATAGGCCCCCGGGGCGGGCTCGATCACCCCGAGCGTCGCCCCCGGCTCGCGCGCCTTGATGCGCCGGCCCGAGCGTTTTACAAGCCAGGCATCCCAGTCGGGCCACCAGCTTCCCGCCGTCTCCTCGGCACCGGCGAGCCAGTCCTCCAGCGTCGGCTGCGTCAGGTCGGGGTTCGTCCAGAACTGGTACTTGCCCAGCGCCGGCGGGTTCACCACCCCGGCGATATGCCCCGAGCCGGCGAGAATGAAGCGCACGTCTGCCTTGGTCATCGCCCGCGCCCCGCGATAGACCGAATGCGCCGGCGCGATGTGATCCTCCCTGGTCGCCACGTGATAGACCGGCAGAGAGATGTCGCCGAGGCTGACGGGCTCGCCGCGCACCTCGAACTTGCCCTTTATCAGGGCGTTTTGGACGTAGAACTGGTCGAGATAGCGCTTGTGCACCTTCGCAGGCATCGCCGTCGAATCCGCGTTCCAGTAGAGAAGGTCGAAGGGGAACGGGTCCTTGCCCAACATGTAGTTGTTGACCATGTAGCCCCAGATCAGGTCGTTGGCGCGCAGCATGTTGAAGGCATCGGCCATCTTGCTGGCTGGCATGTAGCCCTGATCCATCTCCTCCTCGACGACGCCCAGGATCTGCTCGTCGATCATCACCTGCAATTCGCCGGCATCCTCGAAATCGAGCTGGCCGGTGAAGAAGGTCGCCGAGGCGATGCGCTTCTCGTTGTGCCGGCTCATCCAGGCGAGCATGCTCCCGGAGAGCGTGCCGCCGATGCAATAGGAGGCGAGATGCAGGCTCTTCTGGCCGGTCTCCTCGAGCGCCTTGTCGATGGCCGCCGAGGCGCCCTCGAACATGTAGCTCTCCCAGGTCTCGCCGGCGTTGCGCTCGTCGGGATTGACCCAGGAGATCATGAAGACGGTATGGCCCTGCTCGACCAGCCACTTGACCATGCTCTTCCTCGGATTGAGATCGAGCACGTAGTACTTGTTGATCCAGGGCGGCACGAAGAGCACCGGCTTGGAATAAACCGTCTCGGTCAGCGGCGAATACTGGATCAACTGGCAGATGCGGTTCTGCCAGATCACCGCGCCGGGGCTGACCGCCATGTTCCGCCCGACCTCGAAGGCGTCCATGTCGGTCTGCCGGATCAGGAGCTTGCCCTTGCCGCGTTCGAGGTCGGCGAGCATCATCTTCAGCCCGCGCACCAGGTTGTCGCCCTTCTCGGCGGCGGTGGCCTCAAGCACTTCCGGATTCAGCGCGAAGAAATTCGCCGGGTTCATCGCCTCGACGAATTGCCGCGTGTAGAAGGTCGCCTTCCTGCGGTCCTTGGGATCCATGTCGCCAACCGAGGCCACGGTGTCCTGGATCCAGCCCGAGGTCAGCAGGTAGGATTGCTTGAGATAGTCGAAGACCGCGTTCTCCGACCATTCGCGATGCGCGAAGCGCTTGTCGGCCGGCTTCATGTGCGGAAGGTTGGGCGCGGGCGTGTCCTTCGCCCCCATCCATTTGAGCATCGAGGCTTGCCAGAGCGCAGTCTGCTGAGCCCAGAACTCCAGCGTCTTGTCTGCGAGCTCCTTGGGATTGTCGAGCATGGTGCGATAGAGCTCGGTGAAGGCAGGCCAGGTATGCATCGGATCGGCGTGCTTGGGCGGCCCATCCTCGAGCTGCGCGGCGAGGAAGCGCTGCCAGATCTGCGACGAGATGTCGACGACCTCGGCCATGTTGTGGGCCATGTGCTGGCCCTGCTCGGCCAGGCTCTTCTCTTCGCTCGTGGTTTCGTCGTTCAATGTTCCCTCCCCAGGGATGGCCCGGATGCGCAAGTCTATCGCCGGCCAATGCCGCGCGCCACCGGTTAATCCCCGGGCGGCGGGCGCGGGATCCGCTGCCGCCCGGTCCACTCCGGCCGGCATGGCGTGCAACGGCCATGTCGCCGACACCGACCGCCTCCCGACGCGGCCCGGCCGCTTGCCGCCGGAAACCCGACCGGCTAGCAAGGGCGGGCCGCCCGCCGTGCGCCACACGCCCGACCCCGAGGAATTTCATGCCGTCCAGGCCGCTCCGCCCGGTCCTCGCCACCGTCCTGGCGCTCGCCGCCGGCGCAGGCGGCTGCGCGCCGCCCGAAGCGGCATATTCCCCCTCCGAGGCCGTGCGCGACGCCCCGCCACCGGAGCTGGTGCCCAATGCCCGCTTCGGCGAGGCCTTCGAGAGCGGCGGCGGCGAGGCGGAAGATCTCGAAGCCGGCGCCGAGGAACTCGCGGCCCGCGCTGCCGCGCTCCAGGCCCGCGCCGGAGCGCTTTCCGCGCCGGTGATCGAGCCCGACGAACGCGCACGCCTCGAAGCCGCCGCTGCGGCGGAGCCCGGCCGATGACGCCAGGATTCGTCCGGACCGCCATCGTGCTCGGCCTGCTCGGCGCGGTCGGCCCCTTCGCCATCGACATGTACCTGCCGGCCATGCCGACCATCGCCGCCGATCTCGGCGCCAGCATCGGCGCGACCCAGATGACGCTGATGGTCTATTTCGTCGCCTTCGGGGTCTGCCAGCTCGTCTACGGCCCGGTCTCGGACATGGTGGGGCGGCGCGGGCCGCTCTTCTTCGGGCTCACGCTCTTCGTGCTCGCCTCGGTGGGCTGCGTGCTCGCGCCCTCCATCGGCGCGCTGATCTTCTTTCGCGCAACACAGGGCATCGGCGGCTCGGCGGTCATGGTCATTCCCCGCGCCATCATCCGAGACCGCTACCGCGGCATCGAGGCGACCCGGATGATGGCGCTGGTGATGCTCGTCATCAGCATCGGGCCGATGCTCGCGCCCCTACTCGGCAGCGGGCTGATCCTGCTCTGGGGCTGGCGCGCGGTCTTCGTGGCGATCGGCGCGACGGCCGTGGTCGCCCTCGCCCTGGTCTGGAAGGTCCTGCCCGAGACCCACACCCCCGAGCGCCGCAGGGTCGTGAGCCTCGCGGACATGGGCCGGGGCTTCCGCACCCTGCTTACCGATCCGACCTTCCTCGGCCTGACCGCCATCGGCGGCCTCGGCATGGCGAGCTTCTTCTCCTTCCTCTCCAGCTCCTCCTTCCTCTACATCGGGCATTTCGGCCTCAGCCCCACCGGCTTCAGCCTCGCCTTTTCCTTCAACGCCATCGGCTTCTTCACCGCCTCGCAATTCGCCGCCCGACTCGGGGCGATCCACGGCATCCCGGCGGTGATCCGCGCGGCCGTTGCGGGCTATGCCGGCTTTGCGCTCGTCCATGTGGCGATCGTGCTGGCCGGCGTCGACAGCCTGCCGGTGCTCATGGCGATGCTGTTTCTCACCTTCGCCAATCTGGGCCTCGTCATCCCCACGGCGATGATCCTGGCACTCGAGGAGCACGGGCCCATCGCCGGCATCGCCTCCGCGCTCGGCGGCACGCTCCAGATGGTGCTCGGCGCGGTGATGATCGCGCTGACCAGCGCGGTCTTCGACGGCACCGCGCTGCCGATGGTGCTGATCATCGCGGGCTGCGCCTGCATCGCCTTCGTGCTGTCCCGCCGGACCCTGCCCGCGGCAAGGGCCTGAGCGCCTCGATCGGCGACCGCCCGCCGCATCGAGGCCGCGAGACTGGACAGAGGGCCACGGGACCATTACCTGCCACACAGGCGCATGCGCGCGCGTGCCGCCGCGGGGCCGGAAACGAGTATTCGGGACGATGGTGTTCTTGGTTGCAAGCCTGGCGGTGGCCGCCTTCCTGCTCGGCTTTCACCTTGCCGGCGTCCTTCCCGCAGCGAGCCGCGCGATCGCCACGGCCCGCAGCGCCACCGGCGCGATGCGCAACCCTGCGCTCGACGACCTCGCCCGGGAGAAAGCGGCGCAGAAGGCGGGCCTCTCGCTGCTCGGCAGCTTCGCCTCGATCGCGCTCCGCAGCGCCGCCGCCCTTGCCGTCTCCTTCGTGCCGATCCTGCTCGCCGACGCCATGGGCCTCGTCGATGCGGGCGCGACCACGGCGTTCCTGCTGCGCTGGGACGTGATCCTCGGTGCCTCGGCGGTGATGATCGCCGCCTGGCTGGTGGTGCGCCGGCGATGAGTGGCGCGGAGGATTATTCCCGCCTCGACCGGCTGGTGCATCGGCTCGCCTTCGCGCGCCCCGCGGTCCAGCTCGCCGCCGCGGACATGGAAGACGGCATGTTCGCCCGCGACATCGCCGGCGTCGCCCTCGACCGCCCGATCTTCGTGACCTCGCTGCCGCGCGCCGGCACCACCGTGCTGCTGACCGCGCTCGCGAAATCCCCGATGCTCGCGACCCATACCTACCGCGACATGCCCTTCGTGATGGCGCCGCTGCTCTGGTCGCGGCTGAGCGGATCGTTCCGCAAATCCGCCGCCCTGCGCGAGCGCGCCCATGGTGACGGGATGCACATCGGCTATGACAGCCCGGAAGCCTTCGAGGAGGTGGTCTGGAAGACCTTCTGGCCCGGGCACTACAAGGATGACGGCATCGTGCTCTGGCAGGCGACCGACCGCAACGCCGAGGGCGAGGCCTTCCTCGCGCGGCACATGCGCAAGATCGTCGCGCTGCGCTGCGGCAAGAATGCGGCGCAGGGCCGCTACATCTCCAAGAACAACGCCAATATCGCGCGCCTGCCGCTGATCGCGCAGGCCTTTCCGGACGCGCGCATCGTCGTGCCGGTCCGTTCGCCCCTGGAACACGCCGCCTCGCTCCTGCGCCAGCATCTCAACTTCCTCGACCAGCACGGCCGCGAGCCCTTCGTGCGGCGCTACATGGCGGACATCGGCCATCTCGAATTCGGCGCGCTACACCGGCCGATCGCCTTTCCCGGCTTCGCCGAGCGCGCGAGGGGCCTCGACCCGCGCGACATCGACTACTGGCTCGCCTATTGGATCGCCGCCTTCAACCATGTCGCGGCAGACCCAAGCATCATCCTCGTCTCGCACGAGGCGCTCGCCGGCTCCGGGGCGAGGGGCGTGACGCGGCTCTGCGCGGCGATCGGCGTCGAGCCGGGACCCGAACTGTCCGCCATGGCCGCCGCCTTCCGCGAGGTGGCGCCGCGCGCGGGCGACCACGGCGCCGACCCGACGCTCGCCGCCGAGGCCGAGGCGCTGCACGGCAGGCTGGTCGCTTCCTCCTTGATGGTTAACCAGACTTGAGCTCCGGCCTTGCGCCGGAGCGCCGAATGCAACGCTATGCCCTCCGCACGTCCCGAGGCGGGCGGAATCGAAACCGGGACTGAGGAGGACAGAATGGCGGGCCGCGCTTCCTTCGCGCTTTTCCTCGCCTCGCTCGTCGCGCTCGGCGTGCTCTGGGGCATCGTCGCGACGAAACGGGGGTATTTTCCCTATCCGCAGCTGCGCGCCGCCGTAAGCCAGGTCTCCGCGCTGGAGGAAGAAGCGTTCGAACGCCACGAGACGATCGCCCTCCCCGATGCGCCGACCTATGCCGTCGGCCCCGACGCGCCGCCGGTCGCCGACGGCCTGATCTTCGCGGTCGGCATGGACGACGAACTGGTCAATTTCGCCCGGGTCATGGACCGCGACGGCAAGGTGATCCACGAATGGCGGCCCGACTGGTTCGAGATCTGGCCGGACGACAGCTACTTGCCCGACAATCGCAAGCCGCAATCGCCCCCCGGCGTGCTGGTGCATGGCGCCGCGGTCACCCCCGACGGCGACCTTGTCGTCAACTTCGAACATCTCAGCACCGTGCGCCTCGACCCCTGCGGCGGGGTCCGCTGGAAGCTGCCGAACTTCGCGCATCATTCCGTAGCGCTGACCGAGGACGGCAACGTCTGGGTTGCGGCCGAGCGGGAGGTCGCCGGGGCGCCCGGCGTCACCGAGGAGATCTATCCTGGGATCCGAGACCTCACGATCCAGAAGATCTCGCCCGAGGGAGAGATCCTGTTCGAGGCCTCCCTCGTGGACATTCTCGAGCAGAACGACCTGCTCGGCCTCCTGCACATGTCCGCCACCGAGAACCGCACGACGCCGGTCTCCGGCGACATCCTGCATGTCAACGACGTGGAGGAATTCCCGGCCTCGATGCCGGCGGGCTTCTTCCGTCCCGGCGACATTCTGGTGTCCCTGCGCAACATCAACACGATCCTGGTGATCGATCCTTCTGATCTCTCGGTGAAATTCGTATCCACCGGCCATGTCCTGCGCCAGCATGACGCCGATTTCGTCTCCGGCGACCGGATCACGGTCTTCGACAACCGCAACACCGACGGCAGCGTGCTCATCAAGGGGCAAAACCGGAGCCGCATGCTGGAAATCGAGGCGCCGAGCGGCATGGTGCACGAGATCCTGCCCGAGAGCCCGGACTATTTCACCAATATCATGGGTAAGCAGCAACGCCTGCCGAACGGCAATACGCTCGTCACCGTGACCTGGCAGGGGCAGGCGCTCGAGCTCGGCCCCGACGGCCGGCTCGCCTGGCAGCTGACCAATTCCGTCAGCGACGGAATGCGCGGGGTGCTCACCGAGGTCGATCTCCTGCCGCCGGAGATGGATGCGGCCTTTTTCGAGCGGCTCGCTTCAGCCTGCCCGGCCGTCAGCGGCTGACCATCGACGCCGATCGCAATTGGGACCTCCTCCGCCCGAGTTCCGGACGGTCACGGCGAGGGCGCTGCGCTCATCTTGCTGCGTGACGGACGCAGAAGAAAGCATGACTGCCAAATGCGGTAACCCTGGCTGATCCTCGGACGGGGGTTTCCTTGCCGCGCGCGCTCCGTTAAGGTTACCGCCGTTCCGGCATTGCCGGTTCGGGGTATGGTGGGGATTTGACATGCGATCGATTACTACGTGCGCCGCCGCGCTCGGACTGCTCGCCTTTCTGTTGCCGCTGCCGGCGGCGGCCTATATCGGGCCGGGCGCCGGGCTGAGTGCCATCGGCTCGCTGGTTGCGCTGATCGGCGCCTTCTTCCTTCTGCTGGCCGGCTTCGTATGGTATCCGGTCAAGCGCCTCCTGCGCGGCCGCAGCGGCGCAGCTGGCGAATCCGCCCATTCCGCCAAGAAATAGCCGCGCGGCCTTAATAGACCACTAGAGCTTTCGGGACCGGGCCGCCCGCCGAGATCGGCATGCATGGCCGGTGCACGGATTGCGCGTGCTTCGCGCTTGCCGCGCGTTCATCGGCGCCCGCCGGGCCTTCCGGGCAAAGGCAGGACTTGCCCGAAGGGCTGTTGCCGGCCCTTCCAGCCGGGTGTAACCACCTCCAGATCACCGTCAGCCCGGGCCACGTCCATGTCCGAAGACTTCTACCGCATCAAGCGCCTGCCACCTTACGTCTTCGCCGAGGTGAACCGCCTCAAGGCGAAATACCGGGCGGAAGGCATGGACATCATCGATTTCGGGATGGGCAATCCCGACATGTCGACCCCGAGCCATATCGTCGAAAAGCTCGTGGAAACCGTCCGCAAGCCCCGCACCCACCGCTATTCCGCCTCCAAGGGCATCCCGGGCCTGCGCCGCGCCCAGGCCGGCTATTACGCCCGGCGTTTCGGGGTGACGCTCGACCCCGAGACCGAGGTCATCGCCACCCTCGGCTCCAAGGAAGGACTCGCGAACCTCGCCATGGCGATCACCGCGCCCGGCGACGTGATGCTGGTGCCGAACCCCTCCTACCCGATCCATCCCTACGGCTTCATGATCGCCGGCGGCACGCTCCGCCACGTCCCGGCGCTCCACGACGGAAAGTTCAATCCCGCCGAATACCTGCGTGCCCTCAATCGCGCGGTGATCCATTCGGTGCCCAAACCCGTGGCGCTGGTCGTCTCCTTCCCCTCGAACCCGACCGCGCAGATCTGCGATCTCGATTTCTACCGCGATCTCATCGCTTTCGCGAAGAAACATCACCTGTGGGTGCTCTCCGATCTCGCCTATGCCGAGATCTATTTCGACGGCAATCCGCCGCCTTCCATCCTCCAGGTCGAAGGCGCACGCGACGTGGCCGTGGAATTCACGTCGCTCTCGAAGACCTATGCCATGCCGGGCTGGCGCATGGGATTTGCCGTTGGCAACCAGCGGCTTATCGAGGCGCTGACCCGCATCAAGTCCTATCTCGACTACGGCGCCTTCACCCCGGTCCAGGTCGCCGCCGCCGCGGCGCTCAACGGGCCGGACGATTGCATCGCCGAGATCCGCGGCATCTACAAATCCCGCCGCGACGTGCTCGTCGACGCCATGGGCCGCGCGGGCTGGAGCATTCCTTCCCCGCCCGCGACCATGTTCGCCTGGGCGCCGGTTCCCGAGCCTTTCCAGTCGATTGGCTCGATGGGTTATTCCAAGATCCTGCTGCGCGAGGCCGAGGTGGCCGTCGCCCCCGGCATCGGCTTCGGCGAATACGGCGAAGGCTATGTCCGCCTCGGCCTCGTAGAGAACGAGCACCGCATCCGCCAGGCCGCCCGTGGCGTGAAGCGGGTGATGGCCAATGCCGAGGCGCTTCTCGCCAAGTACCACGCCGAGGAAGCCGCCGCCTGAACCCCGGCCGTGCCCACTTGCCGATTGCGGACCGCCCGACGCTCGCCTAGGACGGTGCGCCATTCCGCCGAAGCCCGGAGACCAGAATGCCCGAACCGCTCCGTATCGCCATCGCCGGGCTCGGCACCGTCGGCGCCGGCGTCGTCCGGATGCTCGCCACGAACGGGCCGCTGATCGCGGCACGGGCCGGGCGCAGGGTGGAGATCGCGGCTATCTCCGCGCGTTCGCGGAGCCGCGACCGCGGCGTCGACATCTCGCCCTATGCCTGGGAAGACGATCCCGTGGCCCTCGCCCGCCGCCCGGACGTCGATCTGGTGGTGGAGGTCATGGGCGGAGAGAACGGCCCGGCCAAGGCCACCGTCCAGGCCGCGCTGGCTGGCGGCAAGCACGTGGTGACGGCCAACAAGGCGCTGCTTGCCCGCCATGGCCAGGTGCTGGCCGAAGCGGCCGAGGCCGCGGGCGTTGCCCTGCGCTTCGAGGCTGCGGTGGCCGGCGGCATTCCGGTCGTCAAGGCCCTGACCGAGGGCCTCGCCGGCAACGCGATCACCCGGGTGATGGGGGTGCTCAACGGCACCTGCAACTACATCCTGACCCGGATGGAGGCGACCGACTCGCCCTTCTCCGAGGTGCTGGCCGATGCCCAGCGCCTCGGCTACGCCGAAGCCGATCCGAGCTTCGACGTCGGCGGCGCCGATGCCGCCCAGAAGCTCGCCCTGCTCGCCGCGGCCGCCTTCGGGAGCCGCGTGGATTTCGACGGCATCGTGCTCGAAGGCATCGAGCGCATGAGCCTCGCCGACATCGAGCATGCCGCCGACATGGGCTACCGCATCAAGCTGCTCGGAGTCGCGCGGCAGCTGCCGTCGGGCATCGAGGCCCGGATGCAGCCCTGCCTCGTGCCCACGACCTCGACCATCGGCCAGCTCGAAGGGGTGAGCAACATGGTGGTTCTCGAAGGCGACTTCTCCGGCCAGATCGTGATGAGCGGTCCCGGCGCTGGCGCCGGCCCGACCGCCTCGGCGATCCTTGGCGACGTGATCGACGTGGCCCGCGGCCTCGTCATGCCGGTCTTCGGGCGCCCGGCGGCGGAGCTCGCCGCACCGCGCCGCGCCAGCGACGAGAACGAAGCCGCCTATTACCTGCGCTTCCTCCTTGCGGACGCGCCCGGAACGCTCGCCGGGGTCGCGGCGGCCCTGGGCCGCAGTGGTATCTCGATCAACCGCATGCGCCAGGTCGAACATGCCGGCGCCGAGGCCCCGGTGCTCATCGTGACCCATCGCACCGGGCGCGCGGCGCTCGACGCCGCGCTGGCCGAGATCGCGGCGCTCGACGTCTGCCGCGCGGAGCCGGTGGCGATCCGCATCGAGGATGTTTGAGCACCCGCCCGACGGCATCGACGTGCGGGCCTCCGGGCCCGGCGACCTCGCCGCCATTCAGGCGATCTACGCGAAGAATGTGCTGACTGGACTCGGCTCCTTCGAGGAGGCCCCCCCCGACACCGCCGAAATGGCCCGCCGGCGCGCGGCGGTGATCGACCTCGGACTGCCCTGGCTGGTCGCGGAGCGGAACGGCCGCGTGCTCGGCTATTGCTACGCCCATCCCTATCACACCCGGTCTGCCTATCGCTTCACGCTGGAGGACGCGATCTACATCGACCCCGAGGCCCGGCGCGGCGGCATCGGCCGCGCGCTGCTCGGCGCGCTCCTCGACGAGACCGCGTGCCTCGGCTACCGGCACATGATCGCCGTCATCGGCGACAGCGGCAACGCGGGCTCGATCGCGCTGCACGCGCGCGCCGGCTTCCGCATGGTCGGCACCCTGGAGGCCGTCGGCTTCAAGTTCGGGCGCTGGGTCGATGTCGTCTTGATGCAGCGCGACCTCAGCCCGCAAGCCAGAGCGGAAGCGTGAGCGAGATCGCGGGAACGAAGGTCGTCAGGATCAGCGCCACCAGAATCGCCAGGTAGAACGGCCAGATCGTCTTCACCGCCTTCTCGATCGGCACCTTGCCGATCGCGCAACCCACGAAGAGGCACGCCCCCACCGGCGGCGTGCAGAGCCCCAGCCCGAGGTTCATCATCAGGATCATGCCGAACTGCAGCGGGCTCATGCCGAGCTGCGCGGTCACCGGAAGGAAGATCGGCGTGCAGATCAGGATCAGCGCCGCCATGTCCATGATCATGCCCAGGACCAGCAGCATCCCGTTGATCATCAGCAGGATCGCCACCGGGTTCTCCGAGATCCCGAGGAGGAACTCGATCATCCGCGTCGGCACCTTGTAGTAGGTCAGCATATAGGCGAATGCCGCCGCGCAGGCGACGAGCACCAACACCATCGAGGTGGTCCGTACCGACCGCACCACGGCGAGGCGGAAATTCTCCCAGTTCAGCGCCCGATAGACCAAAAGCGTGACGAGCAGCGCGTAGATCGCCCCGAAGGCCCCGGATTCGGTCACCGTGAAGATCCCCGAAAGCACCCCGCCGACGATGATGACGGCGGTGAAGAGGCCCGGCAGCGCCGCCAGGAAATGCCAGCCCAGCGCCCGGAACCCCGGAAAGACCTCGGCGGTATAGCCGCGCCGGATCGCGACGATATAGGCCGCGCCGGCCAGGCACAGGCACATGAGCACGCCGGGCACCACCCCGGCCAGGAACAGCGACGAGATCGAGATGCCCCCGCCCGCGGCCACGGCGAAGAGGATCATGTTGTGGCTCGGTGGAATCAGGATCCCCGCCAGCGAGGACGTCACCGTCACGTTGACCGAATAATCGTCGTCATAGCCCTTCTCCTTCATGACCGGGATCAGGATGGAACCCAGGGCCGAGATATCGGCCACTGCCGAGCCGGAGATGCCGCCGAAGAGCATCGAGGAGAAGACGTTGACGATCCCGAGCCCCCCGCGGATGCTGCCCACCGCCGAGGAGGCGAAGCGCACCAGCCGGATGGCGATGCCCCCGTGGAACATCAGCTCGCCCGCGAAGATGAAGAACGGGATCGCCAGGAGCGAGAAGATCGACACCCCGGAGATGATGCGCTGCGTGGCGACGAGGATCGGCAGGCCCTCGTACCAGAAGGCGGCGAAGGCGGCGATTCCGAGCGCGAAGGCCACCGGCACGCCGATGACGACACCGGCCCCGAACAGCGCGAGCAGCAACAGCAGGCCCATCGAACCCTCCGGCGTTGACGGCTATTCCACGAGCAGGCTGTCCTGCTCAATCCCGCGCGCCATCTTCGACAGATGCCCCACGGAAAAGAGACAGATCAGCCCGCCACCGATGCACGACGGAAGGGCGCGCAGTCCCTCGGGAAGATGGATGAGCGGGATCTGGGAGCCCCATTTGAACAGGGTCAACTGATAGCCCGTGACCATCAGCACCAGCCCGAAGCCTGCCAGCGACAGATGGGAGACCGCCAGGAAGGCGCGCCTGACCGGCTCGGGGCAGAGCTCGCGGAAATACGAGACCCCCAGATGCGTGTTCTCGTGGATCCCGACGGCGGCGCCGAGGAAGGTGATCACTACCATCAGGAGCAGCGACACCTGCTCGACCCAGGTCGGCGTGGCGTTGAGCACGTAGCGCCCCCAGACCAGCCAGCCGAACATGAATGTCAGCGACACCAGCGCGACGCCTGCCAGCAGCTTGCAGGTCCAGCTCACCATGTCGAGCAGCCGGTCGAACCAGGAGAAGTTCCGGCGCGGAGGATCGATGCTCATTGCGGGTCATCCCGGGGCCAGACACATGGTCGCAATAGAGAACAGTCGCGATCCGACGGGCAAGAGCGTCCGGGCCGGGCATGGCGGCCCGGCCCGATTTCCCGTCAGTCGGTGTTCTGGATCAGCTCGACCAGCGGCTTGAGGTCGGGATTCCCGGCCAGATAGGCGTCGTAGACCGGCTTCATCGCTTCCTGGAACGGCGCCTTGTCCGGTATCTCGTTGAACTCGACCCCGGCCGCGATCACCTTCTCCTTGCTGGCCTCGGACCGCTCGGCCCAGAGCTGGCGCTGCAGCACGGCGGATTCTTCGGCCGCCGCGCGCACCGCCGCCTGATCCTCCTCGGAAAGCGAGTTGTAGACGTCGGCGTTGATGCAGACGCATTCCGGAATGATCAGGTGCTCCGACAGCGAGTAGTAGCCGGCGACCTCGAAATGACCGGTGGATTCGTAGGACGGCCAGTTGTTCTCGGCGCCGTCGACGACCCCGGTCTTCAGCGACTGGTAGACTTCGGCGAAGGCCATTGGCGAAGGATTGCCGCCGAGCTGCTCGATCATGCCGGAATATAGGTCGTTGTTCATCACGCGGACCTTCATCCCCTCCACATCGGCCGGGGTCGCGATCGGCTTCTTGGTATTGTAGAACGACCGCGCGCCTGCGTCGTACCAGGCCAGGACCACGAGCCCCTGCTCGGCCATGCCATCGGCAATCGCCTTGCCGCCCTCGCCGTCGAGGACCCGGTGCATATGGTCCTCGTCCTTGAAGATGAACGGCAGCGACACGACGTTGGCGGCCGGCGCGATCGGCCCGATGGGTCCGAGATTGAAGTTGCCGACCTCGAGCGCACCGATGCGCACCTGCTCGATGGCGTCGGGCTGGCTGCCGAGGGTACCGGAATTGTACATCTCGAGCGAGATGCGGCCGTCGGTCTTCTCGGCCACGAGTTCGGCGAACTTGGCCATGCCCACCGTGTTGGGATAGCCGTCAGGGTGGATGTTCCAGCCCCGCCATTCCATGTCCGCCGCCGCCGCGGTCACCGCCATGCCGGCGGCGGCCGTCAGGCCGAGCACGGCTCTCCACGTGATGCTGTTCATGACTTTCCTCCCGGTTTTTAGCTTGTGAGCGAGGGCCCGGCTGGCTCCGGGTTCTGCGACAATGGTATGGACCGATGCCTTTCAAGGCAAGCGCCATGGGCCCGGAGGTTCTTCCTCGACACCACCATCCTCCTTGCCCCTCGCGCCGACGTTCGCCTAGATACGGGGGCGCACGCGCCCCGCATACGCCCGAAATCCGCAGAGAGGCCGACCCGATGTCCGACGCCCAGATCTTCGCCGACCGCATGCTGTCCCTCGGCCTTGCGCGAGTTTCCGAACAGGCGGCCATAGCCGCGGCCAAGCTCATCGGCTGCGGCGACGAGAAATCCGCCGACCAGGCCGCGGTGGACGCGATGCGGCGGCAGCTGAACCTGCTCGACATCCAGGGCGTCGTGGTGATCGGCGAGGGCGAGCGCGACGAGGCGCCGATGCTCTACATCGGCGAGGAGGTCGGCTCCGGCAACGGTCCAGCCGTCGACATCGCCCTCGACCCGCTCGAAGGCACGACGCTCACCGCCAAGGACATGCCCAACGCGCTGGCGGTCATCGCCATGGGTCCGCGCGGCTCGATGCTGCACGCCCCCGACGTCTACATGGACAAGCTCGCCATCGGCCCGGGCTATCCGACGGATCTGGTATCGCTCGACATGAATCCCACCGAGCGCATCGAGACCCTCGCCAAGGCCAAGGGCTCGCGGCCCGAAGGCGTCATGGTCTGCGTCCTGGAGCGCCCGCGCCACCAGGATCTGATCGCCGAGATCCGTGCCACCGGGGCGCGCATCCGGCTGATCACCGACGGCGACGTCGCCGGCGTCATCCACTGCGCCGAGGCCGCCAAGACCGGCATCGACATGTACATGGGCTCGGGCGGCGCCCCGGAGGGCGTGCTCGCCGCCGCCGCGCTGAAATGCATGGGCGGCCAGATGTGGGGGCGGCTGATCTTCCGCAACGACGACGAACGCTCCCGCGCCCGCAAGGCCGGCATCGACGATCACGACCGCATCTACAGGCGCGACGACATGGTGACCCAGGACGTCATCTTCGCTGCCACCGGCGTCACCGACGGCTCGATCGTCAAGGGTGCGCGGCGCGACGGAGACTGGCTCGAAACCGAGACGATCCTGATGCGCTCGAAATCCGGCTCGGTCCGCCGACTGCTCTACCGCCAGCGCAACCAGTAGCCGGCGATGCCGCGCGTCCGGCCCCGCAGCGAGAAGGTCGCGATCGGCTTCATGATCGTGTGGCTCGTCTTCTGGTGCGCCGGCATCCTGATCGTAGTCTTCGGGCTCGGCGCGGCAGTGGCCGGCGGGGAGCCGCTGGCCATGCTGATGATGGCGGTCTGGCTCGCGGCGGCCGGCTTCGGCCTCTGGTCCGGCGGCCGCAAGCTCAGGCAATTGCTCACGCTGGGCGAGACCCCGCCGCGCGGGACAGGCCGCCACGAATGGACCGGGGACATCACCGACCCGCCCGCGCGCTGAAGCGACCTCGGGCCGAACCGGACAGGTCGCACGGCCTATTCCTGGATCGACTGCAAATAGAGGACCAGTTCGAGAACCCGGGCGCGGACAACCTGTTCGGCGCCGTAGGGCCCTATCTCGTCCTCGAGCTCTGCCTTGTAGCGCTTCCCGAACAAGGGCATCGGTGCTCCGTGCCCGCGGATCCCGGTTCGCCCGTCGATGATCTGGAAGATCTCGAGTGTCGGAAACACCCCGTCGTTCCCCGCGGCGATCTTGCGCAGATCCGGCACGCGTTCCTTGAACATGGTGGCAATCGGGCCGTTGCCGTCGGCGTTCTCGCCGTGGCAGGCCGCGCAGGCCGCAAGATATTCTTCGCGTCCGGCGGCGAACTCCTCGCCCGGGTCCTGCGCCACCGCGGCGCTTGCGAGGGCGAACACGACCGGCATCGTCATCAGCATGCTCTTCATCGATGAGGTCTCCTCCGCTCGGGTCTTGTGTCCCGACCCGGGGGCGATGGTACGCCCGCCGAACCATCGATCCATTGACATGTGTCAATTTATGCGGTCGCGCCTGCGTGCATCCGAATTTCCGATCTGGCGCGCGGGGGCGGATCGCGGCATCAGGGGGGATGGATTCGCCGCCCGCCTTTCTCGACGTGACGCGCTCCTACGGCGCGCGGCGCTGGACCGGGCCGGCGCCAGAGACCGAGCGGCTCGGCGCTGCCATCGCCCAGGCCACCGGACAGCCCGAGATCGTCGGCCGCATTCTCGCCCGCCTCGGCGTGGCGCCCGGCGAGGCCGCGGGCTTTCTCGCGCCTTCGCTGCGCGAGCTGATGCCCGACCCCTCGCGGCTGCGCGACATGGACCGCGCTTCGGAGCGTTTACTCGCCGCGGTGCGGCGGGAGGAGCGCATCGCGATCTTCGCCGATTACGATGTGGACGGCGGTGCGAGCGCGGCGCTGCTGCTGACCTGGCTGCGCGCGCTCGGCCGGACCGCCACGCTCTACGTCCCCGATCGAATCGAGGAGGGCTATGGCCCGAACGTGCCCGCCATGCGCAGCCTCGGGGCCGGTCACGACCTGATCGTTTGCGTCGATTGCGGAACGCTCAGCCACGAGCCCATCGCCGCGGCGGGCTGCGACGTGATCGTGCTCGACCACCATCTCGGCGGCGAGACGCTGCCGCCGGCGCTCGCGGTGGTCAATCCCAACCGCCAGGACGAGGACGGCGCGCTCGGCCATCTCTGCGCCGCGGGCGTGACCTTTCTCTTTCTCGTAGCGGTGAACCGGCTGATGCGGCGTGAGGGCGGCGAGGGTCCCGACCTGCTCGGCCTGCTTGATCTCGTGGCGCTCGCCACCGTCGCCGATGTCGCGCCGCTCCTCGGGCTCAACCGCGCCTTCGTCCGCCAGGGCCTGACGGTGATGCGAGCGCGCGGCCGTCCCGGCATTGCGGCGCTCGCCGCGGCCGCGGGCATGGCAGGCGCGCCGGATGCCTTCGCGCTAGGCTTCCTGCTCGGGCCACGTATCAACGCCGGCGGGCGGATCGGCGCGGCCGATCTCGGCGCGCGGCTGCTCGCGACCGACGACCCGGACGAGGCCGCCGCACTCGCCCAGAAGCTCGACCGGCTGAACGCCGAGCGGCGCGAGATCGAGGCGGGCGTGCTCGCGGCGGCCGAGGCCCAGGCGGAAGCGCGCGGCGGCGCAGCGCTGGTCTGGGCGGCGGGCGAGGGCTGGCATCCCGGCGTGGTCGGCATCGTCGCGGCCCGGCTCAAGGAGAAATTCTCCCGCCCGGCGGTGGTGATCGGCTTCGACGGCGCCGACGGCAAGGGCTCGGGCCGGTCGGTCGCCGGGGCCGATCTCGGCGCTGCCGTCGCCCGGTTGGCGCGGGAGGGGCTGATCGCGCGCGGCGGCGGGCATCGGATGGCAGCGGGCATAAGCCTGGCGCGGGAAAGCCTCGAGCCGGCCATGACGCGGCTCGCCGAACTGCTCGCCGCCGCCGGCGCCGATTCGTCCACAACCGCCAGCCTCGCGCTCGACGGCGTGATCGGACCGGGCGGCGCGACGGTCGAACTCGCCGAGCGCATCGCCGCCGCCGGCCCTTTCGGGGCCGGTGCCCCGGCCCCTCGCCTCGCCATGGCGCGAAGCCGGATCGTCCGGACCAGGCGGGTCGGCGAGAACCATCTTGCGCTGACCCTCGCCGACGAGGCCGGTGCCCGGGCCGAGGCCATCGCCTTCCGCGCCTTCGCGGGCGAGCTAGGTCCGCGCCTCCTGGCACGCCGCGACGCGCCGGTCCACGTCGCGGGGCGGCTGGAGCGGGACGAATGGGCCGGGCGCCTGCGCGCGAAACTGCATGTGGAGGATGCCGCGGACGCGTCCTGAACCGGCGATATTGCGGCTTGATCCGCCGGGAACGCGACGATACATAGCGCCGCGATGCACCCTTCGTCTATCGGTTAGGACGTCAGATTTTCAATCTGAAAAGACGGGTTCGACTCCCGTAGGGTGTACCACGGTTCCGTGCTAGGGTGCGGGTCCGGCAAGGCCATGGCTCCTTCGTCTATCGGTTAGGACGCCAGATTCTCAATCTGGAAAGACGGGTTCGACTCCCGTAGGAGCTGCCAAGGCCGGGGACCGGTCTCCTCGCACCGAAAGCGA
>JACKKC010000022.1 GCA_020637615.1 Rhodovulum sp.
TCGAACCACGGCCAGGTGCTCGGCTTCGAGGCCAATCCGGAGGCCAAGGGTTGGGAGATCTACCAGGCGATGATCCCTGGCGCCGCCCTGCCGGGCTTCGCCAACGACATCCGCGCCGCGACCCAGGGCGTCGGCCATTTCGAGTCGGCCTTCGACCATTACGAGGAGTTGCACGGCAAGGCGGCGGACCGGATCGTCAACGAGCACGCCGCCGAACCCGCCTGAGCAAGGGAGCGGCGGCCCCGGTCCGAACCGGAGCCGCCGCGGGGTGATGGACGTCGGCCTGCCTATTCGGCCGGGTTGGGATGCGCGTGCGGATGCGGCGTATGCATCTCCTCGACATGGATCTCGTCGCCGACGATAAGGCCGGCATCCGGGTCCTCGTAGACGGAAAGGTCGAATTCCCCTTCGGTCTTGGCGACGATGGCGGTCACGACCGCGTCGCCGGTGATGTTGACCGCGGTGCGGATCATGTCCATCAGCCGGTCGACGCCGATGATCAGCGCGATGCCCTCGATCGGCAGGCCGACCTGGGTCAGAACCATCGTCAGCATCACCAGCCCGACGCCGGGCACACCGGCGGTGCCGATGGAGGCGAGCACCGCCATGGCGATCACCGTCAGATAGCCGCCGAGGCCGAGATCGATGCCGTAGACATTGGCGAGGAACACGGTCGCCACGCCCTGCATGATCGCGGTGCCGTCCATGTTGATCGTCGCGCCGAAGGGCACCGTGAACGAGGCCACGGAATTGTTCGCCCCCATGCGTTCGGTGACGCAGCGCAGGGTCACCGGGATCGTCGCGTTGGAGCTCGCCGTCGAGAAGGCGAAGATCTGCGCCGGCCGGATCTTGCGGATGAAGATCATCGGATTGAGCCCGGAGAAGACCTTGAGGATGATCATCAGCGTGACGAAGAGATGCAGGAAGAGCGCCCCCACCAGCGTCGCGACATAGGCCATCACCGGGATGAAGAGGTCGATCCCCTGCTCGGCGAAGGTCTTGGCGATCAGGCAGAAGACGCCGTAGGGCGCGAAGGCCATGACGATGACGACGACCTTCATCATCAGCTCGTTCATGTACTGGCAGCCCTCGTAGAAGCCCTCCGAGGCGTCGCCCAGCATGAGCGCGGCGATGCCGAGCACGATGGCGTAGAAGATGATCTGCAGCATGTCGCCATTGGCGAAGGCAGAGACCGGATTGGTCGGGATGATGCCGGCGAAGACATCCCAGACCGAGGGCGCCTCCGCGCCGGTGACGCCGGCCGTATCGACGCCGGCCATGTCGAAACCCTCGCCCGGCCCGATCAGGAGCGCGAGCGCGATGGCCACCGCGATGGCGATGGCGGTGGTGAAGATGTAGAGCGCCAGCGACTTGCCACCGACCCGCCCCAGCACCCGGATGTCGCCGATCCCCATCACGCCGCAGAGCAGCGAGAAGAGCACCAGCGGCACGACCAGCATCTTGAGCGCGTTCACGAACATCTTGCCGATCATGGCGAAGAGGCCGCCGACGACATGCGTGTTGATGAACGCGGAATCCATCATGTTGAAGACGACCCCGACGATCAGGCCGAGCACCATCCCGGCCATCACCTTCGCCGTCAGGGACATCCCGCGTCGCGTTCCTCCGCTTGCTTCGCTCGCCATTCTGGCCTCCACCGTCGGTTCCCACTCGCCGGCATAGTGACAGATCCCGGGCGAAATTGACACCCTGAGCGAGTCCAAAAACCGTCCGGTCAATCGGGGCGCGAGCGCAGCGGCCCGGATCCGGCCGCCAGGTGCCGTGAAATTGGCCCGGAAGATCGCAGCGCGCTGCAGCCAAAAACGGCGTTTCGCGGCCGCGAAAACCGGGCCAGGCTACCCCCGCGTCGACGCCTGTGGATCCGGAGAAGGCCCCGAGGCCGCGGCCTATTCCGCCGCCACCGGCGGGCCTGCAGGATCGGCTTTTCAGGTAGTGGCCGTGCGATCGCCTTGGCTCTGCGCCACCGCCTCGGGCGTTCCGGTGACGACGATGGTGCTGCTGCCGTCGCCGCCCTCGGGGCCGATGTCATGATGTGGTCGGCGGTCTTGATGACGTCGAGGTTGTCGATCACCACCACGTGTTGCCCCTGTCGACCAGTTCGGCAGCACTTCCAGGAGTTGCATGTCCTCGAAATGCAGCCCCGTGGTCGGCTCGTTCGAGGATGTAGAGCGTGCCGGTGAGCGCCGTGCCAGCTCCCGAGAGCTTCACCCGCTGCGCCTCGCCGCCCGAGAGTCGTGGCCAGCTGGCCAACCTGACGTAGCCGAGGGCCCACCTGCATCAGCGTCGTCATCTTCTTCGCGGATCGCCGGCACCGCCTTGCGAAGAATGCCTGCATCCTCGACCGTCAATGTCGAGAACGTCGGCGATGCTTTTGCCCTTGAAGTGAACTCCAGCGTCTGTGGTTGGAAGCGCTCGCGCCCTTGCAGGCCCTGCAGGTGACGTGACATCCGGCAGGAAATGCATCTCGATCTGATGACGCCGTCGCCCTGGCAGGCCTCGCAGCGCCCGCCCTGACGTTGAAGGAGAACCGCCGGCCTGTAGCCGCGGGCCCGGATTCAGGCAGGCCGGCCCAGTCGCGGATCGTCCGAAGGCGCCGGTATAGGTCGCGTTCGAGCGCGGCAGCCCGATCGGCGATCGGTCGATGTGCCGATGACTCGTCGAGATGCTCGAGCCTCGATCGCCGAGCACGGCGCGCGGTCTGGCGCGCCCCGTTCAGCCGCATCGAGGCGGTCTTGAACAGTGTCTCCACGGTCAGCGTCGACTTGCCGCCGCCCGAGACCCCGGTGACGCAGGTGAAGGTCCCGAGCGGAAATTCCGCCGTGACGCTCTGCAGGTTGTTCCCCGTGGCATCGACGACGCGCAGCCGCTTGCCGTTGCCTTGGCGCCGCTTGCCCGGCACAGCGATCGTCCGCGCCCCAGTGAGATACTGGCCAGTGATTGAGTCCGGGGCGGCGGCGATGTCGGCGGGCGCACCCTCGGCGATGATCGCGCCGCCATGCACGCCGGCGCCGGGGCCGATGTCGATCACATGATCGGCCTCGCGGATCGCCTCCTCGTCGTGCTCGACCACAATCACGGTATTGCCGGCGTCGCGCAGGTTCTTCAGCGTGGTGAGCAGCCGGCCGTTGTCGCGCTGGTGCAGCCCGATCGAGGGCTCGTCCAGCACGTAGAGCACGCCGGTCAGCCCGCTGCCGATCTGGCTGGCAAGCCGGATGCGCTGGCTCTCGCCGCCCGAGAGCGTGCCGGCATTGCGGGCGAGCGTCAGATAGTCGAGCCCGACATTCACCAGGAACCCCAGCCGCTCGCGGATCTCCTTCAGGATCGCCCGGGCGATCTCGTTCTTCTGCGCGCTCAGGGAGACCGGCG
The DNA here is from genome assembly GCA_020637615.1 of Rhodovulum sp. Classification (GTDB taxonomy): domain Bacteria; phylum Pseudomonadota; class Alphaproteobacteria; order Rhodobacterales; family Rhodobacteraceae; genus Amaricoccus. Next base: position 3,388 of record JACKKC010000022.1, read on the forward strand.
CCTCCTCGATCCAGGCCAGCGCCTCGCGGATCGACATGCGCACCACCTCGCCCACATGCAGGCCGGCGATCCTGACCGCCAGCGCCTCGGGCTTGAGCCGGAAGCCGTGGCAGGCGCCGCAGGGCCGGTTGTTCTGATAGCGCTCGAATTCCTCGCGCACCCAGTTCGAATCCGTCTCCTTGTAGCGGCGCTCCATGTTCGGGATCACACCCTCGAAGGGACGCTCGATCTGCAGACCCGCCCGCCCTCGTCATAGCGGAACCGGATCTTCGCGCCGGAGCCGTAGAGCAGCACCTGCCTGGCCTCGTCCGGAGGTCGCCAGCGAGCCGCCTTGTCGAAGCTGTAATGGCGCGCGCCAGCGCCTCGATCGTCTGCTTGTAATAGGGCGACTGCCCCTTGGACCACGGTGCGATGGCGCCCTTGAGCAGCGGCAGGCTCTCGTCGGGCACGATCAGGCGCGGGTCGAAGAAGAGCTCCACCCCCAGCCCGTCGCAGGACGGGCAGGCCCCGAAGGGCGCGTTGAAGGAGAACAGCCGCGGCTCGATCTCCGGAATGGTGAAGCCGCTCACCGGGCAGGCGAAATTCTCCGAGAAGGTGATGCGCTGCGGATCGCCCTCGGCGGGCGCCGTCTCGAGGATCGCGATGCCGTCGGCGAGGTCGAGCGCGGTGCGCAGGGAATCGGCCAGCCGCGTCTCCAGCCCGTCGCGCAAAACGATCCGGTCCACGACAACGTCGATGTCGTGGCGGAACTTCTTGTCGAGCTCCGGCGCCGCGTCGAGGTCGTGAAAGGTGCCGTCGACCTTGACGCGCTGGAAGCCCTTCTTCAGAAGCTCCTGGAATTCCTTGCGGTATTCGCCCTTGCGATCGCGCACGATCGGCGCCAGCAGATAGGCCCGCGTGCCCTCCGGCAGCGCCATGGCGATGTCGACCATCTGGCTCACCTGCTGCGCCTCGATCGGCAGGCCGGTGGCGGGCGAATAGGGCGTGCCGACGCGCGCGAAGAGCAGGCGCAGGTAGTCGTAGATCTCGGTGACCGTGCCCACCGTCGAGCGGGGGTTTCGTGAAGTGGTCTTCTGCTCGATCGAAATCGCCGGGGACAGGCCCGATATATGGTCCACGTCCGGCTTCTGCATCATGTCGAGAAACTGCCGGGCGTAGGCGGAGAGGCTTTCCACATAGCGCCGCTGGCCCTCGGCATAGATGGTGTCGAAGGCGAGCGAGGACTTGCCGGAACCGGAAAGACCCGTGATCACAACGAGCTTGTCGCGCGGAATGTCGATGTCGATCGACTTGAGGTTGTGCTCGCGAGCACCCCGGATCTCGATGAACTTCTGTTCGGCCATGTCCCGCTCCCGCTGACGCGCTCTAGATAGCGTCTGTGCGCGAAGATGCGAGTCGGGATGTGAGAACAAAACAGGATCGACCGCAAGCGAAATCGCCTGCGTGGGCTGTGTTCCGGCCAGCACGATCGTATTTCGAGCTATTCTCCTTCTTTGACCGTCCGGCCAGAAGGCAAGTGCAGCGCCCGACTTGGGCGGAAGCCGAGCACCCGCCCTTTTTTGTGAGCGGGGCGGGCGCTGCCCGGCGGGAGGGATGGAGGCGCCGGGCCGCGCAGAGCTCGAACGGACGGGGTGGCTTTGCCGGATGCAATTCCCCCTTCGGCCCGCGGGCCATGCACAAATCATGCACGGCCCGCGGGCGCTCGCTCAGTGCGGCGCCGGGACCAGAGCGCCAGAGACCGTCGGGCAGCGATCGAGGGAGGCGGGGGACTCGAGGTCTTCGCAGAGGATGCTTTCGGTCATGTCCTCGAACTCGTAGATGCGCCGGTCGTTGGGGAAGGTGTAGATCCGGTCGGGAAGCTGGCCGAGATCGGTGCCGAAGATCGTGTCGAAGACCGCCCGGTAGCTGTTGACCGGGGTGATGTCGTCGCGCAGCAGGTGGTAGTCCTCGCCGGGGATGTAGAAGGTATTGAGGATTCCGGTCTTGATGCGAAGCTCCTCGGCGGGGGCGTCCTGCCATTCCACCTTGTAGTCGCGCACGGGGAACGGCCCCTCATCCGCCTGGATCAGGATCACCGGCGCCGGCCGCCCCTCTTCCTGCAGCGCGGTCACCACATCCTCGATGATGTTGTTGGCATAGGCGATCTGGTCGATGTAGCCCTGCCGCTCGCCGCGCTTGCGGGCCTCGGCATTGGTGAGGCAGCGCCCGTCGGTGGTGAAGACCTCCGGCCCGTGCGGCACGAGGATATGGGCGAAGACATAGACCGGCCGGTCGCGCTCGCGCGCGCCGATCGCCTTGATCTGCTCGATCTGGCGTGCGACGCGCTGGCACTGGCCGTTGTCCCAGTCGAGCCGCATGGTGAAGTTCGCGCGGGGCAGCAGTTGCGAGACCGGCAGCGCCATGGTGCGGCGCAGATATTGCAGGTTGAATTCGCTGAAGCCGAGCGGGTGGTTTTCGTCGGCGGTGGGGCTGGAGAAGGTTCCCACCCACCAGGATCCGAACTGGAGGAAGTCGTAGCCGCGGGCCCGCAGGAAGCGGACCACCCGGGTATCGTCCAGCATGGCGAAGATCGGATGCCAGTTGTCGGCCTTCACCCGCGGGTCGTCGGCGAGCACGTCGAGGTAATCCATGTAGAAGGTCGAAGCGAGGGAATGCCCGGTCTTGAGATAGTTGGAATGGCTGTCAGGCACGACGTAGAAGCCGCGCTCGGTAAGGAAATCGCCGATGCGTTCCTCGATGCCGAAATGCCTTTCGAGAATCTCCGCCGAGGCATAGCGGTCGAAGATGAAGTGATAGATGTCGGGCGAGCGGGCGCCGTCGGCGGAGCCCGCTGCGATCTGCGGCATCGCCGCCGCCTCCGCATCGGCGTCATAGGCTGCCTGGGCATTGTCGTTGCGCCAGGCATAGGCGACGGCCTTCCAGGTCGGGGTGACTAGCATCACCGCGGCGATGCCGATCAGCACCGCATGAACCGGCCCGAGGAACCGCGCGAGCCGCGCCGCGATCAGCGTCAGGATGGCGGCAGCGGCGAGGGCGAAGGGAAAGGCGCGGACCATGGAATACTTGCCGTCCAGGGCATCATTGAGCAGCCGGAACATCTCGGTGTGGTAGAGGATGACCACCACCCAGATGCAGGCGATCACGGCGCTGGCGGCGTCGCGGCGCCGGCGCAGGGCCACCACCGCCGCCCAGACGAGCAGCGCCAGGACCAGCGTGCCGATCAGCGCCGGCACGATGTCGCCGAACGAGACCTGGATGAGGTTTCGCGACATCAGCTCGAGCACCGAGGCCGGGCCGAAAAGCAGTGCCGCGAGCGGAAACACGCCGCTCGCCCCGCTTGAGGTAGGCGGATTTCCGCCATTCCCGACGGGCGATCCGCCGCCCTTCGTGATGCGATTTCCCAAAACTCACCCCCAAGCTACTTGTTTCGCACAATTTTATCCGGAAAGTGCCCGATGGCAGGCCATCCCTTCCGGGGATTCGCGAGAATCCCGCCCCCTCTGCGGCGCATTGATGGCAGACTTGTGTCACTTATGTGAAGGGGCTGGGAGGCGCACAGGCGACTTGTGTCACTTGTGTGAAGGAGCCGAATGCGGCATGCGTCGCCCCGGGGGCGGCTTCGCCGTGCTGCCGGCGAACCAACAGGAAGGTGGGTCCAGATGCTGAAATTGACCTCGTCACTGGCATTCTTGCTCGTGATTTCGACGCTTTTCTTCGGGATGACCACATCCCAGGCCCATGCCTATCTCGATCCCGGGACGGGCAGCATGATCCTGCAGGTGATTCTCGGCGGCTTCGCGGGCATCGCGCTGGCCGGGCGGCTCTACTGGCATCGCTTCCGGACCTTCATCGGCATGGCTCCGGCGGAGTCGCATGTCGGCGACGAGACCGGCCACGAATCCTCCAAGTCCCGATCCGATCTGTGAACGAGCTGAGCGGGCACCCGGCTCCGGAGGCGCGCGTCTCCGGCCGGGAGGCCGGTCTGCGGACCCAGCGTGAGCCGGGCTCCTTCCGCGACCGCAACGGCAGCGTCTTCTATCGCGATGGCGCGATCTTTCGGAGCCTGAGCCCGGAGGCGCTGGCCAATTGGCAGCGGCTGCGGGAGACGCCGTTCCTGGCGGGCCGCATGGCGGGGGGCTCCATCGTGGAGACCCGCGACGGCGATGTTGCCGTGGCGCCCGATGCGGCAGGCGTACTCGAGCATGCTCGGATTCCCTTCGTCTCCTACCCCTACGAATGGACCTTCGGCATGCTGCAGGATGCTGCGCTGCTGCATCTCGACCTGATGCGCGACGCGCTCGCCTCGGACATGATCCTCAAGGATGCGACTCCCTACAACATCCAGTGGCAGGGCGTGCATCCGGTCTTCATCGACATCCCCTCCTTCGAGCCGCTAGGCAGGGGGCAGCCCTGGGTGGGCTATCGCCAGTTCTGCGAGCTCTTCCTCTATCCGCTGATGCTGCAGGCCTATCGGGGCATCGATTTCCGGCCCTGGCTGCGCGGCCGGATCGACGGCATCCCCGCCGAGGACATGCAGCGCCTGATGTCTACCCGCGACCTGCTTCGCCCCGGTGTGCTGCTGCATGTGGCGGCGCAGAGCGCGCTGCAGCGCCGCTATGAGGGCGGCACGAAGGACGTGCGCGGGTCGCTGGCCGAGGCCGGGTTCGACAAGGCGCTGATCGTCAACAACGTCACGAAGCTGCGCGCCTTGGTCGCGAAGCTGACGCCCGGCCGTGAAAAGACACAATGGTCGGACTACGACCGCAGCCATTCCTACGACGCCGCGGATTTCGAGCAGAAGGCCGCCTTCGTGCGCCGGGCGGCGGCCACGCGGGACTGGCGGCTGGCCTGGGATCTGGGCTGCAACACCGGCACCTTCTCGCGCATCGTGGCCGAGCATGCCGAGCAGGTGGTGTCGATGGACGCCGACTGGATGGCGATCGAACATCTCTACCAGCGCGAGAAGGCGGGCGCCGGGTCGCGCAAGCTGCTGCCGCTGGTGGTCAACCTTGCGGATGCCTCGCCGAACCAGGGCTGGCGCGGCGCCGAGCGCAAGGGGCTGGCCGAGCGCGGCCGCCCGGAGCTCACGCTCTGCCTCGCGCTGGTGCATCACGTGGTGATCACCGCCAACATTCCGCTCGCCGATTTCATCGGCTGGCTCGCGAGCCTCGGGACCGCAGTGGTGATCGAGTTCGTCGGGCGCGACGACGAGATGGTGCAGGCGCTGCTCGCCAATCGCGAGGACCAGTACGACGATTATCACCCGGAGAATTTCCGCGCCCTGCTCGCGGAGCGGTTCGACATCCGGGCGGAGGAGCCGCTGAAGGGCGGCAGGCGGCAGATCTACTTCGCGGAGCCGCGGCAGGCGGCCGGCTGACCGGCCGGGCCCCGGCCACCCGCCGGGGGCGACGGCAAGCGCCGTCGCTCCCCGCGTCGGGCTTCGATCACGCCCCGCTTGGCGCGCCGAAGCGGGCCAGTTCCTCGAACCCGCCCCACATCATCCGCGTGCCGTCGAACGGCATCTCGCCCATGTCCTGCATGGCCGGGTCCTTCATCATCGCCTCCCAGGCGCGGTCGCAGGTCGCCTTGTCGGGCCATTCCATCCAGGAGAAGACGACCGTCTCGTCCTCCTTCTTCTTCACCGCCATGGGGAAGGAGGTAACCTTGCCGTCCGGCACGTCGACGCCCCAGTTCTCCCGCAGCGACAGGCAGCCGTGTTTGCGGAACATCTCCCAGCCCTTCTCCGCCATCGCGACATAGGCCGCGCGGTTCTCCGTCGGCACGGCCAGCAGGAATCCACTCACATAGGTCATCGGACGCTCCCCTCTTTTCCGGATTCGTCCCGCGAGCTTGACGCTGCATTAGGTTGATGTCAACGTAATTTGCGATGATGGACCCCGACCTGCCGCTTTCCGCCACCCATGAAGTGCGCGACCGCTGCCTCTGCCTGCACCTGCAGCGCGCGGCGCGGCGGCTGGCGCGGCGCTTCGACGCGGCGCTGCGGCCGCATGGTCTGACCAACGGCCAGTTTTCGCTGCTCATGGCGCTGAACCGGCCGGAAGGCCCGCGGATCGGCGATCTGGTGCCGCTGCTGGGAATGGACCGCACCACGCTGACCGCGGCGCTGAAGCCGCTCGAGCGGCGCGGCCTCGTGAGCTCGGTGGCCGATGCCGCGGATGCGCGCGCCCGCCGCCTCGTCCTGACGACGGCGGGCATCGCGCGGCTAAAGGCGGCACTTCCGGCATGGCGGGCGGCGCATGACGCGGTCGACGCCACCCTGGACCACGCCGACCCTGAGGGGCTGCGGCAGGCGCTTAGGCAGATCGATTAGGTTCGGCGGCCGCGGCCCCACGCGCCGGCATCAGCGCCCGAGGATCGCCTTCACGTAATGCTGGGTCTCCCGGTAGGGGGGCACGCCCTTGTACTGCTCCACCGCCTTCGGCCCGGCGTTATAGGCCGCCAGCGCCAAGCGCCAGTCGCCGAACTTGCGGTATTGCTGGCTGAGATAGCGCGCGCCACCCTCGAGGTTCTGCCGGGGATCGTGCGGATTGACCCCGAGCAGCCGCGCCGTCTGCGGCATCAGCTGCGCCAGGCCGATCGCGCCCTTGGTGGATTTGGCGGTGGGGCGGAAGTTCGATTCCGTGCGCACCAGCCGCAGGAACAGATCCTCCGGCACGCCGTGGCGCCGCGCCGCGGCCCGGGCCATGTCCTGATAGATCCCCGGCGAGCCGGTGAAGGCCGGGATGCCGCCCCATTCGTCCTCGCTCAACCGCGACGGCCGGCGCGGCTGGCCCGCCATCGCGCCGGGGACCGGCGGGCGGATCAGCGCGCGGTATTCCGGGGTGAGATTGGACTGGCTGCTCAAGAGCCGGCTCAGCCGTGCTTCGGCGAAGGCGGGATCGCCGAGCGCGAGCAAGCAGCCGAGCGCGATCAGGATGCTCCTCATGGTCCCTCGTATCTGTTCTGCCCGCGGGCCTGGGCCCGTCTTCCCGGTTTTGTGCACCGGGTATGGGCGGCACTATGTCAAAAAACACAAGGCGTGTCAGCTTTCAATCTGTTCTTCACAGGCCGATAACTCTAGAAGGACGACGCTCCGAGCAACGGCCAGGGAGGTTTCGACATGGCGGGCAGCGTCAACAAGGTGATCCTGATCGGCAATCTCGGCCGCGACCCCGAGGTGCGCAGCTTTCCCAGCGGCGGCAAGGTGGTGAACCTCAACATCGCCACCTCCGAGACCTGGCGCGACCGCAATACCGGCGAGCGCAAGGAGCGGACCGAGTGGCACAGGGTCGCGATCTTCAACGAGGCGCTCGGCAAGGTCGCCGAGCAATATCTGCGCAAGGGCTCCAAGGTCTATCTCGAAGGCCAGCTCGAGACCCGCAAATGGCAGGATCAGTCCGGGCAGGATCGCTACACCACCGAGATCGTGCTGCGCCCCTTCCGCAGCGAACTGACGCTGCTCGACGGGCGCGGCGAGGGCGGCGGCTCGGAATACGATCAGGACCGCGGCGGCAGCTTCGGCGGCGAATCCCGCGGCGGCCCGAGCGGCCAGCTCGACGACGAAATCCCCTTCTGAAACCGGCGGCCCGTCGCCCCGACGAGCTTCGCGGCCCCGAGGCTGGGCTTCGGGAGGCGGCGGCGGCCCGCGCCCCGGATCCCTGGACGGCGCCGACCCGGGCTGGAGCGTCCGCGTGAGCCCCGGGAGCGGCGCCCCTGCCCTTCCCGAGCCCTTCGCCGGCTGGTTCGCGGCGCGCGGCTGGGCCGCGCATCCGCATCAGCTCGAGCTACTCGCCCGCGCCGGCGATCCCGCGACGCTGCTGATCGCGCCGACCGGTGGCGGCAAGACCCTGGCGGGGTTCCTGCCGAGCCTGGTCGAGCTCGGGCCGCACCCGACCCCGGGCCTGCACACGCTCTATGTCTCGCCGCTCAAGGCTCTTGCCGCCGATATCCGTCGTAACCTCGGGACCCCGCTCGCCGAGATGGGGCTGGCGGTCCGCGTCGAGGACCGCACCGGCGACACCGGCGCGACCCAGCGCGCGCGCCAGCGCAGCGACCCGCCGCATATCCTGCTGACCACCCCGGAATCGCTTGCGCTCCTGCTCTCCTATCCGGAGGCGCCGGCGATCTTCGGGACCGTGGCGCGGGTGATCGTCGACGAGATCCATGCGCTGGCGGAATCGAAGCGCGGCGACCAGCTGATGCTCGGGCTCGCCCGCCTGCAAACGCTCTCGCCCGGGCTGCGGCGCATCGGCCTCTCCGCCACGGTCGAGGATCCGCCCGCACTCGCCGCCTTCCTCGGCGGCGGCGCGCGCATCCTCGAGGCCGACCCGGGTCCGGAGCCCGACATCACCATCCTCGACACCGGCGCGCCGCCGCCCTGGGCCGGCCAGACCGCCCGCCATGCCGCGCCGGCGGTGATGGAACTGATCCGCGGGGCCACGACCACGCTCGTCTTCATCAATACCCGCGCCCAGGCCGAGCTGTTCTTTCAGGCACTCTGGGCGGAGAACGTCGAGAGCCTGCCGATCGGCCTGCACCACGGCTCGCTCTCGCGCGAGGCGCGCACGCGCGTCGAAGCGGCAATGGTCGCCGGCGAGATCCGCGCCATCGTCGCCACCGGCTCGCTCGATCTCGGCATCGACTGGGGCAGCGTCGATCTGGTTGTCCAAGTGGGCGCGCCGAAGAACGTCAAGCGGCTCGTGCAGCGCATCGGCCGGGCCAATCATCGCTACAACGCCCCCTCGCGCGCGGTGCTGGTGCCCGCCAACCGCTTCGAGGTGATCGAGTGCCGCGCCGCACTCGACGCGGTGCGCGCCCGCGATCTCGACGGCGAGCCGCGGGGCCCCGGACCGCTCGACGTGCTCTGCCAGCACATGCTGCTCAGCGCCTGCGCCGGGCCTTTCGAGGCCGATGCGCTCTTCGACGAGGTGCGCAGTGCCGGCCCCTACTGCCATCTCGCGCGCGCCGATTTCGACGCCTGTCTCGAATATTGCGCCACCGGCGGCTATGCGCTGAAGGCCTACGACCGATGGCGGCGGCTGGTGGAGCGCGAGGGATTGTGGTCGCTGCGCGACCCGCGCCGGGCGCGCATGATCCGCATGAACGTCGGCACCATCGTCGACACCGAGACGCTTTCGGTCCGGCTGAAGGGTCGCTTCGGCTCGGCCCTCGGCGAAGTCGAGGAGGATTTCGCCGCGAGCCTCGTGCCCGGCGACACCTTCCTGATTGGCGGCGAAACCGTGCGCTACGAGGGCCTGCGCGAAATGGTGGTAGAGGTCAGCCGCGCTCCGTCGCGCGCGCCGAGGATCGCGGTCTTCATGGGCACCAAGCTTGCGACCTCGACCCGGCTCTCGCAGCGCGTGGTGGCGCTGCTCGCCGATCCCGCCGCCTGGGAGACGCTGCCGCCCCATATGCGCGGCTGGCTGCGACTTCAGGCCCAGGTCAGCCGCCTGCCGGCGCCGGGGCGCCTGCTCACCGAGACCTTCCGGCGCGGCGAGCGCGAGCACCTCTGCCTCTACGGCTTCGCCGGGCGCAACGCCCACCAGACGCTCGGCCTCCTAGTCACCCGGCGCATGGAGGCGGCGGGGCTCGACCCGCTCGGCTTCGTCGCCACCGATTATGCCCTGTTGATCTGGGGCCTCGCGCGGGTCACCGACCCCGCCGCCCTGCTCGCGCCGGGCGACCTGCGCGAGGGGCTCGAGGGCTGGCTCGGCGAGAACGCGGTGATGAAGCGCACCTTCCGCAACGCCGCCACCATCGCCGGGCTGATCGAGAAGAACCTGCCGGGCGCGCGCAAGAGCGGCCGGCAGGCGACCTTCTCCACCGACATCCTCTACGACACCCTGCGCCGGCACGATCCCGATCACCTGCTGCTCCGCATCACCCGCAGCGAGGCCGGGCGCGGGCTGGTCGATTTCGGCCGCATCGAGGAGATGCTGACGCGCGTCGCGGGGCGCATCGACGTGGTGCGCGCGCCCCATGTCACCCCGCTCGCCGCGCCGCTCCTGCTCGAGGTCGGCCGCGTTCCCATCAAGGGCCGGGCCGAGGCGCGCCTGGTCGCCAGCGCGGCCGAGGCGCTGCTGGCGGAGGCGGGGCTAGAACCCTGAGGCCGGGATCGCCCTTGCCCCGCGGCGCGGGCTCGGGCATGCCCGTGCGATGGACGAGACCTCCCTGCTTCTCGCCGGGGCCCGGCTTGTGGCCCGCTCCTCCGGCGCGCTCTGGTGGCCGGAGGAGCGGCTGCTCTGCGTCTCCGACCTGCATCTGGGAAAGTCAGAGCGGATCGCCCGGCGCGGCGGCACGCTGCTGCCGCCCTACGAGACCGCCGAGACCCTCGACCGGCTCGGCGCCGAGATCGCCCGCCTCGCGCCCGCGACGGTGCTCTGCCTCGGGGACAGCTTCGACGACGTGGCGAGCGCCGGGGGCCTGGCGGAAGCCGATATGGCGCGGCTCCTTGTGCTGATGGCCGGGCGCGACTGGATCTGGATCGCGGGCAACCACGATCGGGCCGATCCTGCTCGGCGGCCGGCATCTCGCCGAGCATGGCTGCGGGCGCTCTGCTTCCGTCATGTGGCGCTGGCCGAGACCGCGCCCGGCGAGATCTCCGGCCATTACCACCCGAAGCTCCGGCTGGCACTCCGTGGCCGCGGTCTGTCGCGCCCCTGCTTCCTGCACGACGCCCGGCGGCTGATGCTTCCGGCCTTCGGCGCCTATACCGGTGGCCTCGACGCCGGCCGTCCGGAACTGGCCGGGTTCTTCGGCCCGGAGGCGCGCGCGATCCTGACCGGCAGTCCCTGCCTCGCCCTGCCGCTCGCCGCCACGCGGGCCCGGCGCCGGGCCGGATAGAAACGCGCGGCCGGACTTGCCGGCGCGGGACCAGTGTCGGCGGCCGCCGTCAGCCTCGCCCGATGAAGGGCATCGTCGTCGCCATGATGGTGATGAACTGCACGTTCACGTCGAGCGGCAGCGCCGCCATCTGCACCACGGTATCGGCCACATGGGTCACGTCGATGGTCGGCTCGGCCTTCAGCGTGCCGTCCGCCTGCGGCACGCCGCCGCTCATGCGCGCGGTCATCGCCGAGGCGGCATTGCCGATGTCGATCTGGCCGCAGGCGATGTCGAACTCGCGCCCGTCGAGCGAGATCGAGCGCGTGAGCCCGGTGATGGCGTGCTTCGAGGCGGTATAGGGCGCAGAGCCATAGCGCGGCACATGCGCCGAGATCGAGCCGTTGTTGATGATCCGCCCGCCCGCGGGTCCTGGTCTCGCATCATGCGGAAGGCCGCGCTCGCGATCAGGAAGGCGCCATCGAGATTGACCGAGACCACCCGGCGCCATTCCTCCCAGGTGATGTCGCCCACCAGCGTGGTGCTCACATTGCTGCCGGCATTGTTGAAGACCACGTCGAGCCGCCCGAAGCGCTCGCCGATGGTCCGGAAGAGCGCCTCCACGGATTGCGGATCGGTGACGTCGCAGGGCACGCCGAGGCAGCGCGCGCCGGCCTCGCCCAGTGCCTCCTTGGCTGCCGCGAGCTTCTCCGCGCCGCGCGCCGCCAGCACGACCTGGTGGCCGGCCCGGGCGAAGGCGCCAGCGGTTGCCGCCCCGATACCCTGGCTCGCGCCCGTGACCAGCACGATCTTCGCCTCGCTCATTCGTCCCCTCCCCCGACAATTCCCCCGCGCCGCCAGGGCGCGAACCAGCCCAGACCGTCCTCGGTCCGGCCCGAGGGCCGGTATTCGCAACCCACCCAGCCCTCGTAGCCCACCGAATCCAGCACGTCCATCAGATGCCCCAGCGCGAGTTCGCCCCGGTCCGGCTCCTGGCGGTCGGGGACGCCGGCGATCTGTACATGGCCGATCACCGGCGCCAGCGCCTCGATGCGCCGCGTCAGGTCGCCCTCGGAGATCTGCGTGTGATAGAGATCGAACTGCAGCTTCAGGTTCTCCGCCCCCACCGCCTCGATCACCCGAAGCGCCTCGTCGCTGCATCCCAGATGGTAGCCGGGCATGTCGCGGGCATTGAGCGGCTCGATGGTCAGGACCAGGTCCGGGGCCGCCGCCGCGGCCCGCCGCAGGTTCGCCACATAGGTCGCACGCGCCGCCGGCCCCGTGGCGAGGCCCGCCATGACATGCAGCCGCCCCGGACGCAGCACCCGCGCATAGTCGAGCGCCTGCGCGAAGCTTTGCTCGAAGCGCGCCTCCTCCCCCGGCAGCGCGGCGAACCCGCGCTCGCCAGCAGCCCAATCCCCCGGCGGCACGTTGAAGAGCGCCAGCGCGAGGCCCGCGGCGTCGAGGCGCTCGCGCAGCACGTCGGCCGCCTCCGCATAGGGGAAGAGGAATTCCACGCCCTCGAACCCCGCCGCCGCGGCCGCGCCGAACCGATCGACGAAGGCCCGCTCGGTGAAGAGCATCGTCAGGTTGGCGGCGAAACGTGGCATCCGTGGGCTCCCCTTCGCAATCCCGGCCTCACAGGGCCGATTCGACGACCTCGGCCGAAGGCGTCCGGCGCGCCTGCTGCCGTTCGATCAGCCAGATATAGAAGCCGCTCGCCACCACGATCCCGGCGCCGGCCAACACCCAGCCGTCGGGCGCATCGCCGAAGATGATCCAGCCCGACGCGGTCATGAACACGATCTGCACATAGACGAAGGGGGCGAGCACCGAGGCGGGCGCGAAGCGGTGCGCCACCGTCAGGAGCTGGTGCCCACCCCAGCCGAAGACCCCGATCAGCGCGAGGGCGAGCCAGCCCGGGGCGTCGGTCGGCCAGTGCCAGTCGCCCAGGGCCAGGGGCGCGGTGCCAAGCGTGGCGATCAGCGCGGCGTAGAACTGCAGCGTCGCGGTGCTCTCCCGCCCGGCCAGCCTGCGGGTCAGGATCGAATAGAGCGCGACGCACACCGAGGCCACCAGCGAGAGCAGCATCGCCCAATGGGCGCTGCCCGAGAGCGGCCGGGTGACCACCAGAATGCCGATGAAGCCGACGCCGATCGCCATCCAGCGCCGGGGCCCGACCCGCTCGCCCAGCATGGGGATCGACAGGAGGCAGACCCAGAGCGGCGAGGTGAAGAGGATCGCGGCGGTGGTCGCCAGCGGCAGGTAGCTCAGTGCCCAGAAATTCGTCACCGTACTGGCGAGCAGCGCCCCGCCGCGCAGGAGCGCCGTGCCACGGTTCTCCGTGCGCCAGAGCCCCTCGCCCGCCATGAAGGCAAGCACGAGCACCAGTGCAAGATGCCCGACGTAGCGCGTGAAGACCACCTGCGGGATCGGCAGCCCCGCCTGGACCAGCCACTTGGCGCAGGTATCGACCCCGGTGAAGATCAGCAATGCCACCAGCGACAGCAGGATCGCCGCGAGCCGGCGGTCCGCGAGCGGCGGGACGGTACTTACCGCCATATCGGCCCCGACCCGCAGCCGGACCCGCCCGCCGATCTGGCCCCTGCAATCATCCGCGCCGCGGTCCCTGAATCAGAAACAATGGCCAAGATGGATCATCAATGGCTGCCGGTGTCGAGCCGATTCGGCCCCCTCGTGCGCCCGTCCCGCCGGCGGCGGAGCCGGGCGCCGGCTCAGGCCGCGCGGCGTCCTCCGATCACGCCGACCGTCCAGGACGCGGTCTCACCGAGGAGGCGCGTCATCACGGTGTTGAAGGCCGAGACCACGGTCAGCGGATCGTCGTTCGCCGCGATCGCGCTGGCCGCGAAGCTGCGCCGCGCCAGCGTGCGGCCGTCAACGTCGCGCGAGAGCGTCAGGTTCAGCCGCACCACCACTGTGAGCCCGCCGCGGTCGCCCGCAGGCGTCACCTCCGCCTGGAAGGCCCCGATGTCGGTCTGGAGCACGTAATCCGGGAGGGGGCCGGCTGTCTGCGACGTCACGAAGCCGATGCGCCCGGTATTGGCCAGCGAGCGCACCAGGAGCGATTGCACGTGCAGGGGAAGTTCGTCTACCCAGCGCGATCCCGGCAGGAAGGCGATCTGCAGCGGGTTCGGCTTGACCATGATGCGGTCGGAAGCGATCGCGGCGGAGGCGGTCGGCACGGCGACATAGAGCGTGCGTCCCGAAACCGCGCCCGAGCCACCCGCCGGCGGCAGCGGCAGCATCTCGAAGGTGTCGAGGGAGCGCGCCGCGGAATCGAGCGAAGAGACCGCGGCGCATCCCGCGACCAGCGGCAGGATCAGGGCCAGGGCGAGGGCGCGAAGCCCGCGGAACAGGGTCATGGGCGCCTCACCTCCTGAAATCCGGTGGCTGGTTGCCCAGCAGGAACCGCGCCGGATCGCGCTCCAGCCGAGCGGCGATGCGCTCGAGGCTCGCCACCAGCGACCGCGCCTCTTGGGTGAAGCGCACGAATTCCGGCAGTCCGGTCTGGGCGAAGTTCTGCACCCCCGGCGCGCTGGCCGCGACCACGGCGTCGATGCGCTCGACCACGTCGCTCGCCCGGGCCATCGTGGCGCGAAGCTCGGCCGTCACCGCCGGCAGGTCGGCGGCGACGTCCGAGACCGCGGTGCCGAGTTCCGAGGCCGCCGTGCGGATGCTCTCGGCGGTCGGGGCGACCTCCTCGTCGATGATGCGATTGGCGCTGGTGAAGGTGCCCTCGGCGGCGGTCAGCGCGGCTTCCGCGGTGCCGATCGCGGTATCGATCCGGCCGAGGGTGGCGTTCGCATCCCGGAAGGTCTCCGTCGCCGCGCTCAGTGCCGCCTCCGCCTCCCGGGAGAGCGGCGTCAGCCGGCCGGTGAAATCCGTCAGCTCATCGCCGACGATCCCGATGACCCTGTTGGCGGTGTCGCTCGCCGACCGGATGTCGGCGACGATACCCGGAACGTCGTCGGTCACCACCCGACCGATCGCCGCGATCGAGGCATCGGCCTTGGCCAGCGTCGCCCGCGCCTCGGCGACCAGCGCCGCCCCGTCGCCCTCGATGAGCGTGCCGGCGCTGTCGGTCGCTGTCGTGATCGACTTCAATGCCGCATCGGCCCCGGAGAGCGTGGTGTCGAGGCGCGCCAGCGTCCCGCGCACATCCGTCAGCGCCGCGGTGGCGGTCGACAGCACCTCGTCGGCGTTCCGCGACAGCGGCTCGAGCGTTCCGGTGAAGGCGGTGACCTCGTCGCCCACCGTTCCGATCACCCGGTTGGCGGTGCCGACGGCCTCGCGCACATCCGCCATGGCGCCCGGCAGGTCGTTCTCGACCACCTGCCCGATGGTATCGAGCGCGCTGTCCGCCTTGGCGAGCGCGTCGCGGGCCTCGGCGACCAGCGCGACGCCGTCGCCATCGACCAGCTGGTCGAAGCTGTCGGAGGCCTCCTCGACCGCCTTCAGCGCCGAGTCGGCATTGGCCAGCGTGGTGTCGAGCGCTGAGAGCGTGGTCTTGAGCTCCACGAGCCGCGCATCGGCGGTCTGCCCCACCGCGCCGAAGCTAGCGAGCACCGAGCGCACTTCGCCCTCGATCCCGTCGATCGCATCCCTCAGGCTCACCACCGTCGCGTCGAGCTCGGTCACGAGCTTCGGGATCTGCTCGCGGATCAGGCCCTCGGCACCCTCGAAGGCGCTGCCGGCCTTGCCGAGCGCCTCGGTGGCCGTGGTGAGCGTTGTCTTCGATTCCGCGAATGCCTCGCGCACGACCGTCATGGTCTCGTCGGCACCCTCGAGCGCGGTCTGCACCGACTGGCCGATCGGGCCGAGCCGGTCGGTGAACTCGGAGATCTGCGACGTGGCCGAGGCGACGGTCTTGGTGATCGACGAGAAGTCGTCCAGCGCCGAGTCGAGCCGCCCGGAGGCGTCGTCGAGGTTCTTCAGGATGCCCGAGACATAGGACTGGTTCTCGCCGCCGGTGAAGGCCTGGATGTCCCGGATCACCTTGAGCGCCTCGCTCAGCAGGTCCGGCGCGTCCTCGCTGAGCTGGTCGACCAGCGAGCGCTGGCCGACGATCAGCGGCACCCCGCCGTCCTCGCCGACCAGCGGCTCGGAATCGCCGGGCCCGCCGCTCAGGGCCACGTAGGAGACCCCGGTCACCCCCTGCGAGCGCAGCTGCGCGGTGGTGTTCTTCAGGACCGGCGTTTTGGCGTCGACCTCGATGCGGACCCGGACCTTGCTCGGATCCTTCTCGTAGAGGTTCAGCGAAACGACCTGGCCAACCGACAATCCGTTGAACCGCACGTCCGCCGCCTGGGACAGGCCCGAGACGTCGTTGAACAGGATGTCGTAATGGTCGTACTGGCGGTCCATCTGGACGCTGGCGAGCCAGATGAAGAACGCGAAGCCCGCGACGATCCCGAAGAGCGTCACCGCGCCGATCAGCACGTAGTTGGCGCGGGTCTCCATCGCTCAGGCGAGCCCGAGCGCGGCGCGCGCCCGCGGACCGTGGAAATACTCGCGCACCCAGGGGTCGTCGACCTCGAGCATGTCCTGCATGGTTCCGGTCACCAGCACCTTCTTCTGCGACAGCACCGCGATGCGATCGGCGATCGCGTGCAGGCTGTCGAGATCATGTGTAACCAGAAACACCGTGAGGCCAAGGGCATCCGTGAGCTTTCGGATAAGCTCGTCGAAGGCCGCCGCCCCGATCGGGTCGAGCCCGGCGGTCGGCTCGTCGAGAAAGACGATCTCCGGATCGAGCGCCAGCGCGCGCGCGAGCCCCGCCCGCTTGCGCATGCCGCCCGAGAGCTCGGAGGGGAATTTGGGGCCGGCGTCGGGCGGCAGCCCCGCCATCGCCACCTTGAGCGCGGCGAGCGCTTCGCGGACCGGAGCGCCGATATGCAGCTGCTCGCGCATCGGCGCCTCGACGTTCTCCTGCACACTCAAGGCAGAGAAGAGCGCGCCGTCCTGGAACATCACCCCCCAGCGCCGCTCGATCGCGGCGCGTTCCGCCTCGCTGGCGTGGAGCACGTCCGTCCCGAAGACCCGGACGCTGCCCGCATCCGGCTGCTTCAGGCCCACGATCGCCCGCAGCAGTACCGACTTGCCGGTGCCGGAGCCACCGACCACGCCCAGCACCTCGCCGCGGTAGACGTCGAGGTCGAGCCCCTCGTGCACCACATGGGTCCCGAACCGCGTCACCAGGCCCCGCACCTCGATGACCGCCTCGCGCGGCGCCTCGGTCACAGGCCCACCAGCGCGTAGAAGATCGAGAAGGCCGCATCCGCCACGATCACCAGGAAGATGGCGAGCACCACCGATTTCGAGGTGAGCCGGCCGAGCGACTCGGCGTTGCCCTCGACCTTCAGCCCCTCGTAGCAGCCGATCAGCCCGATGAGCACCGCGAAGAACGGCGCCTTGATCAGCCCGGTGACGTAATGGATGGCGTCGGTGGAGTTGAGCAGCCGGGCCTGGAACATGCCCGGCGAGATCCCGAGCTCGATCCAGGACATCAGCGCGCCGCCCACGAGCCCCATGATGTCGGCGACAAAGCCCAGGATCGGCAGCATGATCACCAGCGCGAGGATGCGCGGCAGCACCAGCACCTCGATCGGATCGAGGCCGAGCGTGCGCATGGCGTCGACCTCCTCGCGCATCTTCATCGAGCCGATGGCAGCGGTGAAGGCGGAAGCCGAGCGGCCGGCGACGATGATCGCAGTCAGCAGAATCCCCAGTTCGCGCAGGATCGAGAGCGCGATGAGATCGACCACGAAGATTTCCGCCCCGAACTGCTGGAGCTGGGTCGCCCCCTGGAAGGCGAGTACGACGCCGATCAGGAATGCCATCAGCGAGACGATCGGCACCGCGTTCAGCCCCGCCTCCTGCATGTGATGCACCAGCGAGGTGAAGCGCAGCCGCCCGGGATGGAGGAAGAGCGCCGCGATCCGCGCCATCACCGCCCCGAGCAGGGCGGTGAGCTCGACCAGCGTCAGGCCCGCGGCCACCGTGGCCTCGCCGAAATCCGCGAGCCGATCCCGCAATCCCGGCCGCGGCCGGTCCGGCAGCGGCCCCTTCGGCAGGCTCGCCTCCACCGTCTCGAGCAGTTCGCTCTGGGTCCGGCTGACGCCGGCGAGCCGCGTCCTGATGCCGTCGGCCTCGAGGCGCCGGCGCAGGTCGGTGATCATCCAGGCCCCGGCGGTGTCCAGCCGCTCCACGCGGCGGAGGTCGATCACCGCCGGCCCCGGCCCGGCGACGGCGTCGAGCCCGGCGCGCAGACGTTCCACCTGCGCGATCAGGATCTCTCCGACCAGCGCGATCACGGTCTCCCGGTCGTCGGTGTCGATCTCAACGCGCGCGTCGGTCACTTGGCCCCGCATGAAGGTACTGGCGCGATAAGACCACGCCGGCCCCGCGCCGGCAACAGCAGGCAGTCCGTCGGACCTTCAACGCTCGCGTCGTCGGAAATCTGCGGGCGGCTGGTCCGGCTCTCCTCCAGGTCGGTCCGGCGGGCTTGGCGTCAGGCCGCGACGCCGGCGGCGTTGCGCACCCAGCCCACGATCGCCTGTGACTGCTGCGCCCCCGCCTGCCGGGCGATCTCGCGCCCGCCCCGATAGAGGATCAGCGTCGGGATGCCGCGGATGTTGCGCCCCTGGGTCGCCCGCGGATGCGCCTCGGTGTCGATCTTGGCGAGCCGCGCCCGGCCGCCGAGCGCTGCGGCCGCCTTGACGAATTCCGGCGCCATCATCCGGCAGGGTCCGCACCAGGGCGCCCAGAAATCGACCACCAGCGGCAGCTCGTCGGTCCGCGCCGCCTTGTCGAGCACCGCCGGATCAAGCTCGCGCACGGCAGGCTCCATTAGTCCCGCACCGCAGGTGCCGCATTTCGGCCGGGCGTCTAGCCGGTCGGCCGGCACCCGGTTCACCTGTCCGCAATCGAGACAGACCAGCTTCACGCCCGCCGCCATCTCCGGCACCTTCCCGCTTCGGAACTCTACTCCGCCCCGATGTAGGAAATGCCCCTAAGCGATCAAGCCCACCGGTGCAGTCATGGCAACGGGTTAGAAGGAGAGCCCCCAGTCCTCAGCCACCGTCTTCATCGGGAAGGCGGTCCCGTCCGGCAGCCTGACCACGCAGAGCACATCCACGACCAGTGCCAGCGACAGGCCGTTCAGCCCGTATTCGACCAGGTTGTCACCCGGACCGAGGTCGATCTTCCATTCCGTGGTGCCGCTACGGTGGAACGCGCCGACCCGTTCGAGCTCGGTGCCGGCCGTATCGGATCGCGACAACTCGCTTCCCGGCACGGCGTCGCCCGTGCCGCTGCCGCCCGCCCGGAGCACCAGCTCCAGCTTGTCCTGCAGGAGCCCGATGGCCGTCACGGTGACGACGGTGTCGGTATCGACCGGCCGCGGTCGCCCATCGGGCGCGACGCTCTGGAACGAGACCACCAGCTGCTCGATCGCATCCTCGTTGTCGAGAAAGTCGAGGCCGCGCACCTGCTTCTTGACCTGGGCGGTCAGCTTCAGCAGCGTCACCGCGCCCGGCTCGATCTCGCTCGGATAGGGGAAGGGGAACTCCAGCGTGCTCTCGCGCCTGTCCGCGGAATACACTTCCAGATAGCCGTTGATCAGATCGACGCCCGCCTTGGCGAGAACAACATAGGGCAGCACCTTGCTGGCGAAGACGTCTACGCCGACGCCGATCGCCTTGAGGAACTCGAAGATCGCGATCAGATCCTTGTCGTCGAAGCCCTCGGGAAGCTTTCCCTTCTCCGCGAGCAGGGACGCCGCCCCGACCCGAAGGTGGCCCATGTTGCCCTTCCGGGCCGCCTCGATTCCGCGGCTGAGCGGGGAGTCGGGGATGATGAAGTCGTCCGCCATTGTTCCCTCCGGTACGATGCGTGCCAAAGAGGAAGCCGGATCGGCCGATGGACATGAACGAATGCAATCAAGCCTTCCTGACCGCTCGCGGCCAGGGGAGCGACCGATCGGATCTCGATGCCACAATCAATGGTAGTATGGTACGGCCAATCGCCCCGGCATTCAAGAAAGCCGTCCGGGCCAGGAAGCCCAGTCTCGTAGGCGGGGCTGGAGCGGCGACGCAGGTGTCGCCGCCGCCTCAGGCCCCGACAGGCGAACGGGATGCCGCGCCTGCCTGTTGGGGCGGGTTCATCCGGCCGGCACCAAAAGGTGCCGCGCGCTCAGCCCTCGTATTTGAAGGAGAGCGCCACGCGGGTGCGGAACGCCGCGACCTTTCCGTCCTCGACCTTCATGTCGAGCTTGGTCACCTCGGCCACCCGGAGGTCGCGCAGCGAACCGGCAGCGGTCTCCACGGCCTTGCGACCGGCGTCCTCCCAGGACACCTCGCTCACCCCGACCACATCGACGATCCTGTAGACGCCATCTGCCATGCGAATCCCTCCTATGCTTTGTGCCCGTTGCGGGCCCGGCGATCCTAGCAGCACCGATCCGGAAATGCTTGCATTCAGATAGGGAAACCTCGAAATTGGTTGCATTCGGAGTTAATTCCCTCTTGTGGGCGCGATTGCTCGCACCCTATACGCTTAGCACACTGAGAACATAATATAATAACTGGAAATGCATGGTGAAACTTCTAGGCGTCCCTGGCAATAATTCTAAGAATGTTTACCTACTTGACGCCTCGCGATGCAGTGTTCGCCGTCTTTTCTCGACTCTGCGGGTGATGCAAGTTCGGAAGCAGGATCCTAGTCCAGAGACCGTGGGAAATCCATACTATACACTGTCTGAAACATACAGTCGTCTATTTGACAAGATAGAAGATTTAGTCGACAGATCCATTGACCTCAGGTGGGAATCTGAAGAACTTTCGATCCAAAACCTTAAATATGGACCAAGCAGTTTCTACTATATCGCCCACGGCATCGAAGACACGTTATATAGGGCGGATAAACTCCTGGATGACGTGCGCTGGACGATTAGCTTAAATTATAGCTATAAGCATGAAATGCTTTCCTGTCAATATTATAATAATTACTTCAAGCGTAATTTAGAAAGCTATTACAGAACTAATATATCTATACCATGCAATTTCATAAAGCACAATAGATCCAATATAAAGTCGTTTGATCAGTATATTAGGTTTAGCAACCACATGCAGTTCTTATATAGATTCTTTATGCAAGACCTGCGCGGAACGACCTATAATATATTGGAGGATCCGAAATGTGGGCAGAAGATATTTAGCCTTAGCGCATATTTGTGGTTGTTAGTCTCATTTATATACAGAATTTCCGATGACCTTTCCAGAACTATAAACGCAGAAACTAGTAGCATTCCAGAGGATGAAGCGAATGCCGTTGGGAAACGATTCCCTAAGATCGTTTCAAAGATTATTTCCGTTCCGCCATATGCTTTTTCCGATTTGGACATCTTTCGGAAGAATCTTTTCCACGTTCCCGCTGTGCCTGCCGACGTACTCCTAAGGCGCAATCATATATTTGGTTCGATCGGAAGGCCGTGGACCAACGGAGAGAGATTTTTTGACGCTGGGAGGTCAATGGTTGTCATCCCAGGAACAACTGCAACAATGCCAAATGCAGCCCTGACACTATTGCATTGGAGAGACGAATGATGGCCGGGCTGGCACCGAAGAGCGACGGATCGGTGTAGCCGGGCGGCGCGATGATCACACCCCAATGCATCAGCGTCGTGTAGGGGCTCAAGTTGGTCGCCTCCTGGCCGACATGCGGGTTCTGCGCGCTGGTCGTGGCCGTCGCGGTCCTGCTGGACAGCTTGGCGGCCCGCCACAGGCAGCCGAGCGTGTCGATGAAGACGCGCAGCTGGCTCGCGGAAACCCCGTATTGGTTCGGGCAGGAGAAGAAATAGCCGTCCGCCCATTCCATGTCGGCGTGGCTGACCTCGGGAATGGCGGACATCTTCTTGAACTGGGCCTTCCAGGCCTCCTGCCCTCGACCACCGCCTTCGGCGCGGTCTGTGCGACGCGGCACGGACGGACCTCGGCCAACGCTTCCCTGGCGGCCGCCGCAGCCGCGGTGGCGACAGCGTGGTTTGTGCCGTAGGTGGAATAGAAGATGACGGCGATCTTCGGCTGGATCATCCAGGCGCTCCATTCTCCGGGAACAGCCTTCCGGCTGCGTCGGAGACGGCCTAGGTCCCGGCCCGGAATGGGCAAGAGCGCGCATCGCATCGGGTCGCGTTTCCTGAAGCGGTCGCCTTCACCCTCGATCTCCGTGGATTTCCGGGCCTGCATGCCGTCGCGCAAGATCGCGTCGATCCGCGCCTGGAAACCCTCGTTCATCACGCGGAACCAGTTGATCCGCAGTGAAAAATGCCCGTACAGGGAGCGCGTAACAGGCCGCCCGCGCCGGCGAGCGGGCGCGCCGCCCGGCCCCCTGGCGCCGGTTTTTCTTGTTAGTTGCGGCAGAATCGGGCATAAGCCCCGCGCTACGTTACGACAATCGACCCGCTGTCTCCGTTTTCGGCTTCAGTCTCTCGATCTTGCTCTGACTGCGCCGGGCTGCCGCAATCCTGCGGGCAGCGACTAGACAGGAGACACCACGGATGGCCAAAGGCACCGTGAAATGGTTCAACGCCACCAAGGGCTTCGGCTTCATTCAGCCCGAAGGCGGCTCCAAGGACGTGTTCGTCCACATCTCCGCGGTTGAGCGCGCGGGCCTCACCCATCTCGACGATGGGCAGAAGGTCACCTTCGACCTCGAATCCGGCCGTGACGGCCGCCAGTCCGCCGCCAATCTCGCGCTGGCCGACTGAACCGACTTCCCGGGCGGCGCGCTGCCGGCGCGCCCCCGGACCATTCCGCTCCCCAAAACAATAACATGTCGAACCAGCGGATTGCGCTCCGCCGTTAAACCTGTTCGACCCTGAGCCGCCCTTGCGGGAACGGTCGCAGAAGCGCCCCGGCATCACCATCGGCCTCCCCAAGCCAGAGCGGCCAGTCCGCCGGCTCCAGGATCGCCGGCATCCGGTGATGCACCGCCGCGACATCCGCATTCGGCTCGGTCGTCACCGTCGCGAGGCTGCGCAGCACCGCGCCGCCGGGCGCCGTCCAGAGATCCCAGACCGCCGCGAAGGCCAGCAGCCCGGCCTCCCCCGTGATCGCCCAGCGAGTCTTGCGTCGGGCGGCCCCTGTCCATTCATACCAGCCGCTCACCGGCAGGATGCACCGCCGAAGATCCGCGAAGGCCGATTTCGCGAAGAGCGTCTCGGCGCGCGCATTGATGATCGTCTCGAGCACCGGGCGCCCGCGCGCATTGCGCCGCCCCATCGGTATCATGCCCCAGCGCATCGCCACCAGCCGCCGCCCTTCCTCGCCGACAACCGCTGTCACCGTCTCGCCGGGCGCGACGTCGAGCCGCGCCCCGCCCTCGGTCGCGCTTCCCGCCTCCGCGCCGAAAGTTGCTGCGATCTCGGCAATCGTCGCCGTGAGGAAGATGCGCCCGGGCATTCCCGCCTATCCGCCGGAGGACGGCCCGCGCAGGAGCGGCATCAGCGCGCCCATGTCCGGACCTGAACTTCGCCCGGTAAGCGCCTGGCGCAGGGGCATGAAGAGCGATTTCCCCTTTCGGCCCGTCGCCGCCTTCACTCGCCCGGTCCATTCCGCCCAGGTCGCGCCGTCCCAGGGCCGCGGCGGCAGCAGCGCCAGCGCCTCGGCCACGAAGGCCGCATCCGCCTCCTCGACCGCCGGGGCGAAATCCCCTCGGCAGACCGCCCACCAGTTGGCGATCTCGTCCCGCCGCGCCACGTTCCCGCGGATCGCCTCCCAGAAGTCGGGCGCCAGGTCGGGCGGAATGCCGAGGGTGGCGAGGGTCGGTGCGATCTCCCCGTATCCCATCTGGTGCAGCGCCCGCGCGCTCAGGGCTTCCAGCTCGGCCGGATCGAACCGCGTCGGGGAGGCGCCGAAGCGCGCAAGCTCGAAGCCCGCGACCACTTCCTCGAGGCTCGACCGGAGTTCCACCGGATCGCCCGAGCCCAGCCGCGCCATGAGCGAAATGAGCGCCATGGGCTCGATACCCGCCCCCCGCAGGTCGCGCAGGGAAAGCCCGCCCAGCCGCTTCGACAGCGCCTCGCCCGCGGGGCCGGTCAGCAGGGAATGATGCGAAAACCGCGGGGCCCGCCCCCCGAGCGCCTCGAAGATCTGGATTTGCGCCGCAGTATTGGTGACGTGGTCGGATCCCCGCACCACGTCACTCACCTCGGTCTCGAGATCGTCGACGACACTCGCCAGCGTGTAGAGCACTTGCCCATCGCCCCGGATCAGCACCGGATCCGACAGGCTCTCGGCATCCACCGAGAGCGCGCCGAGAATCCCGTCGCTCCAGTCGATCCGCCGGCGGTCGAGCAGGAACCGCCAATGGCCCCCGCGCTCGGCCCGTAGCTGCGCGCGCGTCGCATCGTCGAGGTCGAGCGCAGCACGGTCATAGACCGGCGGCCGGCCCGCGGCACGCTGCGCCCGGCGCTTGAGCTCCAGCTCCTCCGGGGTCTCGAAGCATTCGTAGAGCCGCCCGGAGGCTTCGAGCGCCCGCGCCGCCTCACGATAGCCCGCGAGCCGGTCCGATTGGCGGAAGGTCTCGTCCCGGTCGAAACCGAGCCAGTCGAGATCCTCGATGATCGCCTCGGCGAAGGCCTCGCGCGACCGCTCCGGATCGGTGTCGTCGAGCCGCAGAAGGAAGCGTCCGCCGGCCTTTCGCGCGACGAGCCAGTTCAGCAGCGCGGTGCGCAGATTGCCGACATGCAGATATCCGGTCGGCGACGGAGCGAAGCGGGTGACGATCATGCGGTATCCTCTCGCCGCATCTCTACCCCGCCGCCCGCGCCGCCTGAAGCCCCGACGCAGCGGGACTTCCCTCTCGCCGGCACCGGACCTATGTCGGAAACACCATGCGACGACGCCCCTATCCGCATCCCGCCCCCTCCCTCGCGGCTTTCGAGAGGATGGCCGAGCAGGCCTTTGCGAGCCTGCCGCAACCAGTCAGGACCGCCTGCGCGGGGCTGGCGATTCGCGTCACCGATTTCCCATCGGAGGAGATCCTCGATTCGATGGGTATCGAGGATCCCTTCGAGCTGACCGGCCTCTACGAGGGGATCGCGCTGACCGAGCGCTCGGTCATGGACCAGCCGACCCGCCCCAACGCGGTATGGCTGTTCCGCCGGCCGATCCTCGAGGAATGGATCGAGCGCGGCGACGTGAAGCTCGACGAGCTGGTGCTGCATGTGCTCGTGCACGAGATCGCGCATCATCTGGGCTGGTCGGACGCGGATATCCGGGCGGTGGACGACTGGACGCTCTGAGTCACTCGGCCATGCTCGCCCGCCGCCGCCGTCGCGCCTGGCGTGGCGGCAATGCCGTGGTCCAGGAAGGGCGTCTGGCGAAGAGCTCGGTGCCAGCGGAAGATATGATCCGGAGACGGGATTAAGCGCTGTAAGCCAACCGGTCACCGCGCCACCTCGGGGCGACCGACATCACGCGCTCGGGGATTCCCTCCCCGGCCGGTCAATCGCCCCAGACTAGAGGCATCAGTTGCGGATGCCCGACAATTGCGCCTCTCCCGCGGAATAGGTCTCGACCACGGCTCGATCGTCGCCCAGGGTCTGGAGCACGAAGAGTTCTTCGGAAAGCGTGCCCACCGTCTCCATGCGCAGCGCCATGGCGCTCGTCGCCCTGCTGTCGAGCACAACGATATCCGCCTCGGTGCCCATTTCGAGGGTCCCGATCTTGTCCTCCAGCCCGAGCGCCCGCGCATTGCCGAGCGTGGTCCAGTAGAATGAATTCAGCGGCGACAGCGACTGGCCGCGAAGCTGCAGGATCTTGTAGCCCTCGTCGAGACTGCGGAGCATGGAGTAGTTCGTCCCGCCGCCGACGTCCGTCGCAATCGCGCGCCGCACGCCCAGGTCCCGCAACCCCGCCTCGTCGTAGAGCCCGCTCCCGAGAAAGAGGTTCGATGTCGGGCAGAACACCGCGATCGACCCGGTTTCGGCCATCGCGGATTTCTCCCGGTCCTCGAGGTGGATGCAATGGCCGAAGAGACTTCGCGGCCCGAGGAGCCCGTAACGCTCGTAGACGTCGAGATAGTCCCTCGCCCAGGGATAGAGCTCGCGCGTCAAGGCGATCTCGCCGTGGTTCTCGGACAGATGCGTCTGGATGTAGCAATCGGGATGTTCGGCCGCGAGCGTGCCGGCCATTTCCATCTGTTCCGGAGTCGAGGTGATCGCAAATCGCGGCGAGATCGCGTAGAGCGCGCGCCCCGCCCCGTGCCAGCGGGCGATGAGTGACTTGCTCTGATCGTAGCTCGATTGCGGCGTGTCCCGAACGGCTTCGGGTGCGTTCCGGTCCATCATGACCTTGCCGCCGATCATGCGGAGGTTGCGAGCGGCAGCCTCGGTGAAATAGGCGTCGACGGAGGTGTCATGGACGGAGCAATAGGCCACCGCGGTGGTCGTTCCATGCTTGAGCAGTTCGTCGAAGAACCGCCCGGCCATCGTCGTGCAATGCTCAGGGTCGGAGAATTTCGATTCCTCGGGGAAAGTATAGGTGTTCAGCCAGTCGAGTAATTGCGCACCCCATGACGCGATCACCTGCACCTGCGGAAAGTGGATATGGGTATCGATGAACCCGGCCATGAGAATATGCGGCCGGTGATCGATAACCTCGACGCCGGCGGCTTCGTCCTTCAGCCTCGAATATTCTCCGACTGCGGCGATCTTGCCGTCGACCACCAGGATGGATCCATCCTCGAAATACCTGTAGGATTCCTCGTCGCGGGCGCCTTTCGGCTCGTCCACGAAGGTCAGCACGCGGCCTCGCAAGAGCTTGCTCGTCATGATTCGATCCCCGGTCGTTCCCAAGGCATCTTGACAGACGCGCGGACCTTGCAAAACGTCCGGATCGGCGGTGTACTTTCAACGAACGATATAAAATCGGATTCGTCCCGTGCCCTATGTCGAAAGCCTGCGTGTCTTCGTGCGCACGGTCGAGCTCGGAAGCATCACCGCGGCGGGACGGGACAATCGGCTGACGCCCGCGGTCGCGAGCAATCGCATCAAGGAACTGGAGAACCGCCTCGGCATCCGGCTCTTCAACCGGACCACCCGCAAGCTCGCGCCCACCGAGATCGGGCGGCAGCTCTACGATCATGCGCGGCGGGTGATCGAGGCCATCGACGAAGCGGAGGCGATGGTCGCGGGCTTCTCCGAGAAGCCGCGCGGCGCGATCAAGGTCATGGCGCCGCTGGGACTGGGGCGGCGGATCATCGCGCCGCTGGTGCCGGCCTTCAACGAGCTCTATCCGGGAATCGAGGTCCGGATGCGCCTGTCGGACCGCAAGGTGGACATGTTCGCGGAGGGTGTGGACGTCGCCTTCACGCTCGGGGAGCTCCAGGATTCGAACCTCAAGGTGCGTCTGATCCTCGAATGCCGCCGGGTCCTCTGCGCCTCGCCCGAGTATCTCGCCGCCTTCGGGACGCCCGTGAGCCCGGAGGATCTGTTGGCCCAGCATCATCGGTGCCTGCTGCTCCGCTATCCCGGATCGCCGGAATGGAACTGGGTCTTCGAGACCGGGAAGGGGCGCCTGCGGCTCAACGTGGCGGGCCCCTACGACGCCGATGAAGGGGACGTCCTGACCGATTGGGCGCTGGAGGGATACGGGATCGTCAACAAGCCCTGCTTCGAGGTCGCGGCCCTGATCGCCGCCGGCCGGCTGGTCCCGATCCTCGAATCGACCCCGCCCCCGCCGTCGAAATTCGCCTGCCTCTATCCGCATCGCCGGCTTCAGGATCCGAAGGTGCGGCTCTTCGTGGAATTCATGCTGGGCCGCTGCCGGGCGAGAGTGCAGGAACTGCTCGACGCGCCGGCAGGCTGATCGCCCTTCGGATCGGAAACTCGGACCGGCGACCCTCACCGCAGACTTTTGCCCTGCCCCAGAGCCGGGTCTCCCCAGCCCGATCGACCCGCGGCGATCGGACCGCGCCAGGCGCGGCCCTTTCCCGGTCCAGAGGCTCGACCTCGGGCCGCCGCATTGGTCAGGCGGAGGGCCCGCTGCCCTCAGACCGCCTGCGGCGGCTCGAGCTCGACGACGTGCAGCGCCAGCCTGATCGTGCCGCCGGCGAAGGCCCCTCCTTCGGCGCTCAGCAGGATCGGCGTCGCCGAATAATAGGTGACGGGCGCCCCGCTCAGGCCGAGCAGGTAGGAATTCTGCGCCACGCCCAGGCCCGACCCATAGCGGTTGTCCGCCCCCTCGACGCCGATCCTCCAGCCGGTGAGCCCGGCACCGCTCAGGCCCGCGACGACGCGGCCGCTCAACCCGATCACCTGGGCGCCGGCCGGGATCGAAACCGCCGTGAGATTGGTGGCGCCCGCCAGCAGGGCGTGATCGAACTCGATCACGCGATGCCGCGTCCCCGCGCCGCCCGGCGACACCGCGACGGCATCCGCCATCCATCCCCGGCCGTGATACATGCGCGCGCAGAGCCCGGCCTCGTCCCAGGCGGTCCAGCCGACCTTAGGCGCGACGAAGGTCCACCCGCCATTGGCCCGGATGGCGATCTTGCCGCCCTGACCGGACCATTCGCCCGCCGGTTCCGGGCCCAACTGATAGGCGTCCCCCTCCTTGGGACTGGTGGGGACCACCGTCTGGTCGAACGCCTTGATACGGAGCTGGGCCAGGGCATCGAGCCGCGAGAGCGCCTCGTTCACGGTGACATGCTTCTGGGCCTGCGCCGGGGCGATGAGGGGCAGCTGCAATTGCGCCGTTCTAGCCATCGAAGGAATACCTTTCGTAGGGTCCGGGACCGAAGAGATCGGAGACCTGGGCGACTTCAATTTCGACGCCGGACGGCGCCGCATCCGCCGCCTGGTCGGCCGCGAGATAGACCGCCTCGGGCGATTGCGGCACGAACTCCCGCAGCAGCGAGCCGCCCGAGGAGATCCTCAGGTGATAGAGTTCGCGGGATTCGCCGAGCGGCGCGTCGGTGCCCTGCCAGCTGTCGCCGTCGAGCCGGGTCCGCCGGATCCAGCTGATCCGGATATCGCCGTTGGCCTGCCGCACGGCGCCGAGATGCGCCGGCCGGTAGGGCCGCAGCCCGACGCCCGCGAAAGCCTCGACGCGATGCTGATAGCTGACGTCGTCATAGGCGCGGGTCGAGGGACCGAACCGGTAGTGCCGCTCGAGACCGCGTGCCGACGAGGGCAGCCGGAGCTGCACCGCCGCACCGTCGAGCAGGACGAAATCCGTCCCCTCTGGCCAGGTCGCCGGCATGATCCCGTCCGTTCCCGCCTGCCCGCGGAGCAGCCCGCCGAGCCGGTAGACATTCGGCGCCACCAGGTCGGCACGCTCGAACTGGAAGACCTCCCAGTCACCCGCGCCACCATGCCTCAGGGCCGCGACATTCGCGCCGTTGAGAACGTCGAGTTGGCTGCGGCTCTGCAGGACGCCGCGATTGATCCGGACGCGAACCGAAGCCTGCATCCAGCTTCCCGCCTGCGCCGCGGGCAGCGCATCGAGGGTTTCGCCCATGACCGAGGGGCGGCGAACCTCGCAGTTCAGCCGGTAGCCGGCATCCTCGTTGGCCGAATAGACGGCGATGCGCCCGGTCCAGGGCGTCCGCGTCACCGCAATATGCGGCGCATGCGGGACCTCGTCCCCGTTGAGGAGCGGAAGGTCGAGAAACTCGGCATAGGCTGGCCCCGGAACGGGAACGGTCTCCGACCCCTGGGCCGCGCTCCGGATCTGCGGCGCGCGGTAGATACCCTCCTCGATGCGAATCGCGCTGATCGACCGATGGCCGGTTTCCTCGACCCGGTCGACCCGGAAAAGCTCCCGGCGCAGGCCGGTCGTGAAGGCCAGCACGTCCCCGGGGGAGACGGCGAGCCGGGACGGCGGCAGCGAGAAGGTCACCGCCTCGCGGGACGTGCGGCTCTCGCTCAGCCAGCGTTCCGCGATCCCCCGGGCCGCGCCTTCCGACAATACGATCGGCAGGCTAGTCTGGGCCGAATGCGATTCCGCCGCCTCCGGGGAGGTCGCCTCGACGGCACCGGCGCGGTAGTCCGGATCGCTCCGGACGAAGGCGAAGGCCACCCGGCCCGGCGTCTCCAGCTCCGGCGAGCGCGTGCGCGCGACGGCGGGCTTGCCGCCGACCAGCACGCAATCCTCCTCGACGGCTTCCGCGGTCGGCGGCCCGCCCCGGCTGGTGAACCCGAGATCGGCATCCGTGGCATGGCTGTCGAAGGCATAGGCCAGCATCAGCGGCTGCAGGCTCTGCCGGCCCGATTCCACCGCCTCGACCGAATAGCCAGTCAGGGCGCCGTAGAGCCGCGACACGTCGATGTCCTCCAGGCCGCAGCGGTTCGAGATCTCGGCGACCACATCGGCGAGGGCGGCGAGGGTGGCGCGTCCGTTCAGCCAGTGGCCGCGCTCGTAATTGTCCCCGTCGATCCAGGTTTCGAGAAGGTTGGGGAATTCCGGCCAGGGCCGCGCGTCCCATGCCCAGACATAGGCATGGTCCATGTTCACCATGCGCCCGCCATAGACGCTAGAGACCGGGTTATGCGCGGGATCCTTCCAATGGGCGAAGACCGCCTGCAGATAGCGGTACTGGATGAAATCGTCGCGGATCCCGTTGGAGTAATAGGGAAAGAAGCTCTCCGACGATTTCGGGTCGAAGAAGACGTTCGGCTGGTTCGTCCCCTTGTCCACCGCCGGGCAGCCGAGCTCGGTGAACCAGATCGGCTTGGAACCGGGAACCCAGGCCGTGGGCGCCGCCGCCCTGACCCCGCCCGGCCGGTTCACGTGAGGGTTCGACCACCAGCCCACCAGGTCCTTGTAGCGGAAGACCCAGTGCTCGGAATGCGCGGTATCGCGGATCGGCAGCCGTTCCTGGGCGTCCCGGCCCGCGGCATCGGCATAGTACCAGTCGTAGCCCTCCCCGCCGGCGACATTGGCCGCGAGATAGGCGAGATCATAGGGCGACCCCGCCGCGACATCGCGATGCGCGGTGCCGTCCCGCCAGTCCGACAGGGGCATGTAATTGTCGATCCCGACGAAATCGATCGCCGGATGCGCCCAGAGCGGATCGAGATGGAAGAGCACGTCGCCCGATCCGTCCTGCGGCTGATGCCCGAAATATTCCGACCAGTCCGCGGCATAGCCGATCTTGGTCGCCGGCCCGAGGATCGCGCGCACGTCCGCGGCGAGCGCGCGCAGGGCCTCAACCACCGGATAGCTGGTGGCGCCGTCGCGGATCTGCGTCAGCCCGCGCAATTCGGAGCCGATGCAGAAGGCATCCACCCCGCCCGCCCGCGCACAGAGATGCGCATAATGCAGGATGAAGCGCCGATAGGACCATTCCGTGGGGCCGTCGTAGCGGATCGTGCCGCCGTCCCCGTCGAAATCCGAGCGCGACGCCGCGCCGAAGAAGGCGGCGACCTCGGCCCCGGCGGCGGCGGTCTTGTCGGCCGAGCCGGCGACGCCGGGCGCATGGTCGAGCGTGATCCGGCCGCGCCAGGGCACCGGCGGCTGATGCGCCGCACCGGTCCAGGGGTCGCGCAGGCCGTTCTCGGCGAGAATGTCCATCAGGATGAAGGGATAGAACATCACCGACTGCCCGCGGGCCCGCAGGCTCTCGATCGCCTGGATGACCGTGGCATCCGCCGGCGTGCCGCCGAAGACCGGGCGCCCCTCGAGCCAGCTGACCTCCTCGGCCCCGCCGCGCGACACGCCCGAGACCGCCCAGCGGATCGGATCGCCGTCCTCGCCCTTCTGCTCGACCTTGGGCAGGATCCGGCAGCGGCCGCAGCGCAGGTCGTCGCCGAACCAGCTGACCACCATCGAGACCGCCTTGGAATTCGGCAGCTCCACCTCGAGCTGGTCGAGCGAGGCCTCGATGTCCGGCACGCCGCGGTCGTTGTGCACGTTGAGCGAGACGCTGTCGCCCTTGCCGCGCCGGAAGGTGACCGGCTCGGTCGCCAGCGAATATTCGCCCGTCCCCGGCACCAGGGCCACGGCCCGCACGTCGAAGGCCGGCGAGCGCAGCACGCGGGGATGCTCGGGCTGCGGCCGCCGGAACACCTCGACATTGAACTGGGGAATCCGGTTGCCGTAGGGCGTCAGGTCGAGGTTCTCGAAGACGACATAGGCGGTCCCGCGATAGGCCGGCGCCTCCTCGACCCCCTCGATCGCCGAGATCAGCGGATCGGGCAGCTGGCCCTCGGTCCCACGGTGCAGCCGGAAGGTCAGCCCGGTCTGCTGCATCGCCTGCCCGTCCGCCCAGATCCGCCCGATGCGCAGGATCTCGCCCTCGCAGAGCGCCACCGCAAGGCTCACCGAATAGCTGTATTCCCGCACGGTGGTGCCGCCGCCGCCCTTGCCGCCGACGTCCTCGCTGTTGACGGTCTCGAGAAAGCGGCTCGACCAGATCAGCTGCCCGGCGATGCGCACCCGGCCGAAGACCCGCGGCAGGGCCGCGCCCTCGCTCGAGCCCATCACCCGGAACCGGTCGACCCGCCCGGTCTCCACCGGCTCGGAGCCGAGGCCCATCAGCTTCTGGTCGATCATCGAGCCGAGCGTGGCGCCGAGCGCCTTGCCGAGCACCATGGACGACAGGCCGGCCATCGACCCTCCGACGGCGCCGCCGAGCGCGGAGCCGGCCGCGGCCAGAACGAGCGTTGCCATCAGCTTCTCCCCATCGGAAAACGAAAGGTGCCGGCGATCCGGCGCGCCCAGGCGGGCGTCAGCGCCGATTCGACGACCCCATGCCCGGAATAGGCATGGATCAGCGTCTCGAAGCCCTGCGGCGAAACCGCGAGGATGCCGACATGCTTGGCGACGCCCCCGTCGCGCATGCGCAGCACCAGGACGTCGCCGGGCCGCCGCTCGGCGACCGGCAGCAGATGCCGGCCGGCCGCCGCCAGCAGATCCTCCGAGCGCTGCGGCTCGGACCAGTCCGGCGTATAGGCGGGCACGGCCTCGGGCTCCTCCCCGTGGATCTCGCGCCAGATCCCGCGCAGCAGCCCGAGGCAATCCGTGCCCGCACCGCGGCAGCTCGCCTGATGGCGATAGGGCGTGCCGATCCAGGCCCGCGCCCGGGCGACGATCTCGCTGCCCCGGTCCGGGTCAGGATCTGCGTAGACTGCGGCCGTCATGGTTCGCTCCGTCCTTGGGATAGGCCGTGACCCAATCCTCGCCGGGGATATGCGGGAATCCCCGGAAATTCAGCATGTTGGCGAACTTCTCCCGGCAGGTGCCGGCCAGCTTGTCGCATCCCGCCACCAGCCGGAGCCCATCGCCGGCCGCCACCGGCCAGGACGGCTCGCGCCAGAGGTCGATGCGCCGCTGCCCGTTGACCAGCCGATCCGCCTTGATCGAGGTGCGCTCGCCGGCATTCGCCCCGCCGAGCCAGGTCAGGCTGCCGTGCTGGAACCAGCCTTCGGCGAATTCCGGCAGGGAAGCGACCAACACCAGCGATCCCGCGCAGCCCTCCAGCGCATCGGTCTCGACCGTGAACTCCGGCCGCGTCGTGTCGACGCCGCATTTCCCGTCCCCGAGAATCCGGTCGCAGCTGCGCAGGATCGTGCGGCCCACCGGCGCGTTGAGCGATTCCGCGAGGCCGCGCAGCTCGACCTCGAAGGCCCCATCGGAACGCCGGATCTCGCCGAACTCGCCGCGGAAGAGCAGGACCCGCAGGTCCGGCCGCGTCCAGTCGACGAGCCATTGCCGGACCTCGGCCCGGTCGAACTTGCCCGTGCGGATGTCGTCCTCCGAGACCGAGGCCGCAGTCAGCGCACCGAGCGCCTGGCCGTTGTCGACGCTGAGCCCGGTGCCCGCCTGCAGCGCGCTCGCGTCGAGGCCCGATCCGGCCCGGAAGGTCAGCCCGTCGAAGACCAGGTCGCCGTCATGGTCGGTGAAGCCGAAGGCCTCCCCGTCGCGGCGCACCACGCGCCAGCAGCGGCAGATGGTCGTGGCGCCGCTTTCGAGCCGCGCCTGGAATTCGGGATCGATCCGGCGCATCAGACCCGCACCTCGATGACCGGGATCGACGGGATTTCCCCGGCCGAGAAGCCCGCGAGGCTCGTCGCGATCCGGTCGGTGTCGAACCGCACCGGCACGTCGAAGGCGAAGCCCGCGCTGACGAGGACCCCCTGCCCCGGCGCCACGGCGAGGCTGACGCGGCCGGTGCTGGTGTCGACGCCGAAATCCGGCCCCTCGAAGATCTCCTGTCCGCCCACGGCCAGCCGGACGCTGCGGTCCACCGGCTTGCTGATCGGCCGCACATAGCTCTGGGACCCGGAGGCATAGCTCTTCGACAGCTGGAATACGGTGGTGGTGCCGTCGCCCGTGCCGATCTTCTGGTCGAAGATCCCCGGCTCGGCCGAGGGGCGGCAGGATTTCCAGTCGGTCCAGTCCTTCCAGCGAAAGCCGTGGAGCTGCCCGTGCCGCGCCTCGAAGAAGGCGATGACCTCGGCCATGTCGTCGAGCGAGCGCACGCCCAGCCCGGCATCGTAGTGCCGGCGCGAATGCGCCCAGGGCGAGTTGCGCTCCTCGTAGCCGTTGCTGAGCGTGACGATCTCGGTGCGCCGCTCGGGTCCGCCGCTCGACCCCATGCTGAGGGCGACGGGAAACCGGACCTCGTGAAAGTTCATGACGACTTCCTTCCGTTCAGAGATTGCGGCGCCCGCGCTGGATCGCCCGGTTCATGTCCGCGGCGATCTGGCTCTGCGACTTGCGGAACCCCTCCACGTCCGGCGTCGAGATGTTCATGGTGACATGCACCGCGCCGCCGCCGCCGGCGTCCGAGCGGATGCCGAGCTTGCCGTCCGAGCCGCGCGCCAGCGGCAGGATCGCCTCCGGTCCCGCCTCGCCCATCAGCCCGACCCCGCCGCGCATGGGAAAATGCGTCGGCCCGTCCACCACGCCGCCGCGCGCGAAGGCCGCGACCCGCCCGCCGGAGAAGGCCGCGCCTTGGGCGAAGGGCAAGAGGCCGCCCAGCACCGATTGCAGCCCGCCGCCGACGGCCGAGCTCACGGCGCCCTGCACCGGGGCCAGCGCCTGGTTGAGCACGGTGCCGGAGATGCCCTTGCCGATGGTGGCGAGCGCGTCCGACAGCCGCTTGCCGTCGAAGATCACCCCGTCGAAGGCGCGTCGCAGCGATCCCGAGACCGAGCGCGACATGCCCGACGCCTCGCGCCCGGCATCCTTCATGCTGCCCTGGACGCCCTCGAGCTCGCTGCGGAACGTCGAGGTGACGCCTTCGAGCCCGGCCATCGTGCCTTCCAGCTCCACGAACTGCGCCTCGAGCCGGCTCAGATCGGCTTCATAATCTGCCATGATCACTCCAATTCCGCGGGCCGGACCGCCGGCACGTCGGGAAAGCGCGCCGAAAGCTCGGCGAGCCCGGCGCGCGACAGGGCCGCCCGGCCTTCGCCGAGACCCGCCATGAGCATGAATTCCGCCGGGGTGAGGCTCCAGAACACCTCGGGCGGCAGCCGCAGCCGGCCGAGGCCGACCTGCATCAGCCGCGGCCAGGCGATCCTGGTCATTCCGCCTCGTCCGGGTCCGGCAGGGTGAAGGTCACCTTCAGGAGCTTCGCCGCCGCCTGCGCCGCGGCCAGCGGCCCGCCGTCGATCCGGCAGGCCACCAGCTCCGCCTCGCCGATCCGCCAGCCGCCGCCGCTCAGGCCAGCGGCGAGCAGGCTGACGAGGTCGGCGACCCGGAAGCCGCCGGTCTCGAACCGCGCGATCATCTCCAGAAGCGATTCGCTTTCCAGACGCGCCTCGAGCTCCGCCAGCGCCCCGAGCGTCAGCCGCATCACCCGCGGCGTGCCGTCCACCGAGAGCACCACCTCCCCGCGATAGGGATTGCCCATCAGATCGCCTGGAAGCTCAGCGCCCCGGCCGAGGCCAGCGACAGCTCGTAGACCGCCTCGCCGTCGTGGCTCCCGGAATATTCGATCGAGGTGATCAGGAACGAGCCCTCCACGATGCCGAAATCCGGCACGATCACCTGGAAGACCGGCGCCTCGCCGGCGAAGAAGATCGCCCGCGCGCGCTCGTCCGTGGCGTCGTCGCGAAAGACGCCCGAGCCGCTGATCGCCGCACTGCGCACGCCCGCGCCGGCGAGCAGCTCGCGCCACTGCCCGGCGCTGCCGAGATTGGTCACGTCGACCGTCTGGGCGTTGAAGGTGATCCGCGTCGCGCGCAGTCCCGCGACGGTCTCGAACGACCCGCTGCCGGTCATGTCCATCTTGATCAGCAGGTCCTTGCCTTTTTGGGCCGCCATGTCGTCATCCTCTCAGCGATGAATTTGCTATTCCTGATCCACGACGGCTCTGAACCGCATGGAAATGCGTCGTTTCTCCGGCGCCGGCCCGCGTTCGGCCTTGGCGCGGAGGAAGCGCAGCGCAACGAGCCGCCCCGCCTCGAGATCGAGCGGCGCATCCACGAGCGCGACGCAGACCGCCGCGGCGATGCGCTTGACGGTATCGAAACCGTCGCGGCCCGAATGCGCCGTCACCTCGAAATCATGCAGCGCGCCGGTACTGGTCTTGGTGTCGTTCGCCCGGACCGTCTCCTCGCCGAGGGTGACGTAATCGGGCGGCATTGCATCGGCGGGCGGCGGCAGCGGCGCGTCGTAGATCGCACCGCCGACCAGCGCCGCGAGATCCGGGTCGGCCGCGAGCCGCCGGTAGACCGCGGCCTGGAGCGCGAAGGAGAAGGCGTAGCTCATGCCGCGATCCCCTCCTCGGCCTCGATCTCGAGATAGCGGCCGGCGGGATCGAATTCCGCGACGGTCAGGATGTCGAAGACCCGCGCGCCCTCGCGCAGCCGCTGGTCCGGCCGCGGCCGCGACGCCGCGCCGAAGGGCGCCCCGCGCACGAGGATGCGGTAGCGCACCCGCGGCCGCGCCACGGCGCCGAGGAAATCCTCGCGCCCCGACCGCGTCCGCACATCGGCCCAGAGCTCACCCAGCGGCCGCCAGGCGACCACCTGGCCGCCCGAGCCGTCCGGCTGGGTCTCGCGCTCCTCCAGCACCAGCTTGCGCACCAGATTGACGAGCCCGGTCACGCGAAGCCTCCCCCGATGCGGGTGGCGCGATAGGCCTCGATCAGCACCAGCACGCCGAAGGGCATCGCGCCCGCGGCGGGGCCACCCTCGGCGCGGTTCTCGTAGAAATGCGCCGCCAGCATCAGCACCGCCTGGCGCAGGTCGTGGGGCACGTCCTCCCAGGCGGGCCCGAAGCCGGCGGTGAAGCGGATCTCGGCCTGGCCGCCGCGCGGGATGCGCGGCAGGCTGCGGCCGAACTTGCCCACGAGCCGCGGGCGCTGCGCGTCGCGCAGCACCGACCAGGTCCCGGCCTCGGCCTCGGCCTCGCTGCCGTCCGCCTCCTGGAAGGTGATGCTCTCGACCGAGATCACCGGGCCGACCGGCAGGCCCTGGCAGGCGTCCTCCCGCCAGCGCGTCACGGTCCAGGAGAACGGCCGCGCCAGCAGCACGCGCCCCAGCCGCGCCTCGATCGCCGCCATGGCCGAGCGCAGGTAGAGCTCGAGCAGCTGGTCCTGCGAGCCGTCGTCGGCGAAGCCGCTTCCCAGCCGCAGATGCTCGGCGAAGGCGCGAACGGGAACGGCCGCCGCGGGCGGCGCGCTCAATTCGGTCAAGATCATCGAGGACTCCTCAGCCCGGTGGCGTATCGGGGGCGATGCGCACCACGATCGTGCGGCAGAGCGCACGGCCGCCGGTGGTGCGGATCCGGTTTGTCAGCATGTAGACGCCGCCGGCCCGGCCGCCCTCCAGGGTCAGCCGGGTCCGGTCGTCGTCGTGGTCGGTCGTCGTCACCGCGAGGCTCATGTCGCCGCCGCGGGCGGGGTGCACGTCGCATCCCTCGGGGGACGCGACGCGCTCGTCCGGGCGCAGGTAGCCCCTGCGCCAGTCGAGGGCGACCCGCAGCGGGTCGCCGGCGCGCTTGAGAACGTATCCGGTCATGGTCGTCTTGAAAAAGGCAGGCAGGAAACACACCCCCGTACCGCCCGAGCGGAGGGAGGAGCAGCGACTGGAAGATACGAGGGTGTGCCGGTCCGCCCCGTCAGACGGGACGGACCTGTTTGCGCCGGCGTCGGGCGGGGTCTCCCCTTTCCTCAGCTCGCCGCAAATTTCAGGAGCTTGATCGCCGCGAAGTCGCTCACGTCGCCGCCGATGCGCTTGGTGGCATAGAAGAGCACATGCGGCTTGGCCGAGAAGGGATCGCGCAGGATGCGCAGGTCCGGGCGCTCGGCGACGGTGTAGCCGGCACGGAAATCGCCGAAGGCGATGGCATAGGCATCCGCCGCGATGTCGGGCATGTCCTCGGCGATCAGCACCGGATAGCCCATCAGCCTTGCCGGCTCGCCGGCGGCGAGACCGTCCGACCACAGGAACCGGCCGTCCGCGTCCTTCATCTTGCGCACCGCGCCGGCGGTCTTGGAGTTCATCACGAAGGTCGCGTTGGCGCGGTAGCGCGCACCGAGCGAATAGACGAGATCGACCACCGCGTCGGCCGGGTCGCTGGCGTTGAAGTCGCCGTCCGCCCCGGTCGGCACGTAGCCGAGCGAGCCCCAGGCGAAGAGCTCGTTGTCGACCTTGGGATAGCTCAGGAAGCCGGTCGGCTTGTCGAAGCCGTCGCCGGAGATGAAGGCGCTCGCCTCCGCCCGGCTGAACTTGTCGGCGATGCGCTGCGCCAGCCAGCCTTCCACGTCGAAGGCGCTGTCGTCGAGCAGCCGCTGGCTCGCCTTCGGCAGGGCCGAGAGCTCGTGCAGCGGGATCGAGATGCGGTCGACCTGCGGCGTGCCGGTCTCGGTGCGCTCGGCGGTCTCGTTGGCCCAGCCGGCGCCGATGTCGGAATGATCGACCAGCACGTCGAAGGCCGAGGCCTCGACGCTCACAACGTTGGCGATCGTTCGGATGGAGGCCGAGGAGCGGAGCACGCCGACGATCTCCGCGGCGGTCTGCGGATCCACGAGATAGCCACCGTCGCCGGCGACGGCGGTCGAGAGCGCCTTCTCCTCGACGCGCAGGCCGCGCAGGCCGTCGTCGTCACCCGAGCGCAGATAGGCCGCGAAGGCCTTCTTGTGCGGCGTTTCGGTCTCGGCGCCACGCGCGAGCGGGGGGCGGGACATGGCGATGGATTTGCGGTCGAGCATGGCCAGCTGGGTTTCCTGTTCCTTGAGCTTCGATTTGATTTCAGACTGAAAATTGTTGAATTCGTTCAGAAACCCGGACAAGGCGGTCTTGACCTCCAGATGCGGGTTCTGACCCGACGCGGCGGCTTCCGCCCGGGACTTCTGTTCAGGTTTCTGCATCAGTGAATTCCTCGGTGACTGATGATTCTGGCGGCGTGAGGTCACGCCAGGAGTTCCCTGGCTTCGCGGAAAGCGTCCGTCAGGGTCCGCGCCAGGTCCGCCTCCTCCTCGGAGATCTCGGCCTGCACCCGCGCGTCGGAGAGCATCGGGAAGGTCACGAGCGAGACCTCCCAGAGCTCGATTTCGTGCAGCAGGCGCTTGCCGCCCGCCGCCTTCTCGCTGCGCACCGTCCGGTAGCCGATCGACAGCCCGTCGATCGCCCCGGCCTTCAGCAGCGCCAGCGCCTCGCGCCCGGCCTGCACTTCCGGCAGGAGGCGCCCGCGCACGAAGAGGCCGCGCTTGTCCTCGCGCACCTCGTCCCAGACCCCGATGGGGCGCGAGGGATCGTGCTGCCAGAGCATCTTCACGCCGCGCCCGGCCTTGGCGAGGGAGGCGAGCGAGGCGCCGTAGGCGCCCGGCTGGACCACGTCGCCGCCATGATCGGCCGCCCCGAAGATCGAGGCATAGCCCGCGATCTCGGTCTCGTCCTTGAGCGCGAGCTCGCCGTCGAAGCCGCGGAATTTCGTTTCCAGCGGGCTGAACCCGCTT
This sequence comes from Rhodovulum sp., assembly GCA_020637615.1. Classification (GTDB taxonomy): domain Bacteria; phylum Pseudomonadota; class Alphaproteobacteria; order Rhodobacterales; family Rhodobacteraceae; genus Amaricoccus. The sequence goes on from JACKKC010000022.1 coordinate 43,147, forward strand.
GTCTGATGGATCATTGCACCTTCCCTCAGGAGACCGAGATTGAGATGAGGCCGTAGGCGATGTCGGCCATGATCAGCGAGGCCGCGCCGTAGACCGCGAGCCAGATGCGCCGCTCCAGCCGGTCGAGCGTGACCTCGATGTGGTTGAGCCGCCGTTCGAGCTGGGACCAGCGCTCCTGGGTGATGCGTTCGTGCACATCCATCCTCGCATGGGCGACGTCGAAGGGCTCGTAGAGGAAGCGCGAGCCGCCGCCGCGGGCGCTGCCCGACATCAGCTTTCCTGCGACCCCGGCAGGCCGAGAAGCTGGCGCTTCTCCGCGTCGCTCAGGAACGTCGCCTTGGTGATGCGCCGCCAGAGCGCCTCGCGCTCCTCGGCCAGCGCCGGCACGTTGTCCTCGTCGACCTTGATCGCGAAGGAGGTGCCGTAGTAGGCGGGCAGCCAGCCCGAGATCGCCGCCAGCGTCTTGGCGACCAAGGGCAGGACCGTCAGCCGGTAGAAGGCGCGATGCGCCTCGGCGTAATTGGCATAGGTGTTGTCGCCCGGCAGGCCGAGCAGCATCGGCGGCACGCCGAAGGCCAGCGCCACGTCCCGCGCCGCCGCCTCCTTGGTGCGGTGGAATTCCATGTCCGAGGGCGAGAAGCCCATCGGCTTCCAGTCGAGCCCGCCCTCGAGCAGCATCGGCCGCCCGGCGTTGCGCGCGCCCTGGTGATAGGTCTCGAGCTCCTCGACCAGCCGCGAATACTGGTCCGAAGCCAGCGACCCCTGCCCGTCCGCGCCCTTGTAGACGATGGCGCCCGAGGGCCGGGCGGCGTTGTCGAGGAGCGCCTTCGACCAGGTGCTGGCGGAATTGTGCACGTCGATCGCGCTCGCCGCCGCCTGCAGCGGCGAGAGCCCGTAATGGTCGTCCTGCGGGTGGAAGCTCTTGACGTGCAGCACCGGCACCCGGTCCTGGCGCATGTCGAAGACATGCTTCTGCGCGCCCACGACATATTCATAGGCCACCGGCCAGCCGTCCGCGCCGGGCACCGTCTTCATCCGGTCCGAGCGCAGTACGTAGAGCTCGCGCGGCCCCCCCGAGGCCGTCTCGCCCGCCGCCTCCAGATAGCCGTCGCCGGTCAGGAGCAGATGGCCATAGAAGGTCTCCATCAGCGCCGCCCCGCTCTGGCCGGCATTGGGGGCGGCGAGCAGGTCGAGCAGCGGATGCGCATCGAACCGCCGGTCGGCGTCCTGCACCACCACCGGCACCGCCGCGGCGGCCTCGGCGATGACCTTGACGCAGCGGAAGGCGACCGGATTGCGCAGAAAGCCGACCTGGGTCAGCGTCGCGGTGTCGCGGGAGGACCAGGCGACCCGCCCGTTGCCGTGGAACGCCACCACCGGCGCCGCCGCCGAGGCCTTCGCTTCGGGAACGGAGCCCTTCGACATGCGGAAATACTGCAAGACCATGAAAAGCTTGCTCCTGAATTGCGAGTTTCGGCGAATGGCCCCGCTGGACCGTCGGTCGGTTCAGAGCCGGCGGATGCGCGGCTCGAGATAGCTCGCGGCCGGATCGATCATCAGATCGGTCATCGCCCAGACCAGCGCATCCACGCGGTCGGGGCTGCCGCTTCCGGCGAAGCCGCTGGTGGTCATGGCGGCCATCTCGGCCTCCAGCTCGCGGAAGGGCTCGCGATGCGACACCCGTCCCTGCTCGTAGAGGGCGGCGACCGGCTCGGCGCGCGCGACCTTGCCCCGGCTCGCCCGCACCGCCCGGAAGGGCACCAGCGGATCGACCTGGCGGATCAGCGCGGCGACCAGCTCGCCCCCCTGGTTGACCTCCGCGACCAGCCGGTCGGCGCGATGGGCATGGAAGAGCGCCACCGCCCGCTCGGCCCAGGCGCGCGGCGAGACGCCGGCGATCGAGCCGTCGGCGATCACCTGCGCGGCCCAGTCCTGCGGCGGGCCCTTGGCCTCCACCCCGGCGACGACGATGCCGCAGGCATCCGCCGAGGCGCCGCTGGTCACCGGCGGATCGACCGCCACCACCACCCGGTCGAGCTCGAAGGCCCGCGGCGCGCGCGCCGCCTCCAGCATGTCCCAGGTCCAGAGCGCGCCCTCGACGTCGAGCATCAGCTCGCCGTCGAGCTCCTGCCGCCCCAGCCGCGTGCCGCCGTAGCGCTTCGTCACCGCCTGCAGGAAGCTCCGCGCCAGATGCATGCGGTTGGCTTCCGTCGGCGCCCGCGTCACCGCGGTGCCGGGCTCCTCCAGCAGCCGCCGCAACAGCGGCGTGTTGCGCGGCGTCGTGGTGACCACCTGCCGCGGATTGTCCCCGAGCCGGAGCCCGAACTGCAGCATGTCCCAGGCCGCCTCGGCCTTGCGCCATTTCGCCAGCTCGTCGCACCAGGCGGCGTCGAATTGCGGGCCGCGCAGCGATTCCGGATCGCTGGCGGAGAAAATCTGCGCGATCGCGCCGTTCGGCCAGACCAGCGCCTTGCGCCCGGCCTGCCAGACCGGACGGCGGTCCGGCGGCGAGCAGCGCAGGATGCCGCTCTCGCCGAAGATCATCACCTCGCGCGCCTGGTCGAGCGTCTCGCCGACCAGGGCGACCCGGGAACAGCGCCCCGGGTCGCCCGGCTTGCCCCCTTCGACCTGCGCGCGGATCCATTCGGACCCGGCGCGGGTCTTGCCTGCCCCCCGGCCGCCCAGGATCATCCAGGTCGTCCAGTCTCCCTCGGGAGGCAGCTGATGTCCCGGCAGCGCCCAATGCTCGAAGAGCCAGGGCAGGGACAGGAGGGCGTTCGGACTCAACGCGTCGAGAAACGCGCCGAGCTCACGCTCCGGCAACCCAACTAGCAAGTCGCGCAAGGATCTCTGCGCGCGCCGCGTCGAGATCGAGGGCTTCCCCGATCCCGTCGTGCGTGGTTGTGCTTCGTTTGCCAATGCGTGCCTCGATGTCGAGAACGGTCTGCAGCGCCCGATGGTGCGCCTGAAGCGCCCCCACCAGTTCCTTGCAATCGTCGTCTGCGACGCGCTGCTGCTTGAGTTGCGTGATCCGCTCTATCAGAGCCCCGGACAGGTCACGGTACAAGTCGATCGAATGCCGCAGCCGCTCTTCGTCCGCGTTCCGATCTGTTGCTGAAATTGTCATGTGATGAATGCCCTGGCTGCTCCGCCCGGGCTGAAACGAAAAGACCCGCCTCGCGGCGGGTCTCGACTCACTTCTTCCAGCTTGGCGCCAGTCCTACACCGGAGCGCACGGTCTGTCAACCGGAAATCGTCATATTAACAGATGCTTACCGGCGAACGCTCCAGCGCCTTGCGACGCAACGCCCCCCGATCCTCCCGTATTCTCGCCCGCGTGACCTCGCCCGTGCGCCAGCACGGACAGCGCCCGACCTCCCCCGGGAGGGCGCTCTGCACCCTCCAAGTCGGGCACCGCCCGTGCCCCAACCACACCGCCAAACGATAGGACCCGCCCATGCCCGACCCGATCCAGCTCGTGCCCCTCGCCGAGATCGACGCCACCGCGCTCACCCGCGACCGCACCGGCCTCGACCCCGAGCCCCAGGCCGAGCTCGAAGCCTCCATCGCCGCCTCCGGCCTGCGCCAGCCGATCGAGATCTTCCCCCTCGACCAGGCCCGCGGCCCCGCCCGCTTCGGCCTGCTCTCCGGCTTCCGCCGCCTGCACGCCTTCCGCAGCCTGCACGCCGCCACCGCCGAGGATCGCTACGCCGCCATCCCCGCCTTCCTGCGCGAGCGCACCTCGCTCGCCGCCGCCCTCGCCGCCATGGTCGAGGAAAACGAGATCCGCGCCGGGCTCTCCCCCTTCGAGCGCGGGCTGATTGCGGTGACCGCCCGCAACCAGGGTGCCTTCCCCTCCATTGAGGAAGCCATCAACGGGCTCTACCCCAACGCCGGCCGCGTGAAGCGCCACCGCCTCCGCACCCTCGCCACCTTCGCCGAGGAAATGGACGGCCAGTTCACCGCCCCCGAGACGCTGAAACAGGCCCAGGTCTTCCGCATCGCCGCCGCCATCGCCGCCGGCTTCGGCGAGCTCATCCGCACCGCGCTCGAGGAATCGAGCCTGACGGACCCCGATCACCAGTGGCAGCTGCTCCAGCCGATCCTCGCCGAGGCGGAAGAACACGCCCGCAAACCCGAAACCTCCAACCACCCCGGCCGCCCCCGCCGCATCCTCCGCCCGCGCTACGCCCTCACCATCCGCCGCGAACGCACCCGCGACGGCTGGAGCCTGCATTTCACCGGCCGCGAGGCCTCGGGGGCGATGATGGACCTGGTACTGGACGAGATCGAAAGGATGTATGCACCAGAATAGCGGCCGGAACCCCGCACCGCGCCTAGCGACGGACTAGATCAATGACTCTTGATGCAACGCCCGCGAGTGAGTGAAGCCGCATAGCCTCCCAGCCGCTGCGGGCTTTAGCACTCAAGCCGGAAGCATCTCCCGGTTGCTGATAACAGCCCTATGGTCCAACTTCCTCATGCTTCAACACTTTGATTTTTCGCATTAGAATGCTTCCATCCGCGTTTTTCTTCTGAACTTCAGATATTATTGACTCAATAGACACATTCAGGAAGCTTTCACCAATCGCTGTTAGTGAATCTACCGGATTAACCGGAGGAAGTATTGAGGCTATCTCGGATCCAATACGAGTAATATAAATTACATTAAGTCGCAGTTTTGTTCGTTTTGATTTTATCCTTAATAAATAATTATCCATTGGAATGTAGAAATAATCGCCATCCTCGCCTTTCGCAAACTCTTTACCAATATTACCGAGAGCGCCTTGAAGAAGGCCGCAGGCTTCCAGGAAAACGAGATCCTCCAACACATCGTTAACAATCTCATTCGGCTTAATAATGTTATCATCTGAAATACGTTTCGAAACATATAATTCAAATGTCTTGGCTATCTTAGCATCTAGTTCCGAAATAAATCGAATAGTTGACAGCGAGAATGACCCGGGCGTCCTGATTTCCCCGGCAAGCACTCTCCCCCACAGGTCGCGTAGGTGGTCGCTTGAGGCCTTTTCCGCTCCGGCCTCAAAGAGATTCATCCAATCCTCATCGATCGCCCCGTTATCCACGCCGGGATCGTCGGCCTCTTGCAAATGCTCGATTGCACTGTCAGCGACCGCCTCACGGTTCACCTGCTTTCGCGCTTGATCTGCTAGGAACCTGTTGGCCAAACGCTCGCCAAACTGTGGATCGCCAAAGGCAAGGGCGATGGCGGCCTTGCCTTCGGCTTGGACTAGCTCTGTCTGAACCAAATCTTTAGCACGCCTACGCCTTGCCACACCCTCAAGGTATGCGGAGCCAACATCAACTGCGGCCCCAACGAGCCTGTCGATTGACGAGGCTGTCCGGCTTCTTGCGCCGGCCGAAAGTGAACCCAGTTCCACGCCCTTTATCGACAGGCTGCCGCCGACTGCGACCTCGTTCGACAGGTGATCCTTTTCCTCAGGCATATCTCTTACTCGTGTTTTTTGCCTCGTGGTCCGGAACATTCTGTTCGAGCCGCACAATCGCCGGCCAACGCACCAAGTCTGAATATGGTTTGAGGATCCCGCATCATCCTTGAGGATTATCCTCGGATTGGCTCAAGAGCAGTTCAGGCCACCATCCCCCATTGGGACGGTCAAATTTTATAATATATTACAGTCTCTTAGATAGCGTTACAACGTGTAACGCCCCCTACTGCCCCACCACCTCTTCCTGTGCCTCGGCCTTGGCGGCCTCCTCCGCCTCCAGCGCCCGCTGCGCCTCCAGCCGGCGCCAGGCCGCCACATTGGCGTTGTGCTGCTCCAGCGTCGCGGCGAAGGCATGGCCGCCGGTGCCGTCGGCGACGAAATAGAAATCCTCCGTCGCGGGCGGATTGGCCGCCGCGGCGATGGCCTCGCGGCCGGGATTGGCGATCGGCCCCGGCGGCAGCCCGGCGATGACATAGGTGTTGTAGGGCGTCGCCGCCGCCAGCTCGCTCGCCTTCAGCCCGCGGCCCAATGGCCCCTCGCCGCCCGTGATGCCGTAGATCACCGTCGGGTCGGTCTGGAGCCGCATGCCGCGGTTCAGCCGGTTGACGAAGACCGCCGCCACCCGCGGCCGCTCCTCCGCCAGGCCGGTCTCCTTCTCCACGATCGAGGCGAGCGTCAG
>JACKKC010000023.1:0-22500 GCA_020637615.1 Rhodovulum sp.
ACCAGGTCGCCTACAAGCCGATGGACGGCCAGATCGGCAGGCTCGACCGGCTCGTCGACTATGAGCACTCCCTGACCATGGACCTGATCGACGCCGGCCCGGCCAGCTACTACAGCCACATCCTGGCGGAGAGCGTCCCGGAGAAGCTGATGATCGAGGGACTTCGCGACCGCAAGGGCATGGTCTTCATGAAGCTGCCGGACTCGTTCCGGATCCCGACCCCGGTCGGGGGCTACGTCCCCGACCTCGGCATCGTCAAGGACGCCGGGGACGGCGCGCGCCTCTATCTCGTCCGCGAGGTCAAGGGCATGACCGGCACCGCATCGACGACGCCTCGGTCGAGGCCGAGCGGAAAATCCGCTGCGCCCAGCGCCACTTCGCGGCCATCCGGGCCGGCGGCGACTACAGGGTCGCCACCGACCCCCATCAGGTGTGGGTCCGCTCGCACCTGGCCACTGCGCGGTGCGCCTCCCCCACAGTCGTTCGGCCAATAGTGGCTACGCGCTTGCGGCCCAAGGCATGCCCACACTCGGCTCAGCCGACGGGAGGTGCGACTACGCAGTCGCTGCCGCCTTCGCGCATGGCGGCAGCGAGGTCTCGCGGGGGCTGCCGGTCGGTGATCAAGGTCAGCCCGGTTGACCAGCGGTGCAGCAGCACCAGCGCCCGTTGGCCGAACTTCGAGTGGTCCGCCAGGATCACGCCCTCGTGGGATTGTTCAAGCATGGCCGCATAGACCTCTCCTGCGCTCAGCATCGCCTCGCTGATCCCCTCGTCGTCGAGGCCGGACGCGCCGATGATCGCCACCGGCGCTCGATATCGGCTGATGGCGCGAATTGTCTCGGGACCGCAGGCAAGGCCTTCCTGAGGCTCGAAGATGCCCGGAAGCACCATGACCTCGATCAGCGGATTGGCCGCGAGCTCGGCTGCGATCGCGTAGGCGGGGGTGACGACGGTCATCCGCTGGTCCGTGAGCCGCAGCTCGCGGGCGAAATGCGTCATCGTGGCTCCGCCGCCCAGTAGCAGCGCGCCCGCGCCGGCATGACGCTCCGCCGCCGCGCGAGCGATCGCCCGGCGCTCGGGGACGTTGATCGCCAGCCTTTCGTTCAGCGCGGGCTCGGACCGGTTGTTGCGCACGGCGCCGCCATGGGTGCGGTTGACCTGGCCAAGCTGGACGAGCTCGTCGAGGTCGCGGCGAATCGTCTCGGCCGAGACCGCCAGCTCGTCGGCAAGCTGCGTCACGCGCAGCGCCGGGTTCGCCTCCAGGGCGGCGAGGATCCGGTGCTGCCGGACCTCCTTGCGGGATCGGACGACTTTCATGCCTAACCTCTTTCCTCTCCGAAGGAATCGCAGGAGGCTGTAAGGCGGGCAAGCACTTTTTTGCCCGATATCCCACATTAAATGTTGCAAATCGGCAGTAATCATGACAAGGTTCGGGCAGATGGAGGTGCGCGGTGTTCAACTACGGATTCTTCACGTTCGACTCGAAGGCCGAGGTGCTCGAAAAGGGGATCGAGCACTGGAACCCTGGGAAGACGCGGTTCTGGCAGGAGGCGGGTATCGATCTGGTGATCGACCGCCGCGAGGGGTACTTCCTGTACGACATGTCAGGTCGTCGACTGATTGACCTGCATCTCAATGGCGGAACTTATAATTTCGGACATCGCAACCCGGAGCTGGTGGCCACCCTAAAGTCGGCACTGGACTATTTCGACATGGGCAACCATTGGTTCCCCTCGGTCGCCCGCGCCGCCTTCGCCGAGAAGCTCGTCAAGACCGCGCCGGGGATGCGGTACGCGATGCTTGGGGCCGGCGGCGCCGAGGCTGTGGAAATCGCGCTTAAAACTGCCCGATATACCACAAAGCGGCGGAAGATCGTCTCGATCATCAAAGGCTATCACGGGCATTCCGGCCTTTCGGTGGCCACCGGGGACGACCGCTTCTCGAAGCTCTTCCTCGCCGACCGTCCGGACGAGTTCATCCAGGTGCCGTTCAACGACGTCGACGCCCTTGAGCGCGCCCTGCGGGGCCGCGACATCGCCGCCTTCATCATCGAAACCATTCCCGCGACCTACGGGTTCCCGCTGCCGAACGACGGCTACCTCAAGGCCTGCCAAGAGCTCTGCCGGCGCTACGGCACGCTCTACATCGCCGACGAGGTTCAGACCGGCCTGATGCGCACCGGCGTGATGTGGGGCTGGCAGTCCTATGGGCTCGAGCCCGACATGTTCGTCACCGGCAAGGGACTCGGCGGCGGCATCTACCCGATCTCGGCCTGCGTCACGACCGAGAAATGCGGCGGCTGGCTGCACGAGGACGGGGCGGCCCATATCTCGACGGCGGGAGGATCCGAGCTCGGTTGCGTCGTCGCCCATCAGGTGATCGACATGCTGCAACGTCCCGAGGTCATTTCGAACGTGCATTTCGTCGCTGATTTCTTCCAGCGCGCGCTGACCGATCTGATGGCAGCGCACAGCGACATCTTCGTCGGCATCCGCCAGCGCGGCCTGATCCTGGGCCTGGAGTTCGACCACCCCGAGGGGGCCGTCGCGGTCTCGCGCGCGCTCTACGAGGGCGGTGTCTGGGCGATCTTCTCCTCCCTTGACAAGCGGGTGCTGCAGTTCAAGCCGGGCGTGCTGCTCGACGCGGCCACCAGCCAGGAGATCGTCGATCGGGTGGATGCGGCCATGCCGCGGGCGCGGGAGCTCCTTCGCAGCCCGCGTCGGGCTGCGTGATCGTGGGGGGATTGCAGATGCAGCTTCACGAAGACGCGCCACGCCTCGTCGCCCCCGATCGGGCCGAGGCAGCCGCACGGATGAAGATCGACCGCGCCGGATGGGCGGTGCGGGCGTTCTCCCGATACGATCGCGCCGCGGTGATGCGGATCGCGCGCGCGGTGGCCGAGGCCGCCCACCAGGCCGCCGCAACCTACGCCGAATGGGCCGTGCGCGAGACCGGCATGGGCGTGGTCGAGCACAAGCGCTTGAAGAACGAGCTGTCGGCCCATCCACTCCTCGACTTCTACGAGAACATGGACCTCGTGAACCCGCGAGTCCTCCCCGACCGCAAGATGGTGGAGATACCCAAGCCCGCCGGGTTGATCTTCGCCCTGACGCCCGCGACGAACCCGATTTCCACGCTTTACTACAAGTCGATCCTCGCGCTCCTCAGCCGCAATTCGGTGATCTTCAGCCCGCATCCGCTGGCGAAGGCGTGCTGCGTGGACGCCGCGGCCCGACTCGAGGCAGCTGCGGTGGCGGCCGGAGCGCCGGCCGGCCTGATCCAGTGCATCGAGGAGCCCTCCGTGCCGCTGGTGCAGGCCCTGATGACCTCGCCCAAGGTGCAGGTCATTCTCGCGACCGGCGGCGTTCCGATGGTGCGGGCCGCCTATTCCTCCGGCAATCCCGCGATCGGCGTCGGCCCCGGCAACGCGCCGGTCTATGTCGATCCGACGGCCGACCAGAAGGCCGCCGCGCAGCGGATCGTCGACAGCAAGGCCTTCGACAACTCGGTGCTCTGCACCAACGAGAGCGTGCTGATCTCGCTGGACGAGAACCGCCAGCATCTCGACCGGGCCCTGCGCGCGGCGGGCGCGCATCTCTGCTCGGACGCCGATGTCACGAAGCTGCGCGAGTGGCTCTTCCCGGACGGTCACCTCAACACCGCCGCCGTCGGCAAGAGCGCGGTCTGGATCGCGGCGCAGGCCGGCTTCCGTGTCGTGCCCTTGACGAGGGTGCTCGTCGCCCCGGTGGAGAAGGTCGGGCTGGACGAGCCGCTGACGAAGGAGAAGCTCTGCCCGGTGCTGGCCTTCGCCTCCGCCGGCGCGTTCGAGCGCGCCATAGGCATGGCGCAGATGATCCTGCGCATGACCGGCGCGGGTCATTCCGCCGCGTTCCATGGCGAGGACCCACAGCGCGCGATGGATTTCGCCGCGGCCCTCCCCGTCTATCGGGTGGTGGTGAACGCCCCATGCTCGCAAGGCGCCGCGGGCTTCGCCACGCATCTCGCCCCCTCGTTCACGATCGGCACCGGCTATTTCGGGCGCTCGTCGGTGGGCGAGAACATTGGGCCGCAGCACCTCGTGCACTGGACACGGCTGGCCTGGAACAGCGACGCCGCCGTGCCTTTCGGCGACTTCAGCAACGTTCGTGCGCCGTTCGAGGGGTCGGACCCCGCCCATCGGCCGGCGCCTCCGCCGACGCCCGTCCCCGCGCCAACGGCCGAGGCCGGCGGCCTAGATCGCGACCTCCTCCGCCAGTTGATCCTTCAGGAACTCCGTGAACTGAACAGAGGCCAGTCGTGACCGACCTCCGCGCCTTCATCTTCATCGACCAGCTGCAGCCGCAGACCCTGGCTTACACCGCCACCTGGATGCGCGGAACGCTTCCCCGCGCCCGGATGGCCGCCCAGATCATCGAGATCGCCCCGGGCCTGGACATCGAGGCGCTGACCGACACGGTGCTGAAGGGCGCCGAGGTTCGCGCCGGCTTCCTCGTGGTCGAGCGCCAGTTCGGCACGCTGCAGTTCCACGCCTATTCCACCTCCGAGGTGCAGGCCGGCGCGGAGGCCGCGCTTTCCGCCATGGGCAAGCGTCGCGAGGACGCGGAGAAGCCGAAGATCATGGCGTCGAGGATCGTCACGCGGGTCGACGACCAGCATGCGTTCCTGATGAACCGGAACAAGACCGGCTCGATGGTGCTGGGCGGCGAGAGCGTCTACCTGCTGGAATGCCAGCCCGCCGCCTATGCCATCCTCGCCTGCAACGAGGCCGAGAAGGAAGCCGACGTCAAGGTCATCGACATGCGGATGATCGGAGCCAACGGACGGCTCTACCTCGCCGGAAAGGAAGCCGACGTCCGCAACGCCCGCGAGGCGGCCGAACGCGCGCTCCGCCAGGCGGGAGCGGCCTGATGCACGACCTCCGCTCGCTCATCCGCGAGGTCCTGTCCGAGGAGATAGCGGCGATCCGCGCCGAGATCCTCGGCGGCCCGCAGGTGGAACGGGTCCGCGTGGGTTCGACGGCCGAGTTGACCGAGTTCGCGCTCTCGCTGCTGCGACGGGCCGAGGACCAGGGCTTCGTCGCGGCCCTGCGGGAAGGGCGGCTGCGCTTCACGCCCGACGGCCCGGCGCCTGCTTCGGCCGCGGCGCAACCGGTCACGCTGGTGACGACCGTTCCGGCCGCGACGCCGGAAATCCGCAAGAGCCTCGTCACCGAGCGCGACATCGCCGGCGTGCCCGAAGGCGAAACCCGGCTACGCCTGACGAAGCGGGCGCGGCTTACCCCGCTGGCCGGCGACGAAGCGCGCCGCCGCGGCATCAGGATCGAAAGGACACTCGCATGATGAGGGCACGCGTCAGCGGCAGGGTCTGGTCTACCCGCCATGTCGGAACGCTGCCGACCGGGGCGTTGCTCGAGGTGGAGACCGAAGCCGGCGCGAGGCTCATCGCCTTCGATCCGCTCGGCTGCGCCGAAGGCGAGGCGGTGCTGATCACCCAAGGCTCGGTCGCCGCGTCTTACTTCCCCGAGACGTCCGTGCCGATCGACGCGCTGATTGTCGGCTCGATCGACGAGCAATCCACCAAGCGCCAGTAAGGGAGCTCCTGAGAGATGGCAAATCCTGCAATCGGAATGATCGAAACCAAGGGCTACGTTCCGGCGCTCGCCGCCGCCGATGCCATGGTCAAGGCGGCTAATGTCGAGATCATCGCCCGCAACGAGGTCGGCGGCGGGCTGGTCTCGGTCGTGGTGCGCGGCGACGTGGGCGCGGTGAAGGCCGCGACCGAGGCCGGCGCGGAGGCGGCCGCCCAGATCGGCGAAGTGACCTCGGTCCATGTCATCCCGCGCCCCCACCCCGATCTCGGCAGTCACTTCGAGGCGGTGAAGGGCTGACGTCCCGCCAGAGCATGCGCCCGCAAACGAGGACTGAGGCATGACAGAGCTTCGCGTCTATCTTCCCATCGAGGATCTTCGGCCCCAGTTCGCGGCATATCTTTCCTCGCCCACCAGGGCGAGGGGGTATCCTTCCTTCGCAGGGCAGCATTCGCTGATCATCGAGGTGGCGCCCGCGCTGGCCATTCACCGGATCACCGACCTTGCGCTCAAGTCCGCCCCGGACATGGAGCCCGGCATCCTCTTCACCGAGCGCCAGTTCGGCCTTCTGGAGCTCCACTCCGACCGGATGGAGGATCTGGACGCCGCGGGCGCGGCGATCCTGGCCGGGATCGGCGCGAAACCCGAGGATCAGCTGAAACCGCAGATCCTCTATCACGACATCATCGAGAATCTGTCGGATCAGCATGCGATCATTCTCAACCGATCGCGTGACGCCTCGATCCTGGTGCCGGGGGAGGCGCTGCTGATCTACGAGATGGCGCCGGCGCTCTTCGCCTGCGTCGCCGCGAACGAGGCCGAGAAGGCCGCGCCGGCGGCCACGATCAATGACGTGCAGATGATGGGCGCCACCGGCCGCCTGTTCATCTCGGGCCGATTGGAGGACATGCGGCTCGCCCGCGACACGATCACCGCCAGACTGGAGGCGATCCAGGGACGTTGACGGCCCGGCGACCAGGAAAGGAACGGGACGATTCCGGAGACGCCGCACGCTCATGCCAAGACAAGCTTCATCAGGGAAACCGCGACATGAACACACGAAAGTTGACGACGGCATTGTATCTGGCGATGGGGGGAGCCCTGCTTGCCTTCGGCCCGGCCGCGCCCGGCCGGGCGCAGGAGGCCGTTCCCGCCGACGTCAAGCTCGAGGATATCCGCGCCGCGGCCCAGAAGGCCTGCGACGACGGCGGCGCCTTCACCATCGCCTACAGCCATTCGGTCTCCGAGGCGGCGATCGTGAAGCAGGTGCGCCATTTCGCCGACGAGCGGGCGGCCGAGCTCGGCTGCGTGACCATGCTGCACGACAACACGCAAGCCAACAACCTCGAGCAGCAGATCAACGCCGTCCAGGGCTGGGTCACCCTCGGGGTCGATGCGATCGTCGTCACGCCGATTGACGAGGCGGCCCTGAAGCCCTTCCAGAAGCAGGCGCAGGCGGCCGGCATCAAGTGGCTGACCTATCTGGGCACCATGGAAGGCAGCGACGGCTTCGTCGGCTTCGACCACGCCCAGTCCGGCCAGATCGTCGGGAACGCCGCGGTCGAGTGGGCGAAGTCGAGCGGCATCGAGCACCCCAAGGCGCTCATCACCACCCTGACCGGCCTCATGTCGCTCAGCCCGCGCTGGATCGAGGTGGAGCGCATCTTCGCCGAGAACGGCATCGAGGTCGTGGCCACCCAGGATTCCGCGGACCAGGCCACCGGCATGACGGTCGCCGAGACCGTGCTGAAACAGCACCCCGACCTTTCGATCATCATCGGGCTGAACGACGACGCCGCCGTCGGCGCCTATCGCGCCGTGACCATCGCCGGCATCGACCCGGATCAGTTCTTCATTGCCGGACAGGACGGCTCGCACGAGGGCCTGCGGGCGGTAAAGGAGGGCAAGGCCTACAAGGCGAGCGCCGCGATCCTCATCAACGAGCTCGGCGCGAACGTGGTCGACCAGGCGCTGAACGCCATCACCGGCAACGGCCCGGCCTTCGCCTTTACGCCGACGGTCCTCGCCTCGACCGCCGACCCCGAGCTGCTCGACCGGCTGATCGCCAACTACGAGCAGTGACCGATCCCGGCGCATCCCGGCGCGCCGCGCGCCGGGATCCCATCTCACGATCAGGGGGAAGGCATGGACAAGGCTTGGGCGAGGGTCAGCGAACTGCGCAAATCCTTCGGATCGGTCGAGGTCCTGAAAGGCGTCGATCTCGAGTTCCACCGTGGCGAGATCCATGCCTTCGTCGGCGCCAACGGGGCGGGGAAGTCGACCTTCCTCGGCTGTCTCTCCGGCGCGATCCATCCGACGAGCGGCGTCATCGCGATCGGGGACGAGGAAATGACGGCCCTGACGCCGCGCCTCGCCATCGAGAAGGGCATCGGCATCATCTACCAGCACTTCCAGGTGGTGGAGGGGCTGACCGTCGCCGATAATATCTTCCTCGGCAGCGAGATCCAGCGCTTCGGCGTGGTCCAGCGCCGCGAGCAGGAGCGGCAGGCGCATGCGCTGCTGGAGCGCCTCGGGGTCGACATCGACGCGCACCAACAGCTCGACCGGCTGAGCATCGGCGAGCGCCAGCTCGTCGAGATCGCGCGCGCCCTGCATATCCGTCCGGTCCTGCTCGTCCTCGACGAGCCCACGGCCGCGCTGTCGGACAGGGAGATCGAGGCGCTGCACCGGGTGGTGCAGCATCTTGCGCACCGCGAGAACATCGCCATTGTCTACGTCACTCATCTCCTCGACGAGATCGAGGCGATCGCCGACAAGGTAACGGTGCTGCGCGACGGCGCCGTCGTCTGGACCCGCCCGGCGGCCGAGGTCACGCCCGCGATCATCGCGCAGGCGATCGCCCCGTCGGCCGAGCTCGAACAGCGCCGCGTCGCCCGTGAGCTCGCGCCGGCGCCGCAGCTCCGGCTCGAGGGCTACCGCTGCGGCTACACCGGGCCGATCGACCTGGAGCTGGGCAAGGGGGAGGTGCTCGGCCTCTACGGTCTGCTCGGCTCCGGCCGCACCGACCTCGTCGAGACCCTGGCTGGCGCACGGCGCTGCGCGGGCGGCCGGCTGCTGGTCGAGGAGTCCCCGGTCAGCATTCGCGACTCGCGCCAGGCGCTCGACCGCGGCATCGCGCTGGTCGCCTCGGACCGCAACGAGCAGAGCCTGTTCCCGACGCTCTCCGCCCTCGACAACCTGCTGATGCCGCATTTCGACGGGGTGGCCCGCCGCCTCTCCAGCCAGCGCCCGCTGTTCGACCGCATGGCCGCGGCGCTCAGGCTCCATCCCAACCGGCCGGACCTCGCGAGCCGGCGGTTCAGCGGCGGCAACGCGCAGAAGCTGGTGATGGGGCGCTGGCTGATCCCGGAGCTCGGCATCAAGGTGCTCCTCCTCGACGAGCCGACCCAAGGGGTCGACATCGGCGCCCGCGCCGAGATCTACCGCTTGCTCGGCGAGTTCGCCGCGGGGGGCGGAGCAGTGCTCGTCGCCTCCTCGGATCCAGCCGAGCTTGTGACGCTCTGCGAGCGCGTCCTCGTCCTCGGGCAGGGCCGCCAGATCGAGCTCATCGACCGCGACATAACCGCCGACCGCCTGGTCGAGGCCGCGCATCAGAGCTTTTCCGCCAGCCTGGGGTCGGCGCGACCGGCGCCCCAGCCCGTGCACTCACAGGGGTGAACGACATGACCGAGACCGTGGCCATCGACCGGCCCTCCCGCCATGACCTGGCGGGCATCCTCAACGCGGCGGCGCTGCCTCTGGCCGTGGTGCTGCTCGGCCTCTTCTTCTACATCAAGGCGCCGGTGTTCCTGACCCCGCGCAACCTGCTCAGCATCACGGTGCAGGTGGCGTCGCTGATGACCATCGCCGTCCCCTTCGCGATCCTGCTGATGGCGGGCAAGGTCGACCTGAGCGTCGGCTCGCTGCTTGGCCTCTGTGGCGTCGTCGCGGGGCTCAGCTTCCCGGTGCTCGGCGTGGCGGGCGCCGTCGTCTTCACCCTGCTGGTCGGGCTGGCGGCGGGGCTCGTAAACGGCTTCCTCGTCTCGTGGCTGTCGATGTCGCCGATCATCGTCACGCTCGGCGGCCTGACGCTGATGCGGGGACTCGCGCAGTACCTCTCGCCCAATCCGCTGTTCGGCTTTCCCGAGAGCTTCTCCTACATCGGCTACGGCGTCCTGTTCGGCGTCCCGTACCTGACGTGGATCATGCTGGCCGTGCTCGTCGCGGGGTTCGCCTTCATGCGCCTCTCGCCCTTCGGTCGCCATGCCGTGGCCATCGGCGTGAATGAGCGCGCGGCCTATCTGGTCGGCATCCGGGTCAAGCTCACGGTGATGCTGCTCTATGCGGCCGTCGGCGTCGCCGCCGCGCTGGCGGGGCTGATGACCGTGGCCCGGATCAACTCGGCGCCCTCCGGCACGCTCGGCGTCGGCATGGAGTTGAGCGTGCTGACGGCGGTACTCCTCGGCGGCGTGCCCTTCACCGGCGGCAGGGGTTCGCTCCCTCGGGTGGCGCTCGGTGTGCTGCTGCTCGGAATGCTGTCGAACGGCCTGATCCTGATGAACGTTCCGACCGAGGCGAGCCTGATGCTGACCGGTCTGGTCCTGATCGTCGCCGCCGCGCTCGACGTGCTGCGCTCCCGCCGCTCCTGAGGAGACCTCCGGCCATGAACCTGCAAGAGCTGAGCCGCCTGACCATTGCCGAGCTGTTGGCCGCCTATCGGGCCGGCGTAACCGACCCGGTGGAAGTCGCGGACCTGACCTTCGCCCAGATCGAAGCGGTGAACGGCCGTATCAACGCCCTCTACGATCTGCGGCGCGACGCGGCCATGGCCGAGGCCGAGGCGTCGGCCCGGCGCTGGAAGGCGGGCCGGCCGGAGGGCGCGCTCGACGGCGCGCCGGTGACGCTGAAGGACTCGGTCCATGCCGTCGGCATGACGTGGCACCATGGATCGGCCGCGCACGGGGCCGGCGTGAAGGGCGCAAAGGACGCGCCCCCGACCGAGAAGCTCAAGGCCGCCCGCGCGATCATCATCGGCAAATGCACGATGCCCGACTACGGGCTGAGCGCCTCGGGCGTCAGCTCCTTCCACGGGATCGTGCGCAATCCCTTCGGCCTCGCCTGGAACACCGGCGGGTCGAGCGCCGGCGCCGGCGCCTCGTTGGCGGCGGGCATCGGGATGATGTCGGTGGGCTCGGACATCGCCGGCTCGGTGCGCCTGCCCGCCTCGCATTGCGGGCTGGCCGCGCTGAAGCCCACGCAGGGGATGATCCCGCATACGCCCGGCTCGGACGTGCGCTCGGCCGGCCCGATGGCGCGCTACGCCGCCGATCTGGAGCCGCTGCTGCGTGTGCTGGGCGGCGTGCATCCCGACGACCGCTACTCGGTTCCCGTGACCGAGCCTGCCGCGGAGACGGCCGCGCCCGGGGCCGGGCTGACGGTCGCCGTCTACGACGCCTTCGGCTTCGGCCCGGCGGTGGAGCCCGCGGTGCTCGAGGCGTTGGCTCGGGCGCGCGACGCCATCGCCGGCCTGGTCGAGCGGGTCGTCGCTCCGGACCGCCGCATCGGCTGGGACGCCTATCTGCCGCTCGACGAGGCGCTCCAGTGGCGCGGCTGGCGCGAGTATGCCGCGGCCGTCGCCGACCGGCGCGACGAGACGCCGCGCCAGCTCGTAGACTGGTTCAGCCCGGCCCGCGACTGGACCGCCGAGCGGATCGCCGGGATCGACGCCGGGATCGCCCGCGCCGTCGCCGAGGCGGGCGCGCTCTTCGAGGGCGCGGACGTGCTGCTGACGCCGGTGATGCCGATCGTCAACTTCCCGGCCGAGGATCGCGGCATCGACCCGGCGATGCCGCTGCGCCACTGCACCTTCACCGCGCTCTTCAACCAGTCGGGCCATCCGGCCGTGTCGATCTGCGGCGGCTTCGACGACAGGGGCCTGCCGGTCGGCGTGCAGCTCGTGGGGCGGCGCTTCGACGATGTGCGCCTCGTCCGGCTGGCCGCGGCGCTCGAGGCCGCGCTCTGGCCGGGAGGCCGCGCCGCCGCCGGATGGCCGCTGGCGCCGCGCGGACAGTCGGAAGGCAAGGGAGGCGAGAGAAGATGACCGACGCACGTCACGATCTCCTGGCGGCAAGGGCGACCGCCCGGCTGGGCGCCGCGCCCGCGCGGCTCGAATGCCCGTTCACCGTGCTGGCCTCGCCCGGCTGGCGCGGGATCGAGGCGGACGTCATGGTCGCCGAGGCCGACGGGCGGGTCGAGATCTTCAAGCACTATCATCCGGACGTCGGCTTCTACGTCGATCCGGCCGCCGCCTTCGAGGCCGCGCGTATCGCCGGCGAACTCGACGTGGGGCCGAAGGTGCTGGAAGCCTGGCCCGAGGACGGGCTGATGACGATGGAGCATCTCGGCGAGGGATGGCGCGCCGGGGGCCTGCACGACGCGGCCCGGCCCGAGACCTATGCCGCCGTGATCGCCGCCAAGAAGCGGCTCCACGACGGCCCGCGCCTCGCCGACAAGGACATCTTCGCTGAGCTCCGCGACCTCGCGGCGCGCTGCGGCGCCGCGGGGAGCGGCGCACCCCGCCATCTCGCCGCCTGGATGGGCTTCGTCGCCAGCGCCGAGGCGGCGATCCGGGCGGCGGGCCGGGACAGCCGGCCCTGCCACCGGGACGGCAGCGCGGCCAACTGGATGATCGGCCCCGCGGGCGCCGTGCGGCTGGTGGACTACGACCTCGCCGGCAACGCCGATCCCTTCGAGGACATCGGCTGCCACCTGATGGAGGCGCACGACCGCGAGGCCGAGGCCCGCGAGGGCTTCGAGGCCTGGACCGGCCGCTTCCACGAGGGCGAGTTCCAGCGCGCCTTCGTCTACGGCGTCCTCGACGACCTGCGCTGGGGGCTGATCGCCGCCCATCTGGCGCAGGTCTCGCCGCGCCGGAGCCTCGAGTTCGCCAAGTACGCCTCGTGGCGCTTCCTGCGCTTCGAGGAGCATTCCCAGCATTCCCGCGCGGCGGACCGGCTGCGCAAGCTGACCTGACAGGGGGGCGACATGACCGTTTCCATCGAAGACCGGATCGGCGCGATCGCCGCCGCGCTGGGCTGGCAGGCCGAGGGGATCGCCTGGCGGCCGCTGGTCGGCGGGATCCTGAACTCGAACTGGCTGATCAAGCACGACGGCACGGACTACTTCGTGAAGCTGTTCGGCGTGGGCTCCGAGAACTTCGTGGACCGCGAGCTCTCCAACGCGGCCGCGGGGCAGGCCCACGGGCTCGGCATCTCGCCCCGCGTCCTGCTGTTCGACCCCCAGGCCGGGGTCGAGGTCGTCGAGTTCCTGGACGGCTACCGCGCCTCGACCAACGCCGACTTCTCGCGCCGGGACTTCCTCGACGGCGCGATCGACCTCTACCGCAGGTTCAACTCCTGCGACCGGCTGCCGGTCACCAAGGACGTCTTCGCCATGACCGACGAGCATATCGAGCAGGGCCGCGGGGTAGGGGCGCTGACGCCGGCGGATTTCGACTGGCTGCTGGCGCAGTACGAGCGCGCCAAGGCGGCGTTCATGGCCTCGGGCCTCGATCTCGCGCCCTGCCACAACGATCCCATGCCCGGCAACTTCATGGTCGACATGGACGGGGACGACCGAATTCGCGACATGAAGCTGATCGATTTCGAGTTCGCTTCGAACAACGAGCGGGCCTATGAGATCGGCGTGTTCGTCGGCGAGGTGTTCGTGGACGAGGCGACCACGAACGCGCTGATCGAGCAATACTACGGCGAGGTGCGGCACGACCTCGTGGCTCGGGTCTGGGTCGCGCGCGCGGTCGCGGACATGAAGTGGGGCTCCTGGGCCGTGCAGCAGCGCCAGCTCTCCATGTGGGACTTCGACTACCAGAAGTACGGCATCTGGAAGTACGCCCGCGCGCGGCGCCTGTTCGACGACCCGCGCTGGAACGACTGGCTGACCGCGATCTGACGCCCCGTCGAACCGAAACGACCCAAGCGGAGAAGGCAAGACATGACGACCGTTACGGATGATCTCGTTCGGCTCTACGCCGAATCCGATGCGCTTGGCATCGGCGAGCTGGTGCGCGGCGGACAGATCAAGGCCTCCGAAGTGGTCGAGACCGCGATCCATCTCCTGGAGCGCCTCAATCCGCAGCTGAATGCCGTGGTGATCGAAACGCTCGACCTGGCCCGCTCCGTGGGCTGCGATCCGGGCGAAGGTCCCTTCGCGGGGGCGCCGTTCCTGCTGAAGAACCTAGGGACGATGTGGAAAGGCACGCCGCTCACGTCCGGCACCCCCTATCTGAAGGATTTCGTCTGCCCCGACGATTCCGAGATCGTCCGCAAGCTGCGGGCCTCGGGACTCGCGCCGCTCGGCCGCAGCAACACGCCGGAATACGGCTGGTGCATCACCACGGAGCCGCGGATGTACGGCCCGACGGTGAACCCCTGGAACCCGTCGATCACGACCGGCGGCTCCAGCGGCGGCTCGGCGGCGGCCGTCGCCGCGCGCCTCGTCCCCGTCGCGGACGCGTCGGACGGAGGTGGGTCGATCCGCGTGCCGGCCTCGTGCTGCGGCGTCGTCGGGCTGAAGCCCTCTCGTGGACGTCTCAGCTATGGCCCGCATGACGCCGACCTGTGGTTCGGCTGCATCTATTTCCTGTGCAACACCCGCACGGTGCGCGATACGGCCGCCTATCTCGACGTGGTTGCAGGGAACCTGCCCGGGGACCCCTACCATGCCCCGCGTCCCGCAGTCAGCTGGCTCTCCGGCCTCTCCGAACGCCCGCGGCGGCTCAGGATCGGCTACACGCTGAAGGCGCCGTGGGGCGAGCCCTTCGCGCCCGAGGTCGAGGCGGCCGTGAAGAACGCGGCCGCGCTGTTCTCGAACCTGGGACACATCGTCGAAGAATACGACATGAAGACCGATCTCCAGGCGGCTTGGTGGAGCTACAACGACATCATCGCGGTCGAGACCTCCACGGAATTCACCCAGCATGCCAGGTTCGTCGGGCGTCCGCCCGAGGAATCCGACCTGCAACCGTTCAACTGGTCCATGCTGCAATATGCCAGGACCCTTTCGGCGACCCGGTATTCGGCCAGCATCGCGGCGGTGCGTAAGGCTGGCCAGGCCATCTGCGTCGAGCTGTCACCTTACGATGTCTTCGTCACGCCGACGCTGACGCAGCCGCCGCGCGCGGTGGGATACTGGTCGATGGAGGACGCCGACCGCGAGCGTTACCTGGCGAGATGGTCGGACGCCGCGTTCATGTTCGCACACAATATCTCGGGGCTTCCCGCGATTTCCGTTCCCTTGGGCATGGCGGACGGGGATCGTCCAATCGGCATCCAGCTTGTCGGCAGGCACGGGGACGAGGCGACGATTCTCCGCATTGCGGCCGAAGCTGAAGAGGCGGAGCCATGGATACAACGTCGACCGGAGGTCTGCGCGATTTAGTCGGCTTGTCGGCGGGCCTTGCCCATCACCTCGCCGATGAAGAGCGCGCCAAGCGTCGCGGCCAGCGCCACGACCCAGGCCGCGGCCAGCAGCCGCCAGGCGCCGGGCGAGAGCGTGTCGCCGCTCACCCCGCTCCCTCATCGCGCTTGCGTCCGAGCCACCGGTTCACCCGGGCGCGATTGGCCGCGTACTCGGCGCCGGGACCGGCGGCGATCACCCGCTCCTCGACCGCGACCTGGGTGACCGCCGCGACCGTGACCACGAGCGCGAGCGCCGCCGCGGCCGGATCGCCGCCGAGCGCGACGCCCCAGACGAGGACGATCTGGCGGAGGAAGACCGAGTTGCGCGACCAGGCGAACGGCCCGTCGGTGACGAGCCGGCCGAGCCCGCCCTCGGCGGCGCCGATGCGCCAGAAGGCGCCCATGTGCGCCTGCGCGCGCAGCGCGAGGCCGGCGCCGGCGACGGCGAGCAGCAGCCCGAGCCAGCCGAGTGCGGCCGGCCAGGCCGCGACAGTCTCCGGCGTCCGCGGCGCGATCAGCCGGATCAGCGGCAGCGCCGCCAGCAGCGCGAAGCCGAGCCGGAAGGCGAGGGCCGTCCAGCGCTGCGTCCCGGATCTGCGGGCGAACAGCCACGGATCATCGCCGCTGGCGTGGGCCATCCGCCGGGTCAAGAGCAGGAAGCCCGCGACATAGGCCGCGAAGACCGCCTGTCCGGCCAGGGCGAGCGCATCCATCGGCGTCACCCGGCCTGTTCCGGGTTGAAACGCAGCAGCCGGAGCGCGTTCAGCGTGACCAGCACGGTTGCGCCGGTGTTGGCGAGGATGGCGATCCAGAGGCCGGTGATGCCGAGCACGCTCGTCACCAGGAACACCGCCTTGAGGCCAAGGGCCACGGTGATGTTCTGGCGGATGTTCGCCATCGTCGCGCGGGCGAGCCGGATCAGCGCCGCCACGTCGGTCACCCGGTTGCGCAGGAGCGCGCCGTCGGCGGTCTCGAGCGCCACGTCGGTGCCCGAGCCCATGGCGACGCCCACGTCCGCCGCGGCGAGCGCCGGGGCGTCGTTGATGCCGACGCCGACCATCACCAGTCCGCCCTGCGTGGCAAGTTCCCTGATCGCGGTCACCTTGTCGTCGGGCAGCAGCTCCGCCTTCTGCTCCATCCCGAGCGAGGCGGCGATCGCGGCCGCGGTCCGCCGGTTGTCGCCGGTCAGCATCACCGCCGCGATCCCGAGGTCCTTCAGCTCCGCCATCGCCGCGGCGGCGTCGGGCCGCGGCTCGTCGCGGAGCGCGACCAGCCCCAGGAGCGTCCCGCCCTCGTAGACTGCGGCGACGGTCTTGCCCGCCTCCTCCAGTACAGCGATCTGCTCCCGCGCCGCCGCGTCGAGGCCGCCGAGCTCCTCGGCATGGCGCGGCGAGCCGACGAAGGCCGTGGCGCCGGCCGCGGTCACCGCCGCGACCCCGCGGCCTGGCAGCACGCGCGCCCCGGTCATCGGCAGGGCAGCGACCCCGCGCTCCGCGGCTTCGCCGAGCACCGCCTCGGCCAGGGGATGCGACGAGCCCGCCTCGACCCCGGCTGCGACCGCGAGCACTGTGGCCTCGTCGCCGCCGAGCCCCACCACGTCGGTCAGGCGTTGCGCGACCGCCTGGGCAAGCCCCTGATCGTCCGCTCGGCATACCGCAGCTCCGAGCACAATCGGGCAGTGGGCGGCGTGCCGGCCTCGAAGCACATGCTCGGCACCGCCTTCGACATCGCGATGGCGAACCACGACCCGGAGGCCTTCGAGGCGGCCGCCCGCGCCGTCGGCTTCCGCGGCTTCGGCACCTACCCGCGGTCCGGGTTCATGCACATCCACCTCGGACCCGGACGGCGATGGGGCGAGCCCTTCCCGCCGCGGCCCGTCCCGTTCGCCGAGGAAACCCCGTTGGCCCGCGAGCGGCTCGCCGACAGCCGCACGATGAAAGGCGGCGGCGCGGCGGGGGCGGCGACGATCGGCGCCGCCGGCGTCGAGATCGCGCAGCAGACGCTCACCGAAGCCCAAGGCTCCATCCAGTCCCTGATCCCATACCTCGACACGATGCGCTGGGTCTTCATCGGTTTGGCGCTCGCCGGCATCGCGGTCGCGATCTACGCCCGGCTCGACGACTGGAAGCGGGGGCGGCGGTGATCGCCGCCCTCCTCGTCGGCCTGGCCCGGTCGCGCTGGGCGCGCCGGGCCGTCATCTGCGGCGTCCTCGCGGGAGCCGTTCTTCTGTTCCTCTCAGGGAACCGCCGCGCTGGCGAACGGGCCGGCCGCCTTGCGGAACGTCTCGAAGCTACGGAGAAAGCCAATGAAGTTCAGCGAAGGATGCTCGAAGCTGCCGCAGGTCGTCCTCGCGATCGCGTTGATCTCGCTCGGCGCTTGCGCGAGGGGCGATATTGAGCCGGGAGATCGACTGTGTCCGCCGGTGGTTGAGTACGGTGCATCGATGCAGGAGCAGGCGGCGGATGAGCTTGTCTTGTTGCCGGCTCGATCGACGATTGAGGAATTGCTCGCGGACTACAGCGTATTGCGGGCGCAGGCTCGATTGTGCACCGTAAAGTCGACCACTAGCTAATAGGCTAGCGTCGAACTGCAGGTGGGTCAGCCGCTACCATTCCCGAACCGCCTCGGCAGGCCCTCAAACAACGACTCTTTTAAGTATCATTGTCGCTCGGCGTTTCCGGGCGAAGCGACGGCGCGGTCCGAGCTTGGGGCCTTTTGGAGCGTCAATGCTCCACCTCATACTCGTCGAGCATACGGTTGCGCGCCCGGAGTTCGGCCGCTTCTCGCCTTAGGCGGTCCCTGTCGGAGAAGGGTGTCTCGTGATCATTGGCTTTGGCCTCGAGGATTCTCGCCCGCAACAGTTGGTCTTGGGCGCTGAGAGAGGTCGCCTTCGCCAACTCGTTCTCAGCACCTGCATAGTCGCGTTGCGCGAGCAGAATGCGTGCCTCGATCCCTGCTACGCTCTCCGATGCTCCGCGTGCCTTCAGGAACTCTATGTCTTCGCGCGCAACGCGAACGTCGCCGGCGGAAGCGGCCGCGACAGCGCGCAATCTGCGGATGAACATCTGTCCTCCGGCCCCTCGCTGCAGCAAATCTGTGAGCATTCGCTGAGCCCTAGCGAAATCCTGATCCCGGCGCATAATTAACATTGCTCGGCGACCCTCGGCATACGCTTCTTGGCCCCTGATCGTGAGCAGAGTGCGAATGACCCTATCCGCTTCGCTGAACGCGCCCTGCGCAATCAGCATACCTGCTTGAACATCGAGTAGGACGGGGTTTCTGCCGATGTGAGCCGCTTGATCCCGCACTAGCTCGTGCAGCTGCGGCCACCACCCTAGGCGCTGATAGCAACGGGCGAGGTCACCCACGACCAACTTCATGTATTTCCTGACCTCGCGCGCCTTCAATAGCATGTTCACTGCGCCCTTGAGGTCGCCCTTTCCAAGGCGCAAGTAGAAGGCTCGCAGGTAAAAGCGCGATCGGTAGCTCCGCGCATCGAAGAAGTCTAGCAGACCCTCGGCTTCCGCAGCGTTGCCCAATCGCACATGGGCGCGCAGGACATACGAAAGGATCTCCTCGCGCGCTGTTTCGTCCATTCTGGCTCCCAGCGCGGACGTCCCCCATGAAACCACTCTGCGAAGGGCCTCGGGATCATCATGACCGCCGTCGTATGTCTCCTTAACGACCTCCTGCAGCGTGGACGGTAGAAGCAGGTTCCTGAACTCGGGAGGAAGGGTACCCCCCTCGATCGCTGCCATGAATGCAAGCGCATCCATCAACTCCGCGCGCAACTCATCGTCGCGGCGGGCACGTTCAAGCTCGTCCCTCAAGGCCGCGGAGAAAGCCGTCATCAACTCTTTGGAGCCGTAGCCATGGAGCCGCCGGAAAAGCGATCTGATGGGCGCTGAGATGAGATAATTCGCGGCGGACACTTCGACTAGGCAGGCGAGGATAAGCCCCGACACGCTGTCGGCGAACTGTTCGGGCGAGATGCCATTGCGCTCAAGGACTACGCGTTTTAACGTATCACCCGCCAGTTGCGGCACCCAGCTCAGGACAGACAGAACATCGCGCTCGACCGGCGTGCGGTGGGTGAAGTCGAGGTAGTCGCCAAGCACTTCCTCTTGGAGGGCGAAGAGGTCGGCCGGATGGGCTTCTAGGACCGCGGGCCCGCGCTGCGCGACGAGTGCCGCAGTTGCCCGGGCGATTCCCGGATGGCCGCCAATCGTACGGATCACGTCCGTGCTCGGAAGCACGGGCTTAGCCCCAAATGCAACCGTTGACTGTATCATCAGCGCACGGACGTCCTTCTCCTTCAGAGGCGGAACCGGAAGCTGGAGTACGTTCGGGTGCGCGCGCAGCTCGTTTTCGTGAAGGAGGCGGTTCGACACGACAACTAATTTCACCCGGCGGTCATGCGCCAGCTCTCCGAAGAGGATCGGCACCCAAGGCTTCAGAAAGCCTCTCTCTTCGAAGATGCCATTACCGGTGACGATTGTGACGGCCTGTCCGAGTTCGGCGAAGTGAACCAGCCGCCGCACGACCTCTTGCGCCTGAGCCTGTAGCTCTGCTGCGCTGAACGCACGCAAATCCTCGCCGATCGAATGAAGCGGCAACTCGGTCTCGACCTCCTGCCGCAGCGCGCGATAGATGTCGGCCAAATCCGCGAACTGGGGCAACACGAACTCGGGCCCGAAGCCCAATTCCGGCGTCGCCGGAAAGGCCTCCGCAAGCAAGCGCCGGTTGAAGGTGCGACGGCCGACGCCGAGTGGACCAGCGAGAATCAACACATTCGGGGTCTGCTCCGTACGCAGCACGACGTCGTTCACTGACGCCAAGGCGGCATCCACGAGCGCCCCGCGGCCAAAGACCTGTGCGCCTGGCAGGTGGCTCAGCGGACCCGTGATCAGCGCCTTGCGAATGTATCGCGCAACCTCGCGCGGACCGTCGCCGACAGGGCCGACCCAATAGTCGCGCATCCACGCGGGCAAGTCTGAATGTTTTACTACGGCATCGGTCGGGACTACGATGACGCGAAATGTCGGATTCTTGATTTTTGCGATCCGCGCCCTATCGACCTCGAACCCAACCCACGGTGACTTCGCAGCCCTCCTAGACGCAAACAGCACGAACATGGTCGCCACGCCGACCCGCTCCTCCATCGCGGAGACCAGATCCTCGCCGTTACGGAAGCTCCGAGGATAGAAATAGGCCAGACCATCGGGCAGGAAGCGCTGGACCTTCGCCACAAAGCTCTCATCGCCGCCCTCTAGTGACAGGAACACGGTTGGCAGCATCCTCGTCCCTTTGTCGTTGGATGAGCGCGATAGCTCGCTGCACCCGCGCACTATCATTTCGCGTCGCAGCCGAGTCTAAAAAAGTTGCATATCCGATCGGGCAGCGCAAAGCCGGAATGACCATTTCTTCGGCCATTCGCGCTGCCTTGAGCACGGACCTATGGGGCCCCATGGCTGTGCAAGGTCCTGCTCTTCGTGTGCTCGTGTCGCAGCTTGGCCGGTTTTGTTGACCTATTGTTGACCTGGATTGGCGGTAAAATAATACCCCACGCGCCGAGGCGCGCAGAGCATTGATATTATTTGATGTTTTGGTTGCGGGGGTAGGATTTGAACCTACGACCTTCAGGTTATGAGCCTGACGAGCTACCGGGCTGCTCCACCCCGCGGCAGGGTGTTGATCGGTGAAGAGAGCTTGCTTTTTCGTGCGTCCTGCAGGTTTGGCGGTGACCTACTCTCCCACGTCTTGGGACGCAGTACCATCGGCGCGGCGGCGCTTAACGGCCGAGTTCGGGATGGGATCGGGTGTTTCGCTCGCGCTCATGCCACCAAACCTGCAGGACGCACGGGCGGGGTGTTTCCGCCCTGCGCCACGAGACGCGTGTCTTTCCCGGGCGGCGCCGTTTCCGGCGGCGCGCCCGCGTCCTTCTCCACGACCTTTGGGTCGGCCGACTTCCGGGTGTCCGGGAAGCGGACGGGGTTCCCGTCTTCTTCCGGATCGGATCTAAGCCTCTCGGGCGATTAGTACCGGTCAACTGAACGCGTTGCCGCGCTTACATCTCCGGCCTATCGACGTGGTGGTCTTCCACGGCCCTCAAGGGAGACCTGGTTTCGAGGGGGGCTTCCCGCTTAGATGCCTTCAGCGGTTATCCTGTCCGCACATAGCTACCCTGCACTGCCGTTGGCACGACAACAGGTCCACCAGTGGTGCGTTCACCCCGGTCCTCTCGTACTAGGGGCAACTCCTCTCAAGTCTCCTACACCCACGGCAGATAGGGACCGAACTGTCTCACGACGTTCTAAACCCAGCTCACGTACCACTTTAAACGGCGAACAGCCGTACCCTTGGGACCTTCTCCAGCCCCAGGATGTGATGAGCCGACATCGAGGTGCCAAACACTGCCGTCGATATGGACTCTTGGGCAGTATCAGCCTGTTATCCCCGGCGTACCTTTTATCCGTTGAGCGATGGCCCTTCCACGCGGGACCACCGGATCACTATGGCCGTCTTTCGACTCTGCTCGACTTGTCAGTCTCGCAGTCAGGCGGGCTTATGCCATTGCACTCGACGAGCGATTTCCGACCGCTCTGAGCCCACCATCGCGCGCCTCCGTTACTATTTGGGAGGCGACCGCCCCAGTCAAACTACCCGCCACACAGGGTCCCGGAACCGGATAACGGTCCGCGGTTAGACATCAAGCGAACAAAGGGTGGTATCTCAAGGGTGGCTCCACGGGAACTGGCGTCCCCGCTTCGAAGCCTACCACCTATCCTGCACATTGCGCGCCTGATGCCAGTGTGAAGCTGTAGTAAAGGTGCACGGGGTCTTTCCGTCTGACCGCGGGAACCCCGCATCTTCACGGGGAATTCAATTTCGCTGAGTCTGCATTGGAGACAGCGGGGAAGTCGTTACGCCATTCGTGCAGGTCGGAACTTACCCGACAAGGAATTTCGCTACCTTAGGACCGTTATAGTTACGGCCGCCGTTTACCGGGGCTTCAATTCAATGCTTGCACATCTCCTTTTAACCTTCCGGCACCGGGCAGGCGTCAGACCCTATACGTCGCCTTGCGGCTTCGCAGAGTCCTGTGTTTTTAGTAAACAGTCGCCACCCCCTGGTCTGTGCCCCCCGCCAACGCTTGCGCGCCAACGGGGCCTCCTTCTTCCGAAGTTACGGAGGCATTTTGCCGAGTTCCTTCAATGCAGTTCTCTCAAGCGCCTTGGTATGCTCTACCAGTCCACCTGTGTCGGTTTCGGGTACGATCTTATGGAGGGCTATTTCCTGGAACCACTTCGAGGCCTGATCAATCCGATAAGATCAGACAACAGCCGCGATCCGTCACTTCCTCCTGGCTCTGGAATATTAACCAGATTCCCATCGACTACGCCTTTCGGCCTCGCCTTAGGGGTCGGCTCACCCTGC
>JACKKC010000023.1:27500-48807 GCA_020637615.1 Rhodovulum sp.
TTCCTCAGATCCATGCCGGCATAGAGCCCGGCCACCTCGCCGGCATAGCCGTTGAACATCTCCGTGTCGCGCTGGGGCGAGAGCAGGCTGCCGCCGATCACCCGCTCGGTGGCCTGGCTCCAGCGTGGATGGTCGACCTCCGGATTCACGTTGGAATAGAAGCCGTATTCCCGCGGGTTCTGGATGTTCCAGGTGGTCGGCGGCTGCTTCTCGGTCAGGGTGATGCGCACGATCGACTTGATCGACTTGTAGCCGTATTTCCACGGCACCACGAGCCGGACCGGCGCGCCGTTCTGGTTCGGCAGCGGCTCACCGTAGAGCCCGGTGGCGAGGATGGTCAGGGGATGCATGGCCTCGTCGAGCCTGAGCCCCTCCACATAGGGCCAGTCGAGCACCTGGAAGATCCCGCTCTGCCCCGGCATCTCCGCAGGCCGCACCAGCGTCTCGAAGGCGACGTATTTCGCGCCCGGGGCAGGCTCGGCGCGCTTCAGCACGCCCGCCAGCGGCACGCCAAGCCAGGGGATCACCATCGACCAGCCCTCGACGCAGCGCAGCCGGTAGATCCGCTCCTCCACCGTCCGCGGCCCGACCAGATCCTCGAGCGCATAGGTGCCCGGCCGGGCGACCATGCCGTCGATCACCACCGACCAGGGCGAGGTGGTCAGCTGGCCCGCATGCTTCGCGGGATCGGACTTGCCGGTGCCGAATTCGTAGAAATTGTTGTAGGTCGTGACGTATTCATAGGCCGTCGGCGGCGCGTCGGTGGAATAGCGCGCGGCCGAGGCCCGGCGGGCGGTCGCGGGCAGAAGTCCCACCGCCGCGAGCCCGGCCGCTCCCCGCATCAGGCTGCGTCGGTCGAGCCAGGCCGATTTCGGGGTGATTTCGGATTCGCCGAATTTCGGCTTCTCTCGCACGTGCATTCGCTGTCTCCCGGCGCTGGTGATCCTTGCGCGACCCCATCGGGCCACGCCCTCCCTTCGTCGGAAATGGGCTGCTCGCGACATGCAGCCGATCACGATCGCGTTTGTCCCGCTGCGGGACACGGGGGCTCGCACGGGCGTGACCTGACGATTTCCCGGATTGCAGCTTGGACCGGCCACCGGGCTTGTCAAGCCGGTGCCGCGGGGCGCGGCATTGATGCAGCAGGCCTGCCGGGCTAGCCTTGCCCTGCCCGCCCTGCGCCGACCGGGCGCGGCACCATGGCCAGCAATCGCGACTTCCGGACGAGGGATACCACCATGAACCGCAGAAACCTCGGGGCGATCATGCTGGCCGGCGCCGCGGCGATCGCGCTTTCGGCCTGTGCAGGCGCGCCGCAGAACCCGAGCATCCAGGAGGTGATCGATTCCAATGCCGCCTTCACCACGCTGGCGCGCGCCCTGACCACCGCCGGGGTCCAGTCGCTCGACGATGCCGGCCCCTTCACCGTCTTCGCGCCGCGAAACTCGGCCTTCGACGCGCTGCCGAAGGGCACGCTCGACACGCTGATGCAGCCACAGAACCGCGGCGAACTGACCCGGCTGCTGGAGATGCACGTGGTGCCCGGAACCTATACCACCGCCGATCTCAGCGGCCGCACCACGACGCTCACCACCCTGGGCGGGCTCGACATCACCGTCGACGGCTTCAACGGCGTGAGGGTGGGCGGCGCCAACGTGGTCCAGCCGGACGTGATGGCGAGCAACGGCCTCATCCAGGTGATCGACGGCGTGATCATGCCCGAGGGCCTCCTGCCCGGCGAAGCGCGCTAGCCCGCCGGCAGCCGGCCGAGGAGGCGTCCATGATCGGCCCGACCGACATCGCCGACGCCCATACGCGCATCAAGCCGCATGTCCGGCGGACGCCGGTGCTGGAGCTCGAGGCGGGGGCCTTGGGCCTCGGGCATCCGCTCGTCCTCAAGCTCGAACAGCTGCAGGTGACCGGCAGCTTCAAGGCCCGCGGCGCCTTCAATGCCCTGCTCGCGCGTCCGGTGCCGTCTGTCGGGGTCGCGGCGGCCTCCGGCGGCAATCACGGGGCGGCGGTGGCCTTCGCCGCCCGCGCCCTGGGTCATCCGGCGCGCATCTTCGTCCCGGACTGGGCCGACCCGGTCAAGGCCGAGCGCATCCGCGGCTTCGGCGCCGAGGTCGTCGCGGTGCCGGGCAGCTTCGAGAAGACCCTGGCCGCGCTCGAAGCCTTCGTGGCCGAGACCGGTGCGCTGGCAGTGCATCCCTTCGACCAGCCCGAGACCCTCGCCGGCCAGGGCACCCTCGGCCGCGAGATCGAGGAGCAATGCCCCGGTCTCGACACGCTGCTGGTCTCGGTGGGCGGCGGCGGGCTGATCGGCGGCATCGCCGCCTGGTACGACCGCCGAATCCGCATCGTCGCCGTGGAAACCCGCGGCACCGCCACCCTCGCCGCAGCACTCGCCACGGGCCCCGATGCCGTGATCGCGCCCGAGGGGCTTGCCGCCGGCTCGCTCGGTGCACCGCGCATCGGCGCCCTGCCCTACGCGATCCTCGCCGCGCGTGTCGCGGCGGCACTCGTCGTCTCCGACGCCGAGCTCGTCGACGCCCAGCGCCGCCTCTGGGAGGCCGCCCGGATCTTCGCCGAGCCCGGTGGCGTCACCGCGCTCGCAGCCCTGACCTCGGGCCGCTACCGGGCGGCGCCGGGCGAGCGGGTCGGCGTGCTCGTCTGCGGCGGCAACGCCGATCCCGGCTGGTTTGTCGCCGGGGGGGCGCCGGAGTCCCGTTCCGAGTAGCCGGCGCGGCCGTCACCGAAGGAGGCCGGGAAAGATGCGGTCGATCCGCTCCTGCCGGATCCGCTCGCCGACGAGGCAGTCGACCGGCTCCGCCTCGGCCGCGGGCAGGATGCGCGCCGGCGGCGCAAGACCGCTGACTTCGAGGATGAGCTTGCGCCGGATCGCCGGGGCCAATTCCTCGCCGCTGCGCGCCGCGAGGACAAATGCGCCGAAGCCGCCGATGACGCAATCCGCGTAATAGCGGTCGATATCGCGGAAGCTGGCGGAGGGGGCGACGAGCACCGGCAGGCCGTTGACCACGATCCCTTCCGCCACCGCCCGGTCGCGCGCCTCCGTAACCGGCGGCCCGAGATTGTTGGGGCCGTCACCCGAGACGTCGATGGTGCGCCGGTCCGCGGCGAAGGGGCCGCGGTCGATCAGCCTCCGGGCGAAGTCCAGCGCTCGCGAGATCGAGGTGCCGAGGCTCGAGCGCACCGGCAGCCCCTCGATCGCCGAGGCAAAACCCGCCGCCGCCTCGGGGCCGTCGATCAGGGTCCAGGGCAGCACGGCGTCGCGATGCACCTGACCACCCCATTCGAAATAGGCGAGCGCGATCCGCCCTTCCGCCCCGGCCCGAACCGCCTGCAGCAGGTCGGCGTGCCGGAGCGCCCGGGCGTAACCGCCACGCTGGATGGCCAGTTCCACCCCGTCCACCGAAGCCGAGGCATCCACCGCCAGCACGATCGCCGCATCGACCGCCGTCGCCGCCGCGGCGCCGCCCGGCGCCCCTGCGGCCACGAGAGCCAGCACGCGCAGGATCCGCATCTCAGCCTCCCCGCGGGCAGCATACACCGAAACCGCCGGCCCCGCCAAACCGCCGCCACAGGCGGCCTCAGGACGCCGGGGCCATCCGGTGGAGCTGATGCGTGAAGACCGCCACGCCGAGGATCGGCACGAGCAGGTTGAGGACCGGCACGCTCAGGGGCACCGCCATGGCGGTTCCCGCCAGCCAGATCCGCCCGGCATTGGCCCGCCGCAGGCGCGCCGCGCCCTCCGGCCCGAGCCGTCGCATGGCGACCAGCTGGAAATACTCCCGCCCCAGCAGGAAGCCGTTGACCAGCCAGAAGACGAAGGGCGCGAGCGGCGGCAGCAGCAGATAGACCACGAGCGCCGCGAGATTGACCGCCACCACCAGCGCGAAGAACCGCAGCGCGTCGCCGATCTGCGCCGACAGCCCCGGCCCGGCGACCGGCGCGAGGCCCGGGTAATGCTCGGCCTCCACCGCCTCGGCCACCTCCTCGAGGAAGAAGCCCACCACCGCCGCGGCCGTGGGCACCATCAGCACCACCGAGAGCACGAGCATCAGCCCGACCGCCGCCAGGGAGGCAAGATCGTCGAGAAAGCGCACCGGCCCGATCCAGGGCAGCGCGACGCTCTCGGGCAGGAGCCAGCCGAGCCCCGCCATCACCGCCCAGAAGACCAGCGCGAGCCCGATCACGGTGATCGCCAGCGCCTTGAGGAGCACGCCCAGGAAGCGCGGATCGCGCAACTGCGCGACCGCCCGGCCGAAATCCGCGACCAGGCTCATGCGCCGAGCCAGCGCACCCGCGACTCGGGCTCCGGCCGCGGCCGCTCGGGCGGCGGCGCATCGCAATGCCCGATATAGACGAAGCCGGCGATCCATTCCTCGGGACCGAGCCCCAGCGCCGCCTCCACGAGCCCGCGGTCATAGGCCGGCCAGCCCGTCAGCCAGCTGGCACCCCAACCCTCCGCCAGCGCCGCGTTGACGAGGCTCAGCGCCGCCGCCCCCACCGAGAGGGTCTGCTCGATGACCGGGATCTTCTCGCTCGGCTGGGGCGAGGCCACCACCGCCACCGCCATCGGCGCCTGCTCGAAGGCGAGCGCCCCCTTGTCGGCGTCCTGCCCGGTCTCGGCCGCCCGCGCCCGGACCCGCGCGGCGAAGCCCGCCAGCGCCGTGCCCTCCAGGACCAGGAAGCGCCAGGGCGCGAGCTTGCCGTGGTCCGGCACCCGCATCGCCGCGGTGAGCATGCGCATCACGGCCTCGCGCTCCGGCGCCGGCCCGTGCAGGAGCTTCGCCGGGCAGGACCGCCGCGTCAGCAGGAATTCGGTAACTTCGGGGCGGCGCATCGGCAGGGATCCTCGCATCAAGACCCGCGCGACATGTTCGCCCCCCGCCCCGCCGTCAAGCCCCCCGGCCTATTCCCGCCCGAGCAGCCTGTCGGAAACGAATGTGGCGACCCGCCCGCCGCGAAAGGCGGCACTCAGCGCCTCGGGATCGTATTCCCCCGCGATCCAGTCGCGGAACCGCTGCGGGCGCGCCGCATCCGCCGCGGCATAGGCGTCGAGCATGAAGCGCAGCACGCCCGTGCGCGCGCCTTCGAGATGCAGGTAGCGCCAGGAGAGCTGCTCGCGGGCCTCGGCCACCGGCGTCTCGGTCCGGAGCAGCAGATAGAGTGCCGAGGCGAAGCCCGCCCGGTCCGCCCCCGACTTGCAATGCATCAGGAACGGCCGCTCGATCGAGGCGAAGATCTCGTCGAGCGCCATGACCTCCGCCGCGCTCGGCAGTTCCCGCGAGGTCATCTTGAGATCGATCAGCGTGATCCCCGCCGCCCGGCAGGCCTCGCGCTCCAGCAGGTAGGAGCCGTATTGCGTCTCCCCGCGCAGGTTCAGGATCGAGCGGAACCCGCGCGCGGCCAGCCGCCGCACCATGGCCGGATCGGGCTGGTTGCCGCGCCAGACGCCGGGCGCCACCTCGTGCATGTTCCGCCAGGCCATGCGGATCAGCCCGTGGTCGAAGACCAGCATGTCGATATGGGCGTTGCGCCGGCCGCGCGGCGTCTCCATCGCGTCGATCCAGCCGTCCTTCCAGCGGCGCTGCCACGCCTTCCAGGGCCCCCGGCGCTTCTTCACGCGCCCGCCCCGGGATCGGACGAGACCCGGCAGGGCGCCGTCAGCGCGCCCAGCCGCCGCTTCTGCCGCCCCTCCGCGTCGAAGTTCGCCGGCGCCAGCCATGCCTCCCAGCCCGGCCTCAGGCAGGCCCAGTCGCCGTCGGTCATGGCGAACCAGGCGGTGTCGCGGTTGCGTCCCTTCACCACCATGTGCTGGCGGAAGACGCCCTCGAAGGAAAAGCCGAAGCGCTGCGCCGCCCGCCGGCTCGCCGCATTCGCCGCGTCGCATTTCCACTCGAAGCGCCGGTAGCCGAGGCCGAAGACCTCCCGGGCGAAGAGAAAGACCATCTCCGAAGCCGCCCGCGTGCGCTGCATCGCGCGGGAGAGGCAGATGTGGCCGACCTCGATCGAGCCCGCCTCGGGGCTGATGCGCATCAGGCTCGCCACCCCGCCGGGAAGCCCGCTCGCCCGGTCGAGGAGCGCGAAGAACATCGGATCCTCCCGGCCCGCGACCCGCTCCAGCCAGGCCGAATAGGCGGCCTCGTCGGCGAAGGGCCCGTAGGGCAGCCAGGTCCAGATCGCGTCATCCACCCGGTTGGCGGCATCGAGCGCGACCCCGTGCCCGGCCGCCAGCGGCTCCAGCCGTACGTAACGGCCCTCGAGCGCCCGCGCCGCGGGCCGCGGCGGCGGCACCCAGCCCGACAGATCGCCCGACGGATCCTCCCTCATGGCCCCTTCTGGCATGTCCCCGGCCCGACCGGCAATCGCGATCTCTCCCACCGGCCGCACGGGCCGCTTTCGATTGCATCGCAGGACGGAATGACCCAATATCTTGGGGATGGACACGAGTGCTGCACAAGACCTCTCCGCCGCCCTCGAAGGCGCCCGCTTCGGCACCCTGCTCGCCGATCCGCCCTGGCGCTTCGCCAACCGCACCGGCAAGGTGGCGCCCGAGCACCGGCGCCTCTCGCGCTACGGAACCCTGACCCTCGACGACATCTGCGCCCTGCCCGTGGCCGAGCACATGCAGGCGCCCGCGCATTGCTACCTCTGGGTGCCGAACGCGCTCCTGCCCGACGGCCTCGCGGTGCTCGCTGCCTGGGGATTCGCCTACAAGGCCAATATCGTCTGGCACAAGATCCGCAAGGATGGCGGCTCGGACGGCCGCGGCGTCGGCTTCTATTTCCGCAACGTCACCGAGCTCCTGCTCTTCGGCACCCGCGGCGGCAACGCCCGCACCCTCGCGCCGGGTCGCCGCCAGGTGAACCTGCTCGCCAGCCGCAAGCGCGAGCATTCCCGCAAGCCCGACGAGCAATACGACCTCATCGAGAGCTGCTCCCGGGGCCCCTATCTCGAACTCTTCGGCCGCGGGTTGCGCGAGGGCTGGACCGTCTGGGGCAACCAGGCCAGCGCCGACTATCGCCCCGATTGGGAAACCTACGCCCACAACTCGGGCTCCGTCGCGGCGGAATAGCGGCCCTCGGGCACCGCGTCGCCACGGTTTGGAACCTGCACACGGCTTCCCGCATCACCTGCGCCCCGGCAGCTTCTCACCACCGACGACGCTCGGAAAAGGGGTTGGGCTGGCATGAGATGGCCACACATGCCCATAAGGCGGCGGTCGACCAGCGGAAGGCCGCGAAGCGGCCGTCCCGGAGGGGCTGGCTGGCCGCTGCCCGCGCTGCCGCACGGGCGAAACGGCGAATACGCCGCATCCAATCGTCAGCGTTGTGCAGCGTGGAGGCCCGGTGCTGCGCCTCCGCTCCTACTTCAGGTCATTGGCCTGAACGGGCACGCGCGCCCCCGGGAGCGCCCCGCCTTCAGGTCTTCGCCACCACCCGCAGGCCCAGTTCCCTCAGCTGCTCGTTCGTCGGCTCCGACGGCGCGCCCATCATCAGGTCTTCGGCGCGCTGGTTCATCGGGAACATGATCACCTCGCGGATGTTCTCCGCGCCGGCGAGCAGCATCACGATCCGGTCGACGCCGGGCGCGATGCCCGCATGCGGCGGCGCGCCATAGCGGAAGGCCGAGAGCATGCCGCCGAAATGCGCGTCCACGTAATGCCGGTCGTAGCCGACGATCCGGAACGCCTCGTACATGATCTCCGGGCGATGGTTCCGCACCGCGCCGGAGGAGAGCTCGACGCCGTTGCAGACGATATCGTATTGATATCCCAGCACATCCAGCGGATCCTGCGCCCCGAGCGCCTCGAGCCCGCCCTGGGGCATCGAGAAGGGGTTGTGGCTGAAGTCGAGCCGGCCGGTCTCCGGGTCGCGCTCGTACATCGGGAAATCGACGATCCAGGCGAAGTCGAAGCGCTCCTCCACCGTCAGCCCCAGCTCGCGCCCGATCACGTTGCGCGCCTTCGCCGCCACCGCCTCGAAGTCCGAGGGCGCGCCGCCGAGGAAGAAGGCCGCGTCTCCCTCGCCCAGCCCCAGCTGCAACCGGATCGCCTCGGTGCGCTCGGGGCCGATGTTCTTCGCCAAGGGCCCCGCCGCCTCCATCGTCCCGTCGTCGCCCTTGCGCCAGAAGATGTAGCCCATCCCCGGCAGGCCCTCGCCTTGCGCGAAGGCGTTCATCCGGTCGCAGAACTTGCGGCTGCCGCCGCCGGGCGCCGGGATGGCGCGGATCTCGTTGCCGTCCTGCTCCAGCAGGTTCGCGAAGATCTTGAAGCCCGAGCCGGCGAAATGCCGGCTGACCACCTGCATCTCGATCGGGTTGCGCAGGTCGGGCTTGTCGGTGCCGTATTTCAGCATCGCGTCGCGATAGGCGATGCGCGGAAACTCCGCCGTCACCGGCCGTCCGCCGCCGAATTCCTCGAAGATGCCGCGCATCACCGGCTCGATGACGCCGAAGACGTCCTCCTGGGTCGCGAAGCTCATCTCCATGTCGAGCTGGTAGAATTCGCCGGGCGAGCGGTCGGCGCGCGGATCCTCGTCGCGGAAGCAGGGCGCGATCTGAAAATAGCGGTCGAAGCCCGCCACCATGATCAACTGCTTGAACTGCTGCGGCGCCTGGGGCAGCGCATAGACCTTGCCCGGATGCAGCCGGCTCGGCACCAGGAAGTCCCGCGCGCCCTCGGGGCTCGAGGCGGTCAGGATCGGCGTCTGGAACTCGGTGAAACCCTGCGCTTCCATGCGGTTGCGCAGCGACCTTATCACCTTGCTGCGCAACATGATATTGGCATGCAGCCCCTCGCGGCGCAGGTCGAGGAACCGGTATTTCAGCCGCGTCTCCTCGGGATAATCCACTTCGCCGAAGACCGGCAGCGGTAGCTCCTCCGCCGCCCCGAGCACCTCGATCGCCTGGATGAAGACCTCGATCTCGCCGGTGGGGATCTTCGGGTTGACCAGTTCCGGGGCGCGCCCCTTGACCAGGCCGTCGATGCGGACCACCCATTCGGCCCGGAGCTTATCGACCTCGGCGAAGGCCGGGCTGTCGCTGTCGGCGAGCACCTGGGTGATGCCGTAATGGTCGCGCAGGTCGATGAAGAGCACGCCGCCATGGTCGCGCTTGCGATGCACCCAGCCCGACAGGCGCACCGTGCTGCCCACATCCGCGCGCGTCAGCCCGGCACAGGTATGGCTCCGGTAGGCATGCATGGTCGCGTTCTCCGAAAGGCTTCCCGGCGGGCCCCGCCGGATTGCGCGCCGGGATACAGGCAAGCATGCGGCCAGCGCAACCCCGCCCGCCGGCGGCGCCGGGGAGAGCCTGTTCGACGCCATCATCACGTCCACCGGCGCTTTGGTCGCGCCAAGGGGAATGGACTCCGAATGCGCTCCTCCCGCCGGTGGTGAAATCGACTTGACTCATTCGTAAGCCATCACTTACTGTAAGCGATGACTTACGGACAGATCCTCACCGCCCTCGCCGACCCGACCCGCCGCGCGCTGCTCGAAGACCTGCGCGCCGGGCCGATGCCGGTGGCCCGCCTCGCGGCGCGGCACCCGGTCAGCCGCCCGGCGGTCTCGCAGCATCTCAAGGTGCTCCAGGAGGCGGGTCTCGTGGCGGTCGAGCCCCGGGGGGCCGCGAGGCTCTACCGCGCCCGGCCCAGGGGGCTCGCACCGCTGCGCGCCTATCTCGACGAGGTCTGGGGCGACGTCCTGCAAGCCTTCGCCGAGGAAGTGAGCCGACAGATGGAGGACGCCAATGCCCGACCCCGTCATCAAGACGATTGACGTGCCCTGCGACCAGCGCACGGCCTTCCGCATCTTCACCGAGGACATGGACCGCTGGTGGCCCAAGGACCGCCACTC
Organism: Rhodovulum sp.; assembly: GCA_020637615.1. GTDB lineage: Bacteria > Pseudomonadota > Alphaproteobacteria > Rhodobacterales > Rhodobacteraceae > Amaricoccus. The sequence continues at coordinate 37,382 of JACKKC010000023.1, forward strand.
CGTCTCGGGCATGGAAGGCCGGACCGCGCAGGCGGTGCGCATGGAGCCCCGCGCCGGCGGCGCGATCACCGAGATCGGCCATGACGGCACCCGGCATTCCTGGGGCTCGGTGCGGGTCTGGGAGCCCTTCGCCCGCCTGTCGCTCGCCTGGCACATCAATCGCCCCGCCGCGCAGGCCACCCGCGTCGATGTCGATTTCGCGCCCCTCGCCAGCGGCACCCGCGTCACCCTGCGCCACCACGGCTGGGAGGCCTATGGCGAGGACGCACAGAAGGTTCGCGACGCCTATGACGCCGGCTGGGTCTCGGTCTTCGAGACCGCCTTCGCCGCCGCCTGCCGGGCCGAGGCGGCCTGAGCCTTCCTAGGGCGCCAGCGCCGCCGCCGCCACGGCCGGCAGCAGCGGCCGCGCCTCGGCCGCACCCATGCCGTTCCGCAGCCGCGGATCGTAGAGCATCCGCAGCAGCACCAGGTCGCGGGGGGCGAATCCCGCGACCGGCCCCGACGGGCCGAAGACGCTGCCCGGCCGGTCCAGCCGGCCCGGCAGCCCGAGGTTCGAGGCGAACTCGCGCGCCACGCACCGGGTCCGGCGACCGGCGTCGAGCGCGGTGCTGACATTGATCAGGATCACCCCCGGCCGCCCGCCCGCGGCGAATTCCAGCGCCGCGCAGCCGGAGCCGCTCAGCGACGCGGTGAGCCCCGCCACGAGCGATCCCGAGATTCCCGTCCCGACGAGCTGCGCCGCGAGCGAGGGGACGGCATCCGGCTCGATGAAGGTCACGAGGAAGGCCGAGCGCGCCCGGCCGGCATCGAGCGCGGTGAACATGCTCTCGTCCGAAAGCGTCACGGCGATCCCCGCCCCGCCGCTCAGGCTGTCGACCAGCCCGCCGACCAGCGCCGTCTCGCGCGAACTCGCCGCCGCCGTCGAGGGCGCGACATTGACGATCACCGGCGCGGCCAGACGCGCCAGTCTCCCGGATCCGCCGAAGGCCAGGGTCTCGAAATCGGCGGCCAGCGTCGTGGCCGCCCCGGGATCGGCCGCGAGCACCGAAGCGCCGATCGCCGCCGGATCGCCGCTGCCCGTCCCGCCCGTCCCGGCGCAATTCGCCGCCAAAAGCAGGGCCAGTCCCGCCGCAATCCCGCTCGCCACCCGCATCGCCTCTCCCCGCGCAACTCTTCCTCGGGTGGAAATCTAGACCGAACCCACCGAGGGCGCAGCAGAAAATGCTCGCGCGCCCGCCGCCGAAGGGGCTTCACCCCGGCGGGCGAAGCGACTACCGAGATCGCAATCGAATCCCCGGAGGCCTGCCCTTGCGCCTGACCGCCTACGAGATCCTCCACGACGCCGGGCCGGCGCCGGACGACCAGGTGACGCTCGACTATGCGGAGCGCTTCCTGCGCCGCAAGACGCTGACCACCGCCGCCGGCCACGCCCTCTTCGTCGACCTGCCGGAGACCCTCTCCCTCGACGAGGGCGACGCTTTCCTGACCACCGACGGGCGACGCATCGCCGTCGTCGCCGCGCCGGAGGCGCTGATCGAGATCACCGCGCCCGCATCTGACCTCGCCCGCATCGCCTGGCACATCGGCAATCGCCACACGCCGGCCAGGATCGAGGCCGGCCGCATCCTCGTTCGGTCGGAGCGCGTCATGGAAGACATGCTCGCCCGCCTCGGCGCCACCACCCGCGCGATCACGGCGCCCTTCGCCCCGGAGCGCGGCGCCTACGGCCTCGGCCGGACCCACGGCCACGACGACGACCACGCACCGCACGGCCATGACCATGGCCACGGCGCCCATGACTGACCCGCGCGCGGTCCAGATCCTTACCGCATGGTTCTCGCCCGCCTATCCGGTGGGCGCCTTCAGCTTCTCCCACGGGCTCGAGGCGGCGGTCGCGGCCGGCACGGTCACCGGCCGCGCCGCGCTCCACGACTGGACCGCCGACCTGCTCGCCTTCGGCGCCGGCCGCAGCGACGCAATCCTGCTCTGCCGTGCCTGGCGCGCCGAGGATCCGGCGCCGGTGGCCGAGATCGCCGAAGCCCTGTCGCCGTCGGCCGAGCGGCATCTGGAGACCATGGCCCAGGGCGCGGCCTTCGCGCGCACCACCTCCGCCGCCTGGGGCATCGATGTTCCGGCGATGGCCTATCCGGTCGCCGTGGGCCATGCCGCGCGCCAGCTCGGCCTGCCGCTCGATCCGCTCGTCACGCTCTTCCTCCAGGCCTTCGCCGCCAACATCGTCTCCGCCGGCGTCCGCCTGATCCCGCTCGGCCAGACCGACGGCCAGCGCATCACCGCCGCGCTCCTGCCGCTCGCGGCCGAAATCGCCGCCGAGGCCATGGGCGCCGACCCCGAGGACTTCGGCGGGGTTGCGCTCGGCGCCGATCTGGCCTCCATGCTGCACGAGACCATGGAAACGAGGCTCTTCCGCTCATGACCCCTGCCCCCGGCAAATCGCCCCACGGCCCCCTGCGCGTCGGCATCGGCGGCCCGGTGGGCGCCGGCAAGACCGCGCTGATGGATGCGCTCTGCAAGACCATGCGCGACCGCTGGTCGATCGCCGCCATCACCAACGACATCTACACCCGCGAGGATGCCGAGTTCCTGATGCGCTCCCAGGCGCTGCCGCTCGAGCGCATCATGGGGGTGGAGACCGGCGGCTGCCCGCATACCGCGATCCGCGAGGATGCCTCGATCAACCTGCTCGCCGTGGACGAGATGGTGAAGCGCTTCCCCGACCTCGACGTGATCCTGATCGAATCGGGCGGCGACAATCTCTCGGCCACCTTCTCGCCCGAGCTCGCCGACATCACGCTCTACGTCATCGACGTGGCCGCCGGCGACAAGATCCCGCGCAAGGGCGGCCCCGGCGTCACCCGCTCGGATCTGCTGATCATCAACAAGATCGACCTCGCGCCCCATGTGGGCGCCTCGCTCGAGGTGATGGACCGCGACGCCCGCCGGATGCGCGGCGAAAGACCCTTCCAGTTTGCCTGCATCCGCGATCGCAAGGGCGTGCCGGAGATCGTCGCCTTCATCGCATCCGCCGGCGGCCTCGTGGGCTGACCGCGGCCCTCGGGACGGGAAAACCGCATCTCGACCCCACTGACCCCGGGACAGCCGTCCCAGAGCGAGACAAGGACTGCGCCTGCCCGCGCCTCCTGAGCGGTACGGCAATGGACGGCCTCAAATCCGCGGCCGTTCCGCCTGACCGAAGCCGTTGCGCCTGGGCCGGGCCTCTGGACAGGGGAAAGGCCGCGCCCCGCGCGGCCTGCACCGCATGCCCCTGACCGGAAAGGCGAGGCGCCGGTGGCGCCTTGCCCGGTCCGGTCGCCCGGAGGCGCGCGCCGCAGGGCGAGGGGGGTGCAGCGTCACCGTCGGTCGAGGATCGGGACGGGTCGATCGGGCTGGGATCCGAGGGCCGTGCGGGATGAGGGACGACGGCTGGGCAGCCGGTCCCCTCCGATCACCGGTCAATCGGATCGGACGACGACCGACAAGAGGCGTTCGTCCGGACCGTTCAGTGAAAATAGACGCAATAACAATTGATTACATAGCGTATCATCGTGAAACGCCCCGACCGGCGCCTCGGGGGCACGGGACCGGTCCCGCGCCAGGGCAGGTTCGATGTCCGCGGTCCGAAGTCCATCGGAGGGAGATTGTCTCAGAACCGGCCCGTCGCCAGCCAGCGCGCGCAGTCCGGCCCGAGTTCCTCGATCGCGCGCGCCTCGTATTCGGCGACCTCCGCCGCGCTCAGCACGTCGCGCCAGCGCCCGTTGCTGCCCCTGTTGATGAAGCTCTGCGCACCGCCCACCATGGGCATCTCGGGAAACATCGCATCGGCCTGGGCCTTCATGTGCGAAAAGCCCGCATGCCGCACCGCCCGCGCCATGGTCGCTTCGTCGAGCTCGATCCCGAGCCATGCCGCGAGCTCCGCCATCCGGCCGTCCAGATCGTCCGTCAGGTTCTGGTAATTCAGCAGATAGACGTTCTCCAGGTGCCTCAGCGGCCACCAGCTGCGCACATGGTCCCAGAACTGCCCCATGCTGCTCCGCCCCGCCATCCAGGCGCGATAATATTCGTGCACGTCCTCTAAGGGCCGGCGGATCTCGGGCGCTCCCGCGGGCCTCACCGCGTTCAGGGCGTCGAAGAGCATGTCCTCGGACTTGAAGAGATGGTTGTGCTCGCTCCAGGCCACGTCGCGGCCGTCGCGCGCCACGTAGATGTATTTCGCCCGCGGCGAGATCGGCAGGGCATAGGCAGGGAGATGCGACTTCATCACCCGGCGATGCGTCTGCGCCTCGACCGCCTCCATCCGCCCCTCCCGAAAGAGCGTGAAGTCGATCCAGCGGCAGATGTTGCCGACCCGTGGCGCCTCGGGCGCGCCGTGGATCAGCTGCACCAGGATCGCCAGCGTCCAGGTCGTGCCGGCCTTGGCGGGTGAGGCCACGACGATGTCACCGTCCCGGAAGCGGAACCCGTTCCAGGCGGTGGAATCGCATTGCGCGTCGATGTATTCCCGCGCCACCGTCGGCGCTTCGCCGTCCGTTCCGACCATGCCTGCCTCCCCTGCCCGCCGCCGGGCCTCTTATCCCCGCATCCGCGCGCCTTCGGGATCGAAGGGCGGCTCGAGCGCGATCAGCGCCGGCCGGCGCCGCCCGAGGATCTCCACCTCGAAGAGCCCCGGCTCGGTACGCCCCGCCAGCGCCGCCGGCACGTAGCCCTGCGCCAGCGACAGGCCGACGTGATGCCCGTAGCCGCCCGAGGTCACCCAGCCCACCACCCGCCACTCGCCGTCCATACGCCCGTCGTGCTTGGGCGTCTCCGCCCCGCTCGCGTCGAAACGCGGCGCACCGTAGCCGTGCGGCGGCGCGACGGTACCGTATTCCTCGGCCACCCGCGCCCAGACCGGCTCGTCGGCCATGACATCGGCGTCCTCGGCATCGATGACGAAAGAGACCCGCCGCAGCCGCGGCCCCGCCTCCCGCTCCCGCGCCGCCGCCTCCCGCCCGATGAAATCGGGCTTGCGCAGATCGACGAAGCGCTCCATCGCGCCTTCCTCGGCACCGTAGATCGGCCGGAGCTCGGCGAACCAGGTCGGCCAGTTCTTCTCCAGCCGCATCGAAAGCAGCGCGCGCATCCCGAAATCCGCCAACCCGAGCGGCGCGCCCGCCGCCTGCACCGCCATGTAGAGACTGCGCAGGTAGCAGGGCTCCACCCAGATCTCGTAGCCCAGGTCCCCGGTATAGCTGATCCGGTTGACCAGCGCCGGGCAGCCGGCCACGTCCATGGCGCGGTGGTCCATGAAGCGGAACGCCGCCCCCGAGACATCCGCGTCGACCAGCGCTGCCAGCAGCTCGCGCGACTGCGGCCCGGCGATCATCAGCCCCACCAGCCGCTGGCCCAGCCGCTCGACGCGCACCGAGCCGTCCTTCGGCAGATGCCGCTCGAACCAGCGCATGTGATAGATCTGCGCCGCCGAGGAGCCCCAGACCATGAAGCGCTCCGGGGCCGAATGCGCCACGGTGAAATCGCCGATCAGCTTGCCGGCGGGGTTCAGCATCGGGCTCAGCGCGAGCCTCCCTACCCGTGGCATCCTGTTTGTCAGCAGATGGTTCAGCCAGGCCTCCGCTCCCGGCCCGGTCATCTCGTATTTGGCGAAATTGGCGATCTCGGTCACGCCGACACGCTCGCGCACCGCGCGAACCTCCGCCGCCACATGCCTGAAGTCGTTGGAGCGGTGGAAGGACAGCTCGTCCCGCGGCTCCACGCCCTCCGGCGCGAACCAGAGCGGCACCTCCAGCCCCCAGGTCACGCCCATGACCGCGCCCCTGTCCCGGGTCATCACGTCATAGAGCGGCGTCGTCTGCGCGGGACGCCCCGCCGGCAGTTCCTCATTGGGGAAGCGGATGGAGAAGCGCCGCGAATAGTTCTCGCGCACCTTGGCATTGGTATAGCGCCGCGTCGTCCATTCGCCGAAGCGCGCCACGTCCATACCGAAGACGTCGAACCCGGGATCGCCCTGCGTCATCCAGTTCGCCAGCGCGAGCCCGACTCCGCCGCCCTGGCTGAAGCCCGCCATCACCGCGCAGGCCACCCAGAAATTGGTCAGCCCCTGCACCGGGCCAACCAGCGGATTGCCGTCGGGGGCGAAGGTGAAGGGACCGTTGATCACCTGCTTGATCCCGGCGTTCTCGAGCGCCGGGAAATGCCGGAACCCCACTTCAAGGCTCGGCGCGATGCGATCGAGATCCGGCGCCAGCAGCTCGTGGCCGAAATCCCAGGGCGTCGCCAGCGGCGACCAGGGCACCGCCGCCTTCTCGTAGGTGCCGAGCAGGATGCCGTCGCGCTCCTGGCGGGTGTAGATCTCGCCCTTGAAGTCGATCACGCCCACCAGCTCGCGCCCGGTGGCGCGGTTGTATTCCACCACCTCCGGCATCGGCTCGGTCAGCAGGTACATGTGCTCCATGGCGAGCAGCGGCAGCTCGAGCCCCACCATGCGCCCGACCTCGCGCGCCCAGAGCCCGCCAGCGTTCACCACGTGCTCGGCGCGCACGGTCCCGGCCGCGGTGACCACGTTCCAGAGGCCGTCGGAGCCTTGCGTCAGCTCGACCACGCGGTTGCGCAGCACGATTTCGGCGCCAAGTTTCTGCGCCGCCTTGGCATAGGCATGGGTCGTGCCCGATGGGTCGAGATGGCCTTCCACCGGATCCCAGAGCGCGCCGACGAAATTCGTCTCGTCCATCAGCGGGAACATCGCGCGGGCTTCGGAGGGCGTGATGATCCCGGTCTCCATGCCGAGGCAGCGGCCCTTGGCATGGGTGAGCCGCAGGAAGTCCATGCGCTCGGGACTGTCGGCCATCATCACCCCGCCGGTGAGATGCAGCCCGCAGGACTGGCCCGATAATTCCTCCAGCTCGCGGTAGAGCGAGACGGTATAGGCCTGCAGCTTGGCCACGTTAGGATCGCCGTTCAGCGTATGGAACCCGCCCGCCGCATGCCAGGACGAACCGCTGGTCAGCTCCGAGCGCTCGATCAGCATCACGTCGCTCCAGCCGGCGCGCGCCAGATGGTAGAGCACCGAGCACCCGACCACCCCACCCCCGATGACGACGACCCGTGCCTCGCTCCGCATCCTTCGCCTCTCAGTCTCCGAGCAGCGCCGCGACCAGATCCGACTCCGGATCGGTCAGCGGATCGATCACGCTGAAATGATGGTGGCCGGCGACGATCGTCTGCGCCATCTCAGCCCCGAGCCCGGTCCAGACATTGGCGAGCAGCGTCGTCTGCCGGACGAATTCCGGCCGCTCGGCGTCGCCGACCCAGGCATGGACCGCCACGCCCGGCAAGGGCCAGAGCAGCGCCGGGCTCTCCGCCGCCGCCTGCGCCCGGTCCAGCCTGAGCACCGAGTTCAACTTCGTCGCGAGCAGCGGCCGCAGGTCGTGCAGGCCGCTGATCGAGACCACCCGCCGGAGCCGCTCCAGCACCTCGCCGGTCAGGCTGCTGTCCGCGCAGACCTGCCGCGTCACCAGATGCCCGCCCGCCGAATGCCCGGCCAGCACGATCGGCCCCGCGACCAGATCCGCCGCGCGCAGGACCGCCGCCCCGATGCTGCGGGTGATCGCGGCGACCCGCACCTCGGGCGCCAGGGCATAGCCCGGCATCGCCACCGCCCAGCCGCGCCCCAGCGCGCCGGCGGCGTATTGGGACCAGGCGCCTCGGTCGAACTCGCACCAATAGCCGCCGTGCACGAAGATCAGGAGGCCCTCGGGCCGGCCCTCGGGCAGGAAGAGGTCGATCCGGTCGCGCGGATGGCGGCCGTAGGCGATGCCCTCGCGCAGCCTGCCCGGCGCGAAGGCCGCCCGATAGAGCCGCGGCGCCTCGAGGTCGGGCCAGCCCGCGCCGCCGGGGATGTGCGCGCCGTTGGCATAGGCGTCATCCCAGTCGGCGATCATCAGAAGGCCTTGAAGGTCAGCGTGGTCAGGCTGCGGTCCACATGCGGGATGTCGCGGATGCGCTCGTTGACGAAATGGCCGATGTCCTGGCCCTCGGGGATATAGACCTTCATCAGCAGGTCGTATTCGCCGGAGGTCGAATAGAGCTCCGAGACGAACTCCCGGTCATAGATCGCATCGGCCACCTCGTAGGTGCGGCCGGGTCTGCAACGCAGCTGGACGAATACGCAAATCAAGATCTTCCCTCCGGTTTTCGCCACAGTGCCGCGCCGCGGGCCGCCATGCAATGTGCATCCCGCCGGTGGCCGGGGGCCCCGCCCCCTTGCGGCCTTTCCGGGCCCCCTCCCGTGCCTGGCGCGCGCTTCGGCCCGCGGAACCGTCGCGCTTGCCGGGCGCCACGGCCCGGCCTAGGCTCGCCGACGACCCCGGAGGCCCCGATGCCCGAGACGAACGCGCCCGAAACCGCCCGCGCCAGGCCGACTGCCTTCGCCTGGGACGATCCCTTCGCGCTGGAGGATCAACTCACCGCCGAGGAGCGCATGATCCGCGACACCGCCCGCGCCTATGCCCAGGACCGGCTGGCGAGCCGGGTCAGGGAGGCGAACCGGACGGAAACGTTCGACCGCGACATCATGACGGAACTGGGCGAAATGGGCCTGCTCGGCCCCACGATCCCCGAGGAATTCGGCGGCGCTGGCGCCGGCTATGTCGCCTATGGCCTGATCGCGCGCGAGATCGAGCGCGTCGACAGCGGCTATCGCTCGGCCATGTCGGTTCAGTCGTCGCTGGTGATGCACCCGATCTTCGCCTATGGCACCGACGAGCAGCGCGCCCGCTATCTGCCAGGGCTCGCCAGCGGCACCTCGATCGGCGCCTTCGGCCTGACCGAGCCCGATGCCGGCTCCGACCCCGGCGCCATGACCACCCGCGCCCGTCCCGCGGACGGCGGCTATGTCCTCACGGGCACCAAGACCTGGATCACCAACGCGCCCGTCGCCGACGTGCTGATCGTCTGGGCGAAATCCGAATCCCACGGTGGAAGGATCCGCGGCTTCATCGTGGAGCGCGGCATGAAGGGGCTGCAGACGCCGAAGATAGAAGGGAAGTTCTCGCTCCGGGCCTCGGTCACCGGCATGATCGCCATGGACGAGGTCTTCGTGCCGGAGGCCGGCCTGTTGCCGCATGCGGAAGGCCTTGCCGGTCCCTTCGGCTGCCTCAACCGCGCCCGCTACGGGATCGCCTGGGGCGTCATGGGCGCGGCCGAATTCTGCTGGCATGCGGCACGCGCCTATACGCTCGACCGCAGGCAGTTCGGCCGGCCGCTGGCCCAGACCCAGCTCGTCCAGCGCAAGCTCGCCGACATGCAGACCGAGATCGCGCTCGGCCTGCAGGGCGCGCTCCGCCTCGGCCGGCTCTTCGAGGAGGGCCGCGCCCCGTCCGAGCTGATCAGCCTCTGCAAGCGCAACAATTGCGGCAAGGCGCTCGACATCGCGCGGGTCTCCCGCGACATGCATGGCGGCAACGGCATCTCGGACGAATACGGCGTCATCCGGCACGTGATGAACCTCGAGGCGGTGAACACTTACGAGGGCACCCACGACATCCACGCGCTGATCCTCGGCCGGGCCCAGACCGGGCTGCAGGCGTTCTTCTGAAACCGACCCTTTGCCGCGAGGAGTGCATGGACCATCGCCGGAAGCCCGTCGTCGGGCCTTGCCGCCAGGGGAGCGTCACCATGCGCAAGCGCCGGTCCGACCAAGGCCCGGCCTGCACGCGCATTCGCGCGCCGGCCATCGCCGCCACGCGCGAGGATCTCGACCCGGAGCCGACGGTCGATCTCGGCCGGATGCGCGGCAATTACCATTCGGCGGTCGCGCCCCCTTCGGGCGGTCGCGCGGAACCGGGCCGGGGCTGACCTTGGCGCGTGTCCGCGCTCCGGACCGGGAGGGTCGTTCTTGGACCTGACCCTCCTCGTCTTCCTGCTCGTCTATGTCGCGATGGGACTGGGGCATCTGCCGGGCTTCAACGTCGACCGCACTGGGGCGGCGATCGTCGGGGCGCTGGCGCTGATGGCGGCGGAACGCATCACCCCGGCCGACGCCTGGACGGCGATCGACTACCGGACGATCGGAATGCTCTTCGGGCTGATGGTGGTCTCCTCGGCCTTCGCCGTGTCCGGATTCTACGACTGGACGGCCCGGCGGGTGGGCGCGCTCGAGGTTCGCCCGCCGGCGCTGCTCGCGATCCTCGTTCTCGTCGCCGGCGGGCTCTCGGCGCTCCTCACCAACGATGTCGTCGTGGTCGCCATGACGCCGCTGCTCGTCTCGATCACTCTGGCTCGCGGACTCAACCCGGTGCCGTTCCTGCTCGCCTTCTGCTTCGCCGCCAATACCGGCTCGGCCGCCACGATCATCGGCAGCCCGCAGAACATGATCGCGGCCCAGGGGCTCGGGCTTTCCTTCAACGGCTATCTGCGCGCGGCCCTCGTGCCGGCGGTCCTGTCCCTGCCGGTCGTCTGGGCGGTGCTCGCGTTCCTCTATCGCGGCCGCTGGCAGCTGGAGGAACCGCGCGGCAGCGCGGCGCCGCTCCCGCCCGCCGCCTTCGACCGCGTCGAGACCGCGAAGGCCGCCGCCGTCACGCTCGGCGTGGTCGCGGCCTTCGTGCTGAGCGACTGGCCGAGGGAGCTGATCGCGCTGACCGGGGCGAGCCTCCTGCTCGTCAACCGCAAGATCGCCTCGACCGACATGCTCGGGCATGTGGACGGCAACCTGCTGCTGATGCTCATGGGCCTCTTCGTGGTCAATGCGGCGATGGCCGCGACCGGCCTGCCGCAGCAGGTTCTCGCCGGGCTGCGCGGCGCGGGGATCGATCTGCACGAGCCGCTGCCGCTGCTCCTGGTGGTCTCGGCGCTGAGCAACGTGGTGGGCAACAATCCCGCGGTGATGCTGCTCGTGCCCTTCCTGCACGCGGGCGGCGATCCCGAGGCCCTCGGTGCCGCACTGGCGCTCGGGACCGGCTTCTCGAGCAACCTGATCGTCTTCGGCAGCCTCGCCGGGATCATCGTGGTGGAGCAGGCGGCGAAGCAGGGCGTCCCGATCGGGTTCGGCGAATTCGCGCGGGCGGGCCTGCCCGTGGCACTCGCCTGCCTGGCGCTCGCGGCCGTCTGGATCGCGGCCTTCGTCGCCTGACCCGCAGGCCGCCGCGCATGCCGTTGCCGCCGCCGCAGGTCCGCTGCGCGCCGTTCATACGCATCGCGCCCGATCGGTTCGGCGCACCGGCCCGGGATGGTGTCCCGCAGCGGGACATTGTTTAACATGCTGTTATTACACGATTTTTTCAGAGGCCGCGGAATGAGCGCCTCGGACAGGCGCGACGCGGCGCGGATCAGAGCAGCATCGCGCCTGCGAGGCCGAGGAAGGCGAAGAAGCCGAAGACATCGGTGATCGTGGTCACGAAGGTGCCCGAGGCGAGCGC
>JACKKC010000024.1 GCA_020637615.1 Rhodovulum sp.
GATCGCGGCGGCGAAGTTCAGGCGGTAGGCGCCGGGGGCGAGGGCCGGATCCCGGGCGAAGGCGATGCGACGGGTACCGGGCTGCGGTGCGAGCGAGACGGCGGCGCGCGCGGCCGGAAACAGCCGGCACTGGAGTGCGCCGGCGGCGGCGAGCGCGGCGGTGTCCTCCGCCGAGGTGTCCTCGGCGGGTACGAGGGCGAGCGGGATGTCGCCGGGGACGAGGTCGAGACGCGCCGGCCAGGGGACGAGGGCGAAGGGATGCTCGAGGCGGCCTTCGGGCAGGCGTGCCGGCGGCTCCCCGGGTCGGTCCGAGCCGCGCATGAGATCGCCCACCTCGGCGTCGATGTGGTCGCCGGAAGCCAGCGTGACATAGGCCGACTTGACGCCGTCGCCGCGGTGGAGCGGCGCGCGGTTGAGGCCGGCAGCGCGGAAGGTCCAGCTGCCTCCGGGCGGGACAGAGAGGCCCTCGGGCGGGGCGAAGCGGTGGTAATTGGCGTCGCGCTTCAGGAAGACCGCGTTCTCCGGCGCCGGCGCGTCGGGCATGACACGGGTGATGGCGGTATAGGAGAGCGTGAAGCCCTCGAGGGGCGCCTCGGAAAGATTGAAGAGCGAGACGGTCAGCGTGCCGCCGGGCGCGGGCTCGGGGGACCAGGAATTCTCGACGCGGTAGGTCATGCGGGGGCCTCGGAATCGTAGTCGGGCGATTGGCTGAAGGTGCGGGCGAGCGCCGGCGCGCCGGCGGTCAGGCCGCAGTCGACCGGCAGGCAGACGCCGGTGATGGCGGCGGCGTCGGGGCCGGCGAGAAAGGCGACGGCGGCGGCAATGTCATCGGGATAGGCGACGCGGCCGAGGGGATAATGGGCCGCGGCCTCCTGCATCACCCGGGGGTTGGCGGCGCGGCGCGATTCCCAGGCGCGGGTGGCGACGGTGCCGGGCGCGACGGCGTTGGCGCGGATGCCGCGGCGGCCGTATTCCACCGCGATGAGGCGGGTGAGATGGATCATGCCGGCCTTGGCCGCGCTGTAGGCGGGGTGGCCGAAGACGCCAAGCCCGTTGATGGAGGCGACGTTGACCACCGAGCCCCTGGCGGCGATCAGCGCCGGGCGGAAGGCCTCGAAGCAGAACCAGGCAGCGTCGAGGTTGAGCGCCCGATCGGCGCCCCAGGACGTGGGGGTGGTAGCGCCGAGGCTGGCCGCCATGGCGGCGCCGGCGTTGTTGACGAGGGTCGAGACCGGGCCTTCGAGCCCGGCGGCCAGCGCGGCGAGGGCGGCCGGGTCGGTGACGTCGCAGGCGGCGCCGCGGGCGCGGGGACCGATCCCGGCCGCGGCGGCCGCCGCGCCGGCCTGGTCGCGGTCCACGACGACGACGCCGGCATGGGTCGCCGCCAGACGGCGCGCCACGGCCTGACCGATGTCGCCGGCGCCGCCGGTGACGATGGCAAGGCCGAGGGATGTGGTCGTTTCGGTCATGTCAGTCCCCGAGAATTTGCCGATCGTCTTCGTCGCGATAGCGGACGAGCTGCTCCTTGATGCCGCGCAGGAGGCGGGTGGCGCGGGGCCGATCGGCATAGGCCACCAGATTGGCCAGGATGTCGATGACCGCGAGAAAGGCGAAGCGGGTGGAGGTGGGGCGGAAGATGTTCGACCCCTCGGGCAAGTCGACCGCGATGACGACCGCGGCGGCCTCGGCCACCGGCGAGCCGCCCTGGGTCAGGGCGATGGTCGGGATGCCGTTGTCCTGGAGCACGCGGAAGCAGCGCACGAGTTCGGCGTTGCGGCCGGTGAAGGAGGAGCCGAAGACCACATGCCCGCGAACGCACGCGGCGGCTTGCATCAGGTTCATCCCATGGTCCGAGGAGGCCGCGATGCGGCAGCCAAGGCGGAAGAGCCGGTTCTGCAACTCGTGGGCGATCATCGCGGAATTGCCACCCGAGCCGAAGGCATGGATCATCCTGGCGCCGCGCAGCAGACGGGCGGCCTCTTCGACCGCGGCGAGATCGAGGCCCTTGTGCATCTGGAAGAGCGCATCCTGCGCCTTGAGGACGATGTCCTCGGCCACGGCGGCGGGGGTGGCGGCACCGTCGGCCGATTCCGGCTTCAGGTAGCGCATGCCCACATAGGCGCTGCGCGCCAGCTGCAGCTTGAAGTCGGAATAGCCCTGGAAGCCGAGGCGCCGGCAGAAGCGGGTGACGGTCGGGGGCGAAACCTCGGCGCGCTCGGCGAGATCGACGATCGAGGCGTTCACGGCGAAGACCGCGTCGTCGAGCACGATGCGCGCGAGCTGCTTCTCCAGCACCGTCAGCCGGTCGTCCTCGTCGATCAGGGCGGTGTAGATGTCCATGCCGCATCTCGCCCGTCCGCAGGCAGGCCCGAGAAAATGATTTTCTTTGCCGTTGACATATCGGCACAGGATGCGGGTATATTCCACCCAAAAATCGCGATCCGTCGAAAAGATTTTCAGGAACAGGGCATGCGAGACCCCGAAGCCAATCCCTTTCCGATGTCCGACGAGGTTCGGCACGCGATCTGGGAGATGCTGGTTCCGCGCGACATCGACGCCTTCCTCGCCGCCGACTGGGCGCGCGTGGCGGACGATTTCGTGGAGGCCAATTTCACCGGGCTGAACGCGCGCTTCATGGCCTCGCCGGACGAGTGGCGCCTCTCTTTTCCGACGCTCGCTTCCTATCGCGACGAATGGCTGCGGCAGGCGCGCGAGGCGAAGGCGGCGCGCGAGGCCGGGCTCTACGCCGAGGATGCGCGGGCGGCGATCTTCCGCGCCACCCGGCTCGAGGAGATCGAGGTCGAGGGCGCGGCGGCGCTGGTTCGCAAGCGCTTCGACGGCGGGATCGCCCGCGCCGACGGCGGGCTGGACCGGATGAACTGGCAGACGCTCTACATCTGCCGCCACGAGGACGCGCGATGGAAGATCGCGGGCTTCGTTGGCTATCTTCCCCATGCGAGGGCCTGAGATGCGCGTCTTCACTGCGGCGCTTGCCACCGAGACAAACACCTTCTCGCCGATCTTCATCGACCGGCGGGGGTTCGAGGATTCGCTCTATGCGCCGCCCGGGCAGCATCCGGAGACGCCCACGCTCTGCACTGCGCCGGTCACGGTCGGGCGCCGGGTGTGCCGCGAAAAGGGCTGGACGCTAATCGAGGGCACCGCCGCCTGGGCCGATCCGGCGGGGCTGGTCAGCCGCGCGACCTATGAAGGGCTGCGCGACGAGATTCTCGGCCAACTCGAGGCGGCGCTGCCGGTGGATGCGGTGGTGCTGGGGCTGCACGGGGCCATGGTCGCCGCCGGCTACGACGATCCGGAGGGCGACCTGCTCACGCGCATCCGGGAGATCGTGGGGCCGGAGGTGCTGGTATGCGCCGAACTCGACCCCCACAGCCACCTGACGGCCAAGCGCGTGGCGGCGGCGGATTTCTTCACAGTGTTCAAGGAATTTCCCCACACCGATTTCGTCGATCGCGCCGAGGATCTGTGGCGAATCGCGGTCGACGCGCTCGAGGGCCGGGTGCGGCCGGTGATGTCGGTCTTCGACTGCCGGATGATCGACGTCTTCCCCACTTCGCGCGAGCCGATGCGCGGGTTCGTCGACCGGATGATGGCGATCGAGCGCGACGATCCGCTGGTGCTGTCGCTCTCGGCGATCCACGGCTTCATGGCCGGCGACGTGCCGGAGATGGGGACGAAGATGATCGCGGTCACCGACGGTGCGCCCGAGCACGGCGCCGCGCTGGCGCGGCGGCTCGGGATGGAGCTCTACGGCAACCGCGGGCGGCACGTGATGCCGATCCTCGACGAGAGCGAGGCCGTCGCGCAGGCGATGGCGGCGCCCGCCGGGCGGCCGGTCGTCATCGCCGATGTCTGGGACAATCCCGGCGGTGGGACCGCGGGGGATGCGACGGTTCTTCTCGGTGAGCTGATGGCGCGGGGCGCCGAAGGCGTCGCGGTCGGCACGATCTGGGATCCGATGGCGGTGCGGCTCTGCTTCGTGGCCGGCGAGGGCGCGACGATACCGCTGCGCTTCGGCGCCAAGTCGGCGCCCTTCACCGGCACACCGATCGATGCGACCGTGGAGGTCGTGCGGCTGGTCGCGGGGGCGGAGATGCGGTTCGGCGAGAGCCTGGTGCCCTTCGGCGATTCGGCGCGTGTGAGGCTTGACGGAACCGACATCGAGGTGATCCTGAATTCGGTGCGCGCCCAGAGCTTCGATCCGTCGCTCTTCAACGCCCTGGGCATCGACCCGCTGGAGAAGAAGATCCTCGTCATCAAGTCGACGAACCACTTCTACGCCGCCTTCGCGCCGATCGCGTCGGAGGTGATCTATTGCTCGGCCGGGCGGCCGTATCCCAACGATCCGGCCCAGACGCCGTATCGCAAGGTACGGCGCGATATCTGGCCCATCACCGCCGATCCGTTCGGCGATCCGAAGAGGGGGGAAGAATGAGTTTTCCGTGGCCGGAGCCGGGCGTACGCCTGGAGGGTGTGACGACGCCGATGCCTGTGATCGACGAGGACAGGCTCGCGGGCAACATCGCGCGGGCGCAGGCCTATCTCGCCGAGCACGGGCTGGCGTTCCGACCGCATATCAAGACCCACAAGATCCCGGCCGTCGCCCGGGCGCAAATCGATGCGGGCGCGATCGGGCTCAACTGCCAGAAGACCACCGAGGCGGAGGTCTTCGCCGACGCGGGGTTCGAGGACATCCTGATCACTTACAACATCATGGGTGCCGACAAGCTCGCGCATCTGGCGGCACTGAACGCGCGGGTGCCGCGGCTAGCGGTGATCGCCGACAGCCTGGCGACAGTGGAGGGCTATGCGGCGGCCTTCGGGGCGGAGCGCCCGCTGACCGTGCTGGTGGAATGCGACACCGGTGGCGGCCGGGTCGGCGCGCAGACGCCAGCGGATGCGGCGGCGCTTGCCCGCGCGATCGCGGCGGCGCCGGGCCTGCGCTTCGGCGGCCTGCTCACCTACCCGCCGATCGGCGGTGCCGCGCGGGTGGAGGCGTTCTTCTCCGAGGCGGTCGCGCTGCTCGCGGCGGAGGGGATCGATTGCCCCGTGCGCTCGAACGGCGGGAGCCCGGATTTCTTCTCCGCCCATCTCGTGCCATCGGCGACCGAGTTCCGGGCGGGAACCTATGTCTACAACGACCGCTCGATGGTGCGCGCCGGTCATTGCACGCCCGCCGACCTCGCGATGCACGTCCTTGCCACCGTCGTCTCGCGGCCGACCGCGACGCGCGCGGTGATCGACGCGGGCTCGAAGGCGCTGACCTCCGACCTGCTCGGCTTTTCCGACCATGGCGAGATCGAGGGCCTGCCCGGCGCGCGGATCGTCGGCCTGTCGGAGGAGCACGGCGTGGTGGATCTCTCCGGCTGCGAGGGCCGGCTGCCGGAGGTGGGCGAGATGGTGAGGATCGTGCCGAACCACACCTGCGTGGTGACGAACCTCTTCGACCGCATGGTGTTCCACCGCGGCGGGGTGGTGACGCGAGTGGAGGAGGTGGCGGCGCGCGGCACCGTCTGGTAGCGCGGCGGTGATCGTCTGCTTCGACATCGGCGGCACCACGATGAAGGGCGGCTACGCCCGTGCCGTCGAGGACATCGACGTCCTGGAGCGCGTGCCGACCCCGGGGCGCGATTTCGACGCCTTCGTCGGCGTGCTGGCCCGCGCCATCGCCGATTGTCCGGCGCCGCCGCGCGCGCTGGCGGCGGCGATCCCCGGCATCATCGAGCCGGGCAGCGGCCTCGGCGTGGTGGCGAACGTCCCCTGTATCAGCGGGATTCCAGTGCGCGAGAGGCTGGAGGCGGCACTGGGTCTGCCCGTCGCCCTCGCGAACGACGCGGATTGCTTCGCTCTGGCGGAAGTGGCGGTGGGGGCCGGGCGGGGGCATCGCGTGGTCCTGGGCATCATCCTCGGGACCGGGGTCGGCGGCGGCCTCGTCATCGACGGGCGACTGATCAACGCAGAGGGCGGCTTCGCCGGCGAATGGGGGCACGGCCCGGTGGCGGCGCGGCTGGCCGGAACGCCGGTGGTGGAGATCCCGCGCTTTCGCTGCGGCTGCGGCCTCTCGGGCTGCCTCGACGCCACGGTTTCCGCACGCGGAATGGAGGCGCTGCACCGGCACCTGCACGGCAAGGAGGCCACGAGCCTCGCCATCGTCGCGGGCTGGGAAGCCGGCGAGGCCGAGCCGGTGCGCACCATCGCAATCTGGCTCGAGATCGCCGCGGCGCCGCTGGCGATGCTGGTCAACACCACCGCGGCCGACATCATTCCGGTGGGCGGCGGCCTCGGCGGCAGCACGGCTCTCATCGCAGCCCTGGACGCCGCTGTGCGGCCGCTGACGCTGCGCCGGTTCGACCGGCCGCTCGTCGTGCGCGCCCAGTGCCGGGTCGAGCCGGGACTGGTGGGCGCCGCCTGGCTCGGCTTCGCTTCGCTGTGACGCTGGAGCTTTCGCCCCTGGGGAGGCAAGTCTGATGACGGATCGCATGAGAGACGGTACGGCACGGAAACGGGTTGACGGATCGCCGCCTCCCCGGCCAACAATACCGCGCAAAGGCGCTTTGCGGGGGCGGTGCTCATGAAGGTCGCCATCATCGGACTGGGCTTTCGGCTGGGCTATCTCGGCTATGTGTTCAATGCCATCGATCCCGATTTCGAGATCGTGGGCTATGTGGACCCCGCCCCGGCAGGCCTGGCCGAGCTGACGAAGAGCGGGATTTCGACCGGACGGCAATACGCCACCCCCGAGGAGCTGATCGCGGGCGAACGCTTCGATCTCCTGATGATCGGCTCGCCCAACCACATGCATCTGGAACATATCCGCATCGGGCTGGAAGCCGGGCTCAAGGTCTTCTCCGAGAAGCCGATCGTCGCGACGATCGAGCAGAGCTACGCGCTGGCGCGGCTGCTCGCGGTGCACGGGCACGAGCGGCTGCTGGTGGGGCTGGTGCTGCGCTATGCGCCGATGTACCGCGACCTGCGGGCGGCGCAGGCGGGGGGACGGCTGGGCAAGATCGTCTCGGTCGAGGCGGCCGAGCATATCTTCCCCTACCACGGCGCCTTCTTCATGCGCGACTGGCGGCGGTACGAGAAATGGTCGGGCAGCTTCATGCTCGAGAAGTGCTGCCACGATCTCGACCTCTACAATTCGGTGATCGGGGCGCGGCCGGAGCGGGTGGCGAGCTTCGGCGGGCGCAAAACCTTCATCCCCGAGAACGATCCGCGGCGCGAGGGAGTGAACGACATGGAGCTGTTCCACCGCAAGCCGTCTGGATGGAACGGCTCGGACCGGGTCTTCGACACCGACGGGGACATCATCGACTACCAGGTCGCGATCATAGAATATGCCAACGGGGTGGGAATGAACTTCCACACAAACCTGAACGTGCCCGACCAGTTCCGCCGCTTCGCCATCTTCGGCACGCGCGGACAGGCCGAGGGCGACTTCATCCGGGGAGTGTTCGACGTGCATGACGTGCTGACCGAGTCGCGGGTGATCCACAAGGAATACGCGGCGACTGAGCTCTCGCAGCATTACGGCGCCGACGAGAAGCTGGCCGAGGAAGTGGTGGCCCATGTGATGCGCGGCGGGCCGCTGCCGGTCTCGCCGCTCGACGCGCTGGAGGCGGGCATCCTCGCGCTCAGCCTGGACGATGCGCGCAGGTCGCGGCAGGTGGTCGACCTCCGCCCCGTCTGGGACCGGTTCGACAGCGCGCTTTCGGCGAGGGCCGCGTGATGCGGAGCGAGCGCACGACCCTCATCGCCTGGGCCTTCCTCGCGCCTGCCCTCCTCTACGTTCTGGCCATCGTCGCCTGGCCGCTGGTGCAGACGGTGATCCTCTCCTTCACCGACGCCTCGCTCAGGAAGACGACGGACTGGGTCGGCTCGGCGAACTACGAGAAGATCTTCAACGCGACCTTCGCCACCGTCATCGTGCGGACCTTCATCTGGACCTTCTTCTCGGTGGCGCTGAAGATGATCATCGGGACATGCGGAGCGGTGCTGCTAAACGCTGCGGTGCCGGGGCGGCACCTCTTCCGCATCCTGATCATGCCGCCATGGATCGTGCCGATGGCCATCGGCATCTTCATGTGGGGCTGGATGTACAACGGCCAGTTCGGAATGATCTCGGGCCTCCTGCAGCGCTTCGGGATCGTGGACGGCCCGGTAGCCTGGCTCGCCTACGGCAACACCGCCTTCTGGGCGACGATCGTCACCGATGTCTGGATCGGCGTGCCGCTGGTGACGATCTATTTCCTCGCCGCGATCCAGGCGATCCCCAAGGACCTCTACGAGGCCGCCTGGACCGATGGCGCGGGGCGCTGGTACCGGTTCCGGCGCATCACCCTGCCGATGATGGTCCCGGCGATCATCACCATGTCGATGCTGTCCTTGATTGCCACCTTCAACAGCTTCGACATCATCTGGATCCTGACCCAGGGCGGGCCCAACGGGGCCACCACCACCATGATCATCGACACCTACCACACCGCCATCGGCTCGCGGAAATACGGCGAAGGGGCGGCCAGGGCCGTGGTGATCTGCATCTTCCTCAGCCTCTTCTCGCTCGCCTATTTCCGGGTGACCCGGAGGCTCCAGCCGGAGGCGGCGAAATGAGCACGACCGAGAGCGCAACCGACGGCCCGCCCCCCGACGTCACCGCCGCGGCCGAGGAGGCCCCCATGCCGGCCGCCCGGCAGGCCACCAAGCCCAGCCGGGCCGACACAACGGCACTCATCGACCGCTACGCCTGGCACGAGCTCCTGGCGATCTATGCGGGGGTGTTCGTCTTCCTGTTCTTCCTGCTCGCGCCCTTCATCGAGGGCTTCCTCGTCTCGCTCAAGCCGCTGTCGCAGCTCTTCTCCTCGCCCTACCGCTTCATCCCCGAGAACGCTTCCTTCGCGGCCTATGTGACGATGTGGGAGAGCGTGCCGGGCTTCGCGCGTTTCATCTTCAACAGCATCTTCATCTCCTCGGTCGCGACGATCATCGTGCTTCTGGTGGTGGTGCCGGCGGCCTATGCCTTCGCCCGCTTCGACTTCAAGGGCGCGGGCCTGGTGCTCGGCGGCTTTCTTGCCGTCAACATGTTCTCAGGCGCCGTTCTCATCATCCCGCTCTTCCGGCTGATGCGCAGCCTGGGGATCCTCAACACCTACGCCGCGATGATCGTGCCGGGCGTGGCCTTCCTCATCCCCTCGGCGATCTGGCTCCTGCGCACCTACATGATCCGCATCCCGAAGGAGTTGCACGAGGCCGCCTACATGGACGGCGCGGGCTATCTCTACACACTGAGGCGGGTGATCCTGCCCATCGCCATGCCGGGCATCATCGTGGTCGCCATCACCACCTTCATCGGCGCCTACGCCCAGCAGTTCATCTTCGCGCTGACCTTCAACTCCAAGACCGAGTTCATGCCGCTGCCGGTCGGGCTCTTCGCCTTCTTCGGCAAGCAGGAGGTTGTCTGGAACGAGCTGATGGCCGCGTCCTTCGTGGGCATCGCGCCGGCCCTGATCGTGATCTTCTTCCTGCAGCGCTACCTCGTCGGCGGGCTGACCGCCGGTGCCGTGAAACAATGACGATCCAACAGAGAGGGAGACGAAATTGACCCAACCCATCAGGAGCCTCGTGGGCGCCGCGGCGCTGCTCGCCAGCACCGCCCTGCCGGGCCTCGCTCAGGACCAGGTGATCTCCTGGATCTACTGCGGCGACACGCTCGACCCGGTGCACATCAAGTACATCGCCGAGTGGGAGGCCGCCAACGAGGGCTGGAAGGTGGAACCCGAGCTCGTCGGCTGGGCACAGTGTCAGGATAAGGCGACGACGCTCGCCGCCGCAGGCAGCCCGCCCGCGCTCGCCTATGTCGGTTCGCGCACGCTGAAGGAGTTCTCGGCCAACGGGCTCGTCGTCGAGATCCCGATGACCGACGAGGAGAAGGCCGCCTACTATCCCGGCATCGTCGAGACGGTGACCTCAGACGGCACCCAGTGGGGCGTTCCGATCGCCTTCTCGACCAAGGCGCTCTACTGGAACAAGGACCTCTTCGAGCAGGCCGGCCTCGATCCCGACGTGCCGCCGAAGACTTGGGCCGAAGAGCTCGAGATGGCCAAGACCATCACGGAGAAGACCGGCATCCCCGGCTTCGGACTCTCGGCCAAGACCTTCGACAACACCATGCACCAGTTCCTGCACTGGGTTTACACCAACAACGGCCAGATCATCGACGCCGACGGCAACATCGTGATGAACAGCCCTGAGGTGCTGGCGGCGCTCGAGGGCTACAAGTCGATGGTGCCGGTGTCAGAAGAGGGCCCGACCGCTTACGAGCAGAACGAGGTCCGCGCCATCTGGCTCGACGGCAAGGTGGCGATGATCCAGGCCGCGGTGGGCGCCGCCTTCCGCGCCGACGAGGCGGGGATGAACTACGGCGTCGCGCCGCTGCCGCTTGGCCCTTCGGCCCAGGGTCCGGGGACGCTGCTCATCACCGACAGCCTCGCGGTCTTCGCCGATTCTGGCGTCGAGGAGAAGGCGATCGAGTTCGCCAAGTACATCACCTCGCCGGAGGTCCAGGAGCAGTACGAGAATTCCGGTCTCGCCGGGCTCACGCCGCTCAGGCCGTCGGCGGCGGTCGACAAGATGGTGGCCGAGAAGCCCTACTGGCAGCCGTTCATCGAGGGCATCGAATTCGGCGGGCCGGAGCCGCTCTTCACCGACTACAAGGGCTTCCAGAACGCCATGATCGCCATGGTGCAGTCGGTCGTCACCGGCGACGCCGAGCCCCAGGCCGCGCTCGACAAGGCCTCGGCGGAGATCGAGGAATACAAGTAGCACCCCGCTCTTTCCCGCGGCGCCGCCGGTGCCGCGGGTTCCCCCCGACAGACACGAAGGAGTGCCCCCGTGGGTGAACTTGCCCTGCGCGACATCGTCAAGAGCTTCGGCCACATCGAGGTGGTGAAGCGGGTGTCGCTCGACGTGAGCGAGGGCGAGTTCGTCGTCTTCGTCGGCCCCTCCGGCTGCGGGAAGTCGACGCTGCTGCGCATGATCGCGGGCCTCGAGCACACGACCTCCGGCGACATCAAGATCGACGGCGCGCGCGTGAACGACCTGCCGCCGGTGAAGCGCGGCATCGCCATGGTGTTCCAGAGCTACGCGCTCTATCCGCATATGAGCGTCTACGAGAACATCGCCTTCCCGCTCCGGGTTGAGAAGGCGAACGAGGACGCCATCCGCAACAAGGTGGAGCATGCCGCGCGCATTCTGCACCTGGACCAGCGGCTGCAGCAGAAGCCTGGCATGCTCTCGGGCGGCCAGCGGCAGCGGGTCGCCATCGGTCGGGCCATCGTGCGCGAGCCGAAGATCTTCCTCTTCGACGAGCCGCTCTCCAACCTCGACGCGGCGCTGCGGGCCGACATGCGCATCGAGCTCACGCGCCTGCACAAGCAGCTCGGCGCCACGATGATCTACGTCACCCACGACCAGGTCGAGGCGATGACCATGGCCGACCGGATCGTGGTCCTGAACGCCGGCCACATCGCCCAGGTCGGCACGCCGATGGAGCTCTATCACGAGCCGCAGAACGTCTTCGTGGCGCAGTTCATCGGCAACCCGAAGATGAACCTCCTGCCCGTGACCTGCGTCGGCACCGGTCCGGAGGGGGTGACGGTCGAGATGGAGGGCCAGCGCGCGGTGGTCCCGGTGGAGCCGGGCGCGGCAAAGCCTGGCCAGAAGCTGCGCCTCGGGATCCGCCCCGAGCATGTCCGGGTCGGCGAGGGCGATCTGGCGCTCACGATCACGCCGGTCGTGGTCGAGCGGCTGGGCCAGCAGACGATCGGCTATGCGCCGCTTGCCGACGGCGCGAGCACGTTCTGCCTCCTGCTGCCGGGCGAGACGCCCGTCGTCGCCGACCGGCCGCTGCAGATCGGGATGCGGGCGGGGGACTGCCATCTCTTCGACGCGGAGGACCAGGCCTTCCGCCGCCGGGTCGACCTGTCCGCCTTCGCCGCCTGAACCGAAATCCGCCCGATCGACCCGGCCCGCCGACGCCGGACCTGCCCCGGCGCGGCGACCGGCCTGGCGCTCCCGACACGCCGGCCTGACCAGGCGTTTCACGATGAGACGCCGATTATACTATTGTTATTACATAGTTTTTCAGAACTCGGTTTGGATGGACGCTTCGGTCCGGCGCGAGGAGGTCGCTACGTTGTCGCCGGTAGGGGTTGGCCGTCGTCCGATCGATTCAACCTCATAGGACACCGGCGGGCCTACCGACCGGTCGAAGCTGCGGCCCGAGACCGTATTTCGGGACAGGGGAAAGGCCGTGCCCCGCGGGGCTCGCGCAACCTTCCACCGGACGCGCCCCGCAGGACAAGGGAGGTGCAGCTTTCGTGCCGGTTGAGGATCGAGCTGGGGATACCCGGCCCGGCGGGATGGCCGTCGACAGCGAGCGCCGCTTCGAGGATGTGGTCACCGGTGAACGGCGCGAGTCCTCATGTGCCGCCTCGCACGGCGACGGGCGTGCCGCTCGCTGCCGCCTGCTTCACCGCCTCGATCACCTCGAGGGCGGCCAGCCCGTCCAGCCCCGAGACCAGCGGTGCGCAGTCTCCCCGGATCACGGCGGCGAAATGCTCGGCCTGCGCCACCAGCGGGTCGGTGAAGTCGAAGGGAAACCGCGTGGCCGAAATCGGCTCCCACCACGACCGGGGCCCGGGATTGCTCCACACGGCAAGATGGGGCAGCGCGAGCGACCCCTCGGTGCCGCCGATCCAGTAACAGTCCTCCGGGGTCGCCGGATAGGCGGGGTTCTCGCGCGCCGTCAGCTCCCAGCTCCAGGGGGCCACCGTGCTGTCGCAGACATTGACGGTCCCGAGCGCGCCGCAGGCGAAGCGCAGCAGGATGACCGCCGTCTCCTCGACCTCGTTGCCCCGGATCGCGTTCGATTCCATCGCCTGCACCATGCTCACCGGTCCGACCAGATGCTGCAGCAGATCGATGTCGTGGATCAGGTTCAGATAGACGGGCCCTGCCCCGCTGCGCCGGCGCCAGGCCGTCTCGAAATAATCGTCGGGCTTCATGAACCAGGTCGTTCCGTGAACGCTGGCGATCCGGCCGAGCCGCCCCTCGTCGATGAGTGACTTCGCACGGGCGATCAGCGGATTGTGGCGCCGGTGATGGCCGACCGCGACGGCAACCCCGGCCGCCTCGCCGGCCTCGACGATGCGGCGCCCGGCCGCGGCATCCGTGGCGATGGGCTTCTCGACCAGCACCGGAAGCCCGGCGGCGATGCAGGCGAGCGCACCGCCCTCGTGCATCGCATTGGGCGTGGCGAGGATGACCCCGTCGACGCCACCGGCGGCGAGCATCGCCTCCAGCGAGGGGTAGTACGGCGCGCCGTGGTCCCGGGCTACGGCGGTCCCGGCCTCCGAGGGGTCGACGATGCAGGCGAGCGCGGCGCCAGGGGCCGTAGCGATGGCCGCCGCATGCCGTCGCCCGATCAGCCCGGCGCCGACGACGGCTAGGCGGACGGCTGCGGCCATGTCAGCCCGCGCCGCTGGCCAGCTGGCAGATGCGGCGCACGCCGGCGACATAGCCGGCGAGACCGAGGCCGGCGATCACGCCATCGGCGCGGAGCGAGACATAGGAGTGGTGGCGGAACGCCTCCCGCTTGTGCACCTGGCTGATATGGACCTCGATCACCGGCGGCTCGTAGGCGTTGAGCGCGTCCAGGATGGCGACCGAGGTATGCGTGAAAGCGCCCGGATTGATGACGATGCCGCAGCTCGCCTCGCGGGCCTCGTGGATCCAGTCGATGATCTGGCCCTCGTGGTTCGATTGCAGCAGGCGGATCCCGAATCCCGCGTCGCAGGCCGCGGCGCAAAGCCGCTCGACATCCTCCAGTGTCGCGGATCCGTAGATCTCGGGCTGGCGCTTGCCGAGCAGGTTCAGGTTCGGGCCGTTGAGCACATAGATGGTCTTCATGCTGTCGATTTCTCCAGATGGGCCGCGGCCGCGCTCGCGGCGCGAGCAACGGGGCGCCCGGGCGGCGGCATGTCAGTCGGCCCCGGTTCCGGCGCTGTCATCTCGGCCCTCGTTCCGAACGCGGTCATGGCTAGCCCCGGGATCTACAGGCGGAAAGGCGGTCTTGGGCAGCAAAACCGATCTCCCGCGCATATCGCCGGTCGCCTGTGATGTCACGGCGACACCGCGAGGTCGGCCGGGAGGGCAAACGGTAACGATCACGATCGGCCTTCCGCCAACCCGGCCGGCGCGCTACCACGGATCGTCCCTCCCAAGCCGCGAGGCCCGGCCATGATCACCGGCAAGACGAAGCTGATCGCCCATCTCGGCCATCCGACGGAATCCTTTCGGGCGCCGATGATCTTCAACCCCTATTTCGAGAAGCACGGTATCGACGCGGTGGTGGTGCCCATGGGTTGCGCCTCCGACGCCTATCCGGATTTCCTGAAGCTGCTCTTCCGCCTGTCGAACATTCTCGGGGCGCTGGTCACCATGCCGCACAAGGTCACGACGGTCGGGCTGCTCGACGAGGTCGGGACCACGGCGCAGGTGGCCGGGTCCTGCAACGCCGTCCGGCTGGACCCTGAGGGCAGGCTCGTCGGCGAGATGTTCGACGGCGAGGGCTTCGTACGGGGGGCGTTGCGCAAGGGGCGGATCCTCGCCGGGGCGAAGGCGCTGGTCGTAGGCTCGGGCGGCGTCGGCTCGGCCATCGCGGCGTCGCTGGCCAAAGCCGAGGTGGCGGAGCTCGCCGTCTACGACAGCCACGGCCCGATGATGGAGGGTCTCGCGGAGCGCCTGAGGCGGCATTATCCGAGTCTTTCGGTCTCCACGGGGTCGAAGGACCCGGCCGGCTTCGACATGGTCGTCAACGCCACGCCGCTCGGCATGAAGGAGGGCGATCCGCTGCCGGTGGACGTGGAGCGGATCGATCCCTCGACCTTCGTGGGCGAGGTGGTGATGAAGCAGGAGATCACCCCCCTCCTCGCCGCCGCGCGCGCCCGGGGCTGCACGTTCCAGGTCGGCACCGACATGCTCTTCGAGCAGGTACCGGCCTATCTGGAATTCTTCGGCCTCCGCTCCGCTACGCCGGACGAACTGCGCGCGGTGGCGAGGATCGCCTATTGAGAAGGGCGTCCGCCCGCATCGATCGGCCGGGGCGCGGGCGCATGTGCTCGCGCCGCGGAGCGCGCATTGCCCCGAATCAACTTTGGGTTCATGGTGGCGGCATCAGGAGCGCGTCCGTATTCGATTTCGCGTGAAGTCTGCCGAGTGCCGGGGGGTAGGCTCTATGATTCATATCTCCCTCTTCGGGCGCGTCGACGTTTCCGCCGCGAATGGCCGGAGCGCCGATCTCCAGACCCGTCGCGGCGCGGAGCTCTTCGCGTTTCTCGTGCTCGAGGACGGGCGCAGCTTCGATCGCGCGCGTCTCGCCGAGCAGTTCTGGGGCCATCTGCCGGCGGTACGCGCCCGCAGCGCGCTCAACACCGAGATCTGGCGGCTCACCCGGGCGCTGAAGGCCGTGGGCATGGACACCCAGCGCGCCCTCCCGCGCAGCCATGCGCGCATCGGCTATGTCGGCCAGCCCGACCACGAGGTCGACGTCGACGCGCTGAGCGCGGCGATGGCGGTCGTGGCCGCCGTCGATCCGGCGCAGGCCGAGCCGGCCGCGATCGCCAAGGTCGAGGCGGGCGTCGCCGCCTATCGCGGCGACCTGCTCGAGGCGGTCTATTCCGACTGGTGCCTGCTCTGGCGCGAGAACCTGCGCGCCCAGCACATCGAGGCGCTGGAATTCCTGATGGCCGCCGCCATGGCGCGGCAGGACTGGGGCGCGGGCCTGCGTCACGGCCGCGCGCTTCTCGCGCTCGACCCGCTGATGGAGCATGTGCATCGCGCGGTGATGCGGTGCCATTTCCACAACGGGAACCGCCCGCTCGCGATGCGGCAATATGCGGTCTGCGAGCAGATCCTGCGCGAAGAGCTCGGCGTCGAGCCGATGGACGAGACCCGGCGCATCCAGGAGACGATCCTCGCGGTGCCGGGGCGGCCGCCGCAGGCCACGGGCAATCTCGGGGCCGCCCCACGCCGGCGCAGCGACGGCAGCCGCAGCCCGGCGCAGAAGGTCGATATGGCGCTCGCCAACATCAATACCGCGCGGCACTGGCTGGAGGAGACCAGCCTCGACCTGCGCCGCGGCACGCCCGGCTGATCCCGAAATAGTCCGGACCGCTCGCGTTGCCGCCGGCGAGGCGGATTCCGCTGCCGCGCCGGTACCGCTCCCGATCACATGACCGCCCTGCCTTGCAGCCCGCGAGCCCGACCGTTCGGGCAAGCATTTGTTATTGCGTGTGAACCCTTGTGATTGCCCTGTGACGGGGCGGTGACCTCCCCGTGAGGGGCCGGGGCGAAGATGCGGGTCCTGACATCAGCCTGGCAGCGAATCGCCCCCCGTGTCCCGAGGACGTCCAGCAAAGACACACCGCTTCGTGGTCGTTTACCGCACGGAGGTGCGCGAGATCGAGGGCGCGGCCGAAGTGCGGCGCGGCTGGGTCGAGCGGGTGCCGGACCCGCGCGCGCTGGACGCCGGTGATGCGGAGCGCGAGCGGCTGGGATTTCAGGCGCTCGACGAACTGCCCGATCTGATCGCCCGGATGATCAATAAGGCCGAGGCACCTGCCCGAGCCGCTGCCGACCGGAGGCCCTCCGCATGATCCCGCTGCCACAGCGCTCGTTCACCGCCCAGCAGCCCCCCCTCCGGCACGGCATGGCCGCCGGTTTCGCTGCCGCTCCGACGCGGCAGGTGACGGTCTCGCCCTCACGCGCCGAGGTGCGCCGGGCCGACCCGTCGCTCTCCTTCCAGGTGGTGGCGCCCGGCGCCCGGAGCTTCGATGTGATCGTCGCGACCGATCCGGCGCTCTTCGACCCGGCCAACGCCCACCGGCGCACCCCGAAGAACTTCCGGTCGTCGCGGCAGGATTTCCAGGGCACGCCCATCGAGATCGAGACCGGCTTCTACCTGCTGCCGCGGGCGTTCCTGCGCGACATGGTATCGGTCGAGCCGCGGCCGACGCGGCTCTACTACGTCGCCGTGGCCTATGACGATGCCGAGGCGCGACAGGGCCGCTATTCGGTTCCGCCCGAGGTGATGGCGACCAGCGCGCCGCATGTGGCGGTCGCGGCCGACCTCGTGGCGGCAAATCTCTCCAAGGTGCTGGGTGTCGCGGTGGAGCGGCTCGGCGCGGTCAATGCCGCCGGGCGGGTGATGGCGGCGGAACCGCATCCGCGCGCCCTGCCGGACGTCATCGGCGGGCTGCCGGTGTTCCGCCGGGCGGCGCCGGCACCGGCCCCGTCGTGGAACGGGCGGAACGGCGGCACTGCGGCGCCCGGCGGGAATGGCGCTGGCGCGACGAACGGATCCGCCGCGCCGGCAGTGAACGGCCGTCCGCGCGCCGCCCCTGGCAACGGCACGCAGGGGTCAAACGGTTCGGCATCCGGGAATGGCGCGAGCGCTGGGCCGAACCGCAACGGTGCGACGATCGCCAATGGCGGAAATGATGCGCGCGGCGGAAACGGCGGAAACGACGAGGGTCGCCGGCCTGATGCGCCGCCGCCCCGGTCCGATGCAGCGTCACCACAGCCGGCGGGCGGATTCGTCGACGAGGATTATGCCTATGGCGGTGGCGGCGCCGAGGCGAGGGAATCCCGGTTCCGCGATCTCGACAGCGATTCACTCCCCTCAGCCTTCGCCTATGACGACGGCTACGGGGCACCGGCGGCATCCTTTGCCGAGGATGCCGGAGAGACCATCCCGCCGCTCGATGCGCTGCCCGAGCCCGCGGCCGGCCGGCCTGCGGCCCCGACGGCGCCTGCACCCGCCGCTCCCGCTCCAGCCGCTCCTGCTCCGGCCGCTCCTGCTCCGACCGCCACCGGCGCGGCGGCCGAGGATCTGCTGCTCCAGGCGGTGATCGCCGAGGGCGCCGGCAGCCGCTACGACGCGCTCAGCCTCGACGGCGGCTTCCGCGGCCGCTTCGGGGCGTCCGACCCCTATTACCAGCGCGCCCATGACGGTCTGCGCTACGGGCCGCACCAGGCAGCGCAGGACAGCGGCGAGCTGGGCGAGCTCCTGGCGCTGATGCAGGAGACCGACGGCACGACCTTCGCGCAGATCTTCGGCTCCGATGCCGGCGAGCTGGTCGCGGTGACGACCGCCGAAGGGCCTTCGGGCCTCGACAGCCCCGGCGGGCGCGGCCCGCGGGTGCAGCCGGTCGCGGGGCGGGACCTCTGGGAGGAGCCCTGGCTCGAAAGGTTCCGCAATGCCGCGCGGCACGCGCCGTTCCAGGCGGCGATGCGGGCGCAGATCCTCGCCCGCCGGCTCGATCCGCTCCGCCCGGTGGCGCAGGCGCTCGACATCGAGAACGACCGCGGCCTCGCGATGCTGCTCTGCCTCGGCATCCAGCGCGGCGTCGAGGGCGCGATGGCACATGTGGGCGGGGCGGTCAATCCCTTCGACACGCCGGCGCGCCTCGGCGCGGCGCTCGACGCGCTCGCCTTCACCGACCTCGGCGCCTTCCGCGCCGCGAAGGGCCTGCCGCCGGGCGACATCCTCGACGGGCCGACGCATTTCGCGCTGATCGACGCCCTGCGCGCCCTCGGGCCGGACAGCCCGGTGCAGGTGCCCGACGCGGAGGGCGTGCTGGACGCGCTGGTGACCGCGGCGGGTCCCGGCCCGCTCGGCGACGCGCTGCTGCGCCTGCGGGTCTCGCCCGCCTTCGGCGACCTCGCTGCGGGAGGCTGATCCGAGATGGCCCGCAACGGCGCCCCCGAGCTTCACCCCGACCAGATCGCCTCAGCGCTGAACCGGAGCGCCGCCTTCCGGTCCCTGTCGCGCGACCAGCAGGACGAGCTGGCCGATTCCATGAGCCGGGTCCTCGGCTTCCTCGGCGCCGCCCCTGCCCGGCCGCTGGCGCCCGATCTCAACGCACTGCGCGGGGGCGGCTCGGCCGGCGGCGCCATGCCGCCCGGCGGGCCGATGCCGGCTCCGGGCGGCACACCGGGTATGCCGGCGCCCGGTGCCGCGCCGGGCGCGCCCGCGGGCGGCGGCGCGAACGCCTTCCAGCGCGCCGCCGGCGCCACCCGCGAGATGCTGGGCGCGATCGCCTTTCCCGATTTCACCGCTTCGCTGATCCAGGGCACCTTCCAGGCGATCGTCGACAGCTCCATCCAGCAGATGGAGGCCTATTCCCGGCTGCTCGCCGAGACCGCCAAGACCGTCGACCAGTTCATGGAAGACAACATCACCGACGACATGGCGCGGGATCACCTGACCTCGACCTATGGCGACGTCTTCCAGAAGGACCTGTCCTCGGGCGCCCCGAAGATGACGGTCGCGACCGACGCGGTGGGCGCGGGCGAGCTGCCGAGCTTCCTCAAGAACCTCGGCTTCGACAGCCCGATGGACCTCGACCCGCAGGCGGTCGAGGAGGTGGTGATCCCCGAGACGCGGCGGACCCTGGCCGAGATGCGCCACCAGTCGCTGGCCACGATGGTGATGATGGGCATCAACCGGATCGTGGTCTCGGACGGCGAGATCAACGCCAAGCTCGTCTTCCACATCGACGCGACCGAGAGCATGACGCTCACCTTCAACGACTACAAGCCGACCAACTGGACGCTGGCGGGCAAGCTCGGCGGCAATGCCTTCGGGGCGAGCGGGCTCGTGGTCAATACCATGAACCTCAACGCCCAGTCGGACGTGAACATGAACGCCGAGCTCACCGGCGAGGTGCGGGTGCGGTTCCGCTCGGATTACTTCCCGCTGGAGCGCTTCGCCGACAGCCAGGCAATCCAGCTCATCAACAGCCACGCGAAGGTGGCCCAGCCACTGCCCGAGGCCGCGGTGCCGGCGGCCGGCAGCCCGGGCGTTGCCGGTGCCGTCCCGCCACCGCCGCCGCCGCCGATGGAGCCGATGCCGCCCATGCCGCCCTCCGGGACGCAGCAGGGCCTGCTGCCGGGGAGACGGAGATGAAGCGCAGGACCCTCGCCGACACGCTGACCGAACTCGCCTTCGGCGCCGCGCCCGAGCATCCGCATGTCTTCGTCGAGGAGGCCGAGATCCACCTGCCGCTCCTGGTGCTGATGGAGGCCGGGCCGGAGGGGCCGCGCTTCTACGCGCAGCCGCCATGGAGCGCCTATCACGCCGGCGTCGAGCCGGTCGCCCACCGCGCGCGGCTCCGCTTCGGCACCCTGACGGACGAGGCCGCGCCATCCCATCGTCCGGCGGCGCATGCCGCCCCCGCTCACCCGGCGTCCGCGGGCGCCGCCCCTGCAACCCGAGCCGTGCCGGATCCCGC
Organism: Rhodovulum sp.; assembly: GCA_020637615.1. Lineage (GTDB taxonomy): Bacteria > Pseudomonadota > Alphaproteobacteria > Rhodobacterales > Rhodobacteraceae > Amaricoccus. Next base: position 20,373 of record JACKKC010000024.1, read on the forward strand.
GGGGTGACGTGATGCCCCCCGGCGGCGGCTATCCGATAGAGGACTTTCTCGAGGCCATAACGGCCCAGCTCGACCAGACCCAGGACGCGCTCCGGCTCAAGGCCGTCAACCGGCCGCTGACCTTCGCGCTCAAGGACTTCAACGTGGATCTCAAGGTCTTCGTCGAGATGGACGCCCAGGGACGGGTGAATTTCCGGCCCGCCGGCCCGAACGAGGATGGAGCAAGCACGGTGTCGATCGGCTTCACCACCATCACGCGACCGATGATCGAGGAGAATACCATCTCGATGGAGATGGCGCAGACGCCGTCGCTCGACGAACTCGGGTTGAAGCGCGACGAGCAGCGGCAGCTGGCCAAGATCGGGGTGCGCAATGCCGCCCAGCTCAAGAACCTCCAGCGCAGCGCCGGCGAGGACACGCTCTCGCGCCACACCGGCATCGATCTCGGCCGCATCCGTGGCGCGCTCAATCTCGCGCGGCCGAGGCTCGAGGACATCGGCGCGGAGCCGGCCGGGGACGGCATGCCGGGAGCAATGCCCGATGGTGCGGCGGAGCCGCCGGTGGGACGGCAGCCTGACTTCACGCCCGCACCGGCCCCGTGGCACCGGCCGGAGATCCGTCCCGAGCCCCGGCCCGGCCCGGTCCCGGAACCGCGCCCGGCGCCCGCGCCGGCCGGGGATCCCGGGGTGCATCTGGCGGACCGGCTGCGCCAGAGGCTCCAGCCGCGCATCGCGCCCGCACCGGCGCCCGGACCGTCGCGGCGGCTGGAGATCGACCCCGGCGCGCGCAACATCCGCATCTCCGGGCGGAACCTGATCGAGGAGGGGCGCGGCCCGGCCGCCCGGCTCGACGGTCGCCCGCTGGCGCTGGTCGAGGCCAGCGCGCTGGCCGCCTCCTTCGCGCTGCCCCCCGGCCGGGGCGGCGGGCGGCTCACCATCGAGCTGCCCGACGGCGCGACGGAGAGCTTCGATCTCGTCGAGCGGCCGCCCGGCACCGGAGCGCCGCGATGATCCGCAGCGGGCATATCCTGATGAAGCTCGGCGAGCAGGTCGAGACCCGCCTGCCGGTGCATCTCGACGTGCTCGACGGCGCGGCGCGGGCCGGGGGCTCGGTCGACGGGCGCGGCCCGGTCGACCGCACCATCCTGTCCCGGACGACCGCCCTGCGTGCCAAGCGGTGCTTCCACGCGCATGAGAGCCTCGCGCGGATCGGCGCGCGCCATGTCCATTACAACGACACCGAATGCGCGCTGGGGCTCCAGCGGGTGGTGACGCTGCAGCTCGCCGATGCGCGGGAGACCGCCGCAGTCGTCGCCGATCTGCGCGACCTCAGCGAGGTGGAATGGGTGATGGCCGAGCCGCTGGCCTCGATCCCCTTCCGCGCCGCGGCCCCCGGGCCGCGTGCCTCGGGCATCCGCGCGGCGGCCGAGCGGGTCGGCGCGGCGGAGGCGCTGGCGCTGGAGCCCGGCTCGCGCGCGGTCGCGGTGGCGGTGATCGATACCGGCGTCACGCTGGAGCATGTGGAATTCGCCGGCAAGCTCCGTTCCGGCTACGACACGGTGGACCTCGGCATCGGCCGGGTGGCCGAGGATGTCGCGCTGGTCGGCGACAGCCTGGGGCGCGACTTCTGCGCCCGCGACGAGACCGGTCACGGCACCCATGTGGCGGGTATCATCGGCGCGCGCGGGCTCTCGATGCAGCCCGGCATCGCCGGGCGCTCGCCGCTCCTGCCGATCCGCGCGCTGGCGGCGGCGCAGGCGGGCGGCGGGCCCATTTTCGGCGTGGGCGCGCTTTCGGACATCGACGCCGCGATCAAGGTGGCGGTCGACATGGGCGCCAAGGTGCTCAACATGAGCTTCGGCACCGCCCGGTCCGAGACCGACCCCTACGCCCCGCCACCGCATGCCGACAGCGTGGCCTATGCCGCGGAGGAGGAATGCATCCTCGTGGCGGCCATGGGGAATTCCGGAACCGAGGAGGAGTTCTATCCCGCCGCCCTGCCCGGCTGCATCGCGGTGGGTGCCTGCACGCTCTCCGGCGAACGCGCCGAATTCTCCACGACCGGCCGCCACATCGCGCTCTCCGCGCCCGGCGAGCATATCTATTCCGCCGCGATCTCCGGCTATGCCGACAGTTCGGGCACCAGCCACGCCGCCCCCTTCGTCGCCGGCGCCGCCGCGCTTCTCGCCGCACGGGCGGCGAAGCGCGGGCACGGGCTGCGCGTCGAGGAGGCGCGCGAGGCGCTCTGCCTGTCCGCCGAGGGCGGCGATCCCAATCCCGAGACCGGCTGGGGAATGCTCAACATCCCCGCCGCGCTGCGCCACCTCGACACGATGGCTTTTTCTGAAACGGAGGCCGGCCGATGACGCCCGACGAAGACGACCCGATCACCGGGCGGGTACTTGCGCTGCTCGCGGAGTACCTGCGTCCCGATCTGCCGCCGGACGAAGCCGGCGCGCAGCTGGCCGAGGCCCTGCGCGGGATCGGCGGCGAGCTCGACAGCGACGACATCACGCGCCGCGGCGAGAAGCTCGCCGCCGCGCGGGAGAAGGGCTCGGTTACCCAGGCGCTCGAGTCGCTGACCGCGCTCGTGGCGCGCGCCTTCCTCACGCGGGCGGTTCGGACCAGCGCCGACCCGCCGCTCCCGGAAACCCTGCGCTGGATATCGCACAACGTGACCGCCGCCTCGCGGCACGCCACGCGGGTGATGGCCATCTGGCGCGTCGAAAGCGGCCTCGCCGCGGAGGCGGACCGGGCCATCCACGACCATGCCCTGAAATCCGCCCTCGCGGGCGAAACCCTCGATTCGGTGCCGGACGCGCCACCGAGCGAGTCCACACCGGGAACGGAGGATACCATGCTCGACCCGATCAAACTGAGAGACGCATTGCTCTCGCGCCTCGCCTTCAACCCTTCCGGCCTGCCGCCGACCCTCCGGACGCTGAAGGGTCAGCAGATCTACCTCGACGCGGTGATCCAGGGCGTGGTGCGCCAGCAGCACTTCACCAGGGGTGACGAGGACGCGGCGCTGATCTGGTCCGCCTCGGCGGCCGGGCTGATGCTCGCCGACGGGCACTACAATCCCGGCGACCAGCGCTTCTTCGCGCATCTCCAGCGCGCGATCGTCGAGCTCGCCGGCAGCGCCGACGAGAGCGGCCAGGTCGAGATCGACAGCCACGGGGTGCAGATGTTCGCGCCCTCGGACGCCACCCAGCGCATCGGGATCTTCCGGACGACGCTGCGCATGCTCGGCGACATCGCCGGCAAGGGCAAGTCGGTCTTCCTGCAGTCCTTCGCCCGGGTCGCCCGGCGCATGGCCGAGCGCTACGCCGACCACAAGGGCGACGAGACGGTCATGGGCGCGATGGTCGCTTCCGCCTATGCCACCGACGTGGCCGACATGGCCGCGGGCGGCAACGGCGGCGGCGGCGGGATCGCCAATGTGGAGATCCCGCCGCTCAACGACCCGCAGGGCTACAACGACGAGATCGAGCCCGACAACGTCCGCGCCGTCTCGACGATCTATGTGGCCTACCAGCTCGAATTCGGGCTGAAGGCGGCCGCCCGCGTGCTCGACCTCTTCGTCGCCGGGCTCCTGCCGATCTCGGCCTCCGACGGTTCGGCGCGCGAGCTCGACAATCTCTACTGGGATCAGGACGACCTGCTCGACGAGGCTTCGCGGCGGTCGGTCTATTCGCGGGTCCTCGGCGCGCCGGGCGGCGAGATCGCCTTCGACATCCAGCCGAACACCGAGTTCAACACGCTCCTGATGCGCGTCGTCTCGGCCGTCTCCGAATACGAGCGCGAGCAATCCGCGCTGGTGCATTTCGACAATGCCTCGCGCGGCCTGCGCTTCCAGGCGACGAGCGGCGAGTTCGTGCGGAAGGCAGTGCGAGACTTCGCCGCCAATGTCAGCCTGCGCGGCTGGGCGGGAACCGCCTTCACCGCCGAGCGCATGGCCCGGCAGGTGCGGCGGGTGATGAAGGTGCTGAACCTGCCCTCCGTGCGCAACGCTTTGGGCGTGACCACGGGATGGCAGGTCATCGAGCGCATCTCGCAGCGCGAGTTCGGCATCACCGTCAACACGGTGCTGCACCGGACGCTCGCGGTGGAGACGCAGACGATCATGCGCATCATCGCCGACCACCACACGGTCTGGTCGCAGAACGCCGGCCGGCCGCTCTTCCCCGAACCGGGGCGGACGGGCAGCGACCTCTCGGCGGACGTGACGCGCGAGCTGATGGTGGCCTGCCAGCATTTCCGCGCCGTGACCGGGGTCGGCGACGCCCTGCTCGACGAATATTCCGCGCCGGTCGAGACCCAGCCCATGCCGAGCCTGCCGGACATGTCGGGCTTCGGCGGCATGCCCACCGGCGGCGGCATGCAGGGGATCGACATGGGCGGCGTCGCGCAACTGCGCGAGATGGTGAGCTCGGGCCAGACGCCGAGCCTCGAGCAGCTCAGGGCGATGTTGCCGGGGTTCTGATCCCGGCGGCAGCCACCAGCCCTACCGCAAGGAGGTTTCGCCATGCCCGCCCATCCCCGCGCCGCCGATGCCGCCAAGCGGCTCCTCAGCAGCGCCTCGCACCGGCTCATGACGGCGGATCCCACGGCCGACCACGTGCTGCGTGGAGCCCTGGAGCGCTCGCTCGACTGGGATATCGACGACCCGTCCCTGCGCCCGGTGGCGCAGCGGAGCTTCGAGCCGAACTTCTCGGAGACCGCCGGCCGCGCGCTGGCGTTCCAGGTCAAGCCGCTCGGCCGCGGCGTGACCGCGGACGATCAGCGCGAGATCACCAATGGTGCCGTGCGCGGCCTCATCCACGAGCATTTCGGCACCGAGCCGCTCCGCTGGTTCGACCGCCGGTCGGAAGGCGCGCGCGGGAGCTATGCCCGTTCGGCCGGATATGGCGCCCGCTACGCGCTCGGGCTCGACCGCGGCGGGCTCACGGAGGTCCAGGCCAGCTACGAATGGGGCCCCGAGGTGCTCGACATGCTGCCGCAGCCGGTGATGGATCTGGCCCAGACCGCCATGTCGCTGGTGCCGGGGCTGCGCCCCTTCGCCACCATCATCCGCACCAGCCGCCTTTCGGGCGGCCAGCAGATCAGTTTCGAGATCGCCCGCGAGACGGCGCTCGACGCCTTGAAGCCCCTGATGGAGGCGCTCGGCATGGGCGAGCGCCACGGCGGCCTCGTGACGCTGCTCGCCTTCGTGCTCGGCGCCCGCTTCACGCTGCCGCCTTCGGTCGCCACGCTGACGCTGCTCAACACCCACCGCGGGCCGGAGATGCGGCTCGACGTCAATATCGACGCGCTGCCCGACGCGCCCGAACAGCTGCTGCCGCTGCTCCGGCTGCCGATGATCGAGCGGCCGCAGAACCTCGCCGCGCTCGACAGCTGGATGACCGCGCTGACGCCGGACGGCTATTACGGTCCGGGCTCGGTCACCGTCCTCTCGGTCCGGGTGCGCCCCGACGTGCCGGCGCGGCTGGCGCTCTATCTCCGCCCGCTCGCCCTCGACGGGGCCGCACTCGAGCCGCCGGCTGCGGCGCCGGTCGCGCCGACGCCGGCCGCGGCGGCCCAGTCCTTCGCCCGCCGCGCCCGCTACTGAGGGGGCCGCCATGATGCGAACCGCAACTTCGGGCACCGGAAACGGCACCGGCAACGGCACCGGAAATGGCATGGGGGACCGGGGCCGCGAGGACACGCTGCAGCTCGTCCGCGACAACGTGCGCAAGACCCTGAGCCGGTCGCCCTCGTTCCGCGCGCTCCCCCCCGACCAGCAGCGCCAGGTGGCGCATGACACCGTGAAGGTCGCCCGGTTCATGGCCGATGCCGGGGGCGAGACGGCCGGCCTGCCGATGACGGCGATCATCAGCAATCCCGCCATGGCGCTCGCCGCCCCGGCCCGGCCCTTCGCGCCGCCGGCGCGGCCGAACCAGCCCGATGGTGGCCAGCAGGGGTTCGGGACCGCCGGCGAGGCCTGGCAGGGCTCGGCCACCGGCGCCGCCGGCAGCACCATGGAGGGCATGGTCGACGCCGTCGATTTCCCCGGGTTCGTGGGCGGCCTCATCGAGGGGGTCTTCACCGCCATCGTGAAGACCTCGATCCAGCAGATGGAAGCCTACAGCACCATGGTCGCCAACGTCGCGAAGACGGTCGACCAGTACATGGCCGACAACGTCTCGAGCGAGCAGGCGATGGATCAGCTGGTGAACGGCCAGCCCGACCTCTTCGAGGCGGACATGCGGGGCGACACGCCGCAGGTGAACCAGCGGCAGGACGCCGATCCCGACCAGATGGGCGGCTTCCTCCAGAGCCTCGGGCTCCCCTTCGACCTCGACACCTCCGACCCGGAGGTGGTCAAGACCGAGGTGGTGCCCGCTCAGCGCAAGGTCATCGCCATGGACCGCCAGAAGCTGCTGGCGACCATGGTGCTGATGGGCATCAACCGGATCGTGGTCACCGACGGCAAGATCCAGGCCTCGGTCGTCTTCGACCTCAACGCCCGGGACATCGTGCGCCGCAACCAGGAACGGGCGACCTCCTTCGACGAGAACTACCACCAGCGCCACAACAAGAAGCGCAAGAACGGCTGGTGGATCTTCTCCACCGAGAAGGAGAGCGAGTCGAGCTTCCTGAACGTCAAGACCAATGTCACCACCAACCAGACCGACGAATCCGACAGCTCGCTGCAACTCAAGACCAAGCTCACCGGCAATGTCGACCTGCGGTTCAAGTCCGATTATTTCCCGCTGGAGAAGATGCTCGACATGCTCGGCACCAACCAGACGGTGCTGACCCAGGTCGCCCAGCAGCCGACCCCGCAGCAGACCCAGCAGGTGCAGCCGATCGCGCCGCCCCCCGCCCCGGCCCTGCCCGCGCCGCCGCCCTTCGCCGCAGGAGGCGCGGTCGCGCGATGACACCCGCCCCGCTCGCCCTCTCGCTCGATCACATCGCGCGGCTTCTCGGGCGGGCACGGGCGGTCGCGGGCCAGCCGCTCGCCCGGTCGGCCTCGGGCGATCCCTTCTTCCTCGACCTCCCCGCCTTCGACGGCGGGGCGGGCGGCATCGTCACCCAGGCAAACCTCGAGGTCATCGGCTCGCTCTATTTCGCCGCCGAGGTCGAAGGCACCTATCTCCCCGCGGTGGCGGAGCAGCTGGCCGAGCACCGCTTCGGCCTCAATCTCACCGATCGCGCCGCGGCGGAGGCGCTCGAGACGCTGGCGGGCGCGATGCGGCACGAATGGGTGAACCGCGGGCTGCGCAACCAGATCTTCGCCCGCACCTTCGGCATCGGCGATGCGGATCCGAACCTCGGGGACACCGTCGTGAACCGCGAGTTCGAGCCGCGCTTCGCCCGGCTCTGCTCCGCGCTCTCCGCCTCGGCGCGCGACCTGCAGGGCTGGGGCGCGCCCTCCGGGGCGGCCATGCGCGCGGCGGTGGCGGCGCAGGCGCTCCTCGGCAATCTCGGGAGTCGCATGCAGGGCAATACCCTCATCGTGACCGAGCGGCTCGCGCATCAGCTCACGCTCTCGGTCGAGGCACTCAACCATCCGGGGCTGGCCTCGCTTTTCATGGGCCGCACCGCATGGGACGTGGTGCGCGGCGTGCTCGGCACCGACACCCCGGATCTGGCGGCCCATGTCACCCGGGCCCAGACCGGCCTGCGGCTCGTCACCTGGCTCGCCCGGCACCTCGCCGCCGTGCAGGCTGCCGACGCGCAGGGCATCATCGACGCCATCGCCGGCGAAGCCGGGCTTCGGGGATGGGCGGAGATGTGGCTCGACGCGGCGGGCGTCGCGCCGGCCGCACAGCCGGGAGGCTGGCCGCAATGAAGCTGCCCGACGCCCTCCCCGCCCCCTATGACGCCCCGCCGCGGGCGGGCGGCGTCACGCCGCGGCCGGAAACGGTCAGCCTCGTGCAGAGCCAGATCGACGCGCTCCTGTCGCAGACGCCGAGCTTCTACGGGCTCTCCGAGGGCGACCGCGACGCCATGCGCCGCCGGCTGACGCATATCGGCGCCTATGCGGCCGAGCTCGTGCGGGATTCCTGGGCGCAGTCGAAGCGGCTGGGCCAGACGCCGCTCGTGCGCAAGGAAACCGTCTACCGGCCGGCGCAGGAGCCGTCGGGCGGGACGCCGCCCGCGGCGCGGAGCCAGTCGCAGCGGCCGGCGCTGGCCCGGGCCCAGGCGGCGCAGGCCAACCTCCAGACCGCGGCCACCGGCCGGGTCGCGGAGATCACGCAATCCACCCTACGCGCCATCGCCTTCCCGACCTTCGTCGCCGACCTGATCAACGGCACCTTCGACGCGATCATCGGCGCCACCATCAAGCAGATGCAGGCCTTCATGACGCTCGTCGAGCAGGTCTCCAAGACCGTCGACGAATTCATGAAGGACAACATCACTGACAATCAGGCCCGCGACTGGCTGGTCCAGTCCTACCCTGGCCTGATGCGGGTCGAGACCGGGGACGGCGAGCCGCGCGTCGAGACGACCGAAGCCGGCGACAGCGCCGACAGCGCCGCGCTGGAAGGCATGCAGGGCATGCTCGGCCTGCCCGATCCGGTGCGGTCGCTCGACGAGGAGACGATCAACGAGCGCCTGGTGCCCGCCGCCCGGCGCAAGCTCGCCGAATCCCGGCTCCAGATGCTCTCCTCCATGGTCATGCTCGGGCTGCAGCGCATCGTGATCCGCTACGGTCGGCTCCGCGCCACCATGGGCTTCCATATCGACGCCTCGGACCGCGCCCATGCCGAGGAGGCATCGAGCTTCGACTTCAGCCATTCCAACACCGTCTCGGGCTTCTACTACGTCGCCTTCTCGGCCCGGACCTCGGTCGCCTATGTGAGCTCGCAGAAATCCGACAGCGACAGCGCCATCAATGTCCAGGCGGATCTGACCGGCGAGGTCGATCTCACCTTCGAGACCGACTATTTGCCGCTCAACCGCCTGGCACGCGCCGAGAGCATCGAGCGGATCCGCTCCAACACGCCGAACCCGTCCGCCAATACGCCCAACCACTCGGCGACCATGGTCGCGCGCGGCGACACCGGTCCTTCGGCGGCCCAGGTCGTCAGCGACCGGATGACCGCGCACGGCGCCGAGCCCGCCCCCACCATCGACAAGGGCCTGATCGACGCGGCGGCGGGCGCCGGTCGGGCCGCGATCGGCATGGGAGGTGGCGGATGACCGAGACGAACCGCTTTGCGACCGACCCGCTTCCCGGCCCCTTCGCACCGCAGAGGGGCGCGGCGATGGCGCCGCCGCCCGCCGTCGAGGCCCTCGCCGCCGGCCAGGTCAAGGCGCTCCTCGAGGCCGCGCCGGCCTTCTACCAGCTGCCGCCGACCACCCGCGCGCGCATGACCGGCGACCTGGAGAAGATCGCCACCTACACGGCCGCGCTCATCCACGACGACTGGAGCCAGACGGAGAAGCTCGGCCAGCGCCCGATGGTGCGCGGGCGCCGGGTCATCGAGGGCCGCGTGACGCCCGCGCCTGCGCCTGTGCCGGCCCGGGCGGCCGGTCGCCCGGCGGCGCGCAGCCTCGCCGACGGGTTCCAGCCCGGCGAGGACGGCCAGTTCGTCCCCGTCGCGGCCTCGAACGTGGCGCGGATCACCGAGGACACGCTGAACGCCATCGCCTTTCCCACCTTCGTCGCGGATCTGATCAAGGGGACGTTCCAGGCCATCGTCGACGCCTCGATCCAGCAGATGGAAGCCTATGCCGAGCTCCTGTCGAACGTTTCGAAGACCGTCGACCAGTTCATGTCCGACAACATCACCGACAACAACGCGCGCGACTGGCTCGCGGGCGCCTATCCGCAGGTCATCCGGCTCGACACCTCGGGCGGCCAGCCGCGGCTGGTGCCGACGCCGAACGCCGGCGATGCCGCCCAGCCGAACTTCCGCGGGGATCTCAACCTCTCCGAGGACGTCACCGTCGACGACGACAGCATCGAGGAGGTCCTCGTGCCCGCCGCCCGCCGCCGCATCGCCCAGAGCCGCCAGCAGACGCTGGCGACCATGGTGCTGATGGGCATGAACCGGATCGTGGTCACCCGCGGCCGCATCAAGGCCGGCATGGGCTTCCGCATCGACACCACCGACCGCAGCCGCAGCGAATTCGCCTCGGATTTCGAGACCAGGACCGAGTCCAAGGCGAAATACGGCTGGTTCCTCTCGCCGGTCTCGGCCTCGGTCAAGAGCTCGGTGGCCTATGTCTCCTCGTCGAAGAAGAACTCCGAATCCGAGCTCGACGTCTCGGCCGACCTGACCGGCGAGGTCGATCTCCAGTTCAAGTCCGACTATTTCCCGCTCGAGCGCTTCGCCGATACCGGCGTGATCGCCCAGATCCAGCAGAACACCCCCAACCCGGGCGCCAACAAGCCCGTTACCGGCGCCACGACGGCAACCCAGCCATGACCTCCGCCGTCGCACCGCCGCATCAGGAAAGGACCCGCCATGGCCATGCCGCTTGATTATTCCCGCCCGCGCCTCGCCCGGCCCTTCCGCGAGGTGGCGCCGATCATCGACGCGACCAATCCGATCGACGCCATCGGCCAGATCTTCGGCTTCATGGCGCGCAACGCGAGCTACCGCGTCGGCGTGCCGGACACCTCGTTCTTCCCGTTCTCGGCGATCTGCCGGCTGAACCTGACCTTTCCCTCCGGCGCCTATCACGGCACCGGCTTCTATATCGGCAGCGGCCTGATCCTGACCTGCGGCCACAATCTCTTCGACAAGACGCCCTCGGGCAGCGCCACCGAAGCCGCCACGCGCATCACCGTGCGGGTCGGCCAGCAGAACGCCACCACCTGGCTCGACAGCTTCGACCTCACGCCCGCCGACTGGACCGCGCATCCCACCTGGGTGAGCTCGGCCGCGACCGACCGCGGATTCGATCTCGGCGTGCTGCGCGTCACGACGCCGCCGCCGGCCGGCGAATTCTTCCAGCTGATCAATTATTCGCCCTCCGCCGACACCCCGATCGCGGTCTGCGGCTACGGCAGCGACACCGGCGTCGACAGCCAGCGCCAGCACCTCGACATCGACCGGATCCGCGCGATCTCAAACAACGGCGAGAACGTCGACTACAACCTCCAGACCCGCGGCGGCAATTCCGGCTCGCCGGTCTTCGCGCATTTCACCAACGAATCCGCGGGCGGCGAGATGCCCGAGACGATCCCGGTCATGGGGGTTCATGTGGCGGGCGAGAGCACGACGCTCAACCGCGGCGTACTGCTCAGCCCCGACAAGATCGACTGGGCGCTGGGGGGCGGCATATCCTCGGTCTCGGCCTTCTCGCTCTCCGCCCGGCCGGGCAGCCTCGGCGGCCTGCCGCTGGCGCGGCGCACGCGCGGCAGCCTCGGGGGCCTGCCGCTCGGACCCGCCTCCGGGACCCCGATGCTGCGCACGCTGAGCTGGGCCCGGCCGCTCGAGCGCGCCTGGATCGTCATCGACCAGACCGGCTCCGGCGGCATGAGCGTCGCCAAGCGCACCTTCGGCCATCCCACCCACGACCTCTCCGGCAAGACCAAGGTCTCGGTGCGGGTGCCGAACATGCCCTCGGGCGGCTCGGTGCGCTGGAACATTCCCGACGACGACCACAAGACCCGCGCCATCTTCGAGACCGGGGGCAATGCGACCGCCCATTCCACCGGCGGCACCAGCGTCACCCTGCGGTCGACCGCGGCCGGGCCCTTCGCCGTCGATTGCATGGTCAAGGATTCCGGCGGCAGCACGGTCGAGAGCAACAAGTACTGGATGAGCTCGCCGCAATTCGTCCTCGTCGCCATCCACCCGACCACCGACGCCTTCTTCGACGGCATCGGGATGCGCACGCGGCGGGCGGCGATCGTCGACGAGATGAAGGCGGTGATGAGGCACCTCTACCGCAACGTGAACATCCGCTTCGTCTTCCCCGGCGAGGCGCTGCCCGCGCATCTCGGGGTCGCCAACAACGCCGCCTTCCCCGGCGGGATCGAGGCGCTGCCTTCCGTGCAATACGCCGAGGTGATCGGTGCCGACACGGTGATGGATCCCGAGGAGACCCAGGCCACCGGCACGCCCACGCCCTATGGGGCGACTTCGCACGGCCGCAACCACGAGCCGGGCGACCTGCCCGCGCCGATGGACCACCACGCGCTGGCGCGCGGCCTCATCCACCATTTCGCCGATACCCGGGCCGAGATCGGCCATGTCCAGACCGAGGCCGCCGCCGGGCGCCTCTCGGCGGGCGACATGGACCTCGCGGCACGGATGTACGGACGGCTCATGGGCGAGAACCTGTCCCATGAGGTCGGGCATTTCCTCGCCAATACCTTCGTCGCCCACACCGGCGGCGGGCTGATGCAGACCGGGCGCGACCGCACCACCCGCGAGCGCACCGGCATGACCGTGCAGGCCGCCGCGCCGGTGATCACCGACCACGGGCGCAACACGATCAACGAACTGCCGGCGGACGTGCTCCACACCTTCGAGGAATTCCTGCCGATCGACCCGCCGATCGACCAGGCGACCTTCACCGCGCGGGGGCGGGTCGGGACCTTCTCGCGCGCCCAGGGACGGCAGGGGGGCTGGGTCAACCGCGTGCCCGCCAGGCCGTTCGAGGACGAGACCATCCACCTGCCCGGCGCCACCGTGCTCTCGGGCTGGGAGGCGCAGGCCTTCATCTTCGCCATCGAGGCCGCGTTCCGCAGCCTGCTCTCGGCCAATCCCGCCTTCGTCTTCGTCGCGCCCTTCGTGCGCGTCGGCACGATCCTCGACGCCTGCGACCGCTACGGCGTGACGCTTGCGGTCGGGATCGCCGGGAGCGGCGCGCTCGGCGCGGGAGGCGGCGCCGGCGCCGGCATCGTCTTCGCGCCGGGCCGACGGATCGGCTTCTACGGCTCGGGCGCCGGTATCGTCGGATCGGTCTATTCCATCGGCGGCACGATCCAGATCACGCTGATCGACGGCGGCCCCGAGCTCATGTCCGGCACGGGCTACATGCTCGGGGTCTCGATCGGCACGATCGGATGGTTCGACGCCGGCGCGGTCGACGTGCCGGTCGCCGCCTATCGGGTCTACGACGGCGCGAAGAACCCCATCGGCTACAGTTTCGAGATCGGGGTGAGCGCGGGCCTGCCGATCATCAGCCTCATCGAGGCCTACGGCCAGGTCAGCGAGACCGCCACCACCTTCGCGCACGGGCGCGCCCGGGGACGCGCCTTCTCGGCGGCAGCGGCCGCACCCTCGGAAGCCTACGAGGCGGCGGTGAACGAAGCCATGGCCGCGGGCGCGAGCCGGGAGGAGGCGGAAGCCTTCCTGTCGCAGCTTTTCGGCTAGCGGCTTCGCCCGCGGAGGCGGGCGGCGGAGCGCAGGCGCTCGCCGCCCCCGCAGGTGCCGAAGCCGGCCCCGACGGCAATCGCCTCGTGCTCGACGTCGTGCGGAACCTCCGCGCGCCGGAGGGATTGCTGCAGCTGCCGCATATGGAGAGCGGTGGCGAGACCTTCGATGTCGAGATTCCGGAAGGGCTGCGCCTCTCGCTCGTCGATCTCGCGCTGACCGAGGCCGTGCCGCTCGCCGGCGCCGAGGTGGAGAACCGCCCCGCCCCGGGCGCCACCGGGCGGGTCTCGCTCCGCGTGCGGTGGAGCTACCCGGTACCCATGGGCCAGGTCGCCTTCCGGCTGCGGGTCTATGCCTCGCCCGAGGGCAGGCCGCCGCCGGTCCGGGTCTCCGTCACCGATCCGGGCAGCGACAAGCGGATGCGCGCGCTCTTCGAGCAGGACGGCCCGGTGGATCTCGCGATCTCCGGCCCGCTCGCCGAGCAGTTCCACGACCAGGTGCTCGCACGCGGCGGCGAGATCGCCCCGCTCGCCCGGCCGTCGGTGACGGGGGTCGACGACGCCACGGTCATCGCGATCGTCGCCGTTTCCATCGCAGTGATCGCCGCCACCTGCATCGCGCTCGGCCTCGCCACCTTCGGCGCCGTGCTCTTCTTCGCGATGTCGAAGGGCTACAATATCGACGATGCGGGCTACAAGGTCGCGGTGGGCGAGGGCGAGACGCGCCAGGAGCACGAGATGGTCTTCAACATCCGCCAGCCCGGCACGTGAGCCGGCACGCCGGCCCAGGCATCGGCGGTCGCGCCATATTTCGTTCCGAGCGCGCCGTCTGAACGACGCGCAGCGCAGCCACGCTCCCAACCCCCGCGCCGGCCGGGCAGGTCCCGAATTTGGTCCGGTGGGGGATCCCATGTAGGATCGTCGATGCGCCGCGAGGCTGCGGCCGGGATTCGGGGGACATCATGGCGGGAAACGTCGGGGATCCGTTCGGCCTGGGCGCGCTGAACGCGTTGTTCGAGAACGTGGTCGACCAGGTGCAGGACGGCCTGGCCGAGGGGCTCGACGCATTGCACGACCTGCTCGACGCCGCCGATGGCGATGATTTCGATGTGGCGAACGATGCGGTCATCCTGTTGCTCGGGGCCGCCGAGGCGGCGGGCGACGTCGCCGACGATCTCATCGGCGAGATCATCGGCGCCTGGACCGAGACCTTCGGCCATGGCGTCGAGGCCTTGTCGGACCTCGTCCGCCGCCTGTTCGAGCAGTTCGCACCGATCCCCGATCTCTTCCGCCGGGTCCTGGGTGCGCTGCTGGCCGGGATCGAGGATTTCGCCTCCTTCTTCCGCGACCTCTGCCAGCATGTGATCGGCGCGGCGGCGGACTTCCGCGATGCCGTCGGGACTGTGCTGCTGCCCGTCTTCGCGGCGGGCGGGGCCCTCTTCGGTGCCGGCGCGGCGACGGCGGCGATCTGGCTCGTCCTTGGCTCTGATGCGCCCGTCCTCTCCACGCGGGCCACGGCGCTCGGCCTCGGCGTGCCGGCGCCGGGGCTCCCGGCCTGGACGGAGACCGCCCTGCACTCGCCCGCCTTCACCCTGCCCAGGCGCGTCTGGCTCGTCGCGGCGCTGCTCGAGGCGCTCCGCCAGGCCGGCGGCTTCGCGGAGACCGCGGGCGCCGCGCCCACCGGCAACGGGTTCCTCGACCTGGCGCTCGGCCCGGTGGTGGCGCATTTCGGCGCGATCACGACCGAATACATCGCGGATGCGGCCGCCTTCGCCGAAGCCCTGGTCGAGAAGCTGATCCTCGGCGCCGAGAACGACGCGAGGCTCGAGTGGCTGCTCCTGCAGGTGGCGCGGTTCACCCCGGTCGGGCTGTTTCTCCTTGTGGTCGCGACCGGGGTCAAGCTCCTCACGAGCCCGGCGCCGTGGCTGAGCCTTCTCTTCAACCCGATCGAGGACGACCCGAACCTGGCGGTGCTGCGCCTGCCCCGGCCGACGGCAGAACGGAAATACGTCATCTTCTCCGACGTGCATCGCGACGAGCGGGACGCGGCGCGCCCGCCGTTCCAGTTCGGCTCGATCGACCATTTCCTGACCAACCGGACGACCTATCTGGAACTGCTGCGGCACCATGCCGAAGCGGGCTACGTCATCGTCGAGGCCGGCGACTGCGAGGAGCTCTGGTTCCACCGGGACTTCAGCCTCACCCCCGCCGAGAAGCTCGCGGAGATCATCGCGACCAATTCCGAGATCTACGAACTCCTGCGCGACCTCCATGCGGAGGGGCGCTACTTCCGGATCTTCGGCAATCACGACAGCTACGTCCGCGACCCGGAGGTCTTCGAGGTGCTGCGGCGCGCGATGGAGAGCGACGGCGGGCCGCCGTTCCGGATCTTCGATTTCCTCGTGATCGAGGGCGTGAAGACCATGCACGATGTGCCGGTCTTCCTCGGCCTCGACAGCGAGCCCAATGCCGAGCGCAAGCCGCTCCTGGTCACCCATGGCCACCAGTGGGATTTCTGGAACTGCGACGCCAACAACATCCTGGGCAAGATCATCGTCAGCGCGGTGGTCACGCCGCTCGACATGCTCGACGACCCCTTGCGGGACATCGCCGGCATCGCCTGCTTCGGCACGCCGCTCGTGAACTTCAAGCAGATCCTGGGCGACCTGCCGGTCTTCAGCAGCTGGCAGTCCTACGAGCCGGCCGTCGTCAGGCTCGACCGCATCCAGCACATGGAGGACACCGACCGCTTCTTCGTCGACGACATCCAGTATTCCGAGAGCCTGGCGGCGCTGATGGGCCTGATGATCCCGGTGGCGGCCGGCCCGGGCGACAGCTGTGCGCTCGACCTGGGCAGCGGCTGCCTGCTCAATCTGATGAGCATCGGCCACACCCACAACCCGCAGAACATGCCCTATTTCGACCTCGGCGACCTGCCGGTCGCGAAGGACGTCGCCGACAGCATCGAGGTGGCCATTTCGGCGGCGACCCAGGGCCTGCTGAACCCGCAGGTCGGGCTTGTGCGCAGCAACTACATCAACAGCGGCGTCTGCGGCTGGTACGACGAGAGCTTCTGGGCCGTCGACCTCGGCGACCAGAGCCACGGCACCGGGCAGCCGAAGCTCGTCAACTGGACCTACAACACCCGGCCCGACCGGCCGAACCAGATGGACTGGGAGCTGCCGCACCTCCCCCGCGACGGCGGACCGACCCCCGGCGACCTGCTCGACGCCCGGCTTCGGGAGCTCATCGCGGCGGGGCTCGGCATGCTCGAGGGGCAGGTCGCACGCGGGCGGGACGCGCTCGCCAGCCTGCCGGTCGGTACGCTCTTCGCCGATGCGGCGCGGGGCTGGAGCCCGACCGACCTCGACATCGACCTCGCGGCCCCGGGTCGCGCGCGGGACAGGCTGCTGCTCCAAATCGCACTGGCGCTCCTCCCCGGCAGGCGTGGCGGCTTTGAGGTGCGGTTGCGCCTGCCGAAGACGCTGCGGGCTGAGCTCGCGCGCCTCTCCAGGCGGCCCCTGCCCGGCGCGGGCCGTTCCGCGCGGCGGCAACTGATCGCCGCCATCGCGACGCTGGCGGTGACGCGCGGGGTCGCCGTAGCCGGCCTCCGGGGCGGTCTCGGCGGCCCGGAGGGCGAGGCGCTCGGGCTGATGCTCCTGCTCGCGCAGCTGGCCGAGGCCCGGACCGACCGGCTTTCGGCGCAGATCGCGCTGCGCGACGGCGACCTGGTCTGCAGCCTCGCCTTCGGTGCGGCGGCACCGGGGCCGCGGCCGCGCGCGATCGTCAAGCGCGAGGCCGCAGAGGCCCGCGGGCTCCGAGTTCGCGCCTATCTCAAGGGCGCAGGAACGCCGCTGTCGGGCTGGACCGTGCGGCTGGAACGCAAGGCCGGCCGCAGTACCCAGGTACTCGCCGGCGCCCGCACCGATGCGAGGGGCGAGGCGACGCTGCTCGGCGTGACCGCGGAGCGCGGCCGCATCCGCATCGGCACCCGCGAGACCGACAGGCCGGAGATTGCGCTCTACCCGCCAGCCCGCGGGGCACGCCGCCCGAAGGCCGCGGTGCGCAGCCCGCTCGACCCGGCCTCGGGCGCGACGCGCCTTTCGCTGCCGATCACCTTCGCGGAACTGGTCGCGAGCGGCTTCTACGGCGGATCGAAGCTGCGCAGCCCGTCCCAGAAGCTCGCCGAGGAATGCGGCCGCTGGCACAAGCGCCTCGCCGACAAGCGCGATCCCCACGCCAAGGCGGATCTCTGCCTTCAGGATCTGATCCTCGCGACGATCGGCGCCATCCACGACCCCAAGACCCCCTTCGAGAAGGCGGCGGCGAAGGCGGCGAAGAACAGGCTCGGCGATACGAGCGCCTTCGAGAAGGTCGCCGAGCACGCACGCAAGGCGCGCCAGTCGCTGAAGGAATGCCTCGGCGAAGGCTATGTCGAATGCGACGGACGCGGCCCGGTCAAGGATCTCGGCCGGCGCATCCTCACCGGGGATGCCCGCTTCGAGAGCCTGGCGAAGTTCTTCGGAAACCCGACCCCGGATCCGCTGAGCGAGCTTCTCTCGCCGAAGCCAGGCCTGGGCTTCCCGTCGATGGGGTTCAGCCTCGACAAGATCTGCCTCGACAGGATGGACAACGGGTTGCTGCCGCCGGATCTGGCCGCCGAGATGCAGACGATCCTGGAGGGCGGCATCCTCGCGCCCCCGAGCGTCAACCAGCTGCATGTCTGGGATCCCGTGCTCGGTTCCGGCCAGATCGCGCGCATCGCCGAGGTTGAGGCCAAGCGGGTGACCCTGCGCACGCTCGGGGTCGCGGAGGGGACCGCGACCCTAGACGAGCGCGTGCTAGACATGGACGTGGAACTCGACGACCCGAGCTGCCTCGTGCTCGAGCCAGACGCCACCAACCGGCAGGCGCTCGTCGTCGACGTTCAGCCGGGGCAGACGGTGGTGCTCTTCGGCTCGGGCTTCGTCAGCGCGACGGCAAGGGTGAGCGCGAGCTTCCGTCCCTGGGCGGCCGGGACGGACGAGGGCCGGCTGGTGCCGACCGGCGCGGTGCTGCCCGCGGCGGGCTTCGACGATCTGGTGGTCCCTGTCTTCGGCGAGCGCCTGCCCATCGGTCCAACCGATACGCCCGAGAGTTACAACGGCGACACGCTCGGCTTCCACTGGCCGGAGGCGGCCGCGCAGCCGGGGCTCTACCGCCTGCGCGTCAGCTTCCGCAACGAGAGCGCCCGGCCGACCGAGGTGGTGCAGCAGACCGACTGCAGCCTCGATGTCGACCGCGGGGAGGTGGTCACCCGGGACCTGCTCTTCGCGGTGCTGCCCGCGCCGCAATCGCCCGCCATCCGCATCACCGCAAGCGACGTCGAATGCCTCAACCTCACCAATCCGGAGGGCTTCCTCGGCATCCCCTGGCCCGACGACCTCTATCTCGCCGGCACCGGCAGCCGCCTTCGCATCACCATTCCCGACGACGGCTCCGATCCCTTCGGGGAACTGCTCGGCACGCTCTTCGACGACGACGGCTTCCTCCTGTTCTGGCCCGGGACTTGGTCGCCCGACATGAAGCTCTTCCCCGAGGAGACGGGCTTCGCCCAATTGGGCCTCCTCGAAAGCGCCACCGCGCAGTACGTGCTCTTCGAGGTGGAGGGCGTCTACGACAAGGTGGTGATCGGCACCCTGCTCGGCTTGGCGGTCATCGTGGCCACGCTTCTCGCCGCCGCGGTCGTGGTCGCGCTCTTCGTGATCCTCGTCTTCGTCATCCTGGACCCCACCCAGATCAGCAAGGCCGTGGCCGGCGCGCTCGCGGCGGTGCTGGCGGCCGCCCTGGCCTTCGTTTTCGGCCCGATGTTCACGGCGCTGTCGAGCGCGGTGGCGATGATCGTCGCGGCGACGGACGGTCAGGACGTGATTGGGCAGGGAACGGTCGGGGTGGACGGGCACAAGCTCCTGTTCGAGCTCGCCGAGGCGCGGTTCCACCGCGTGCTGGCGGCGGGCACCGACCTCTCCGCCGCGCCCCCCTCGGTGGCGAGCCTCGGGCAAACCTTCGAGAATTCGGCGCTCGGCGGCGAATACGAGGTGACCCTGGCGATCGACGAGGCGGATTAGCACGGCCACGGATCGACCGCCGCCGCAGGCCGGAACCGCCGTTGCCGGATATGGAATTCGGCGCGCCTGATTGTTTTTAGACGAGGAATCGTGTAATAATTAATCGTTCCACGATGCGGATGTCATGGGGGTCGATATGCATACGACACACCATCTTGGCGCAGACTTGGGAGCCAAGTTCTTCTACAACGTCACCGAATTGTCTGACGAAGCCAAATTACTATCCAAAGCGATGGGCAAGTACAATCTGCGTGCACAGCCGGATCGCAGCCAGCTGTTTTCGGTCTATAGCCCGGACAGCAAGGCCGCCATCGCCATCTCCATTACGCCGTTCAGCGGCGAGGACCGAAGTGTCGAGGGCGGTCTCAGCGTATCGGAGGGGGGGCATGCCCAGGCCGTCATCGTGCGGCTGAAGGGCACGGTGATCACGGGGTTCATCCACCTGACCGCGACCAATGGCGAATTGCTGGAATCCGAGCACGGGATCGACGAGCTGCGCGGATCCGGCGATCAGGTCGACATGGTGGTCCGGGACCGCCACATCCAGGCGATCGCCGAACGCGTGGGCAAGGTGAAATCGGCGCGTCCGCTGATCGAGATCGAGCCCGCGCAGGTCCGGTCGATGGCGAGCGTGTCCTACAACCGCCTGCTCGGCGACGATTTCTCCCGTTCGGTGCATTCCGGCAAGGAGATCGAGGAGCTGCAGTCCAACACCAGCATCGTGTCGGAGATCGGGCTCTTCGTGCTGTTCAGGACCGACGGATCCTCGTGCTGCAGTTGCAGCTGCTCCTGCTGGGGCAGTTCGAGTTGCAGCAGCAGTTACGTCAAGTAGTGACCGACCGTCACTGACCTCGGGACGTCCCGGCCGGGCTGCGCAAGCCCAGCCGCACCACGCGGGCGGCATGCATCATGACGGATGAGCGGCTGAAGATCGCCGACAGGATCACGCCGATCCCCGACGGACCGGACCGGGTGCATCTGCATTCCTGGACCCAGTCGCTGGCGCTGGTCGGGCGTGCCGACCGGATCTTCCAGGCGCTGATCCCGCTCCTCGACGGCGGGCGGACGGGAGCCGAGATCGTCGCGGCGCTGGAGCGCTACGGACGGGACGAGGTGGCGGCGGTGCTGGACGACCTGATGAAGGCCGGGATCGTTGAGCCGTGCGATCCGGCGCAATCGCGCCGAAGCGCGGGCGAGCGCGCGCAGGTCGCCTTCTTCTCGCAATTCGCCCTGCCCGCCGAGCTTGCCGAGGCGGCCACGCCGCGGGGACTGGCCCGCAGCGGCGCGGAATACCAGCAGCGCCTCGCGGAGGCCCGCATCGCGGTCTTTGGCGCCGGACGGATCGGCGCGCGGCTGGCGGAGGGCCTCGCGGTCTCGGGCGCGGGGCATCTGACCGTGATCGACGCGGCATCGGTCGGCGCCGACGACCTCGGCGGCGAGGCGTCCTTCGGCGAGGCGGACCTCGGGCTGCCGCGGGTCGAGGCGCTGAAGCGCCGATGCGCCGCCGCCGTCCCCGGCATGACGTTCCGCGGGGTTGCCGAGGCGCCGGGCGAGGCGGAGCTGGAGGCGGTGCTCGCGGCCAGCAGCTTCGCGGTGCTCTGCCCCGACGCCCACGATCCGGGCCTCTTCGAGCGGGTCAACCGCGTGGCGCTGAAGCACGGCCTGCCCTGGACGAGCGCCCGCAGCCTCGGGCTCGAATTCCGGATCGGCCCGACGATCCTGCCGGGGGAGACGCCCTGCTACGAATGCTTCCGGCTCCGCATCGCCAGCAACGCGCCGAGCGAGAGCGCTCACAGGCTGATCGAGGATTTCCAGCGAGGCGCGGCCCTGAAGCCAGTGGCGCTGGCGGTCACGCCGGGGGTGGACCTCCTGCTGCTCGAGGTGGTCAAGGCGATCACCTGGTTCGCGGCGCCGTCCTGCTACGGCCATCTCTATACGCTCGACCTGATGACCATGGAGGGCCGGCGCCATCCGGTCCTGAAGATCCCGCGCTGCCCGGCCTGCGGCCGACCGGCGAGCGGCCGGCCGACGATCCATGCCTGGCAGCAGGCGCGGCCGGAGCCGGGGGGATGAACGCGGCGATGCCGGCGCTCGCCGCCGACAGCCTGACCGGGCTGGTGCGCTGGGTGATCGACATTCCCGTGGAGCCGGGGGAGCCGCGGATCTTCAACGCCTCGGTCAAGATGGCCGACACCACCCGCTACAGCCCGCATCCCTGCTACGACAACAACGGCGGCTCCGGGCTGACCGAGGCCGCGGCCCGCGGCGCGGCCATCGGCGAGGGGCTCGAGCGCTACTGCGCCTCGCAATTCGCGCCGGATGACCTCGTCTTCGGCACCGCCGAGGCGCTGTCGCGAGACCATGCCCTCTTCGAGC
Source organism: Rhodovulum sp. (assembly GCA_020637615.1). Classification (GTDB taxonomy): domain Bacteria; phylum Pseudomonadota; class Alphaproteobacteria; order Rhodobacterales; family Rhodobacteraceae; genus Amaricoccus. The sequence goes on from JACKKC010000024.1 coordinate 42,182, forward strand.
CGGGCTCCTTCGCGATGTTCCACCCCGACCAGCCGGGCGACTTCACCCCGGCGGGTCGCGACACGCTGCTCGGGTGGGCCTGGGCCTGGGCGCCGATCGCGGCGCACCCGGTGCTGGTCCCGGCCTCGATGGTCTACATGCCGTATTTTCCCTGCCGCGCCGACCTCGGGGAACGGCCCGCAGGACCCTCCATGTCGACCGGGCTCGCCTGCGCCCGCGATCTCGATACCGCGCTCTTGAAGGGCATCTGGGAATGCGTCGAGCGCGATGCCTTCATGATCACCTGGATGAACCGGCTGCCGGTTCCGCGCGTCGACATCGACTCGCATCCGGCGCTCGCCCGACTCCACGCGGAGCGGCTGCGGCGCGACGGTCTGCGCTACCTGCTGTTCCGGACGACGCTCGACCTGCCGATCGCCTCGTTCCTCTGCCTGCTGGTGGACGAGCGCCGGTCGCCGCCGATGATCTCGGCGGGCGGGGCGGCCGGGCTCGATCCGGTCGCCGCCGCGGCGAAGGCGATGACCGAGGCGGTGCAGACCCGGGAATGGGCGAAGTTCCTCGGCCGGAACGGCGCCCGCTTCGCCTTCGCGGAGGACTTCTCCGACATCCGCGACTTCGAGGATCATGTGGCACTCTATGCCTATGGCGACCTCGGCCATGCGATCCGGTTCCTGCTCGACGGGGATCGCGCAACCGTGGGCGACGGCTGGGAGAGCCGCGGCACCGGGAACGCGCGGCAAGACCTGCGGATAACCCTCGACATCCTGCGCGACGCGGGTCTCCAGATCGCCGCGCTCGACCTGACCGTTCCGGACGTCGAGGCCGCCGGTCTCAGGGTGGCGCGCGCGGTGATGCCGGATCTCCAGCCGCTCGACGCCGACTACCAGCACCGCTTCCTCGGCGGCACCAGGCTCTACGAGGTGCCCGTGCGTCTCGGCTATCGCGAGCGCCCGCCCCGGCTGGACGAGCTCAATCCCTATCCCCATCCGTTTCCCTGAGGATCGGAGGCCCCATGGCACCGCCGGACGATGTCGCGCAGGAGGGCCAGCCGCTCCGGCTGTCCGAGCTCTTCCACGAGAACAGCAAGCAGCGCCGCAACGACCTCGAGTTCAACCGGCGCATCTACATGGTCAACAACAATCCCGACTTCCACGTCCTGATGGCCCATACGTTCAAGCACTATCCGGGGGCGGCGACCATCGCCCTGCCCGAGGTGCGGCCGAGGACTGCCGCCGGGGGGCCGGCGGCCCTTCTCGGCGCGCGGCGCTCGGTCCGCCGCTTCGACGAGCGGCCGCTGGCGCTGGAAGACGCCGCGACGCTGCTCCATCTCTGCGCCGGCCTGACCGGCAGCCTCGAGGACGGGCCGGTCGCGCAGCCGGTCCGCGCGGCGCCATCGGCCGGCGCGCTCTTTCCGATCGAGACCTACCTCGCCGTCTCGCGGGTCCAGGGGGTGGAAGCCGGGGTCTATCACTACCGGGTCGACCGGCATGTGCTGGAGCGCGTCTCGTCCCGCGCGCCCGGACCGGCGCTGGCGGAGGCGACCTTCGACGCCAAGCTCTTCGGCCAGGCCGCCGCGGTGCTGATCTTCGCCGGGGCCTTCGGCCGCTCGTATTTCAAATATGGCGAGCGCGGCTACCGCTTCGCCCTGCTTGAGGCCGGGCATATCTGCCAGAACGCGCTGCTCGCCGCCGCCGCGCTGGGGCTCGGCGCCACCCCGGTCGGCGGCTTCGTCGACGACGAGGTGAACGCGCTGCTCGACCTCGACGGCGTGGACGAGGCGGCACTCTACATGGCGGCGGTCGGACATCCGAGGACGGAGGAGGTGGAGCCCGAGAGCGCCGAGGCCGCGGCAGCGCGCTTCCTGCGCGCGCTCGCGGAAAACACCGGCGGCTGACGGCGGGGCGCGCGAGGGCTCAGGGCCGGCCGAAGACGTTCTCCCGCAGATAGCGGTAGTGGTTCGGCAGCCGGCGCTCCTGCTCGGCGAGCTGCTCCGCCTTGCGGGCGCGGATCATCCGCGCCGCGGTCTGCAGCTTGTCCGGGACCGGCGCCGCCTCGAAGTCGAAACCCATGCCGAGCAGCACCGCGAACCAGCTGATGTCGCGGAACATGAAGACTTCGTTCGTGCCGCGCGTCGCACCGGTGGGCAGCAGCCGGCGGAAGACCGCGAGCCGTGCCGCCAGCGCCTCGGGCACATGGGTGCTCTCGGCCACCGCGCGCCAGAAGGCCGAATCCCGGCGCCGGGTCAGGCAATAATGCACGATGATGAAATGCAGGATGTCCTCGTAGAACTTGGTCATGTGGGCGTTGTAGCGCGCCACCGTCCGCGCGTCGTAGACCCGGGCGTCAAGCATGGAGCCCGCCAGCTCGATCCCGGTCTGGGTGATCGCGAGGCCGGTGGATTCGAGCGGTTCGATGAAGCCGCCGGCGAGGCCGATGGCGATGCAATTGCCCGCCCAGCTCCGGTCGAGCTTGCCGGTCTCGAACCGCACCTTGTGCACCGGGCCGACGTCGCGATCGCCGAGGCGCCAGTAGGCGCGTAGTTCACGCTCGGCCTCCTCCTCGCTCAGGAAGGCGCTGGAATAGACATAGCCCGAGCTCATCCGGCCGTAGAGCGGGATCGACCATATCCAGCCGGCCGACCGCGCCGCGGCCCGCACGTAGGGATGCAGCGCGGCTTCCTTGGCCGCGCCCTCGGGATGCTCCATCCGGATCACCACGGCGCGGTCGCAGAAGAGCGATTGGGCATAGGAGTCGAAGCGGTTCTCGGGCGCCGCGGCGCGCATCAGCACGCGCCGGAACCCGGTGCAATCGAGGAAGAGATCGGCTGCCACGCGCCGCCCGCCGTCGAGCACCAAGGCCTCGAGATCGCCCCCGGCGCCGCGCTCGACTGCCTGAACCGTCCCAATCACGCGCTCGACCCCGGGCGCGGCCTCGCGCAGGAACTCCCCCAGCAGGCCGGCGTCGATGTGATAGGCCACCTCGCGGAAGGCCGGCGCCCGGTTGCCGAGCGCGTTCAGCCGGAACGAGGGGAAGAACGCCTCGGCGAAGGATTGCCGCGTCCGGAACGCCGGATCGCCGGCCCGGTGCCAGTTGAGCCAGCAATGCCCGGCGTGAATGCCGACATCGACGTAGTCGAGGTATTCGAAGGGATGCCAATAGGCCTCGCCCTGCGCGCGCCAGTCCTCGAAAAGGATCCCGGTCTTGTAGGTGGCATCGCAAAGCTTCATCCAGGCCTGCGGGTCCGGGAAGCCGAGCCGGTCCATGAAGAGGGTCAGGAGCGGCACGGTCGCCTCGCCGACGCCGATGACCGGGATCGTGTCGGATTCGATCACCGATACCGTTAGGTCGGGAAACAGCCGCCCGAAATGCGCCGCGGCCATCCAACCCGACGAGCCCCCTCCGACGATGGCGATGGATCCGACGCGGCGCATGTACCGTCTCCGTTCCCCACGACCGTAGCCGACTTCCGTGTCCGGTCAAAGACCTGTCGGGGCGTGATCCGGCATGGAGACAAAATCCGGACCGGCCCGCGCGCGCCGTCGCAACTCCGGCATATGATGCTATGCTAAGCGCCGGTCTGACGCACTCGTCAGCCAACAATTCTTACCCGTCCATCCTTCCGAGTCGGACGGCCGGTCAGATGGGTCGGACTGGTGGAAGGCAAACCAGTCTAAGGGATTGATTTCATGGCTCCGGCGGCAGGATTCGAACCTGCGACCAATTGATTAACAGTCAACTGCTCTACCACTGAGCTACGCCGGAACGCGCAACGGCCTATAGCAAGCCGATCTAGCCGCGTAAATGCCGAACCTTGCGGCCGGAGGGCCCTGTTGCGCACCGATGGGGCGTCGGCGGGATCGTCGAGGCAAGGAAGGTGAGAGCGGTGGCCCTTGGGGACCGGTGCCGGCGCGAGGCGGTCTCCCGGAGACCGTACCGCCCGCCGGACCACCCGGGCCATGCCCGGGCGATCGGTTCGGTGCGTTGCGCTGGCAGCCGTGGCTTGGCCCGCACCGGGCCGGGCCGTTCGACATGGGTCGCGGGCCGCAGCAGGAAGGCCCCTCTCGCGAGGCCTACGCTATGGCCGGCTCCGCCGGGAACCCGCGCGAATGCCGCCGGCGCCTTGCGCAAGGCACAACCCCGCGCTACCTATGCGGTCACGCGGGCGTTGTGTAATGGTAAGACCCTAGCCTTCCAAGCTAGAGACGCGGGTTCGATTCCCGCCGCCCGCTCCATCCGCCCCCGTCGCGCGGCAGGAGCCGGTCTAGCAGCGCCGGCAGCGCGTCGTAATGTTCCAGCACCGCCTCGGGCTCCAGCCGCGCCACCGCCGCCCCCTCTGGCCCGAAGCCCACCAGCACGCAGGGCATGCCCGCACCGCGCGCCGCCTCGCGGTCGGTGGCGGTGTCCCCGACCAGCACCGCGCGGCCCGCGCGACCGCCGGCCCGCGCCACCGTCTCGACGAGGTGCCGCGGGTCAGGCTTGCGCACATCGAGGCTGTCGGCCCCCAGCAGGGCGGCGAAGCGTCCCCCGAGGCCGAGCGCCTCCAGAAGGCGCGCGGCCAGGGCATGGGGCTTGTTGGTGCAGACCGCGAGGATCCAGCCCGCCGCGCCGAGCGAGCGGAGCGCCGCCTCGGCACCCTCGTAGAGCTCGGTCTCGACCCGCAGCCCCTGCCCGTAGAGCGCGAGCAGCCGGGGGTAGAGCCGGTCGACCTGCGCGGGCTCCACCATGCCGTCGAGCCGTGCGAAGCCTTCCCGCAGCATGGCGCGCCCGCCGGCGAAGGCCAGGGAGCGGTCGGCCAGCAGGTCGAGCGGCCCCGGCCGCCCGGCCTCCGCGAAGGTTGCATTGGCCGCGGCGATCAGATCCGCCGAAGTATCGGCGAGCGTGCCGTCGAGATCGAAGACCGCGACGCGGCGGTCGGTGGTTTCCGGCTTCGCCATCCCGCTCCCTGATCCGGCAACAATTGAAACACTTTCTGATGGGCCGCGGCCTTTTCCCACGAAACGACCCCTGATAGAAGCGCTCTTGTCGCGTCGCGGAGTGAGTGTCCATGTCCATCGCCGTCATCCTTCTGGCCGCCGGCCAGGGAACCCGGATGAACTCGGACCACCCCAAAGTCCTCCACCCGCTCGGCGGCGTGCCGCTCCTGGCCCATGCCATGGCCACGGCCCGCGCCATCGAGCCCGAACGCATCGTCGTGGTCACCGGCCACGAGGCCGCGCGGGTGGACGCCGCCGCCCGCGCGATCGACGACACGGTCCTGCTCGCCCGCCAGCCGGAGCAGCGCGGCACCGGCCATGCAGTGCTACAGACTCGCGAGGCGCTCGCCGATTTCGACGGCGACGTGGTCGTGCTCTACGGCGACACGCCCTTCATCCGGCCCGAGACGCTGCGGGAGATGCTCGCGGCGCGGCGCGACGGCGCCAGCGTGGTGGTGCTCGGGTTCGAGACGGCCGATCCCGGCCGCTACGGCCGCCTCGCCTTCGGCCCCGACGGAACGCTCGAGGCGATCATCGAGGCGGAGGAACCCGCCCCCCGCGGCATCGGCGGGGCGGTGTGCAATTCCGGCGTGGTCGTCGCCGATTGCCGCACGCTCTTCGAGCTTCTCGCCGAGGTCGAGCCCGAGAGGACAAAGGGCGAATACTACCTGACCGCCATCGTCAGCCTCGCCCGGGCCCGTG
>JACKKC010000025.1 GCA_020637615.1 Rhodovulum sp.
CGCATCTGCCCCGGCCTGATGGCGGTGGGCGAGGCGGGCTGCGCCAGCGTGCACGGCGCCAACCGGCTCGGCTCCAACAGCCTGATCGACCTGGTGGTCTTCGGCCGCGCCGCGGCGATCCGCGCCGGCAAGGTGGTCGACCCCAAGGCGCCGAACCCGCCGCTCAACCCCGCGAGCGTCGATGCCGCCGTCGCCCGCTTCGACGCGCTGCGCCATGCGGACGGCGGCACGCCCACCGCCGAGCTGCGCCTCGAGATGCAGCGGACCATGCAGGCGGATGCCGCGGTCTTCCGCACGGACAAGACCCTGGCCGAAGGCGTGGAGAAGATGCGCGCGATCGCCGCGAAGCTCGGGGATCTCCGCGTCACCGACCGGTCGATGATCTGGAACTCCGACCTGATGGAGACGCTGGAGCTGACCAACCTGATGCCGAACGCGCTCGCGACGATCGTCTCGGCGGAGGCGCGCAAGGAAAGCCGCGGCGCCCATGCCCAGGAGGACCACCCGAACCGCGACGACAAGAACTGGCGCAAGCATACCCTGTCGCGGGTCGCGGACGACGGCGCGGTCACGCTGACCTACCGGCCGGTGCATCTCGATCCCCTGACGGAGGAGAGCGAGGGCGGCATCGCGCTCGCCAAGATCGCACCAAAGGCGCGCGTGTATTAGATCGCATGACCTCGATCGCCCCTGACAATTTCAACGGTCCTCCACCGGCAGCGGGCGCACCAAGTTACGCTAAAGACTTTCCTCTTTATTGGGATATAGTATTTGATAGAATTACGACCCCTGGCATGGGGTGGAACATTGGTTACCAATCAACATTTCCTGAGCAACTGATACGGCGCCTTACTGCTGCACGCATGAGCGTCCAAATGGGAGTGAGCGCCCGAACGGCGGAGCGCTACATTCCGGAAGAGACTCGTTATGAGGCGGAGGCAAAACTAGACCAAGAAATGAGGTCGTCCTGCTTGGGACTAATAGATAAGCACGCCGAACAGTTGGAGGCACTAAACGAATCTGCGAGGAGCAGGCCGGCACTTGGATTGATTATCGGTGACAACGGAATTGCGGCGGCAAGATATTCAGTTAAGTTGTGCTTTGATCTAGCGGACATTGGTTCGTTATATCAGACCAGTGCCGTTGCACGCAGTTGCCTTGAACAATTAGCATGGTCGAACGCAGTCGCCAAGCTCGACGACATAGACAAAATTCAGAATATATCCGCGCAAAGCCAAATAGCGCAGCTGTCCAAAGTTAACGCATCGAGCGGTCGCCTGTACGGTTGGTTCAGCCGACATTCGCATTGGGCCTATGATGCGCACTGGAAGAGCTTCGACGAGATAGATGGCAAAGTGGCCGTAATTAATAGATCAGTTCATTACAAAGTGCAATCCTATGCTGCTTTGATTGTACTTTCTAGGATATTTTGTGATGTCGTCTGCGCACAGCTTGCGTCTCGTAGTTCCGAAAACAAGATACGCATGGAACCGGGGCCGTTTTCGGACCTGATGGCGACCTTGATCTCAGTTGTTAGTCCGAGCCGGCAAGATCGAGCCACGTCCGACGAAATTCGGAATCTGGCTGACATACTTGCTCTCAGTGCAACACCAAATGCGTAGCGGGGCAGGTACATGGTATCTCTGACGCCGCCGCAAGATTACCGTATGGGTTCCGGGGGGAATATACTGAGCAATTTCGGCATCAATGTGCATGGAATACGGATCAAGCACGATGAAGAGACTAATTCCGGTTTGGCGCGCATCCCCGCACGACGGATCCATGGCCGCGAGAATAGTCCGTCCAATATCGCATCCGACGACATCGTGACGCTCAGCTACCACCCGGTGCATCGCGATCCCCTGACCGCCAAGAACGAGGGCGGCATCACTCTCACAAAGATCGCGCCCAAGGCGCGCGTCTACTAGAGGCCCGCCCTTGGAGGATCACGCGCCCTTCAGCTCCGCCGAGTTCTGGCGCAACCGCTACCGGACGGGCGGGCATTCCGGGGCCGGCGCCTACGGGCGGCTCGCGGTCTACAAGGCGCATATCGTCAATGTGGTGGCGGAGTCGCGCAAGGTCCGCTCGGTCGTGGAATTCGGCTCCGGCGACGGCAATACCGCCAGCCTCTTTCACCTGCGCCGCTACACCGGCGTGGACGTCTCGCCCGAGGTGATCGAGCGCGCCCGCGCGCGCCTCGGCGACCGGACGGGCTGGTGCTGGAAGTCCCTCGAGGAATTCGACGCCGACCCGCAGATGCACGACATGGCGATGTCGCTCGACGTCATCTACCATCTGGTCGAGGACGCGGTCTTCGAGGCCTACATGCGCCGCATGTTCGCCGCCGCCGGCCGGCTGGTCCTGATCTATTCCAGCGACCACGCGGGCGAGGCCGGCGGCGCACCGCATGTGCGCCACCGCGCCTATTCCGACTGGATCGCCCGCGAGATGCCCGACTGGACCCTCGGGCGCAGCTGGAAGCAGCCGTTTCCCTTCGGGCCCGGCACCAATCCGCGCCAGACCTCCTTCGCCTTCTTCCGCCTCTACCGGAAGACGGCGAGCCGCGAGCCGGCCTGATGCTGGTCCTCGCCCATCTCGGCCTGATGAAGACCGGCACGACGACGATCCAGTCGACGCTCCGCCGCAACGCCGGCGTCCTGAAAGGCAGGGTGGCGGTGGCCACCTGCGACGAGCCCACCGCCGCGGTCCGCCGCTACGGGCAGCGTCTCGTCCAGAAGGCCCGCCGCGATGCGGAGGCGGGGCTGCGCGAGGCGCTCGCCGGCTTGCGCGCGGTGCTCGAGCGCGACGGTGCGCCGGTCGCCGTCATCAGCGACGAGACGCTCTACTGCCGCCTCGTCTATTCGGAGACGGGCGACCTCTTCGACTGGACACGGCGGGCGCTGCCCCTCGTCGCCCGGGCCTTCGAAGGCCATGACCTGAGGTTCGTGTTCTACGTGCGCGAGCCGGAGGCCTGGACGCGCAGCGCCTGGCGGCAGATGGTCAAGCGCGCGCGCTGCACGCTCGACTACGACGCCTGGCGAAAGGGCATTCCCTTCGAGCCGGCGTGGCGCGAGCGCTTCGCCGAAGTGCGGGCGGTGGCCGGCGCTCCGGTCGACGTCCTCGACATGGACAGCGAGGCCGAGGACGGCCGGCTCGGCGCTGGGCTGCTGCGGCTCGCGGGGCTCGACGCCTCGGACCTCGATCGGATCGCCTGGTCGGAGCCGCGCAATGTCGCGATGCCGAGCGGCGCAGTCGAATTCATGCGCAGCGTCAATGCGAGCAACCTTCCGTTCAAGACCGTGCTCGCCATCAGCGACCTGGTCCAGGCATCGAGCCACCACTTCGTCCACGACCCCTTGCGGAGCGCCGTCGACGGCGGAGTTACGCTCAACGACCCTCCCCTCCCTCCCAAAGCGTTGACGCATGGGAGCGAGGACGGCATCTCACTCGTCAAGATCGCGCCGCAGGCGCGCATCTGCCGAAACGAGAACGCGGGCGAGAGGGACGGGAGATGGTCGAGGTGAAGCCGCTACTGGCGAGGGCTCTGAAGAAGGCGGCGGTCGCGCTGGAGAACGACGCGCCCGCGGTTCTGGCGGTGGTGCGGACCTGCACGATCTGCGGCTATGTCGGCCCGTTCCGGCGCACCGGCGCCCATGCCCGCTCGGACGGCGCCTGCCCCAGCTGCAAGTCGATGGAGCGCCACCGGCAGCTCAAGCTGATGCTCGACCGGCTGGAGATGAACGAGCTCGGCCGCACGCTGCATTTCGCGCCGGAATCCTGGCTGAAGCCGATCCTCCGCGAGCGCTCGAGCGATTACGTCACGACCGACTACATCCGCGACGACGTCGACCTGAAGCTCAACATCGAGGCGCTCGACCTCGAGAGCGACAGCTTCGACACCATCCTCTGCTCCCATGTGCTGGAGCATGTGGACGACCGAAAGGCGCTCGCCGAGCTCTTCCGCGTGCTGCGGCCTGGCGGGCTCGCCATCCTCGCGGTGCCGATCATCGAGGGCTGGGACAAGACCTACGAGGACCCCAGCATCACCTCGCCGCTGGCGCGCCGCATCAATTTCGGACAGGATGACCATGTGCGCGTCTACGGCCGCGACTTCCGCGACCGGGTCCGCGCGGCGGGTTTCACCTTGCGCGAGTTCTCCGCGGACGGCATGGATACGGTGAAATACGGGCTGGCGCGCGGGGCGCGGATCTTCCTCGCGTACAAACCCAGACCGGAGCCGGACACCCTGGCCTGACCGCCGGGACGTTCGCAAGACCAGGAGAGGCCCCGATGGTTGAACTGACGTTGCCGCAAAACAGCCGCTTGGTTACGGGGCGAACCTGGCCGAAACCTGCGGGAGGCAACGTCCGGGCCTTCAAGATCTACCGCTACGATCCCGACGAGACCGGCAATCCGCGCATCGATACCTATTTCGTCGATCTCGACAGCTGCGGGCCGATGGTTCTCGACGCGCTGATCAAGATCAAGAACGAGATCGACCCGACGCTGACCTTCCGCCGCTCCTGCCGCGAGGGCATCTGCGGCTCCTGCGCGATGAACATCGACGGCACCAATACGCTCGCCTGCATCAAGGGCATGGACGAGATCGACGGCGAGGTGAAGATCTACCCCCTGCCCCACATGCCGGTGGTCAAGGATCTGGTGGCGGACCTCACGCATTTCTACGCCCAGCACGCCTCGATCATGCCCTGGCTCGAGACGCGGACCAACCAGCCCTCGCAGGAATGGCGCCAGTCGATCGAGGACCGCCGCAAGCTCGACGGGCTCTATGAATGCGTCATGTGCGCCTGCTGCTCGACCTCCTGCCCGTCCTACTGGTGGAACGGCGATCGCTACCTCGGCCCGGCGGCGCTGCTGCACGCCTACCGCTGGATCGTGGACAGCCGCGACGAGGCCACCGGCGAGCGGCTCGACGAGCTCGAGGATCCCTTCAAGCTCTACCGCTGCCACACCATCATGAACTGCACCCAGACCTGCCCCAAGAACCTCAATCCGGCCAAGGCGATCGCCGAGATCAAGAAGCTGATGATCGAGCGCCGGATCTGACCGCGAGGGGCGACGCGGCTTCCTGAGATTTCGGGATTCTACATGGCCGGCCGGCCAAGGGGCGGAATGCGCCGCCCCCGGTAGCCGCCGGGATCATGCGCGGTCCGCTCGAACGGCGCGCAATGCAGCCACCAATCCCGCCCGTACTTCCCCAAAGCTTCAACTCGGGAATGGGATCAGGCCTTTCGGACCGCCTCGATCGCCTTCTTCGCCGAGATCAGCCCGGCCCCGAACTGCAGGGGCCAGAGGTCACGCTCCGCCATCCCGAGATCGCCGTCGTTGGCACGGTTCGGCCGCAGCGGGTTGCCGAAGATCTCCCCGACGCCAGATGCCGCGAGGGCCTTCTTGACGAAGGTCCCGTTCCACCCCTTGCCCTTGTTCAGCGTGCCCTGCTCTCCCTCGTAATGCCGCGCCGAGCGCCGCATCAGGGCCACCACGCCGGCGACCTGGCAGGATGCCGCCGAGGTGCCGCCGAAGAGCGTGTAGAGCGATTCGAGATCGGCCTCGCCGCCCGGCCGCACCTGACCGCCGCCGCTGTACCCGCGCGGGCCAGGGATATCGATCGAGAACGGCGCCTCGTTGGCGTATTCCACATAGGCCTCGCCGGGCAGGTCGTGGATCAGCCAGTTGTGGTCGATCGCCTGCGGCGCCTGCGGATCGAGACGGATCTCGTGCCGCGTGTAGACGCGGAAATCGTTCGACGGGGCGACGATGGCCAGGCCTTCGTCGAAGAGCCCCTTGCCGTAGCAGCCGTATCCCGACCGGCGCCCCGCCGCGGTCACCGCGCCCACCGCGATGATGCCGTTGTCGGAGGCGGCCAGCGAGGCGGGGTATTCGATGGCGCGGTCGCCGGAATTCCCGGCGGCGCAGATCACCGGAATCCGCTTGCTGACGGCTTTCAGAACCGCCTCGAACAATTCCCATTGCCTGGCGAGCGTGTCGTAGCGCGTGACGGCGAAGCCCTTCCTGCGCGGATCCCTGCGCGGCGCACGCGCGGGATTGTCGGCGCCGCGCGGCATCAGGATCACGTCCGCGCCATTGGCCAGGGCATAGACCAGCGCCAGGATAAGCTGGCCCGGCTCGGGCTCCGGCGAGGTCGCGACGGGAATGATCACGCTCATCGGATCGACGCCGAAGAACGGCAGCGTTCCCGGGCCGACCTTGCCGCCGATCAGGAGCGGCGTGCCCACCGCGAGCCCGGCGGCGGTCGTCCCGTGGCTCGGATAGCGCTGGTCCTGGAAGCTCAGCATGCGCTTGCGCCCGCCGTGGCGCACGCGCTCGAGAAGCAGGGCCTCGACGCCCTTGCGAAGATATTGCGCGAGCCCGAGCCCATTGATCACGCGTTTCAGATCCGCCTCCGCCGCGATGCCGGTCAGCGCCTGCGGCTGCTCGGTCGAATCGGTGATCCCCCCCGAGTGGTCGCCGCGGATGTAGAAGGCGCCGGCGTCGCGGGTGCCGAAATCGATGGCCTCGTCCCAGAGGATGCGGTGACGCAGATTTGGGTGGTCCGCGACGCCGGTGTCGATCAGGGCGATCCGCGCCGGCTCGGCGGAAAGGCCCTCGTCGCGCCAGATCACGTCCTTGACCTTCCAGCCGACACCCCCGGGCGTGGCCTCGACGTCGATCACCCCCATCGCCGCCAGATGCCAGAGACCGTAATAATCGTCGTAGAGCTCGCGCCCCCGCTCGGGGTCGCCCAGCGCATCCTTGATCCCCTTGACGGATTTGACCGGCCGCATCGCTTGCATCACTCGCCCCCGTCTCAGTTCCATTCGAGCTGCGCGCGGCGCAGCGTCTCGTCCATCGCCTCGATCAGATAGGGCGTGCATTGCTTGGCGAGCTGCCGCCCCGCCTCGGTGTCGCTGGGGTAGTGCAGCCCGGCATATTCGCGGTTCTCCGCGACGCTGCGCGCCGAGCGGTACATCTCCGCCACCGCCCGCTCGCTCTCGGCGATCTCGGCGAAGATGTCGGCGATCGTGAAGCTCTGGAACGAATGGTTGGACGGATAGCTCGCATGCGGCGGATTGGGCAGGAGCGGCCGCAGCCGCGGATCGATCTGGTTCGGCCGCGGCCGGTTGAAGCGATCCTTGTAGATCAGGCCGATATATTCGGTCAGCTTCAGGACGGTCAGGAACAGCGTCTTCGTCGCGTCGTAGCCGCCGGTATCCTCGATCCCGATCGGCCGGGTATAGGCGGTCAGGTCGAGCCCGGCCTCGCGCAGGATGATGGCCTGATGCGTCGGATTGGCCGCCAGTTCCTCCTCCATCACCAGCATCCGCCTCACCTCGTCGAGGCTCTCGGCCATGCCCGGCGGCGGGTCGAGGTCGATGTTCTCCCAGACGGCGCCCTCGACCGCGACCTCGCGCGGCAGCTGGAGCCGATGCAGTTCGCGCACCTCGAAGAGCGGGAAGAGGAAGGTGCTCGACCCCGCCGAGGCATCGTTGCGCTTGCCCTTGCCCTTGGTCTTGGTCAGGCCCTTGGTCTTGGTTTTCGTCTTGGTCTTGGTCACGATGCTTCGCTCCGGTTGCGCGCCTCGGCCTCCGTGGCCGCCTGCCGGAACGGCGGGCGCACCACATCCTCGTCACGGATCGCGAAGACGTTCTCGTTCATCAGATCAACGACCTTCCGCCAGTCCAGCCTGGCATTGGCCAGATCCGTCCCCTCTTCGACCTTCATCGGCATCTCCCTCCTCGCGCCCCAAATGGCGCTCCCGCTCAGGCCGGGGCCAGCGCCACGCCCGCCTTGATCAATCCGCGCTCGATCATCGCGATGCTGTCGGGATTGGGCAGCGGATAGCCCGCGTCCCGGAGCTTCGCGATCGAAATGTCTTCTTCGAGAACCTGCCAGTGGCGATAGAGCTTCTGCGCCTCGGCCATCTCGCCCTGCAGCGCGAAGCTCGCGAGCATGTGCCGGATCATCGGCTTGAAATCCGGCCGCTGCGCGAGCACGAGACTGCCGTGCCGGATCGCCTCGGCATGCCGGCCGACCATCGAGGCGCCGATGCCGCAGCTCGCCTCGTACCAGAAGGAATAGGGGCTGAACCGCCCCAGCGCCCGGGCGCGCTGGGCGGCCAGGTATCCGTCCTCGAGATCGCCGGTGTAGAAGTTCAGCATCGCCCGCGCATCCCAGCCCGCGGCGCGATGCGGATTGATGCGCAGGGATTCCGCGACGAGATCCTCCGCCACCGCATAATCGCGCAGCACGAAGGCATTGGCATGGCCGAGCAGCGCCAGCGTCAGCGAATTCCCGCGGTCCTCCTGCAGCGCCTTCGCCGTCAGCATGCGCACGCGCTCGATGCTCGACTTGCTGTGCTGCGGATGCCCCTCCCCCACGCGGACGCATTCGAGGAAGGCGAGCCAGCCGAGCTGCACCACCGAGCCGTCGAGGTCATAGGCCGCTTCCAGCTGCGATTGCGCCAGCGCCAGGTCCATGTTGCCGAGACAGAAGGCCCGATGTGCCGCCGAGAGCGTCAGCCGCGCGGCGCAATGCTTCTCGTCCTCGCTGTTGCGGCTCAGCCAGTGTTCCGAGGCCTCGATCGCCTGGTTGACGAATTCGGGGATCTTGCCGGCCGAGAGCAGCGATTCCTCGGAGGCCTCCGCCGCGTAGCTCTGGGTCCAGACCACGCGATTGGTGCCGACCGCGCGGAGCGCCAGCGCGATCTCCAGCATGGAGCCGATCTCGCTCAGCCGCACCGAGAGCAGAAGGTCCGGGCCGTGCACCGGATTGCCGGCCTCGCTCGGGATCCCGGAGAAATTGCCGCTCAGATCCCGGAAGTCGAAGACGGCGAAATAGCCGTTCTCGAGCGCCATCTTCGCCGCGAGATCGCAGATCATCTCGCCGATGGTCGTCAGCTGCCGGCGCTCCGAGCGCACGACGCAGGGCATGATGCCGATGGTCGGGCGCCGCGGCGCCAGAATCGCCCCATGCGCCCCGCCCCGCACCGCCGCCGGCACCCGCGCCGCGGCGGGCGGATCGGCATGGGTCACGAGGGGCTCCGCGCGGGAGGCCAGGCCCTCGATCCGCTCGCTCCAGTGCGAGCGCTCGAGCCGGAGCCAGTCCTCGAATTCCTCGTCGCGGATCTCGAGCCCCTCGAGCAGCTCCGGCACCTCGGCGGCGATGAAGGAGGCGGCGACGGAACCCGGTTCCACCATGTCGAGCACGTCCACGCGCACGTCGCGCAGCAACACCCGGTCGGACACCGTCACCAGATGCCGGGAGCCGATGCCCCGGCGCAGCCGCGAGAGCTCCTGGCGCAGGCTCGCCGAGCCCTGTGCCGCCGGCCGGTCGCTCCAGAGCCGCGCCTGCAGCCAGGCGCGCGACCGCTCCCCATGCTCGGAGAGCGCGACCATGGCGATCACCGCCTGTGCTCGCTTGCCCGATGGCGTGATATCGCCCCGTTGGTCGCAAATCACCCGGAACGGGCCAAGGAGCCGTATGTCGAGGACAGTCAAATCCTTGCCCCACGCTCCCACCAATGCCGCGCAGTCTCCTCTCTTTCGCCCCGGTTTTCAATGATTTTGATCGGAGGACCCCGCCGCGGGCCGGCGCGGATCCGACCGCGCTCCGAAATCGCGGCCCGACATCGGCCGCAGAACAGTCTCAACCGGGACATGAGCATCCTCCGGTAGAGCGCTGGAAAGCATGCCATTGTCGGTTGCGCAGATCGCCCGACCGGAGCCCAACGCCCCCGGGTCTGGCCAGCGCGGCCAGGCTCCCCTAGGCTGGGCCCCGGCGGAGATGCCCGCCGCATCAGTTGAGCCACCCGGAGACGGACATGCCGCTGCACCCCATCCCGCCGCGCCGCGAACGGACCGAGGAAGAGGTCTATGCCTCGCGCGATCTCGCCGGCGCCATGCCCAAGCGCCGGTTCCCGTCCGCCGAGCGGGACCCGCGCCACGTCTATGCGGCGGTGCGCGACGAACTGATGCTCGACGGCAATGCGCGCCAGAACCTCGCGACCTTCTGCCAGACCTGGGAGGAGCCCGAGGTCCACCGGCTGATGGACGATTGCATCGACAAGAACATGGTCGACCGGGACGAATACCCCCAGACCGCCGAGATCGAATCCCGCTGCGTCCACATGCTCGCCGACCTCTGGAACGCGCCGGACAAGGGCAATGCGGTGGGCTGCTCGACCACCGGATCGAGCGAGGCGGCGATGCTCGGCGGCATGGCGATGAAGCGGCGCTGGGATGCCCGGCGGAAGGCGGCCGGCAAGCCCGCCGACCGGCCCAATCTCGTCACCGGGCCGGTGCAGGTCTGCTGGCACAAGTTCACCCGCTACTGGGACGTCGAGCACCGCGAGATCCCGATGGAGCCGGGCCGCCTGCTGATGACCCCCGATGAGGTCCTCGCCCGCTGCGACGAGAACACCATCGGCGTGGTCCCCACCTTGGGCGTCACCTTCACCGGCCAGTACGAGCCGGTCGCGGCGGTGGCGGCCGCCCTCGACCGGCTCCAGGCCGAGACGGGCCTCGACATCCCCATCCATGTCGACGGCGCGAGCGGCGGCTTTCTCGCGCCCTTCTGCGCCCCCGACCTCCTCTGGGACTTCCGCCTGCCGCGGGTGAAGTCGATCAACGCCTCGGGGCACAAGTTCGGCCTCGCGCCGCTCGGGGTCGGCTGGGCGCTCTGGCGCGAAATGGCCGACCTGCCGGAGGATCTGGTCTTCTGGGTGAACTACCTCGGCGGCAACATGCGCGACATCGCGCTGAACTTCTCGCGCCCCGGCGGGCAGATCGTCTGCCAGTACTACAATTTCCTGCGGCTGGGCGAGGACGGCTACCGCAAGATCCACGGCGCCTGCTACGACACGGCCGAATTCCTCGCGGCCCGGATCGCCAGGCTCGGCCCCTTCGAGATGATCTTCGGCGGCACGCGGCAGGAGGGCATCCCGGCCTTGTCCTGGACCATCCGCGACGGCGCGGATCCCGGCTACAGCCTCTTCGACCTCGCCGACCGGCTGCGCGTCTACGGCTGGCAGGTGCCGGCCTATGCCCTGCCCGCCAATTGCGAGGCCCGGGCGGTCCAGCGCATCCTCGTGCGGCACGGCGTGAGCCGCGACCTCGCCCGCGAGCCTGCTCGGCGATTTCCAGCAGCGCGATCGCGCATCTCGGAGCGGCACCCGGTCAGCGAGCCGCTCGCGCCTGCTGAGGCCTTCGGGTTCCACCACTGAGCGCCTTCCCGCCGCCGTTCCCCGCCCTGCGACGCCGCCGGCCCTGGCCCTTCGTCACGCGCCGCAGCATCCGCCGGCGCGACGGCACGCTCGCGCTCTGGGAATCGCGCCGCCACCGCAAGGAGCCTGACCGCGCTGGAAGGCGCGCAGCTGGCGCCGCCCGGCCGCTGGCTCTGGAAGCCCGGCAGCCTTCAACTGGTGGATCGGCACCGGCTTCTCGATCGGCGCCTTCCTCTTCCTGCTCGGCGCGATCCTCGCCCTGGCGCCCGCCGCCGCCCGCGGCTTCGGGCTCGAGTCCGCCGGCGTGAACCGGATCTATTTCGCGGGATCGATCTTTTCACCGCCGCCGCGCTTCGCGCAGCTCCACCAGGGCGGCCAATGCCCCTGCCCCAGGCGAGACGGCCAGGGCCGAAGGCGGCGCGCGATCTTCGGCTGGCATCCGGGCGACGCTGGCTGGCTTCGCCTGCGCGCTGCAGTTCGTCGGAACCCTGGCCTTCAACCTCTCCACCTGGGGACGCCACGGTCCTGAACCTCGGCCGGATCGAGCAGGACCTCGTGATCTGGGCGCCGGATTTCGCCGGCTCGGTGCTTTTCCTCGTCTCGGGCTGGCTTGCCTTCATCGAGACCTGCCACGCCCATTGGGCCTGGCGCCCGCACAGCCTGTCCTGGGACATCACCGCGATCAACCTGCTCGGCTGCATCGCCTTCATGGTCTCGGCGGTCTTCGGCTACGTGCCGCGGCCGGGCGCGGCCTTCGACCCCGCGACGCTCTCCACCGGCTTCCACCGCCCTCGGCGCGCTCGGCTTCCTGATCGGCGGCATCCTCCTCCTGCCGGAGGATGCCGGGGCCTGATACTGGCGACACTCGCGGTCAATTTCGTTCCGCCAGGGGCCGGTGTCCCCAGCCCGATCGACTGTTGTCGATCGGGCCGCGTCGGGCTCTGCCGGGGCCGGCGCGCAAGCGCACCGTCCAGCGCCGCGACGCGACCCGATCCTCAACCGACGGCGACGCTGCACCCCCCTCGCCCCGCGGCTCACGCCTCCGGGCGACCGGACCGGGCGACGCGCCACCGGCGCCTCGCCTCTTCGGCCCGGGGGCATGCTCTGCGGGCCGCGCGGGGCGCGGCCTTTTCCCGCTCCGGACGACGGGGCGTCGGACAGGCAAACGGGCCGTCGCTACGCCGTCATTCCGCCCCGTGATCGCCCGATCCCGCGCCCAGATCCGCGGGATCGAAGGCGTAATGCGCGCCGCAGAACTGGCAATCGGCGGTCACCACGCCCTCCGGCGTCGTCATGGCGGCGATCTCCTCGGTGGAGCATTCGGCGAGGCTCATCACCACCTTCTCCGGCGTACAGGTGCAGCCGAACTGCACCGGCTGGGGGGCGAAGACCCGCGGCGCCTCCTCGTGGAAGAGCCGCAGCAGCAGCCCGTCGGAGCCCACATGCGGCCCCATCAGCTCGACCTCCTCGGCCGTCTCGAGCAGCGTCACCGCCCGGCGCCAGTTCTCGGCATCCGTGCCCTCGAGCACGTCCTGCGCCGCCAGCAGCCCATCGAAGCCGCTGGCCCCCCGGTCGGCGACGGGCGATCCCTTCGGCATGTGCTGGAGCATCACCCCGCCGCCGCGCCAATGCGCCGCCTCGCCGGGCTCGCGCGCCTCCGCCATGGCGAGCGCGAAGCGCGTCGGCAGCTGCTCGGACTGGGCGAAATAGGTCTCGGCGCAATGCGCCAGCGAATGGCCGGCCACCGGCGTGATGCCCTGATAGGGACTGGTGCCCGGCCCCTGGTCGATCAGGATCGCGAAGAGCCCCTCGCCGATCAGGTCGAACGGCCGGTCGCCCGCCGCCGCGATGCCCTCGGCCTCGTAGCCGGCATAGGCCCGCAGGCGCGCCGGCTCGCCCTCGGCGGAAGGCCCGAAATAATCGGTCGCGATCAGCCGGATCGGCCCCTGCCCGCGCACCTGCAGGCTGAGCTTCCAGCGCAGCTTGATCGTCTGGCCGATCAGCGCGGTCAGGAGTGCCGCCTCGGCCACCAGCGCCGCGACCGGCCGCGGATACTCGTGCTGGGCGAGGATCGTCTCCAGCGTCGCGTCGAGCCGCGCGACCCGCCCGCGGATATCCGCGCGATCGAGTTGAAAGGGCAGGATCGTGTCGTCCCAGGCAATGCGGGCGGCCAGGCTCATGGTGTCTCCGGGGTTTGCAGTCCCTCCAGATAGGGTCTCCCCGCCCGGACTGCAAACCCGGGATCACGCGCCTGCGGCCTTCCCAAGCCGCACGTCGCCGGTCTAGGGTCCGGCCATGCGACGTTTCGGCGAGCCCGTGGAGCCGGGCCAGACCTATCGGACCCGCCCGGGCGCCTACGCGGTCATCCGCGCGGGCGCGAAGGTGCTCATCACCGAACAGGCCGTGCCGCGGCGGGAGTTCCAGCTTCCCGGCGGCGGCATCGACCCCGGCGAGAGCCCCCTGCCCGCGCTGCACCGCGAATGCCTCGAGGAGACCGGCTGGCGCATCCGGGTGCTGCGCCGCCTCGGCGCCTTCCAGCGCTATACCTACATGCCGGAATACGACCTCTGGGCGCGGAAGATCTGCCATGTCTATCTCGCCCGCCCGGTGCTGCGCCTCGGCGACCCGCACGAGCCCGGCCACCGCGCGCTCTGGATGCCGGTCGCCGCGGCGGCGGCCCTGCTCGCCAATCCCGGCGACCGGCATTTCGTCGCCCGGTCCTGAGCCCCGCGCTCACTTCGAGGCGCGCAGCGCCCGCTCCAAAGCCTCGAGGAAGCGCGAGCGGTCCGCCGCGGCGAAGGGCTTGCCGCTCCCCTTGCGGAACGGATCGGCGGCGCGCAGATCGGCCATCAGGTCGCGCAGCGCGAGCCGCGCGCCGATATTGGCGGGCGTGAAGGCCTGGCCGTCGGGCGCCAGCACCCGCGCGCCGGCCTCCAGGCAGCGCGCGGCCAGCGGCACGTCGGCGGTCACGCAGACGTCGCCCGGCCCGATGCGCGCGGCGATCCACTTGTCCGCCGCATCCGCGCCTTCGGCCACCACCACGATGGAGACCAGCGGATGCGCGCTCGGGCGCAGCCCGCCGTCGGTCACGAAGGCGACCTCCACGCCGTGCCGCTCGGCCACCTTCACCGTCTCGGCGCGCACCGGGCAGGCGTCCGCATCGACGAAGATCACGCGAAGAGCGCCTCGGCATGGAAGGCCACATGGTCGGCCATGAAGCTCGCCACGAAGAAATAGCTGTGGTCGTAGCCCCGCTGCAGGCGGATGGTCGCCGCCTGCCGCCGCTCGACCACCGCCGCCATCAGCGCGCCGGGCATCAGCTTGTCGAGGAATTGGTCCTCCGTGCCCTGGTCGATCAGGAGATGCCCCTTCCAGCCCCGCTCGCGCAAGAGCAGGCTCGCGTCATGCGCCGCCCAGCGCGCCTCGTCCTCCCCGAGATAGGCCGCGAACTGCCGCCGTCCCCAGTCCGAGGCCGTGGGATGCGCGATCGGCGCGAAGGCCGAGACCGAGCGGAACCGGTCAGGCAGGCTCAGCGCCACGGTCAGCGCCCCGTGCCCGCCCATGGAATGCCCGGTGATCGCCTGCGCGCCCTCGGCCAGCGGAAATTCGTCGAAGACGAGATCCGGCAACTCCTCGGTCACGTAGCGCCACATGGCGAAATGCGGCGCCCAGGGCGCCTCCGTCGCGTCCAGGTAGAAGCCCGCGCCCTGGCCGAGATCGAAACCCGCGTCGTCGGCCACCCCGGCCCCGCGCGGCGAGGTGTCGGGAAAGATCACCGCGATGCCCGCCTGCGCCGCCCAGGCCTGGGCCCCGGACTTCAGCATGGCGTTCTCGTGCGTGCAGGTGAGCCCCGAGAGATACCAGAGCAGGGGCACCGGCCCGTCGCGCGCCTCCGAGGGCAGGAACAGCCCGAAGGTCATGTCGCAGCCGCAGGCCCCGCTCGCATGGCGATAAACCCCCTGGATGCCGCCGAAGGCCGCCTGTTCCGAAACCGTCTCCATTCCCGCCTCCCGTTAACCGCGCCTCCCCGCCGCGCTTGCCCCAACGGGCGGCGGGGCGCAAGCTCGCGGGCGAAATTCGGAGTCCGGAGACCGCCATCACCGCCCCACGCCCCCGCCTGGCCGTCCTGATCGACGGCGACAGCATCCCGGTCCGCGCCGCCGCCGAGGCCTTCCCCGCGGCGGTCCGGCTCGGCCGCGTCACGCTCTGCCACGTCTACGGCAATCTGACGCCCA
The DNA here is from genome assembly GCA_020637615.1 of Rhodovulum sp. GTDB lineage: Bacteria > Pseudomonadota > Alphaproteobacteria > Rhodobacterales > Rhodobacteraceae > Amaricoccus. The sequence goes on from JACKKC010000025.1 coordinate 15,478, forward strand.
TGGCGCGCGCGCTCTGGCGGAACGCGGCGGCGGAGGTGCCGGGCCTGCCCGCGCCGCGGCTGGTGCACAGGACCGGACCGAACGCCGCCGACTTCAAGCTGTCGATCGATGCCGCCGCCCTCGCGCCGGCCGATTTCGAAGGCGTCTGCCTGATGTCCTGCGACGGCGACATGGTCCATGCGGTGCAGCATCTGCGCGAACGCGGCCTGACGGTGCATGTCTTCGGCCGGGCCCAGACCGCCCGGTCGCTCCAGCGCATGGCGAGCCGGTTCCACCTCATCGAATTCCCGACCCGGACCACCCGGCCGGCCACGGAAACCCGCGCCCGCGCTTGACGGGCGGGCCGGCACCGGCCTGACCCCGTTTCTGCGCACTGATCTTTAAATCATTGATTCCTATTTGAACAAACTAGACAGCCAGACCACTCTCATACGACATCGGGTTGAACCGATCGGCCAGAGTGCAGCGCGAACCGGCGAAAGCGAGGCACTGCCTCGCGCCGGTTCGTCGGCCGCAGCGCGCGAGCGCGGAAGTCGAAGGGGGTCGGGTTTCACCATCGCTGGGCAATCCGCGCGCGCATGCCTGGCAGGCGCGGAATGCCGTCCGCCACCCCCATCCAACCACATCTTCAACAGACAGGGCAGGCAGGCGCGCGCGGATTTGTCACTTGCCAAATCCGCGAGGGGAAGGCGACGGCAAGGTGGGTCGGCCGGCGGCCCCGTGGAACCGCCGTTTCAAAACGCCTGGAACGCCCGACCGAAGGCGGCTAGGATGCGCCATCGACCGAGTGGCAACTAGGGTTCCGGGTCGTCCCAGAAAAGGACAGCCGCAGGACCGAGCGTTGCAGAGACCGGGGGCGTTCCCCGGCTGCACCCAAGGGACAAAAACCCAGGGGAGGAGACGTCGGGATCAACCGCGCCTTTGGCGCAAAGGGGGTCTCAATGGCGCTTGCCTCGCTGTCTCTCGTCGTTCTCGCGGCCTTCGTCCATGCCGGCTGGAACCTGCTCGCAAAACGCGCCGCGCCGGTCGGGCCGGTCTTCCTCTTCGCCTGCAACCTCGTCTCCTGCATCGCCTATGCGCCCTGGGCGATCACCCTGCTCGCGACTGGCGGCGGCATCCCATGGACCGCGGCCGGCGCGGGCTTTCTGCTGCTGAGCGGGCTGATCCATTTCGCCTACAGCCTCTGCCTGCAACGGGGCTACCAACTGGCCGATCTCTCGGTGGTCTATCCGGTCGCGCGGGGAACCGGGCCGATGCTCTCCTCCCTCGGCGCCTTCCTGGCGCTGGGCGAGACGCCGACCGGATCCGGGCTGGCCGGCCTCCTGCTGGTCGTCCTCGGTATCCTGTTCATCGCCACCCGGGGCGAGCTGGGCGCCTTCACCCGCCCCGGCGGGCAGACCGGCCTGCGCTGGGGCACCGCGACCGGCGGGCTGATCGCCTGCTACACGGTAATCGACGCCTATGCGGTGAAGGTGCTCGACATCGCGCCGGTGCTGCTGGACTGGTTCTCCAGCCTGCTGCGGCTCGTCCTGCTGCTGCCGCTGGTCCTGTCCGACCGCGGCGGCGCCATGGCGGCGATGCGGGGATACTGGCCGATCGCTTTCGCGGTGGGGCTGCTGGCGCCGGTCTCCTACATCCTCGTGCTGGCGGCGCTGGCGGCCGGCGCCCCGCTCAGCCTCGTGGCGCCCGCACGCGAGATGTCGATGATGGTCGGCGCCCTCCTCGGCATGCTGGTCCTGCGCGAGAGGGTCGGCGCCTGGCGGCTGGCCGGATGCGGCCTGCTGATCGCCGGCGTCGTCCTGCTCTCCGCACCCTGACGGCCGCGCGCCGATCGCGGCGCGACGCACGCTCCGAAGCCGCATCGCCCGCCCCGCCTTGACCGGGCGGGCCGGGTTCGGTACCGGCACCTGCCCCGGCCGGCCGTCCTCCGCAAGACCGGCCCGAAGGATCCGACGAGAGGCGCCGATGCCCTGGCGTGCGCATGTGACCAGAGGAAGGCCGGCGGGCGGTTGCGCGCCCGCCCGCCGGGGCCGCGCGGGCCTGGGGTGGCTCGCCCCCCTGATCCTGCTGACCCTCGCCTCCGCCTGCGGCGCGCCGGCGGTCGAGGAGAAGCCCGTCTCCTTCGCCGCCACGGACACCGGGCAGACCTTCTTCGCCCGGAGGCTGCAGGCGCTCGGCAACCCCGGGGACGGCCGCTCCGGCGTCCACCTGCTCCCGGACGGGCCGGCGGCGCTCGCCCTGCGCCTCGTGCTCGCCGAGCACGCCGAGCGCAGCATCGACGCGCAATACTACATCCTGCACAACGACGCCGCCGGGCAGCTCTTCGCCGGGCAATTGCTGATGGCGGCCGATCGCGGCGTGCATGTCCGGCTGCTGCTGGACGACATGTACACCGCCGAATACGACCCGATGACCCGGGCGCTGACCGGACACCCGAACATCGAGATCCGGCTCTACAACCCCTTCCGGCGGGACATCGGAAGGGCCGTCGGCGGCCTGCTGGACTTCGGCCGCATCAACCGGCGCATGCACAACAAGTCGATGACCTTCGACAACCAGCTGACCATCGTCGGCGGGCGCAACATCGGCAACGAATATTTCGCCGCGGACGAGACCAGCAATTACGACGACCTAGACATTCTCGCCGCCGGCCCCGTGGTCGGCGAGGTCTCGGCGGTCTTCGACGCCTATTGGAACAGCGCCTTCGCATTGCCCGCGGAATCGGTGATCGGCAACCGGGGCGCGGCGCTCTCGCTCGACGAGGCGCGCGCCCGGCTGCTGCAGGCCTACGAGGCCGCGCTCGGCACCGAGTACGGCGCGGCGCTCTCCCACGGCATCCGCGAGGCGGTCGCCTCGGGCAGGCTCGGGCTCGACTGGGTGCCGGCCGAGGTCATGGCCGATCCGCCCGAGAAGACCGCCGGCGGCGCCGAAAAGGTCCTCGCGCATGACACCACCCCGGTGCTGCTCTCCGCGCAATCGGAAGTCGTCGTCGCCTCGGCCTATTTCGTGCCGGGGCCCGGCGGTGTCGCGCTGCTCTCCGATCTCGCGCGACGCGGCGTGCGCGTGGTGGTCCTGACCAATTCGCTCGATTCCAACGACGTCGAGCCGGTGCACGGCCATTACGCGCGCTACCGCAAGGCGCTGCTCGAATCGGGTGTCGAGCTCTGGGAGCTGCGCGCCGAGAGGGAGCGGCCGGACCGGGATTTCCTCGCTCTCGGGCAATCGGGGTCGGCGCTCCACAGCAAGGCCTTCGTGGTCGACCGGCGCAAATTCTTCATCGGGTCCTTCAACTGGGATCCGCGTTCGGTGCGCATCAACACCGAGATGGGCATCCTGATCGACGCGCCGGAGATCGCGGCGGATGCGGTCAGGCGGCTGGAGGAGCACCTGCCGGACTCGGCCTATCGGCTCCGCCTGGGCGAGGACGGCGAGATCCAGTGGCTCGCCCGACAGGAAGACGGGACATGGATCGCCTATGAGCGCGAGCCATCGAGCTCGCCCTGGCGCAAGCTCCGGACGGGCATCTACGGCATGCTCCCGATCGGCAGCCAGCTCTGAGCCGACATCCGGCTGGATCGATCGGCCAGGGGGCACCCCGAACCGGCGACAGCGAGGCACTGCCTCGCGCCGGGTCGTCGGCCATTGCGCGCGAGCGCGGAGACCGAGGGAGGTTGGGCTGCACCGCCGGTGGGCATTCCGCGCGCGCCTGCCTGGCGGGCGCGCGCGGATTTTTCCTTGCCAGATCCGCGGTGGGGATGCACCGCCGCCACCCAATTCCCGGTGCCGGCCCGAAGCATCCCGGCCGCCGGCAGACGCGCGTCCGCAGGGACGTTAACACTTTTCCCAAATAAAATCAGCACGTTGCCTCCTGTCCTCATGAGGACAGGCCTTCAGCCCCACCCGGCGACGCGGATCTCAGTAGACCACCACGCTCCGGATCGATTCCCCCGCATGCATCAGGTCGAAGCCGCGGTTGATGTCCTCGAGCGCGAGGATATGGGTGATCATCGGGTCGATCTGGATCTTCTTCTCCATGTACCAGTCGACGATCCTGGGCACGTCCGTCCGCCCCCGCGCGCCGCCGAAGGCGGTGCCCTTCCAGGTCCGCCCGGTCACCAGCTGGAACGGCCGGGTGGCGATCTCGGCCCCCGCCGGCGCGACCCCGATCACCACCGAGACGCCCCAGCCGCGATGGGCGCATTCCAGCGCCTGGCGCATCACCTTGACGTTGCCGGTGCAGTCGAAGGTGTAGTCCGCGCCGCCGATCTGGTCGGCGCCGCGCTTGGTGAGGTTGACGATATGGGGGACGATGTCCTCGCCCGCCTCGGCGGGATTGACGAAATGCGTCATCCCGAACCGCTCGCCCCATTCCTTCTTGGAATTGTTGAGATCGACGCCGATGATCATGTCCGCGCCGGCGAGCTTCAGCCCCTGGATCACGTTGAGCCCGATGCCGCCGAGGCCGAAGACCACCGCGGTCGATCCGATCTCGACCTTGGCGGTGTTGATCACCGCGCCCACGCCGGTGGTCACCCCGCAGCCGACGTAGCAGATCTTGTCGAAGGGCGCGTCCTCGCGCACCTTCGCCACCGCGATCTCGGGCAGCACGGTGAAGTTCGAGAAGGTCGAGCAGCCCATGTAGTGAAAGAGCGGCTTGCCATCGAGCGAGAAGCGCGAGGTGCCGTCAGGCATCAGCCCCTGCCCCTGGGTCGCGCGGATCGCGGTGCAGAGATTGGTCTTGCGGCTGAGGCAAGAGGGGCATTCCCGGCATTCCGGGGTATAGAGCGGGATCACGTGATCGCCCTTCCGGACCGAGGTGACGCCCTCGCCCACCTCGACCACCACGCCGGCACCCTCGTGGCCGAGGATCGCGGGAAAGAGCCCCTCGGGGTCGGCGCCCGAGAGCGTGAACTCGTCGGTATGGCAGATGCCGGTGGCCTTGATCTCGACCATCACCTCGCCGGCCTTGGGCCCGTCGAGATCCACGTCGACGATCTCCAGCGGTTTCCCGGCCTCGAAAGCCACGGCGGCGCGACTACGCATGTTCGGCATCTCCCCTTGAACCTCGCGCCGCAGCCTGCCGGATCGCACCGGCCCGCGCAAGGCGTGACCGGGCGCCGCCCGCCGCGGCGGGAAGCGCCCGGAGCTTCAGGCGGCCGGGCCGTGCCGGCAGGTGCGGCCGCCCAGTGCCGGAGGGCAGGCGGCCGCCCTCCGATGATGCGGCGCGCCGGCGCCGCAGGAGGCCGCGGTCGTCACTCCGCGACCACCATATGCCGGCGTTCCACCCGCATGATCCGGCCGACCGCGATGGCGATCGCCGCGGCGCCGAAGGAGAAGAGCGCGCCCATCTTGGCGGCGTCCTGTACCGGACCCGGCGGGAAGGCGACGCCGGCGACGAAGAGCGCGACGGTGAAGCCGATCGCGGCGACGCAGCCGATCACCACCAGATCGCTGATCCGCATGCCTTCGGGCAGGCCGAGCTTCAGCTTCTCGGCCGCGAACCAGCCGAAGAGGGCGATCCCGAGCGGCTTGCCGATGACCAGCCCGGCCAGCACCAGCCAGGTCGCCTCCCCCATCGCCGAGAACTCGACGCCGGCATTCGCCAGCCCGAAGAAGAAGAGGATGATCTCGACCGGGTTCTTCAGCATGTGCTCGATCCGGTTCAGCAGGTCGTGCTGGCCCGCCTCCTCCGCCGAGTAGAGGCCGAAGTCGATATCGGCATGCGGGATCGCCGGGATGATTGGCAGCAGCCCGAGGGCCGGGTGGATCCCCGCCTGCTGGAAGCCGTACCAGCTCAGCGCCCCGCCCAGGGCATAGGGCCAGAAGTCCAGCCGGGTATGGGCGAAGGTACTGTGCGGTCGATGATCGTGCCGGCTGTCCATGATCCGCGGCAGCCTGTTCGCCAGCACGTAGATCAGGAGCGCGCCCCCGAAGGACAGCAGCAGCCAGGCCGGCTGCAGCTCGCCCTGCGGATAGAAGATCGCGAGGATGGCCAGCCCGCCCGCATCGTCGGCGATGGCGAGCAGCAGCAGGAACATCACCGCGGGATGCCCGGCCCCGAACACCAGCCGTCCGACCAGATAGGAGAAGGCGATGTCGGTGGCGGTCGGGATCGCCCAGCCATTCGCCAGGGCCCAGAACTTGCCGACCAGCGCCGCGCCGAGCAGATACACCACGGCCGGCCCGGCCATGCCGCCGGCGGTGGCGATCAGCGGCGTCAGCGCCTTGCGGCCGCGCAGCGAGCCGTTCCTCAGCGCCACCGCTTCCCAGACCTCCTTGCCGGCGATCGCGAAGAACAGGGCCATGAGCACATCGTTGATGAGGTAATGCACGGTGAGCGTGCGATGGGCGTGGCCCTCGGCATCGATGTGCAGATGGCCGATCGGGCCGCCCTCGAGCAGCGGGAACTCGACGAAGGCGTGATAGCTCGCGGCGTCGGTGTTCGCCCACACGAGGCCGGCGAGCGCGCCGAGAATCAAAAGTGCCGAATACTCGGCGACAAACCTCCAGACCCGGTACATGCGCCCTCCCCTGATCGACTGCGTCGGCAAGGCTGGACAATCCGCGCGCCCAAATCAACCGCTAAAGCACGGCCGTTCGGGCTGCGGCCGCGCGCGACGGGCGGCAGGCGGCGCTCTGCTGAACCGGTGCGGGCGGGCCGGCGTCGGCCCCACGGGTTGCGGACGCGGACCGCGCCTCCGGATCCCGGCCCCCTCGAATGCCCGGCGAAAGAGGTTTCGTCGCGGACCGGGCTCGGGCTAGGATGGCCAGGCCCGCGGAGATGGCTGGAGTGTGGAATGCGGCAAACGGTACTGGTCTGCGCCCTGACATCGCTCGCATTTCTCGCCGGATGCGACGGATCGGACGATGACGAGAGGGGCGGCGCCGGCGCCGAGGCGCCATCGGTCCAGGTCGCCGGGGTGACCCAGAGGGAGATCCTCGAAACCGCCGATTTCATCGGTCGCGTGGAGGCGATCGACACCATCGACCTCACCGCCAGGGTGGAGGGCTTCCTCGAGCACCGGGGAGCCCAGGACGGGAGCTACGTCGACCAGGGCGCGGAGCTCTTTCTCATCGAGCCCGAGCCCTATGAAGCGGCCGTCGCCAAGGCGGAGGCAGGGGTCGCCCAAGCCGGCGCCGATCTCGCCCTCGCGACGGTGGAGCTTGACCGCGCGCGGGAGCTGCTCGCCCGCGAGACCATCCCCCAGGCGCAATACGACACCGCCCTCGCCCAGCGCGAGGCAGCCCAGGCCCGCCTCCAGGCGGCCGAGGCCGACAAGCGGCAGGCCGAGCTGCGCCTCGGCTACACGCGGATCACCGCGCCCTTCGCCGGACGGATCGGTCGCATCGCGTCGAGCGAGGGCGCCGTCGTCGGCCCCACGACCGGGCCCCTGGCAAACCTCACCCGGATCTCGCCGATCTACGTGGCCTTTTCGCTCGGCGAGGCCCAGTTCCTCTCGATCCTGGAGGAATCGGGCGTCGAAGATCTGCGAGGCAACGTCGATCCGGAGCGCAGCCCGCCGGTCAGGATCATCCTGCCCAATGCCGAGAGCTACCCCGAACCCGGCGCGATCGCCTTCGTCGACAACCGCGTCGATCCCAATACCGGGACGATCGGCCTGCGAGCACTCTTCGAGAATGCGCGCGGGCTGCTCTGGCCGGGCACCTTTGTCACGGTCGAGGTGGGCAGCGAGGAGGCGGATGTCCGGTTGGTGGTCCCCCAGTCCTCGGTGCAGCGGGACCAGCGCGGCCCCTTCGTCTTGGTGGTCGGGGAGGATGGTCTGGTCGAGCAGCGCCACGTCGAGCTCGGCAAGCAGGTCGCAACCGACGTCGTGGTGACGGATGGGCTCCGGGAAGGCGAGAGCGTCATCGTCGAGGGCCTCCAGCGCGTGCGCCCGGGCGTGCCGGTCAACGCGGTACCCGCCGCCCCCCGGGAAGGCTGACGGCCCGTGTCCTTCTTCATCGACCGCCCGAAATTCGCATTAGTCATCTCGATCTTCCTGACCATCCTGGGAGGCATCGCCTACCTGGTCCTGCCGGTCGAGCAGTTCCCCGAGATCACCCCTCCGGTGGTGCAGGTCTCGGCAAGCTTCACCGGCGCGAGCGCGGAGACGCTCGAGGAGACGGTCGCCGCGCCGATCGAGGCGCAGGTGAACGGGGTCGAGAACATGCTCCACATGGATTCGACCAGCTCCGACAGCGGCAGCTACAAGCTCGCCGTCACCTTCGACGTGGGCACGGATTCCGACATCGCCACGGTCAACGTGCAGAACCGCGTCGCCCAGGCGACCAGCCAGCTGCCGGAAGAGGTGATCCGCTCCGGGGTCGAGACGCAGAAGTCCAGCACGAACATGCTGATGATCGTGACGCTCTTCTCGCCGAACGGCACCTATGACGAGCTGTTCCTTTCGAACTACGCCTCGATCAACATCCGCGACGTGCTCGCGCGGGTGCCGGGCGTCGGCAGCGCCGACGTGCTCACCGACCTGCAATACGGGATGCGCGTCTGGCTCGACCCCGACCGGCTGGCGAGCCTCGGGCTGACGCCCGCAGATTTCATCTCCGCGATCCAGGACCAGAACGCGATCGTCCCCGCCGGGCAGATCGGGGCGCCGCCGGCGGCGCCCGACCAGCAGTTCCAGTATACCGTGAAGGCGAAGGGCCGGCTTTCCGACCCGGAGGAGTTCCGGCAGATCGTGCTGCGGAGCGGCGAGAGCGGCGCTCAGGTCACCGTGGGCGACGTGGCGAGGGTGGAGCTCGGCTCGCAGATCTACAGCTTCTCCGGCGCCTTCCTCGGCCAGCCGGCAGCGGTGCTCGCGGTCTACCAGACGCCCGGCGCCAATGCGCTGGCGGTCTCCGAAGGCGTGATCGCCGAGATGGAGCGGCTGAGCGGCTTCATGCCCGACGACGTGACCTATACCGTCACCTACAACACCACCGACTTCATCGAGAGCTCGATCAACGACGTGATCGAGACGCTGGTCCTGGCGCTGGTGCTGGTGATCCTCGTCGTCTTCGTCTTCCTCGGCAGCGTGCGGGCCACGATCGTCCCGGCGGTCGCGATTCCCGTCTCGCTGATCGGCACCTTCGCGGTGCTGCTCGGGCTCGGCATGTCGCTCAACACCGTGACGCTCTTCGCGCTCGTGCTCGCCATCGGCATCGTCGTCGACGACGCGATCGTCGTCGTGGAGAACACCGAGAAGCTCATCGCCGACGGGCTCGCGCCCAGGGACGCGACGCGGCAGGCCATGCGCGAGATCACCACCCCGGTCATCGCCACCACGCTCGTCCTGCTCGCGGTCTTCGTGCCGGTCACCTTCATGCCGGGGATCACCGGCCGGCTCTACAGCCAGTTCGCCGTGACGATCTCCACCGCCGTGGTCATTTCCTCGATCAACGCGCTCACGCTCTCCCCGGCGCTCTGCAGCCTGTTGCTGCGGCCCCGGTCCGGCCCGCCCAGGGGGCTGCTCGCGATCTTCGAGAGAGCGATCGGCGCGACGCGGAACGGCTATGTGGCGGTGGTCGCCCGGCTGGCGCGGGCCTCGGCCTTCGGACTGCTCGCCGTGGGGGCAACGCTCGCGGCCATCATGATCCTGTCGCGGTCGGCCCCGACCGGCTTCCTGCCGACCGAGGATCAGGGGGTCTTCGCCATCGACGTCCAGCTGCCCGATGCGGCCTCGCTGAACCGCACCCAGGAGGTGAGCCGAAAGGTCGAGGAGATCCTCGCCGAGACGCCCGGCGTGCGCGACTACGTCACCGTCAACGGCTTCGGCGTGCTGAGTGGCGGCGCCGCGACGAACATGGCCTTCATCGCCGTCGCACTCGAGCCATGGGCGGAGCGCCAGGCGCCGGAGCTCCATGCCGAGGCGATCCGCGCGCGGGTCCAGGCCCGGCTCAACACCATCCCCGCGGCCTCGCTGATCACCTTCTCCCCGCCGCCGATCCCCGGCCTCGGCGGCACCGGCGGCGTGGAGATGAAGGTGCAGCAGACTGGCGGCGGCACGCCGCAGGACCTCTCGGCCGCGCTCGGCTCGATGATCTTCGCCGCGAACCAGCGCCCGGAGATCGGACGGGTCTACACGACCTTCCGCGCCAACGTGCCGCAGCTCTTCGTCGATCTCGACCGGGAGAAGGCCAAGGCGCTCGATGTCGATGTCTCGGACGTCTTCCTGACGCTCCAGGCCTATCTCGGCTCCTTCTACGTCAACGACTTCAATCGGTTCGGTCGGGTCTACCGGGTGGTGATCCAGGCGGAGGGGGCCTATCGCGAGAGGCCCGAGGACATCGGCCGGCTCTACGTGCGCTCGCGGGGCGGTGAGATGGTACCGCTGAGCACGCTCGTCACGGTGGAGAACATCCTCGGGCCGATGAACCTCGTGCGGTTCAACCTCTACCGGGCGGGCTCGGTCACCGCGGATCCGGCGCCGGGCTATTCGACCGGCCAGGCCATCGCGGCGATGCAGGAGGTCGCGGCCCAGGCGCTGCCGCCGGGCTATACCTTCGAATGGACCGGAACGGCGGCCCAGGAGCTCGAAGCGGGCAATATCGTCGTGGTGATCCTCCTGCTCTCGGTGCTCTTCGCCTATCTCTTCCTCGTGGCGCAATACGAGAGCTGGACCATGCCGCTCGCCATCCTGATGACGGTGACGGTCGCGCTGCTCGGCGCCTATGTCGCGACCATCGTCGCGGGCCGGGACGTGAACCTCTACACCCAGATCGGCATGGTCATGCTCGTCGGCCTCGCCGCGAAGAACGCGATCCTCATCGTGGAATTCGCCATGCAGGAGCGGGCGGGCGGCCGGTCGATCTTCGATGCCGGCGTGACCGCCGCGCGGCTGCGGTTCCGGGCGGTGATGATGACGGCGCTCTCCTTCCTGCTCGGCGTCGTGCCGCTCATGCTCGCCTCCTCGGCCGGCGCGGCCAGCCAGCAAGCGATCGGCATCACCGTCTTCGGCGGCATGCTCTTCGCCAGCACGCTCGGGGTCCTGCTGACCCCGGTCCTCTACGTCGCGGTCCAGGCCGGGCGCGAGATCGTCAAGCGGCAATATGCCGGGATCCACGCGCCAGCACAGCAGGGCGAGGCCCCGCCCTTCGTGGAGGGCGCCACATGAGCCGGCCGGGACGCTCGACGCCATGGCGCCACCCGGCGCCGGCGCGGCGTCCCTGAGGCCCGAGCGCGGTGCGGCTCGTCAGGGCGTATCTCCGGCTCCTGGGACGCCGGCGGTGGAGCGTCCTGCTTGTCCTCGTGATCGGCGCCATCCTCGCCGAGCCGCTTCTCGGCAGCGCGACGCCGGTGCGGCTGCTGGCCGCGCTGCTCTTCGTCCTGATCCTCGGCGGCGCCGTTTATACCGGGCGCCACACCCGGCAGAGCGCCCGGGCCATGGCGGTCCTGCTGCTCCTCTGGCTCGCGACCGAGCTCGCGCGGCTGCTCATCCCGAATTTCGTTCCCGGCGCCGTGACCCTGATCGTCACCCTGCTCGTGCTCGCCGCCGCGATCTGGGCCACCTTCGCCGAACTCCTCGGCACCTCCGACACCAGCCCCGACGCCCTCATGGGAACCATGTTCGGCTATTTCCTGATCGCGGTCGCCTGGTCCTATCTCTATGCCGCGATCGCGGTCTCCGACCCGGAGGCCTTCGCGCTGGGCGGTGGCGCGAATGTCGGGGTGCAGCTGCGCTACTTCAGCCTGGTGACCATGACCACGCTCGGCTACGGCGACATCGTGCCGCTCTCGCCCGCGGCGCGCATCGTCTCGGCGCTGCAGGCGGTCTGCGGGACCCTCTACGTGGCGATCATGATCGGCCGCGTCGTCAGCAGCTTCGTCGGCATGCCGCAGCGCCCCGGCCCGCGGAAGCGACGCCGCCGCGCCGGATCAGAGCCAGCGGCCGGGCCGCACCCTGGCCCGCGCGCGCGCAGGCATCGAAGCGGCGATGGCTGATGCCAGCGGCCCCTGCCGAAGTCTCCCGTTGTGCCCGAGGGCGGGGCCCCGAGCCCGACAGACCCGTGGCGATCGGCCGCGCCGGCCCTTCGAGGGGGGCTATCGCATTTGGCGCTCATTCTTTCTTCTTCGACGTCCGGCGAAAAGTCGAGGGCAGTGCCCGGCCCGGGCGGAAGCGGAGCGCCCGTCTGGGGGGGGCGAGGCGGGCGCTGCCCGGCGGTGCCCGCCGGGCCGGATGGCGGCAATAGGCGCGCCCAGAACCCAGGCCGGCGGGTCGCATTGCCAACTGCAACTGCCCTGGCCCTTCGGGGGGGCCGGCGCGGAAGTGCATCCGCTCAGTGCACGACCGCCGCCTGCGCCGGCGCGGCGGCGCCAACCGCGAGCCGGCCGTCGCTGACCGTCACCGGCACCGAGGAGCCGTCGAGGATGTCGCCGGCCAGGAGCTTCTCGGCGAGCTGGTCCTGCAGTTCCTTCTGGATCACCCGCTTTAGCGGCCGCGCACCATAGACCGGATCGTAGCCGCGGTCGGCGAGCCAGGTCCGCGCCGCGGCGTCGACCTCGAGCGTGATGCCGCGCGGCGCCAGCCGGCGCTGGAGAAGGCCGAGCTGGATGTCGACGATCCCGTCCATGTTCTCGCGGCTCAGGCGGTCGAAGAGCACGATCTCGTCGAGCCGGTTCAGGAACTCGGGCCGGAAATGCGCGCGCACCGCCGCCATGACCTGGTCGCGCGCGGCCTCGGTATCCGCCCCGTCCGGTAGGGTCGAGAGCGCCTGGCTCCCAAGGTTCGAAGTCAGCACGATCAACGTGTTCTTGAAATCGACCACATGCCCCTGCCCGTCGGTCAGCCGCCCGTCGTCGAGCACCTGCAGGAGCACGTTGAAGACATCCGGATGCGCCTTCTCCACCTCGTCGAAGAGGAGCACCTGATAGGGCCGCCGGCGCACGGCCTCGGTCAGCACGCCGCCCTCGTCATAGCCGACATAGCCCGGAGGCGCGCCGATCAGGCGCGCGACCGAATGCTTCTCCATGAACTCGCTCATGTCGATGCGCACCATCGCCTGGTCGTCGTCGAAGAGGAATGCGGCAAGCGCCTTGGTGAGCTCGGTCTTGCCGACGCCGGTCGGTCCGAGGAAGAGGAACGAGCCCATCGGCCGGTTGGGGTCGTTGAGCCCCGCCCGCGCCCGGCGCACCGCGTTCGAGACCGCCTCCACCGCCTCATGCTGGCCGATGACGCGGCGGCCCAGGGCCTCCTCCATGCGCAAGAGCTTGTCGCGCTCGCCCTCCAGCATCCGGTCCACCGGGATGCCGGTCCAGCGCTCCACGACCTGCGCCACCTGCTCGGGCGTGACCGCCTCCTCGACCATCACGTCGGAGCTCTCGGCGGCCTCGGCTTCGGCCAGTTCCTTCTCGAGCTGCGGGATCACGCCATAGGTGAGCTCGCCCGCGCGCTGCAGGTTGCCCTGCCGCTTGGCGTTCTCGAGCTCGATTCGCGCCGCGTCGATCTGCTCCTTGAGATCGGCGGCCCCCTTCATCTTGGCGCGCTCCGCCTGCCAGCGCGCGGTCATCTCCGCCGAGCGGTCCTCAAGCGAGGAGAGCTCCTTCGCCAGCCGCTCCAGACGGTCCTGACTCGCGACGTCGGTCTCCTTCTTCAGCGCCTCGGCCTCGATCTGCTTCTGCAGGATCTCGCGGTCGAGCGCGTCGAGTTCCTCGGGCTTCGAATCCACCTCCATGCGCAGGCGGCTCGCCGCCTCGTCCATCAGGTCGATCGCCTTGTCGGGCAGGAAGCGGTCGGCGATGTAGCGGTGGCTGAGCGTCGCCGCGGCGACCAGCGCGGAATCGGTGATGCGCACCCCATGGTGCACCTCGTATTTCTCCTTGATGCCGCGCAGGATCGAGATCGTGTCCTCCACGCTCGGCTCGTCCACGAAGACCGGCTGGAAGCGCCGCGCCAGGGCCGCGTCCTTCTCCACGTGCTTGCGGTACTCGTCGAGCGTCGTCGCGCCCACGCAATGCAGCTCGCCCCGGGCCAGCGCGGGCTTGAGCAGGTTCGAGGCGTCCATCGCGCCTTCGGCCTTGCCGGCACCGACCAGAGTGTGCATCTCGTCGATGAAGAGGATGATCTCGCCGGCGGCCGCCTGCACTTCCGTGAGCACCGCCTTCAGGCGCTCCTCGAACTCGCCGCGGTATTTCGCGCCGGCGATCAGCGCGCCCATGTCGAGCGCCATCAGCCGCTTGTCGGCGATCGATTCCGGCACGTCGCCGTTGACGATCCGGAGCGCCAGCCCCTCGGCGATGGCGGTCTTGCCGACGCCGGGATCGCCGATCAGGACGGGGTTGTTCTTGGTCCGCCGGCTCAGCACCTGCATGGTGCGCCGGATCTCCTCGTCGCGGCCGATGATCGGGTCGATCTTGCCCTCGCGCGCGGCTTCGGTCAGGTCGCGGGCGTATTTCTTCAGCGCATCGAACCCGGCCTCGGCATTGGCGCTGTCGGCGGTGCGCCCCTTGCGCACGTCGTTGATCGCCGCGTTCAGCGCCTGTGCCGTCACGCCCGCGGCCTTCAGCGCGTCGTTGGCGCCGGACTTGGTCACCGCCAGCGCCGTCAGCAGCCGCTCGACGGTCACGAAGCTGTCGCCGGCTTTCTCGGCGAGCTTCTCCGCCTCGGCCAGAACCTTCGCGGTCTGGGTGTCCATGTACATCTGGTCGCCCTCGACCCGCGGCTGCTTCGCGAGCGCCGCATCCACCGTCGACAGCGCCAGCTTGGCGTCGCCGCCCGCCTTGGCGATCAGGTTCGACGCGAGCCCCTGCTCGTCGTCCAGAAGCGCCTTGAGCAGATGCTCGGGCAGCACGCGCTGGTGGTTCTCCCGCAGCGCAATCGTCTGCGCCGCCTGTACGAATCCCCGCGCCCTCTCGCTGAACTTCTCGAAGTTCATGCTTCTCTCCTTGCAAGCGCCCCTCGGGACACGTCCCAGCGGACCGCCTCCCCGGAGCCTCGGTTCTGCCGGGCCGCCCACCATGGCGCGGCCCCTTGGTCCTCGATATGGGGCCGCGCGCGCAGGCGCTCAAGGCCCGTTCCACGGCTTCTTGGCGGCCCCGTGGCGGCGGTGCATCCCCCCCCTCGGTCTCCGCGCTCGCGCGATCCAACCGACGAACCGGCACGAGGCAGTGCCTCGCCTTTGCCGGTTCGGGGTGTCTCTGCCTGATCGCTTCACTTGCACGTCCTATCAGATCGGCTCGGTCAGCTGCCCCAGCCGATCGGTTAGCGCGTCGTTCTCGCGATAGTCGACCGGGCAGGCAATGACCGAGACCCCGTCGCCCTCCAGCGCCTCCCGCAGCACCGGCAGGAGCTCGTCGGCGGCGGTGATCCGGTAGCCCCTGGCCCCGAAGCTCTCCGCATAGGCGACGAAATCGGGGTTGGTGAAATCCACATGGGAATGGCGGTGCATCGCGAGATCCATCTTCCACTTGATCAGACCGTAGCTCCCGTCCGTCCAGATCAGGATGACGAAGGGCGCACCCACCCGAATCGCCGTCTCGATCTCCTGCGAGTTCATCATGAAGCTGCCGTCGCCCATGACCGCGAGCACCTTGCGCTCGGGCTCTGCCAGCTTCACGCCCACCGCCCCCGGCAGGGCGAAGGCCATCGTCGCCAGCCCGTTCGAGATCAGGCAGGTATTGGGCGCATAGGTCGGATAGAGGCGGGCCATCCACATCTTGATGGCCCCGGTATCCGCCAGCACGATGTCGTCGCGCCCCATCGCCCGGCGGATGTCCGAAACGAGCCGCGCCGGCTTGACGGGGAAGGATGTGTCGTCACGGCCGCCCTCGAGCTCCTTCACGAGCATTCCCCGGATCGCGCTCGCATCCGGGTTCACCTCGAACGTCTTCCCTACCGCGGCGGTGAGATTGTCGAGCGCCGCCGGGATGTCGCCCTCGATGCCGACGCTGACGTTGTAGCAGGCATCGACCGCCGCCGGGAAACGGTGGATGTGGATGATCGCCTTGTCGCCCCGGGGATTGATCCGCATCGGCGGCATCTCCTGGAGCTCGAAGCCGACGCTCACGATCAGATCCGCCCGGTCGAAGCCGAAATTGGTGTAGTCGTGCACCATGAAGCCGATGGCGCCGAGCGCGTTCGGATGGTCGTCCGGCATGACGCCCTTGCCGTGGAAGGTGGTGGCGACGGGAATGCCGAGCCGCTCCGAGAAGCGCACCAGCGCCGCCTGCGCGCCGGCCCTGGCGGCGCCGTGCCCGGCCAGCACGATCGGCCGCCGCGCAGCCGCCAGCGCCTCGGCGCCCCGGGCGATCTGGCTCGGCGACGGGGCCTCGGCGCGCACCCGGTTGACCGGCAGCGTTCGGGCGTCTTCAGGCGCCGGCATCGCCTCCACGTCCTCCGGCACCGCCAGATAGGTGGCGCCGGGCCGCTCGGTCTCGGCGATCTTGAAGGCGCAGCGCACCATCTCCGGGATCGCTCCCGGCGTCAGCACGGTATCGGCCCATTTCGACACCGGCCGGAACATGGCGGGCAGGTCGACGAACTGATGCGTCTCCTTGTGGATCCGGTCCAACCCGACCTGGGCGGTGATCGCCACCAGCGGGGTGCTGTCGGAATTGGCATCGGCGACGCCGAGAAGCAGGTTGATCGCGCCCGGCCCCAGCGTGGCTGCGCAGACACCCGCCCGGCCGGTCACCCGGCCGTACATGTCCGCCATGAAGGAAGCACCCTGTTCGGACCGCGCCAGGATGAAGCGGATGCTCGAGCCGTTCAGCGCATCCACCAGGCGGATATTCTCCTCGCCCGGGATGCCGAACACGAATTCCACGCCCTCGTTCTCGAGGCATTCGACCAGAAGCCTGGCTGCCGCGGACTGTGACATGACTTGCCCTCCCTGTCGCCGTCGACTGGCGGTCGATCCGAACCGACCGCGGCCGGAGCATAGCACAGAGGGACGGGGCCGGGCGTGCCGCCCAGGCGCCCGGGTGCGGCATGGGCTTGACAGCCGAACCGGCCGCGGGCAGGTCCGGGGCATCTGGAGGGCCTGCAGCTATGTCCGATGACCGCCTGATCGTGGGCCTCGACCTGCCCGATGCCGATGCCGCCCGCGCCATGGTGACCCGGCTCGGCGATTCCGTCGGCTTCTACAAGATCGGCCTCGGCCTCCTGCCCTTCGGCGGCCTCGATCTCGCCCGCGAGCTCCGGGAGCGCGGCAAGCGCGTCTTCCTCGACATGAAGCTCTTCGACATCGGCGCCACCGTCACTGCCGCGGCGCGCGGCCTCGCGGCCAATGTCGCGCCCGACTTCCTGACCGTGCACGGCGACCCGCAGGTGGTGGCCGCCGCCGCCCTCGGCCGCGGCGGGGCGCGGACCCGCATCCTGGCCGTCACCGTGCTGACCTCGCTCGACCGCGCCGACCTCGACGCCGCCCTGATCCGCGACGGCGACATGGCCGAGATCGTCGTCGAACGCGCCCGCCGCGCCTTCGCCGCCGGCGCCGACGGCATCATCGCCTCGCCGCACGAGCTCGCCCGCCTCCGCGCCCTGCCCGAGGCCACGGGCAAGCTGATCGTCACCCCCGGCGTCCGCCCCGCCGGCGCCGAAGCCCATGACCAAAAGCGCATCGCCACCCCGGCGGAGGCGCTCGCCGCCGGCGCCGACCATGTGGTGATCGCGCGCCCCATCGTCGCCGTTCCCGACCCCGCCACCGCCGCCCGCGCCGTGCTCGCCGAGATGGCCGCCGCCGCCTGAGCCGGGGACTTCCCGTCCCGCGTCCCCGCCCTATACTGGCGTGGCCGAGCGAGAGGGAGGCCACCATGCGCGCCATGGTCCTGGAGGCCGCCGGCCGGCCGCTGCGGCTGGTCGAACGCGCCGCGCCCGTGCCGGGCCCCGGCGAGGTCGCCATCGCCATCACCGCCTGCGGCGTCTGCCGCACCGACCTGCATATCGTCGACGGCGAGCTCACCGAGCCGCGGCTGCCGCTGGTGCCCGGCCACGAGATCGTCGGCCGCGTCGCCGCCCTCGGCCCCGGGGTCACCGGCCTCGAGCCGGGCCAGCGGGTCGGCGTGCCCTGGCTCGGGCACACCTGCGGCACCTGCCCCTATTGCACGGCGGGCCGCGAGAACCTCTGCGACGCGCCGCTCTTCACCGGCTACACCCGCGACGGCGGCTATGCCGAGGCCTGCGTCGCCGATGCGGCCTATGTCTTCCCGCTGCCCGACGGGCAATCGGACGCGGCGCTCGCACCGCTGCTCTGCGCCGGGCTGATCGGGCACCGCACGCTCGCCATGGCCGGCGAGGCGCGGCGTCTCGGCATCTACGGCTTCGGCGCCGCCGCCCACCTCGTCGCCCAAGTCGCCCGCTGGCAGGGGCGCGAGGTCTACGCCTTCACCCGCCCCGGCGACCAACTCGCCCAGAACCTCGCCCGGCGCAACGGCGCGCTCTCGGCCGGCGGCTCCGACGAGCCCGCGCCGGCCGAGCTCGACGCCGCGCTGATCTTCGCACCGGTCGGCGCGCTGGTGCCCGCCGCCCTGCGCGCCGTGCGCAAGGGCGGCATCGTGGTCTGCGGCGGCATCCACATGAGCGACATCCCGGCCTTTCCCTACGCCGATCTCTGGGGCGAGCGGGTGCTGCGATCCGTGGCCAATCTTACCCGCCGGGACGGGCTCGACTTCTTCGACATCGTCGCCCGCGCCGGCATCGCGAGCGAGATCGAGACCTACCCGCTCGAGGCGGCCAATACCGCCCTCGACGCCCTGCGCGCCGGCCGCGTCTCCGGCGCCGCCGTGCTCGTCATGTCCTAGCCGGCGCCGAACGCCTCTTCGCGTCCCATTCACAACCGGTCCATTCTCGCCCGCGAGTCGCCTGATCGAGCGTCATCAGGGGACGACCGACAGCAGATCATATCCGGGCTCGATGGCTGGCCCGTCGATAGATCTTCGGGCCGAGGATATCTCCTGGCAATGGGATAGCTTCGTTCATGGGGCGCTCACGCTGGAGATCGCTCTGCATCTTGCTCGAATCGCCGCGTTTGCGGCTACAGGTTAGCCAATCATTGTGGACAATATGGCATCACCGTGTCAGCAAACCCGCAACGGCGAATCTATCACCGGTCCGGGGGAGGCCCCTATGCGCGAACACGCCCCGAACTGCGAGCAATCGACGGCAGATCCTGCCGATGCCCGACTGACCGAGAGGGAGGAGGCGAACGCCTTCTCGCCGAGTGTCGTCCCTGGGCGAAGCCGCTGCTCGTAGATCAACTCGATGACGTCGTTCAGGACACGCTGGTCGATGGACGGGAGGTGTCCATCCGGCGACCGGGACCCGCTCGATTCCTCAAGTTCGACCACTGCCCGGCCACCCTTTTCGCCGACGACTTCCGCCAACGTGGGGCTGATTCCACGAGCGCGTACCAAGGGCCGTTCGCAAACATCGTCTCTCGCGATGTGGACAATAGCGATTGCCAGAGCTCAGTCAAATCACTGAGATTCTGATGTTATTTACCGTCTCGCCCCTACGGGTTGAAATCCGATTGCAGATTGTGCACAAACAGAATTGACATTGTTTACGATTAGACCTAATGGCCGAAGACCGAAGGAAGCGCGATGCCCTCGGCCAACAGGATCATGACCATCATTCGACCCCAGCGGGAGGCGCCCATGGACGCAAAAGTCCGAACCGACAATTCTCTGTCCACAACGCTCGTCCTGTCGCGATCGGATGTCGAGGGCCTGGTGACGATGGCCGAGGTCGTCGCCGAGGTGGAGACGGCCTTCGCCGATATCTCCAACGGCATCGCCGCACAGCCGGCGGCGGTCGCGATGTCGCTCGCCTCCAGCACGGCGGCTTTCCTGGCGATGCCGGCACTGGCCGACCGTCAGGGTCTCGCCGTCATCAAGCTGCTCGCGGATATCCCCGACAATGCGGCGCGGGATCTCGCGGTGCAGCGTTCGGTGATCGCGCTGGTGTCGCAGACGACCGGTGCACCTCTGGCGATTTTTCACGGGCAGATCCCGACCCGGATCAGGACGGCCGCGACAAGCGCCGTCGGTACCCGGCATCTTTCACGCCCCGACAGCCGCGTGCTCGGCCTGGTCGGCGCCGGCGCCCTCGCCGTCGAGCATATTCGCTCGCATCTGGAAGTCCGGCCGATCGAGCGCGTGCTCGTCTGGTCGCGGACCACGGCCACCGTTTCCCGTTTCATCGAGCGTATCGGCCGCGAATTCCCGGGTCTTGCGGTGGACGGTGCGGAATCCCCGCGCGAGGTCTTTGCGGGATCCGACATAGTCTGCACATTGACCCCGTCCCGCGAGCCTGTCGTCGAGGGCGCCTGGTTCAAGCCGGGCCTGCACGTCAACGCGGTCGGAGCGCCACCGCGGCCGGATCACCGGGAGATCGACTCCGCCGGAATGGCGAGGGCCCGGATCGTCCTCGACAGCATCCCGATGGCCATGCACGATTCCGGCGACCTGCTGCTGGCCCTCGCGGACGGCGCGATCACCAAGGAGCAGGCCAAGACGGAGCTCGGCGACGTCATCACGGGCAAGGCTCCGGGGCGGACCTCCCCGGACGACATCACGCTCTTCAATTCCGTCGGGCTCGCCATTCAGGACCTGGCGATCTGCAACCTCATGCTGGAAAGGGCCCGCGAGAAGGGTGTCGGTCACGAGATTGACCTGAGCGCCTGAGGGCCACGAACGACTACCTGTGGCGGTTCGCCTCCGGCGACCGCCAGCCTGCACCGAAATCGGAAACTCCAATCAATAGCTGTGAGCCCTTCACAGCTACCTGGAACACTTTTACCTTTTGGGAGGAACAAGAATGGACAGAACCTTCTTCTGGCGCAAGGGGGACTGGGGAGGATACTTCGGCCTTCTGGCCAATAACCTGACCAATCTGCTGACGATGATCGGCCTGCTCCTTTTCGTGGTCGGATTCCCCGAGGACATCGTCTATGGGCGGATCGCACCGGCCTTCGGCCTCGCCGTCTTTTCGGCCAGCCTGGCCTACACGTATTTCGCCTATCGGCTGGTCAAGGCCACCGGTCGCAGCGACGTCACGGCGCTGCCGTCGGGCCCGAGCTCGCCCTCGATCTTCACGGTGACGTTCCTCGTCATCCTGCCCGTCTACCTGCAGACCCAGGATCCGGAATTCGCGATCCAGATCGCGCTGGTCTGGTGCGTGGTCGAAGCGGCGATCCTCGGCTTCGGCTCGCTCGTGGGCGAGACCATCCGGCGGACGATCCCGCGCACGGTGCTGCTCTCCTGCCTCGCCGGCCTGGGGCTACTGCTGCTGGCGATGAACCCGATGCTGCAGTCGTTCGAGGCTCCGACCGTCGCATTCGCCGTCCTGGCGCTGATCTTCATCAACTGGTTCGGCAAGAAGCCGATCCTGCCGAAGATCCCGACCGGCTTCCTGCTGCTGGCCACCGGCACGACCCTTGCCTGGGTCTTCGGCCTGCAGAGCCCGGCGGCCGTCGCGGCTTCGCTCAGCACCTTCGGCTTCAATCCGCCGTCGCTGCATGTGACGAGTTTCCTCCAGGGACTGCCGCATGCCCTGCCCTACCTCGCCTCGGCGGTTCCGCTCGGTCTGGCCAACTACGTCTTCGACCTCGAGAACATCGAGAGCGCGCATGCCGCGGGCGATCCCTACCCGACGCGTCAGGTCATGATGGCCAACGGCCTGTGCTCTGCGCTCGGCGCCATGTTCGGCAACCCGTTCCCGGTGACGGTCTATATCGGCCATGCCGGCTGGAAATCGATCGGCGCCGGCACCGGCTACACCCTCTTTACCGGGATCTCGATGCTGCTGGTAACGCTCTTCGGGCTCGGGGCCTTCCTGCTGGCGCTGATCCCGATGGTCGCTGTGGTTCCGATCCTCGTCTACATTGGCGTCGTGACCTGCAACCAGGTGGTCCGCGAATCTCCAAAGAACGAGGTGCCGGTGATCTTCATCACCATGTTCCCGTGGATCGCGAACTGGGCACTCACGTTGACCAACAATACGCTGGCCGCCGCTGGGACGGCCGCCAACACGATCGGCCTCGATACCCTCGCGCACAAGGGCGTCTACTATCAGGGGCTGTCGAACCTCGGAAACGGCGCGCCGTTGAGCAGCATGACCTGGGGATGCATCGCGATCTTCGCGATCACCGACCGCCCCATCCGCGGAGCGATCGCGGCCCTGGTCGGCGCGGTGCTGACATTCCTCGGCGTGATCCATGCCCATACCGTTGGAATCGCGCAGCCCCATGCCATGCCGATCCTCTATGGCTATTGCATGATCGCGGGGATCTTCGGGCTGAAGCACTATCTCAATCAGCGTGAAGAACGCCTGATGGCATCTGCCAGTCCCGTCGGGGAGTAGGATCGAGCCGGGCACCGGCACCATCCGATCACGCAGCGGCGCGCGCTTTCCCTAAGGGGATCGGCTCGCGCCGCTGCTGCCGTTTTGGCCCCCAGTTCTTGAGGGGCCGGAACACCCCCGCCACCCGCCTTCGCGGAGCGTGCCGACACCGCCATACTCATTGACAATCGCTAGTTATATTGTGTACAATTTTGTCGTCGTTTGCGAACGATATCTTGCAATCTTAGGGAGGGCAGACGAATGGGAAAATTTCTATCGGGCTTGTCGCGGCGCGGCTTCATGGGAAGCATCGGGGTCGGAAGTCTCGCTTTGGGGGTCGGGGCGAGCATGACGCGTCGGGCCGGCGCGGTCGAGTCCATTGGGATGATCGACGTCAGTGTCGTCACCACCCCCGACATTAGCGTGGAGGTGCTGCCGGACGCCTATTATCTGACTAACGTCCGTCTCGAGACCGGCTTTGTCGAGGAAACGAAGCCATGGCTCGACGAGCCGGTCATCACCCACACCGATACCGAGTTGAAGACGCTGCGCATCGCCGATGGCAAGATCGCCGAGATCCTGGACAACGCGGCGCCCATTCCGCCCGAGGCCGCGGCCTATGACGCGCAGGGCCAAGTGATGTTGCCGACCTTCCGCGACATGCACATCCATCTGGACAAGACCTTCTACGGCGGACCCTGGGAGGCGACGCTTCCCACCGAGCATGGCCGGGCGGATCGCGTCGCCCAGGAGCAGGAAATGCTGCTCAAGCTTCTGCCGACCGCCGAAGAGCGCACGGCCGCGATGATCCGGCTGATGCATTCCAAGGGCACGACGGTCTGCCGCAGCCATTGCAACGTGGACCCGGTCAGCAAGCTCGGCAATCTCGAGCATCTCAAGAACTCGTTCGCGCGCTTCCAGGACACGCTCCAATCCGCCATCATCATCTTCCCGCAGCACGGACTTCTGGCCTCCGACAGCGTCGGCCTGATGCGCGAGGCGCTGGAATCGGGCGGCGTCAGCTTCGTCGGCGGCGTCGATCCCTCCTCCTTCGACAATGCGATGGAAAAGTCGGTCGATACGACGGTCCAGCTCGCGGTCGATTACAACGTCGGGATCGACATCCATATCCATGAGCCGCGCGAGACCGCCATTCCGGCGTTCAACCGCATCATGGACCACATGGAAGAGAACAAGCAGCTGCAAGGCAACGTGACGTTCAGCCACGCCTATTCACTGGCGGAGCTCTCGCCCGAAGAACTCAGCGACATTGCCGCCCGCATGAAGGCGCTGGGCGTCGACTTCGCCGGCGGCGTTCCGATCGGCAAGGGTCAGATGCCGCTGCGCGAACTGCACGAGGCCGGCATCAACGTGATGAGCGGCACCGACAGCGTGATCGACTGGTGGGATTCCTTCGGCAATTGCGATATTCTGCAGAAGGCGAGCGAAATCGCCCGGATGCAGTATCGCAGCACGGAATTCGAGATCAGCCGCACGCTCGGTTATGCGACCGGCTTCGTCACGCCGCTCAACGACGCGGGCGAGCAGGTGTGGCCGAAGGCCGGCGATGAAGCGAGCTTCAACCTCCTGCCGGCCAGCTGCTCGGCCGAGGCGGTCGCGCGTTTGCCCGTCCGCAGTGCCGTGTTCCACAAAGGCAAGCTCGCCTACGGCAGCATCGCCAAGGCCGGCTGACCTCACCATGGGCCAAGAGCGTGCGGCTGGCTCTGCCAGTCGCCGTTCGGGTTCCATAGCACGGTCGGCAAACGCACGATGCCTAGAGGTTCAAGTGCCCAATTCCCGTGACCAGGGGCGGGCCTAAACGGAACTCTCCGGCCGGATCTGAAGGTTGAGCGGCAACGCCGAGGTCGCAAGAGTTTCGGCGTTGTGATGGTTGCGCCCGCGGTCGATCTTCTCGCGGGCGTGGGGCAACGAACGGACCGACTGCAGGTTCGGGCATTCGTCGCGGAACCTTCAGTTTTGGCTCTCGACGAAAGCATTCTGCGCCGGATTTCCTAGCTCGATGAAGCGCAGCCGGACGCCGGTTTTCGACGAGCTGTCGTCGATGAGCGCTGCGCAGCCGCGAAGCCCCCGGCTCATCGGTCTTTGCTCGGGACTGGCACCGCAGTGCGACAGTCACTCGACGGTACCGTGTGGTCCGGAGGTGCCCGCCCTGCAGGGCGGGCGCGCCTCCATCGGGCCCGCAATCAGGTCAGGCCCGGGACGGGACCAGCCCCAGCCAACCTTCGGTGCACAGCGGCTGCCCGTCCGCGTCGAGCAGCGGTTTCGGCGGCACGATGCTCCGCGTCGCGAGCGACACCGCCACCATCATGACGACCGAAGCGATGACGCCCCAGACCGAGCCGATGGTGATCGCGTCCCAGTTTGCCCACTCGTGGTAGATGCCCGGAACACCCGGCACCAGGTCCGTGTTCGCGGCCTGGGTCGCCGGCAGATAGAAGAAGTAGCCCCCAAGCCATCCAGCGAAGCCGCCGAGCATCGCCGCCAGCGCGCCGAGCTGATTGGCACCCTTCCAGAAGAAGCCCGCGGCATAGGGCACGAACATCGAGACGAGCAGCAGCGTCCAGGACGCGACCATCAGGTGATAGATCGTCTCGAATTTCAGCGCGATCAGCAGCGAGACGCAGGCCACCAGCGGGACGCAGAGTCTCGTCAGGCGCAGCGAGTCCGCGTCAGTGATGTC
Organism: Rhodovulum sp.; assembly: GCA_020637615.1. Lineage (GTDB taxonomy): Bacteria > Pseudomonadota > Alphaproteobacteria > Rhodobacterales > Rhodobacteraceae > Amaricoccus. The sequence continues at coordinate 40,453 of JACKKC010000025.1, forward strand.
GCGGTTGAAGAACTTGCTGCCATTGTAGCCGATGATCGCTGCCCCTGCGAGCGTCGCCGCCGCCGCCGAGGACATCAGCGCCGCAACCAGACCGCAGACGAAGATGATCACGAAGATCACCGGCAGGTAGTCGGCCGCCATGATCAACAGGAGTTTGTTCTGCACGTCGCCGAAGGCGAGATCGGGATAGAGTTTGAAAGCCGCCATGCCGAGAATCACCGGGACCATGCCGAGCACCAGGTAGATCACCGACGACAGGATCGCCGACCAGACGCTGACGTCCTCCGATTTCGCCGACATCAGCCGCTGGTTCACGTCCTGCGCCGGGATCGAGCCAACGCCGATCGCCATGATCGCGCCGAGCCAGTAGAACCAGCCCATATGTCCGGTGTAGTAGTTGAAGCCGGCATTGCCGAGCTCGGCGTCGGCCCGCCCCTCCGGCGTCGGCAGGAAGTCCCACTGATTGATGCCGAGCCAGTTGTGCGACGGATCGCCCGAGAAGATGTAGTCCCAGCCGACATCCGCCTGCCCCATGACGATGACGAGGATCGCGATCATCGAGATGATGATCAGCGCCATCTGCAGCGCGTCGGTCAGCGTCACCGCGTACATGCCGCCGAGGTAGGAATAGACCACCAGCACCAGGGTCGAGGCGCCGATGCCCCAGGCGAGCGGAATGCCGGTGAAGAACTGGATGATCGAACCGAAGCCGACCAGCAGCGCGCCAATCCAGCCCATCTCCGCGACCAGCATCACGAATGCGCCGAGCCCCGCGACGCGGGCGTCGTAGCGGCTCTCCAGGTAGTCGACGAGCGTCATGAACTTCGAGCGGCGCACCACCCGGGCGAAGACCAGGCCGAGCAGCAGCAGGCAGAGCGCGGCGCCGTAGGGGTCGTAGACCACCCCCTGGGTCCCGAAGAGATAGCTCGCGCCCGCCGCGCCCATCGTCGTCCCGGCGCCGAACCATGTGGCGACCAGCGCCCCCACCATCAGCGGAATGCCGAGCCGGCGCCCGGCGACGAGAAAATCGGCCTCGTTCGAGACCCGTCGGGAGGCCCACCAGCCGATACCGAGCAGCGCCGCCATATAAACGGCGAGCCCCGCGATGACCCAGCTTCCATATGCGTATGTATATTCCATGTCGTTTCCCTCATCTGTTGGATTGGGCGCGCGGTGAGTTGCGCCGTTCCGCGGCGCACTATCGCTGAGGGGGTACTGGCGAATAATCACGGGGTTCGCGGGTCATTCCGCCACAATCGTCGATGTAACCGGCTCTGGACCTGCGATAAAGGATTTGGAAAGGCACTAGCGCCGGGACGGGTGCGACGACTGCTGCCATGAGCGCGCTGCTGCGGCGAGCGTCGTCCAATGTCGGATCAGAGCGAGCCCGCGAAGTCGTTTCAGCCGTGCCAGAGACTTCATTTGACCTGCGCATGCAATGCAGAAGCGCGAAGGCTGTCCGGGTAGTGGATCTGCGGCGCGTCGATCGGGACCTGCCCGGTTCGGCCGGTCAAGCGGCCGCCTCTGATCGGATGCTGCGGCGGAGGTGGCATGCATCGGGCCATTAGTCTCCTCGCGCCAAGTATTCTTGTCGCGCGGCACGTCGCGGATGACTGCCTGCTCCAGCAATCGGTCGGGGCCGGTGAGCCAGTCCGCCTTCGCGGCTCGGTCATCCACTGCACCTACAGGTGTTGCGCGCGCGCGTTGAACAGCCCCGTCTCGACACCGCCCTCGAAAGGTGACCACGGCCTCCATCGACGGGGTCTGCGATCCGAGTCGCATCGAGTTTTCTCGCGGTATGACCCGACATTCCGAACATTTATCGGCTGCGGGCAGCGGTGCAGTTTGCCGGCGACCAGAGACGCCCGAGCAGGAGACCGAAACGGTGAGCTTCGCAACGACAGCATTGAAGGACGTGACCTTCTTTCCGTACTGGCTCGACAGCCCGGACGCGCCGGCCGTCACGCCACAGCTTGTCGGCCACACAGACGCCGACCTGCTGATCGTGGGTGGCGGCTTCACCGGCCTCTGGGCGGCGATCCAGGCCAAGGAAGCCGACCCCGGCCGCGACGTGATGCTGATCGAGGCCGGCAAGGTGGCCTACGGCGCCTCCGGCCGTCCGGGGGGCATCGTCTCGACATCGATCATGCACGGGCTGCACAACGCCGAGAGGCTGTTCCCGAACGACATCGCCGAGCTCGAGCGGCTCGGACAGGAGAACATGCGCGATCTCCTTGACACGCTCGAGCGCCACGGAATCGACGCTCACCCCAGCTGGGGTGGCGAGCTGACCGTTGCGATCGGCGACGCGGCGATTCCGGACGTCGAGGCGGAATGCGCGCTACACCGGAAATACGGGCATACAGCCGAGCTGCTCGACCGCGCCGGAGTGCAGGCCGAGGTCAACTCGCCGCTCTTCGCTGCCGCCTGCTGGAACAGGGAGCTCTCCGGAACCGTCAACCCGGCGCTGCTGGCCTGGGGCCTGAAGCGCGCCGCGCTCGACCTCGGCGTGCGGCTCCACGAGTTCACGCCCCTCGAAGGAATAACGCGCGAGAACGGCGTCCTGCGCGTCAGGACTCACGACGGCAGCGTCAGGGCCCGCAGGATCCTGCTCGGCACCAACGCATTCGCCGCGGGCGACCGGCGCATCAAACGAAGGGTCGCCGGCATCCGCGACCGCATCATCTGCACCGAGCCGCTGACGGAGGAGCAGCTCGACCGCGTGGGCTGGAATAACCGGCAGGGCGTCTACGACACCCGCACCCAGCTCAACTACATGCGGATGACACGGGACAACCGCATCATCTTCGGCGGCAGGCTGACCTACTACTACGACGGCACATGCAACACCGATCCGGCGGGCGAGCGGATTGCCGCGCCCTACGAGCGGCTCGCGGGCGCCTTCAACCGAACCTTCCCGCAGCTCGACGACGTGCGCTTCTCCCACGCCTGGTCGGGCCCGATCGCGCTGACCACGCGCATGGCCGTGCACTTCCAGAGCTACCACCAGGGCGACGTTGTCTGGGCCGGAGGCTATTCCGGCTTCGGCATCTCGACGAGCCGCTTCGGCGCCCGTGTCGGTCTCGCCAAGCTTGACGGCCAGGATCTGCCGGAGCTGAAGATGGACTTTGCCACCTCAATGCCGAACCGGATTCCGCCCGAGCCCTTTCGCTGGATCGGCTCGAAAATTACCCTCTACGCCCTCGACACCGCCGACGACAAAGGCGGTTGGCGCAAGGCCTGGCTCAGGCTCGTGCAGGCGATGGGCATCCCGCTCTCCTGAACGAACGTCCACCCCATCACCAACCCCAAGTACCGGAGAAGAGAACATGTCGCATCCCAATGTCTTTGCACTAACGCCCGAAAGCTCCACGCTCGCCAAGCTCGAGCCCTGCAGCGTGGTGCCGCCCGAAGCGGTCATCGACGGCAACCCGCAGGAGCGGGGGGCGCTGCTTCTGGAATCAGCCGATGGCAAGATGGTCGTCGGCATCTGGGAATGCACCCCTTATGCCGAGGTCTTCGAGTCCTATCCTGGCGATGAGTTCTGCCAGGTGCTGAGCGGCAAGGTCACCCTGACGGACGCGGATGGCCACGAGAGCACCTTCGTCGCAGGCGATTCCTACGTCGTGCCGAAGGGATTCAAGGGCACGTTCCGCGTCGTCGAATCGATGCGCAAGTACTACGCGCTCTACACCGGCTGACCGGCGGAGAGGTCGTCACGACGTCGGGAGGAAGGCCTTGGGCGAACTATTTCTCGGGCTCCCGGTGACCTTATCGAGCGGCCGGGAAGTCGCTGCCAATTTACCGTGGTGGCAAGCGGGCGTGCCGGGCCCGCTCGATCCGTTCTGCGTAGTTGGTCGCCACTGTTGTGGGAGGTGGGCAGGATGATCGGCGGCCCCAACGACGGCGCCAATGTCGCGAATGTGGGTTTGAAACCTGGGCGGACCCAGCAGACCGGCTCGGCGGTCTCGCCGACGGCGCGGGGGCCGGAAGGTTCCGCCGTGACCGCATGCGGACATCGCTGAGTGCCGGTCCCGGAATGGGAACGTGGCATCGTCGCCGGGGTTTCGGCGTGACAGCGAACCACCGGCCGTCTACGATGAGCATCGGAGAACTTCGCGGTCACGACGATGCTCAAGAGGGTTCGCGACGCTGACATCCACTTGGTGCGGGTCTTCGTTGCGGTCGCGGAGTCCGGCGGGATCGCCGCGGCCCAGGATCGGCTGAACGTCGCTGCCTCTACGATCAGCACCCAGATCGCGAACCTGGAGACGCGCCTCGGTTTCCGCCTCTGCGAGCGCGGTCGCGCCGGCTTCGCGCTTACCCATGAAGGCGAGATCGTGCTCAAGTCGAGCTACCAATTGCTGCGCGATCTCGGCCGGTTCGTGACCTCGATCGAGACCGCCCAGGCGGAGATCTCGGGCATTGTGCGGATCATCATGCTCGACAGCCTCCGCGACAACGCCGCGCTCCGGCTCGCGCCGGCACTCGGTACATTGCGGGCCGAATTTCCACTCCTGGAGTTCCAGATCCTGCAGGGCTCCGCGAACGAGGTCGGCGCGGTGATCCTGAAGCGTGAGGCCGATGTCGCGGTTGCCTGGTTGCCGTCGGCATTCCCCAGCCTTTCGGTCGACCTGTTGTTCCACGAGGAGCAGGTGATCTGCTGCGGCCGTGGCCATCCGCTTTTCGAGCGTGCCCCGGATAACATCGAGCCCGGCGAGCTCGAGGAAGCCGACTGGGCGCTGGAGGATTTCCAGGTGCCGCAATCCGTTCCCTTCGCCCGTCCGCCGGTCTCCACGGCCACCACCAACTTCGTCGAAGGGCTGTGGCATTTCGTGCTTGCCGGCACCCATCTCGCCTACATGCCCCGCCCCTACGTCGCCGCGTGGATCGACGCGGACCTGGTACGCCCTGTGCTGCCCCGCGATCACTCCGTGCAATTGCCGATCTCGCTGATCTCGCGCAGCGACATGAACAGCGACGCCAAGGTCGTCGTGGTCAAACGGGCGATCCTTGAGGCGCACAACTTGCCGATGGGCGCAACCGACGGAGCGGGTATTCGTAGCAGCGGATCGCCGGGTGGCTGAAGCTGGAGGTTCAGCCAAACGGGCAGCCCGGCCCAGGTTCACATGTGGCTGTCAATGGCGGCGGCAAAGGCGGGCATTCGGGCACCACAAGTTCCGGGCGGCTGGGCCGACCGCGAGGCGGCCCCCGGCGCTCCCGGGGGCCGCTTCGCTTTGCGGACCCGGGCTCTTTCAGTGGCCGCTGCG
>JACKKC010000026.1 GCA_020637615.1 Rhodovulum sp.
CCCTCGGGCACCTGACTCTCCGCCCCGCGGTGGTGAAGATGCCCGGAAATTCGCGCTCCGGGTGGCCTGAGGTTCGGGAACAACGCGCGTGGGCCGGAGGCGTGTTTCGCCTCCGGCCCGGCCGCGGGGGGGCGGCCCTCCAGCGCCAGTCCGGCCAGTCCGGGCGCGGGAGACGTCCCGCTACGTCAGCGCTTCGTCGAAGAGGTGTGCCATTGCCGGGTCGAAGGACAATCCGATCTCGGATCCCGGCTGAAGCACGCGGTCCTCGGCGATCGCTGCGATCACCTGGCTTCCGTCCCGCAAGGTGACGTCCACCACTGTCTCGCTTCCCAGCCGCTCGGTCAGGGCCACGGTGCCGTGCAGCATGCCCTGGTCCGGTGCGGTGGGTTGCATGTACTGGGGCCGGATCCCCAGGGTCGCCTTGCCGCCCTTGACGATCGGTCGCCCCTTGGTCCCGACCGAGATCGGGTCGAGCGAGCCATTGGCGATGGTCGCGCCCTCGGCGCCCATGTCGCGCACGTCCACGGTCATGAAGTTCATCGACGGCGCCCCGAGAAAGCCCGCGACGAAGAGGTTCGCGGGATTGTGGTAGAGTTCCATCGGCGAGCCGATCTGCATGACCTCGCCGCCGCGCAGGACGACGATCTTGTCGGCCAGGGTCATGGCCTCCACCTGGTCGTGGGTCACATAGATCATCGAGGCGTTGAGCGACTGGTGGAGCTTGCCGATCTCCATCCGCATGTCCATGCGCAGCGCCGCGTCGAGGTTCGAGAGCGGCTCGTCGAAGAGGAACACCGAGGGGTCGCGCACGATGGCGCGGCCGATGGCGACGCGCTGGCGCTGGCCGCCCGACAGCTGCGAGGGGCGCCGGTCGAGCAGGTGTTCCATCTGCAGGATGCGGGCGGCCTCGGCCACCTTCCGCTCCTTCTCGGCCTTGGGCGTGCGGCTGAGCGTCAGGCCGAAGGCCACGTTCTCGCGCACCGTCATGTGCGGGAAGATGGCGTAGGACTGGAACACCATGGCGATGCCGCGGTCCTTCGGGGGAAGGTCGTTGACGACACGGCCGCCGATTTCCAGCGTGCCCGACGAGATGTCCTCCAGCCCGGCGATCATCCGCAGCAGGGTCGACTTGCCGCAGCCCGAGGGGCCGACGAAGACGACGAACTCGCCCTCGTCGATGTCGATGTTCACGCCCTTGATGACCTGGACCTCGCCGTAGTTCTTGCGAACGTCCTTCAGTCTGATGGTTGCCATTGCGCTTCCTCCTCACTCGGCCGCAAGCTGCGCGCCCTGGACGCGGAGCATTCCGTCCGCATCGATTTCCACCGGGTCGGGATCCGTGACCTGGCCCACGAACTGGCCCGCCGGGTAATCGGCGAAACCGATGATCTTCAGCCCCGCATCCGTCTTGAGGATGCGCGCGGCGTAGCGGCGGCAGGGCAGGGCGCCGTCGAGGAAATGCCCCGGGGCGATCCGCCACGGCCCTCGGGGGCCCTCCCCGATCAGGTAATGCGAGCCTGAGACCGGGCCGCCGGGATGGGTCTCCGCCTGGTCCTTGGAGAAATGTTCGGCGGCGGTGCAGAACAGGCAGTACCAGCGGCCGCCCTGCTCGAAGACCTGCGGTACCTCCAGCTGGCCGTAGCCGCCGACGAAGACCGGCGGCTCGAGGACCCAGTCAAAGAGGTCGGGCGAGGTCGCGAAGCCGATGGCGCCGCCGGCATTGGGCTCGTTCACCCCCGCGGCGCGGGCGGTGAAGAACATCAGCCAGCCGTCGCCGTCGGGATCGGCCATGACCCAGGGGTCGCGCATCGCCCGGTCGTGCCAGAAGCCGTCCTGGAAGGAGGCTTCGTAGCTGGCGGCATGGGGACCGACCAGGTCGAGGCAGGGCGCCTCGCCCACCCGCTTCCAGTTGTGCATGTCGGTCGAGACCGCGTGGCCGATGCGCTGGTAGAGCCCGTCCTCCGCCCGCGAGGCGCCGGTATAGAAGAGGTGCCATGTCCCGTCCGGCCCCTGCAGGACCGATCCCGTCCAGGTGGTGCAATCGTCCCAGCCCGGGCCTTCGGAGGGCTCGAGGCAGGTGCCGAGATGGGTCCAGCTGACCAGGTCGTCGCTGACCGCGTGGCCGTGGCGGGCGTTGCGGTGCCGGAGCTGCGGATCCCCGAGGCTTTTCGGCGCCTTGAGGAAGTAGCCGTGCCAGCGTTCGCCGTCATGGGCGTACCAGCTGTCCCAGATCCAATGCGTGTCGAGTGCAAGAACCATGGTGCCCTCCGTTATCCCTTCACACCGGTCGAGGCGATCGACGCGATGAAGGCGCGCTGCAGGACGAGATAGAAGGCCAGCACCGGGATGGTGATCAGCGAGAGATAGGCCATGATCTCGCCCCAGGCGGTGTTGAGCTGGAAGAAGTACTGCAGCCCGACCATGACCGGCCGGTAGGCCTCGTCCTGAACCACGATGAGGGGCCAGAGGTACTGGTTGTACATCACCAGGAACTTGAGGATGGCGGCGGTGGCGAGGACCGGCCCGGCCAGCGGCATGACCACCTTCAGGTAGATCTGCAACCAGGTCGCGCCCTCGACCCGGCTGGCCTCGATCAGCTCCCGCGGCAGGTCCTTGAAGTACTGCACGAAGAGAAAGATCGTCAGGCCGTCGGCCGCCCAGGGCAGGATCTGCACGCGGTAGGTGTTGAGCCAGCCGTGCTCGATCCCCGAGAACCCGATCCAGGGCAGCTTGGAGACCAGAAGCAGCAGCGGGATCGCGATGGTCTCGAACGGCACGATCAGCGTCGCGAGGATGATCGAGAGCACGACCGCCCGGCCGCGCCATTCGAGGAAGACGAAGGCGAAGGCGGCGAGCGAGCAGACCAGAAGGCAGATCAGCACCGTCAGCCCGGTGACGAAGACGGAATTGAACACGAACAATCCCACCGGCGCCCGCTGGAAGGCATGGGTGTAGTTGCTGAGCCCGATGTCGCCGACCGGCAGGAAGGCCCGGAGGCTACCCGTGTCGCTCAGCAACTGCTGGTCGGGCTTCAGCGAACTGACGACCATGAAGACCAGAGGAAAGATGAAGATCACCGCGACGAGAACGAGCACGAGGTAGCGGACGGCGAGGCGCAGCCCGTGGTTGTCCTGGGAAATGGTCGCCATCACGTTCTCTCCCGTGTCAGCCAGCGTTGAATGAGCGAGATGCAGAGCACGATCAGGAAGAGCAGGACCGAGATCGTCGAGCCGCCCGAGATGTCCTGCTTGCCGTAGCCGCGCTCGACCGCCTGGAACACGAGCGTCTGCGTCGAATCCAGCGGCCCGCCCTTGGTCATCACGTCGATCTGCGCGAAGAGCGCGAAGCATTGCATGGTGATGACGATCAGGATCAGCACGGCGGTATTGCGAAGCCCGGGCCAGGTGACGAAGCGGAACCGCTGCCACTTGGTCGCGCCCTCGATATCGGCCGCCTCGTAGAGCGTCGGCGAAATCGTCTGCAGCCCGGCGAGCCAGATCACCATGTGAAAGCCCACCGCCTGCCAGATCGACATGACGATGATCGATCCCAGCGCCGTGGAGGGATTGCCGAGCCAGTCGACCGGCTGGAACAGGCCGAAGGTCAGGCCGGACAGGAGGTTGTTCAAGAGCCCGTCCTGGCCGTCGTAGATGAACCGCCAGAGCAGCGAGACGACGACGATGGAGACGACCACCGGCATGAAATAGATGCCGCGGAAGACGTTGATGCCCCGCAGCCGCTGGTTGATGAGCAGGGCCAGCCCGAGCGCCAGCGCGGCCTGACACGGCGCCACGACCAGAACGAAGGTGAAGGTGTTGACCAGCGCCTTCATGAAGACGACGTCGCGGGCGATCACCACGCGCGCGTCGTCGCCCGAGGACCACCGGAACCATTCGCGCATGCCGCGATACTGCGGCGTGTCGTCGTTGCGCGTGACCGAGCGCAGGCTCGGATATTCGATGTTCCCGTCCTCGTCCCGCAGCACCGCGCCGTCGTCGCCCCGCTCCGGCTCCAGCGTGACCACCGCCACGCCGAGCAGGCTGCGGTAATTGTCGAGCCCGACGAATTCGGTGGGATTGGGCGAGATCAGGCGCTGGTTGGTCAGCGACAGGTAGAAGGCGAAGAAGAAGGGCAGGACGATGAAGGTGCCGATCAGGGCGAAGGCGGGAATCGCAAAGCCCCACCCCGCTCTGTCGGAGCGCAGCAGACTGGATGCCATTGGTAGTTCCTCCCGGAGGGCCGGGGCGTGCGTTGCCGCCCCGGCCGGGTTTGCGTCAGTTTCCGTAGCCGCTGTTGGCCTCGATATCGGCATCGATCTCGTCGGCCGCCGCATCCAGCGTGTCGGCCACGTCGGCGCCGCTGGCGATATCCGCCAGGGCCTTGCGGAAGATCTTGGCCATGACCGGATAGCCGGGGGTCACCGGCCGCAGCAGGGCCTGTTCCTTGCTGAGGTCATAGAACACGGCCATCGGCGCGCCCTCGGCATAGAGCTCGCTTTCCGCCGCGGCGGAGCTGGTGGCCGGAATGACGGCCTGCGCATTGCTGAAGGCCACTTGCCAGCGGTCCTGCAACATGAACTCGATGAACTGGTTCGCGCCTTCCGGATGGTCGGACGAGGCCGAGACGGCGAATTGCCAGGACGCCGCGCCGATCTTCGGACCATTGCCAAAATCCGGCGCCGGCAGGAACAGCACGTCGTCGCCGAAGGCTTCCACCGCATTGGCCGCGGCCCAGTTTCCGTTCCAGCTCATCGCGTATTTGCCGTCGATCAGGCCGGAATCCCGGTCCGCCGGGTCCTGGCTGGTGCCGGGCACCAGTTCGCGGTCGAACAGCGACTGCCACCACTCGCCGAATTCGATGCCGGCATCGCCGTTCAGCACGCCGTCCGCTTCCAGATAGGTGCTGCGGTCGATCAGGTCGCCGCCGAAGCTCTGCAGGAAGGGGGCGAAGGCATAGGGGTACCATTCGTCCGCGCTCCAGGCCATGCCAAGGTCGAGCGGATAGTCGAATTCGCCACCTTCCTTGATCGCCTCCAGCGCGGCATCGAGCTCGTCGCGGGTCCAGGGCTCGGCGAGGGTCGGGATGCGGATGTCGTACTTCTCCAGCACCGACCGCCGGGTGACCATGGCGACGGCGGCTTCCCACAGGCCGACCGAATAGATGTCGTCCTTCCAGCGGCCGATGGCCGTCGGCAGGAAGTTCTCGATCGTGCCTTGGTCGATTTCCAGAGGCTGGATGTAGCCGGCCCATGCCCAGCTCGGCATGACCGGGCCGTCCACATCGATGATGTCGGGCAGGTTGCCCGCCAGCGCGCCGGCGATGACGGTGTCGTTGTAGGCGCCGGCCGGGAAACTCTGCACGACCACCGACCAGTCGGACTGGCTGGCGTTGAACTCCTCGACGATCTGGTCGAGCACAGCGCTTTCTTCCGGGTTGCCCGCGCCGTGATACCACATGGTCAGCTCGGTCTGGGCGAAGGCCTGCGCGCCCCAGATCGCGCCCAGTGCGGTGGTGGCGAATGCGGTCAGACGTATGTTCATGCCGGGTTCCTCCCTCTCATTGGCAATTCGGATATGCGGTTCGCGGGGCCGGGCCGGACGCTGTCGCGCCAGACTGCGGGACCGCCGACCAGAACCGGTGCTTCCGGCGCGGCGTTGCCGTCCCGGACCATGGACGTGAGCAGCTGCGCGGCCCTGACGCCCATGGCGGCATAGGGCAGCTTCACCGTGGTCAGCTTCGGATAGAGCGTCTCGGTGATCAGCGTGTGATCGTCGTAGCCCGCGACCGAGATGTCGTCGGGCAGCGTCAGGCCGCGGGAGCGCAGCATGCCGTAGGCGCGCAGGGCCATGCGGTCGTTGCCGAGGCAGAGAACCGTCGGCGGTTCCTCGAGCGCCAGCACCCGGTCGAGCGCGTCCCAGAGCAGCTGCTCCTCGGCCAGGTGATCGTCCGCCGAGAGGTTGGCCGCCGTGACCAGGGCCGGGTCGAAGGGAATGCCGGCGATGGCCAGCGCGTCGCGGTAGCCGGCGACCCGCAAGCGCGTCGCTTCCATCTCGGGGCCGAGCGTCAGATAGGCGATCCTGCGATGCCCGCGCGCGATCAGCCCCTCCGTCAGCGCCTTCTGGCCGGAGCGGTCGTTGGGCAGTACCGCCGGGCTGCCCGCATCGTCGAAGCAATTGGCCAGCACCAGCTTCGTGTCGCCGGCGATCCCGGGCAGGGTGACCTTCATGTGGTGGTCGGCGACGAAGATGATCCCCTCGACCCGGTGCTCCTGGAAGGTGCGGACCAGGTTGGGAATGCGTTCGGACTTGCCGCCGGTATCGGAGATGAGGAGCGTCAGCCCGCTCTCCTCGAGCTCCCGCAGGATGCCCTGGACGATCTCGATGTCCGGCAGGCCGCCGAGGGCCATGCGCCTCGGGGTCAGGGTGATCGCCCCGGTGATCAGGCCGACCAGGCCGGAGCGGTTCGACCGCATGGTGCGAGCGGCCGAGGAGGGAACATATCCCAGCTCGGCGATCGCGCGCTCGACCTTGTCCCGGGTGGATCGGCCGACCGGCGCATCGCCGTTGAGAAACCGGCTGACGGTCTTGGGCGAGACCCCAGCCCGCTTCGCCACGTCGTAGATCGTTGACACAGGCCCACCTCCCCCCGGAGCGATTCGATTTTTGACATCGATGTCATGACACCGATGTCATACTCGGTCGGCCAGTTCAAGAATGAAGTTCGGGGGGGAAGACGGCGGCCGTGGTGGCCCATACAGCGGCTCCTGCTCCGGCTCGGCCGGCAGCATGCAGAAGATCGGCCGACCGAAGGGCGCACCTCCGACCGGGCCGGGCAGCCCCGCGCCGACGCCGATTGGACAGCGCCAGCCTGCCGCCGAACCGGTGCCTGCCGGTGCCGCATACGAGATCCTGCACCCGAAACTGGACCGTGGATTGATGCGGTCACAATGCCAGCGGTGGGACGACTTCCCGACGCACATTTTGAATAAAGTGTTGTATAACAATATTTTACATAGCGTTTCATCGTGAAACGCCGCTCCTGACCGACCGCGACCCGGCCAAGGCCAAGGCCTTCATCGACTTCCAGAACGACGTGACGGCCAAGGACATCCGGCTTGCGGTCGGCGGCCACGCCGAAGGCCGGAGCCTCCGCCTCGAGGCCGACGTCGCGGGCGGCGGCGGCCCCGGCGTTGGCGCCGTCCCCGAGCGAGGCGGCGATGCTCCAGAGGCCGCGGCCGGCGCCGGCGATCTGCACCGCCTCTGTCTTCCTGCCCGGCAGGTAGACCTGCAGCGCCTCGTCCCAGGCAAGCTTTCCTTGCGTGTGGCTGAAGAGGTGCAGGCAGGGGGTCCAGCCGCCGCACATCAGCACCGCGTCGCAGCCGATGTCGCGGGGCTCACCGGCCTTGCCACCCTCCATGCGGTTGACGCGGAGCGACGTCACCCGCAGTCGGCCCGCGGTGCCGGTGACCGTGCGGCCGAGCAACGCCTCGATGCCGAGGGCGTGGGCGCGGTCGGTCAGCGCCGGGTCGACGGACGCGCGCATATCGACGATGACAACAGGTTTCGCGCCGGCTCCCGCGAGGTCGAAGGCGGCGTGCCAGGCCGAATCATGCGCGGTGACAATCGCCGGGCGGTCGCCGACCTTGACGCCGTAGCGGTTGAGATAGGTCTGGGCGGCGCTGGCGAGCATGACACCGGGGCGGTCGTTGCCGTCGAAGACCAGCGGCTTCTCGAGCGCGCCCTGCGCCAGTACCACTTCCTTGGCGCGGACCTTCCACATCCGCTCGCGCGGGGCGCCCTCCGGGGGCGCGGCGAGGTGGTCGGTCAGCCGCTGCGCCAGGCCCACGAGGTTCTGGTGATAATAGCCGATGGCGGTGGTGCGCGGCATCACCTGCACGTTCGCCAACCCATCGAGTTCGGCGACGGTGGCGGCGAGCCAGTCCCAGGCCGGCTGGCCGTCGATGACGACCGTCGGTTCGGAGAGCAGCGTGCCGCCGACCTCCGCGTTCTCGTCGACGAGCATCACGCTGGCGCCGGAGCGGCCGGCGGCGAGCGCCGCGGCGAGGCCGGCGGGACCGGCGCCGACGACGAGCACGTCGACATGGGCGAAGCGGCTGGCGTAGCTGTCCGCGTCGGGCTCGGTGGGGGAGACGCCGAGGCCCGCGGCGTTGCGGATGACGGGCTCGTAGACGCGGTCCCAGAAGGCGCGCGGCCACATGAAGGTCTTGTAGTAGAAGCCGGCGGAGAACAGCGAGCCGAGATTGTCGTTGATCGCGCCCATGTCGAAGGCGAGCGACGGCCAGCGGTTCTGGCTGGCGGCCTCGAGGCCCTCGCGGATCTCCTGGATGGTGGCGCGGGTGTTGGGCTCGAAGCGGCCCGGGCCGCGGCGGGTGCCCATGAGCGCGTTCGGCTCGTCCGAGCCCGCCGAGACCACACCGCGGGGACGGTGGTACTTGAACGAGCGGCCCATCAGGTGGACGCCGTTGGCGAGCAGCGCCGAGGCGAGGGTGTCGCCGGCGAGACCTTGGTAGGTCTTGCCGTCGAAGGTGAAGTTGACGGGCTTGCCGTGGTCGACGCGGCCGCGGCCCTGCAGGCGGTAGCTGGTCATTTGGCGTCTCCCGTCAGGCTGGAGATGTCGGGACGGGGCTCGTCCGCCCTGTAGGTGGCGAGGAACTTGTCGCCGACGGTCTCGCGCACCGCGTTGAAGAAGCGCGCGCAGCCGTTGACGTGGCGCCAGCGCTCGAAGTGCACGCCCTTCGGGTTGGTGCGGATGAAGAGGAAGTCGCGCCACTCCTCGTCCGTCAGCTTCGACGGATCGGCCGGGCGGGCAATGTGTGCCTCGCCGGCATAGGCGAACTCGAGCTCGGGAAGGTCCTGCTCGCAGTAGGGGCAATGGATCAGAAGCATCTCTCGTCTCCCTAATGCGCGACGGCGGCGGCGGCGGCTTCGTCGATCAGCCGGCCGGTGGTGAAGCGCTCCAGCGTGAAGGGCGCGTTGATCGGATGCGGCTCGTCCTTGGCCACGGTCCAGGCGAGCGTATGCGCCGCACCGGGCGTCGCCTTGAAGCCGCCGGTGCCCCAGCCGCAGTTGACGTAGAGGCCGGGCACCGGCGTCTTGCCGAGGATCGCCGAGCGGTCCGGCGTCACGTCGACGATGCCGCCCCATTTGCGCAGCATCCGCATGCGGCGGAAGATCGGGAAGATCTCGCAGATCGCGGCGAGGGTGTGCTCGATCAGCGGCAGGCCGCCGCGCTGCGAATAGCTGACGTACTGGTCGGTGCCCGAGCCGATGACCAGCTCGCCCTTGTCGGACTGGCTGATATAGGCGTGGACGCTGTTCGACATCACCACGCAGGGGAATATCGGCTTGACCGGCTCGGAGACCAGCGCCTGCAGCGGGTAGGATTCGAGCGGCAGACGGACGCCGGCCGAATCCATGACGACGGACGTATGGCCGGCGGCGGAGACCGCGACCTTCTTCGCGGCGATGAAGCCCTTCGCGGTCTCGACGCCGGTCACCCGGCCGTCCGGGCCGCGGCGGATCGCTGTCACCGGGCAGTTCTGGATGATGTCGACGCCGCGCGCGGCCGCCCCCCGCGCATAGCCCCAGGCGACGGCGTCGTGGCGGGCGGTCCCGGCGCGTTTCTGCAGCGCCGCGCCCATCACCGGGTAGCGGGCCTTCGGGTTGATGTCGAGCGGCGGGCAGAAGGCCTTCGCCTCCTGCGCGGAGAGCCAGACGTTGTCGACGCCGTTCAGCCGGTTGGAGTGGACGTGGCGCTGGAAGGACTGCACATCGTGGACGTTGTGCGCGAGCATCAGGACGCCGCGCTTGGAGTACATGACGTTGTAGTTCAGGTCCTGGGAAAGGTTCTCCCAGAGGTCGAGGGCGTGGTCGTAGAGCCGGGCGCTCTCGTCGTAGAGGTAGTTCGAGCGGATGATGGTGGTATTGCGCCCGGTGTTGCCGCCGCCGAGCCAGCCCTTGTCGATCACCGCGACATTGGTGATCCCGTGCTCCTTCGCGAGGTAGTAGGCGGCGCCGAGGCCGTGGCCGCCGGCACCGACGATGACCACGTCGTAGGCCGCCTTCGGCTCGCGGTCGGGCCACTGTGGGGTCCAGTTCTTCTGGCCGGTCAGCGCGTTCCTCAGGATCGACAGGGCTGAGAAAAGGGTTATCGGCGGCAGTCCCTTGGTGGCGGCGGGCATTCGGCGCGCTATGCAGGAATGCGGCGATTCTCGACTGTATGAATGCGCCCGGATCGCTTAAAATTCACGTCACGTCGCGCAATTGATGGGGGCCCGCCCGTGGAAATTCCAGCCGCACCGCGGCTTCGCGTCGGCTTCATCCTGGCGCGGCGCTTCACCCTCTGCGCCTTCGCCAAATTCGTGGACGTGCCGCGGCTCGCCGCCGACGAGGGCGACCGGTCGCGGCCGATCCGCTGCAACTGGACCGTGTATTCGGCGTCGATGAAACCGATCCGCTCGAGCGCGGGCATCTCGGTCCAGCCCGAGGAGCGGCTGGGCGATCCCCTGCGCTTCGACTACATCGTCGTGGTCGGCGGGCTGGTCGGCGAGATCGAGCGCTTGGACGCTGCCCATGTCGCCTTCCTGCGAAAGGCGACGGGGCGGGCGTGCCTCTGGTCGGCGTCTGCACCGGGGCCTTCATCCTGCACCGGGCCGGGCTGATGCAGGGTTACCGCTGCTGCGTCAGCTGGTTTCACCATGGTGATTTCCTGGCCGAGTTCGAAGGGATCACGCCGGTCTCGGACCAGATCTTCGTGGTCGACCGCGACCGGCTGACCTGCTCGGGCGGGGCGAGCTCCGCGCATCTCGCCGCCTGGCTCGTCGACCGCCATGTCGGCCGGGCGGCGGCGACCAAGAGCCTGCACATCATGATCATGGACGACGCGCGGACCGGCGAGGTGCCGCAGCCGGGCCTGCCCGTCGAGCTTTCGACCGACGACCCGCTGGTGCGCCACGCGCTCGCGCTCATGCGGCAATCCATGGAGGCGCCGCTGACGGTGGAGCGGCTGGCCGAGCGGCTCGGCGTCGGCCGGCGCGCGCTGGAGCGGCATTTCCGCGCCGCCCTTGGGCCGTCGCCGGCGGCGGCCGACCGGACCATCCGTCTCGCCCAGGGCCGGTTCCTACTGGAACGAGGCGATAGTTCGATCACCCGGATCCCATAGGACACAGGCTTCTGCGGCGTCTCGCATCTGATCCGTGTCTTCCGCGAGCGGGAATGCATGACCCCTGAGGCTTGGCGGTTGCATGCGCGGCAACAAGGCATTGCGGAGGTGGTCTGACCGGACACAAGCGTTGCGGTAATCGTTCGTGCGGCCCGACGGTGCCACATCAGACGCGGCGGGAACATGTGTGGGATCAGGGGGAGCGTCGCGAAGTGGCTCTAGCCAGTCCGCGCCATGTCGTGCTGTCAGTGCAGGCGCTGTCCGGGCGCGACGGCCTGCTCGGGCTGGACCAGGACGATCTCGCCCTCGGCGTCGGCGAGGCCGAGGGTGAGCACCTCGGAGCGGAAGGGGCCGATCTGGCGCGGTGGGAAGTTGACGACCGCGAGCACGAGGCGGCCGATCAGGGTCTCGGGCGCGTAATGCGCGGTGATCTGCGCCGAGGATTTGCGCTCGCCGATCTCGGGCCCGAAATCGATCCAGAGCTTGAGCGCGGGCTTGCGCGCCTCCGGAAACGTCTCGGCGCGGGTGACGCGGCCGACGCGGATATCGACCTTGAGGAAATCGTCGTAGGCAATGGTGCTCATGCGGGCCTCGCTGGATCCGCACAAGAAAACCGCCTGCCCGGCCGGGGGCAAGCGGTTTCCGTCGGTCGATCGCGCAGGATCAGCTGCGGGTGGCCTTCGCCGCAATGTCGCGCAGTTCGGTGAGGCTCTCCTGGATGCGGGCGGAGACGATCTCATAGGCTTCGGAATTCGCCTTCTGGGCGGATTCCGCGAGCGCCTGCATGTTGGCCAGCGCCTTCTCGAAGGCCGCCTTGGCGAGCTCGCCCTGGGCCTTGGCCTTGTCGGCGTCGAGCTTGGTGGCGTCGAAGGCCTTCATCTGCTTCTGCGCTTCGGCCATGGTCTCCTCGAAGATCGCCATCTGCTTCTTGAAGAGGTCCTGGTAGCCGGCGGCCGCGGCCTTGTTGGCCTCCACCAGCGCGTCCATGTTCTTCTTCTGCGCTTCCATGATCGCCTCGCCGTCGAGGCCGGGCATCTTCATGGTCGAGAGCGCCTTGGTGAAGTCGTTGTTGCGGAAGAACTCCGACATCTTTTCAGCGTCGAAGGAAAACGTCTTGGGGTCGAACATCGCATTGCCTCCTGGGGTTAAGATCATCCGATGGCCGTCATATTGTGCGCTGCAACATGGAAATCAAGGGAGAATGTTGCAGTGCAGCAAAAATCATCGCGCGAGCTCCCTGCTGCGCCGGGCGGCGGCGTTCACGGCCTCCCGAAGCAGTGGGCCGAGGCCGGCCTGCTCGTGCATCAGCACCTCCAGCGCCGCCGCCGTGGTTCCGCCCGGGCTCGTCACGTTGACGCGCAATTGCCCCGGCTCCTCCTGTGCGGCATCGGCGAGCGCGGCGGCGCCCGTCACGGTGGCGCGGGCGAGGCGCCGGGCCAGATCCGCGGGGAGGCCTTCGGCTTCGGCGGCGTCCGAGAGCGCCTCGATCATCAGGAAGACATAGGCCGGTCCCGACCCCGAGACCGCGGTGACGGCGTCCATCTGATGCTCGGATTCGAGCGTGACGGTCGGTCCGACGGCCTGCATCAGCGCTTCGGCCAGCGCCATCCGGCCGGCATCCACCCGGGAATTGCCGATGAGCGCGGTGATGCCGCGGCCGATCGCGGCGGGCGTGTTGGGCATCGCGCGCACGATCGGCGTCCGGGCGCCCAGCGCGGCTTCGAGGCTGGCGATCGGCGTGCCGGCGGCGATCGAGAGAAAGAGCGTATCGTCGTTGCCGAGTGCTGTGAGCCGCGGCAAGGCCGCGCCCATCATCTGTGGCTTGACCGCGAGAAGTGCCACGGCGGGCCGCGCCGGAAGCTCGCCGTTGAGGTTCAGCCCCTCGCCGGACAGGGCCTCCAGGCGCGGTCCCGGCGCCGGGTCGAGCACGGTGAAGGCGCCGGGCGGGATCCCGCGGGCCAGCCAGCCTTCGAGCAGCGCCGAGCCCATCTTGCCGCAGCCGAGCAGAACAAGCCCGCGCGATGCGATCTCCGACAGCGCCATGCAACCCCCCTCCCGGCCCGCAACCGGAAAGGGGGGCCGGCGTCAGGCTCGACCGTAGGCCTCGGCCATGGCGATTCCAAGCGCCTTTTCGGCGGATTCCCCTCCCCAGGCGACGAGCTGGAAGGCGGGGTAGAAGCGTTCGCAGGCGGTGACGGCGGCGCGCACCATGTCGTTGATCTGGGCCGAAGTGGCCTGGGCGCCGCCCGTGAGGTTGAGGCTGTAGCGGTAGGCCATGAGCTTCTGCTCGCGCCAGAGCACGAAGGCGCCCGACCAGCAGCGGTCGTTCGCCAGCGCCATGGCGGTGTAGAAGGCGCCGAGCCGGCGCGCCGGCGGGGCCATGTCGAAGGCCGAGATCAGCCGCAGGGTCTCGTCCTGCGCCGACCAGGCGAGCGTCACGGAATAGGTCCGCCAGGTCCCTTCGATCGCCATGGCGATCTGGTCGGCCGCGATGCGGTCGAAGTCCCAGGACCGCTCCTCGGCCAGCGTCTCGACGATGTCGATGGGGTGGAGTTCCTCACAGTCAAAATCACGCTCGACAATGCCCATGCCCGGTGCCTCTGGTTCTGGCCACCGAACGGGACATCCCCCCGCTCGGGGGCGGTGAGGTTAACAACAGGTCAGCGCACACATTTGCTGACCTACCAGATATGGTGGTGCAGCGCTCCGAGTCTGTAAAGGGACAAAATGCGGAAGTTTATTTGTATTTGTCCCAAAGGTTAACGTCGCGCGGCGCCGTCAGGCCGGATCCCCGTCCTTCGGCGCGGCGCCGGCGGCTTCCAGCGCGTCGAGCCTCGCCTGGAGGGCGGCGTTCTCCTCGCGGGCCTTCTGGGCCATGGCGCGGACCGCGTCGAATTCCTCGCGGGTCACGAGATTGCGGTCGGCGAGCCAGCGGTCGACGAGACCCTTCAGCGCCGTCTCGGCCTCGGATTTGGCGCCCTGCGCGACGCCCAGGGCGTTCTGCATGAGCTGGGCAACGTCGTCGAGCACCTTGTTGCGGGTCTGCATCTTCGTCTCCTGTTCGAGCGAAACCTATATGGCGGCGGGGCGCGGGTTTGCCAAGCGGGCGCCGGGGGAGGGGCGGGCGCTGACCGGCGGTGCCGGACCCGGGCGGGATGGTGACGCTGGCGTGCTCGACACTCGGACGGAGGGAGTGGCGTTGCCGAATGCAATTCGCCCCGGAGACGTTGCGCAAGGGTGATGCACTAGGGTTCCACTGCGCTCCGACGTGCCGCCACGGCGGCTTGACATGGGTACGCCGCGCCCCGATTCAGGGGCGCCAAGACGCGCCCGGAGGCCGCATGCCGCCCTTGCCCTTTCCCGACATCGATCCGGTACTGGTCTCGTTCCGGGTCTTCGGGGTGGAGCTGGCGATCCGCTGGTATGCGCTGGCCTATATCGCGGGGCTGCTGCTCGGCTGGCGCTATGTCGCGGCGCTGATACGGCGGCCGGCGCTCTGGGGCGGGACGGCGCCGATGCGCCCCGAGCAGACGGACGACCTGCTGACCTGGATGATCCTCGGGGTGATCCTCGGCGGGCGGATCGGCTATGTGCTCTTCTACCAGCCGGGCTATTACGCGGCGCATCCTGCGGAGATCCTCGCGGTCTGGCGGGGCGGCATGTCGTTCCACGGCGGCTTTCTCGGCGTCTTCGCCGGCGTGCTCGGCTTCAGCTGGCGCAACGGGCTCGACTGGCTCCGGGTGGGCGACGCGGTGGCCGCCGCGGCACCGATCGGGCTCTTCTTCGGGCGGATAGCCAATTTCATCAATGCCGAGCTCTGGGGGCGGCCGACGACGCTGCCTTGGGCGGTGGCCTTTCCTGGCGAGGCGGCCTCGACCTGTCCCGCGGGTTGGGAGGGGGCCTGCGGGCGGCATCCCTCGCAGATCTACGAGGCGGGGCTGGAGGGGCTGGTGCTCTTCTGCCTCCTCGCCCTCGCGATCCGGCGCGGGGCGCTCAAGCGCCGCGGGCGGGTCTTCGGCATCTTCCTGATCGGCTACGGGCTCGCCCGCATCTTCGTCGAGCGCTACCGGGTGGCCGATGCGCAGTTCGTCACGGCGGAGAACCCGCTCGGCCTCGTGCTGCGCTTCGGCGAAACCGGCCTGAGCATGGGCCAGATCCTCACCCTGCCGATGCTGGCGGCGGGGCTCCTCTTCCTGTTCTGGCCCTGGCAGCCGCGTGACCCCGCTTGAGGCGCGGATCCGGGCGCGGATCGCATCCGCAGGCCCGATGCCGGTCGCGGAATACATGGGCCTCTGTCTCGGTGATCCGGAGCACGGCTATTACATGACCCGCGATCCCTTCGGCGCGGCGGGGGATTTCGTCACCGCGCCGGAGATCAGCCAGATGTTCGGCGAATTGCTCGGCGCCTGGGCCGCGCAGGTCTGGAGCGATCAGGGCCGGCCCGACCCCTTCCTGCTGGTCGAGCTCGGGCCGGGGCGCGGCACGCTGATGCGCGATGCCCTGCGGGCGGTGGCGGGGGTGCCGGGCTTCCGCGCGGCGGCGCGGGTCCTGCTGGTCGAGACGAGCCCGGTGCTGTGCGCCCGGCAGGCGGAGACGCTCGAGGGCAGCGGGGCGCGCTGGGCGGGCTCGCTGGCGGCGCTGCCGGAGGCGCCGGTGATCGCCTTCGCCAACGAATTCTTCGACGCCCTGCCGGTGCGCCAGTTCCAGCGGCTGGGCACGGCCTGGCGCGAGCGGATGGTGGTGCTGGAGGGCGGGCGGCTCGCCTTCGGCTGGGGGACGCCACAGGCGGAGGCGGTGCTGGAGGCGCGGTTCGCCTCGGTGCCGGACGGGGCGGTGGTCGAGCTCTGCCCGGCGGGCGAGGCGGCGGCGGCGAGCCTGGGCGCGCGGATCGCGGCGCGGGGCGGCGCGGCGCTGATCGTGGACTACGGGCGCTGGGACGGGATCGGCGACAGTCTTCAGGCGCTGGCGGACGGTGCCCATGCCGATCCGCTGGCGCGGCCGGGCGAGGCGGACCTGACCGCGCATGTGCGGTTCCGGGCATTGGCGGAGGCGGCGGGGGCTGGTCTGCGCGCCTCGGGGCCGGTGCCGCAGGGGGTCTTCCTCGAGCGCCTCGGCATCACCGCGCGGGCGCGGGTGTTGGCGCGGGGCGCGGCCAGCGCCGAGGTGGCGGCCGCACATCGCCGCTTGACCCATCCGGAGGAAATGGGAAACCTCTTCCAGGTGCTCGCCCTCACGCCGCGGGGCGCGCCAGTTCCGCCGGGGTTCGATCCATGACGCTCGAGATCCTGACCAGCGATCTGCTCGTCCCGGTGCGCCACGGGTTCTTCACCCGACGTGGCGGCGCCTCCTCGGGGATCTTCGCCGGGCTGAACTGCGGCCCCGGCTCGGGCGACCAGCGCGAGGCGGTGGCGATGAACCGGATGCGCGTGGCCGGGGCCATGGGCGTGGCGCCGCAGCGGCTGCTCTCGCTGCATCAGATCCATTCGGCGGAGGTTGTGGTGGCCGGGCCGGAGGGCTGGGTCGAGCGTCCGCGCGCCGATGCCGCGGTCACCGCCGAGCCGGGGATCGCGCTGAGCGTGCTCACGGCCGATTGCGCGCCGGTGCTCTTCGCCGACCGCGCCGCGGGGGTGATCGGCGCGGCCCATGCCGGGTGGCGCGGCGCGCTCGAGGGCGTCCTGGAGGCGACGATTCTCGCCATGGAGCGGCTGGGCGCCACGCGCGACGCGATCGCCGCGGCGGTGGGCCCGACGATCAGCCAGCGCGCCTATGAGGTCGGGCCGGAATTCGCCCATCGCTTCATCGATGCCGATCACGCGCATGGGCGGTTCTTCGTGAACGGGGAGGGCGACCGCTACCTGTTCGACCTGCCGGGCTTCGTGCTCGAGCGGCTGCGCGGCGCCGGCGTGGGCGAGGCGGGCTGGATCGGCACCTGCACCTATTCCGAGCCGGAGCGGTTCTTCTCCTACCGCCGCGCCACCCATGCCGGCGAGCCCGACTACGGGCGGCTGATCTCGGCTATCCGGCTGTGACGCCGGCGCTCCCCTGCGCGGGCGCCGGTGCGGCGCGCAGGCGGCGCTAGCCGGAGCCGTCGGTCCGGGTGCCGGGCATCCGCTGAGATTGCGACCGCACCGTCACCAGCTCGACCGCGACGGGGCGGCCGATCCTGCCTTGGAGGGCGGCCGCCAGGACCGGGAGCGGCGGCGGCTCGTCGGGGCCGTTGATGGTGATCTTGATGCTGTCGCCCCGCACTTGCACCGCGTGCAGGGCGAAGTCCGTGCCGGCGAGCCATTGCTCGGCTTCTTCCCGCGCCTGGCTCCTCGCCCGGGCCTCGCCGTCCAGCGCGACGCTGGTCGCCGCGAGCGGCACGGTCACCAGCATCACGGCAGCCGCGATCACGACGAAGGCGTTGCGGCGGGCGCGGCCACGCAGCTCGACCGTCGCGGCGGCGGAAAGTCCGAGTGCAGCGAGCAGGCCGCCCCCCGCGAGCAGGATCGCGAGCATGTTGGTGACGAAGAGCAAGAGCGCGCCCTGTGCCGCCTCCCCTTCCCCGGCGGAGAGGGCGATCCCGACCACGCAAAGCGGCGGCACCAGCGAGATGGCGATGGCGACGCCCGGCAGCGAGTCGGCGATGTCGTCGCGGCTCATGCAGAAGGCGCCGGCTGCCCCGGAGGCCAGCGCCGCGGCCAGGTCGGCGATGCGGGGCTGGATCCGCCCGGTGATCTGGCTGTTGCCGTCGAACGACAGCTCGCCGCTGTAGAGCGTCCCGAGCACCCAGGAGAGCGCGACCACGCCGAGCGCGCCGGCGACCACCAGCGCGAGCGAGCGGGCGGCGCGGTCCATGCGCCCCGTCACGATCGCCGCCGCCGCCGCCATGATCGGCGTCATCAGCGGCGCGATGATCATCGCGCCGATCACCGCGGCGGTGGAGTCGCTGAGGATGCCCATGGTGGCGATGACCGCCGACAGGAACAGCAGAACGCCGAAGCGCTCGAGATAGAGCCGGCGGCGGTCGTCCTCGAAGAAGAGCTTGCTCTCGAAGGGCGGCACGAGCTCCGGCGTGAAGCGGTTCTCCTGCAGGAGACTGGACAGGATCGTCATGACTCGCATTTCCCCGCGCGGCCGGCACCGGCGTCGACGCGCCGGTCGAGGAAGACGTGCGGCCGGCCGCAGCGGCGCTCGTCCCGTCGCTCCGCGGCTTCGGCCATCATCACCCTGAGCACCCGACGCGGAGCTTGTCCACGCCATGCTGCATCGTGGTTGCGGAAAGGTGGCCGGGCGGCGCCGCCGCCTGTCAGTCCCGCGCGCTCGCGCGCGCTTCGAAGACGTCGAAGGGCACCGCCGGCTCGTCCTTGGCGCAGCGGATGACGAGGCTGGTCTTGACGCTCGCCACGTTCGGCGCGGCGGTGAGCTCCTCGGTGAGGAAGCTCTGGAAGGTGGAGAGGTCCGGGGCGACGCATTTTAGGATGAAGTCGATCTCGCCGTTCAGCATGTGGCATTCTCGTACCAGCGGCCAGTCGCGGCACTTGGCCTCGAAGGCCGAGAGGTCGCGCTCGGCCTGGCTCGAGAGGCCGACCATGGCGAAGACCCGCACCTCGAAGCCGAGATCTCGGGCGTTGATGCGCGCGTGGTAGCCCTCGATCAGCCCCGCCTCCTCGAGCGCCCGCACCCGGCGCAGGCAGGGGGGCGCCGAGATGCCCACCCGCCGCGACAGCTCGACATTGGTCATCCGCCCGTCGCCCTGCAGCTCGGCGAGGATCCTGCGGTCGATGGCGTCGAGTTTGTGATCGGTCATGGCACGGGGGGTCTCGGCTGCAACGCCATTCTTCCTTAGGCTGAAGCACCGCTGGAAACAATCAGCTTCGGCGCGGTAACAGGCGCGCGACGATCGCGGGAACCGCTTGATCTCGCGGTGTAGACCGGCAATGTGAGCCGCGGCCGTTCGCCTTCGAGGCGATCGGCGTAGCGAGTATGCCGGCAGGACCGGCGCGTCATTTCATGCGAGGTTCGGACATGCATCTTGGAAACGTGGGTTTCGGGAACTTCCTTCTGGACATCCTCTTCATCGTCTTCTTCGTCGTCTGGTTCTGGATGATCATCACCGTGATGGTGGATCTGTTCCGCCGGCACGACCTGTCGGGCTGGGCGAAGGTGATCTGGGTGATCTTCCTGGTCGTTCTGCCCTATATCGGGGTCTTCGCCTACCTGGTGACCCAGAGCGGCAGCATGGCGCGGCGCAGCGCCGAGCAGGCCGAGGAGGCGCGCGAGCAGCTGCGCAAGGTCGTGGGCTTCAGCGTCGCCGACGAGATCGAGAAGCTCGACCGGCTCAAGGCGTCGGGCTCGCTCAGCGAGACCGAATACAAGGCCCTGCGCGCCAAGCTCATCTGACGGCCCGGCGCCGCCCCGGCAGGGCGGCGCTTCACACCGGCGGGCGGCGGGCCTATATGTTCGCCGCAAACCGGAAAGGGTCCCGAACATGTCCAGCGCGCGTCACACCAGGCTGCTCATCATCGGCTCGGGGCCGGCCGGCTATACCGCCGCGGTCTACGGCGCGCGGGCGATGCTCGAGCCGATCCTGATCCAGGGCATCCAGCCAGGCGGGCAGCTGACCATCACCACCGAGGTGGAGAACTGGCCCGGCGACACCGAGGTCCAGGGTCCGGATCTGATGCTGCGCATGGAGGCCCATGCCAAGGCGACCGGGGCCGAGATCATCGCCGACCATATCAGTGCGCTGGATCTGTCGCGCCGGCCCTTCACCGCCGCCGGCGACAGCGGCACCACCTATACCGCCGACGCCGTGGTGCTCGCGACGGGGGCGCAGGCGAAATGGCTCGGGCTGCCGAGCGAGGAGAAGTTCAAGGGCTTCGGGGTCTCGGCCTGCGCCACCTGCGACGGCTTCTTCTACCGCGGCCAGGAGGTGGTGGTGATCGGCGGCGGCAATTCGGCGGTCGAGGAGGCGTTGTTCCTCACGAATTTCGCCGCGAAGGTCACCCTGGTCCACCGCCGCGACGAGCTGCGCGCCGAGCGCATCCTGCAGGACCGGCTGTTCAGGAACCCCAAGATCGAGACGATCTGGTTCCACACCCTCGACGAGGTGCTGGGGGGCGACAATCCTCCCGGCGTGACCGGGGTGCGGCTGCGCGACCTGCGCGACGGCAGCTTGCGCGAGATCCCCTGCAGCGGCGTCTTCGTCGCCATCGGCCATGCGCCGGCTTCGGAGCTGGTGGCCGACCAGCTCGAGACCCATCACGGCGGCTATGTGGTGACCAAGCCCGATTCGACCGCCACGGCGATCCCGGGCGTCTTCGCCGCCGGGGACATCACCGACCACGTGTTCCGCCAGGCGGTGACCTCGGCCGGCATGGGCTGCATGGCGGCGCTGGAGGCGGAGCGCTTCCTGGCGGCCGAAGACGCGGCGGCGCCGGCGGCGCCTGACGTCGCCGCCGTTGGCGCGGGCTGAATTCGGCCAGAGGGCGCCCGGATCTTTGCCGCCAGCCAGCGGCGGATGGCCAAGGGAAAGCCCAAGGCTGTTTCCGCCGTATCCAGTCTAGGCTCTTTGGGAAAGCACGCTCACCGACAGCCCGTGCTGGCGCACGGGCCGGAACCTGGTTGATGTTTGCGCAACTCAAACGGAGTGCGGAGCGGCGGGGGCCGACCGGGCAACCGGAGCGCTGCGGGGCTCTCTCCGGCCGCCGCCCGCGCTGTCAGTGCACGCTCACCGGCGAGAATTCGTTCTGACGGGCGACGATGAAGGCCTGGTCACGGTCCCGCACAAGCGCGAGCACGTCGCCGCTGTCGGAATGGATCGCGTAGAGGTGGTCGAGGCCTTCGGTCTGCGCGCGGATCGCCTCGGGGAGATCGGCGGTCTTGACCTCGCGCACATAGACGATGCGCTTGTCGCCACCGGTGGGGAAGCTGGGAAAATCGGTCATTGCTCGGGCCTCCTTCAGGTCTTCTTGCCGTTGATCGGGATCGTGCGGACGATCGACTCGGGCGGATTGCGGCGCAGTTCGATGTTCAGGAGCCCGTTCTCGAGCCCGGCCCCGGTGACCTCCACGCCATCGGCGAGCACGAAGCTGCGCTGGAATTGCCGCGCGGCGATGCCGCGATGCAGGTAGACGCGCCCCTCGGCCTCTTCCGACTGCCCGCCGCGCACGGTGAGCTGGTTGGCTTCCAGCGTGATCTCGAGATCGTCACTGGCGAAACCCGCCACCGCGAGGGTGATGCGATAGGCGCCCTCGGCCGTCTGCAGGATGTTGCACGGCGGATAGCCGTCGCTGCCGGCCTTGGCGGTGCGCTCGACCAGGCGATCGAGCTGCTCGAACCCCAGGAGATAGGGATGCGAGGCGAATGTGACCTTCGTCATGTCGTCTAAGCCCTTGTTTCAAGCGACTTGCCGCGGAACCCCGTTTCGGCGGTTCCTCTGGAGAGATGGGGGCGAGGGTGGTGAAAGGCAAGGGCGCGCCGGGACTAGGCGCGCGGGGCGCGGCGGCGTATAACCCAGGCCCGGGACCTTTGGATGTGACGCCATGACCGAACCGCCCACCATGTCGCGCGAGGAGGTGCTGCGCATCAAGATGGGCCTCCTGCAGCGCGAGCACCGTGATCTCGACGAGGCCATCGAGGCGCTGCACAAGGATGGCAAGGTGGACCAGCTGACGCTCCGGCGGCTGAAGAAGCGCAAGCTGATGCTCAAGGACCAGATGACCAAGCTGACCGACGAGATCGAGCCGGACATCATCGCCTGAGCGACCGGGCGCGCACGGCTTGCGCGCCGGGCGGCCGCGGCTATAGTCGCGCGCCTCGCCATTCCGGAGCCTGCCCATGAACCCCTCCCCGACCGGCCCGCGGATCGGCATCGTCATGGGAAGCCAGTCCGACTGGGCGACCATGCGCGCCGCCGCAGAGGTGCTCGAGGCGCTGGACGTGCCCTTCGAGGCGCGCATCGTCTCGGCGCACCGCACCCCCGACCGGATGTTCGCCTATGCCGAGGAGGCCGCCGGGCGCGGGCTCGCGGCGATCATCGCGGGCGCGGGCGGGGCCGCACATCTGCCGGGCATGCTGGCGGCCAAGACCAGGCTGCCGGTGCTCGGGGTGCCGGTGCAGAGCGCGGCGCTCTCGGGGCTCGATTCGCTTCTCTCCATCGTGCAGATGCCGCGGGGCGTGCCGGTGGCGACCTTTGCCATCGGGCCGGCGGGGGCGGCCAATGCCGCGCTCTTCGCCGCCGCGATGCTGGCGGTCGGTGATGCCGCGCTGGCCGGACGGCTCGACGCCTGGCGGGCGGCGCAGACCGAAGCCGTGGCCGAGGTCCCCGATGCGTCCTGAGCCGCTGCCCGAGGGAAGCCGGATCGGCATTCTCGGCGGCGGGCAGCTCGGCCGGATGCTGGCGCTGGCAGCGGCGCGGCTGGGGATGCGTGCCCATGTCTTCGAGCCGGCCGCGGAGCCCTGTGCCGGGCAGGTGGTCGAGCGGGTGACGCGCGCGGCATACGACGACCGCGCCGCGCTCGAGGCCTTCGCGGCATCGGTGGACGTGGCGACCTACGAATTCGAGAACGTGCCGCTGGCGGCGGTCGATGCCGTGGCGGCGCGCGTGCCGGTGCGGCCGGGGCGGCGGGCGCTGGAGGTGGCGCAGGACCGGCTGGCGGAGAAGGAATTCCTGCGCGGGCTCGGGCTGTGGGTGGCGCCCTTTCGCCCCGTGGACGGGCCTGAGGATCTGGCGGCGGGCCTTGCGGTGCTGGGGGTGCCCGCCATCCTCAAGACGCGCCGCTTCGGCTATGACGGCAAGGGGCAGGTCCGCATCGACGCCGCCGGCCCTTCCGCGCCGGAGGCCTGGGCGGCAATCGGGGCGGCGCCCTCGGTGCTCGAGGGTTTCGTGGCCTTCGAGCGCGAGATCTCGGTGATCGGGGCGCGCGGGCTCGACGGCGCGGTGGTGGCATTCGACCCGGGCGAGAACCTGCACCGCGACGGCATCCTGCACTCGACCACGGTTCCGGCGAGGGTGAGCGCGGCGTTGGCGAGGGACGCGGTGCTGATCGCCGGGCGCATCCTCAATGCGCTCGACTACGTCGGCGTGATCGGGGTGGAGATGTTCGCCACCGATGCCGGCCTCGTGGTCAACGAACTCGCGCCGCGGGTGCATAATTCCGGGCACTGGACCCAGGACGCCTGCCTGATTGACCAGTTCGAGCAGCACGTTCGGGCGATCTGCGGCTGGCCGCTCGGCGACGGGCGCCGGCATTCGGACGCGGAGATGGTGAACCTGATCGGCGATGCGGTGGCTTCGGCCCCCGGCGAGACCGGGGCGGCGGTGCATCTCTACGGCAAGGGCGCGGCGCGGCCGGGGCGCAAGATGGGGCATGTCACCCGGATCGCCCCGCGCCGGCCGTGAGCGGGGTGCGCCTCGCGGTCCGGGCGGTGGTCTTGGACGCCGGTCGGCTGCTCCTGGTCAATGCCTATCCCGGTGAGCAGAGCGACCTCTGGTGCGCGCCGGGCGGCGGCGTCGAGGCCGGGGCGAGCCTCGAGGACAACCTGCGGCGCGAGGTGCATGAGGAGACCGGGCTCGTGGTCCGGCCCGGCCGCCTGCTGGCGGTCTCGGAATTCCACGATCCCGCGAGCGGCTTCCACCAGGTGGAACTGTTCTATCGCGCGCGCCTGAGCGGGGCGGCGGCGGGGACCAGGCTCGCCGATCCCGCGGGCGTGGTGAACCGGCTGGCTTGGGTCGATGCCGGCGCCATGGCGCGACTGCGTTTCAAGCCGGACTGCCTCGCGCGCATCGCCTTCGGCCCGGATGGGCCGACGGTCCACGATCCGCTGGAAGTGATCGTGCGCTGAGGCCCTGCGCCGCGCTCAGGCGTAGGCGCTCTCCCGACCGAAATGCTTGGTCAGCAGGTAGTAGACCACGGCGCGGTACTTGTTGCGGTTCGAGCGGCCGTAGGTGTCGAGCACGGCATCGATCCCGGCGGTCAGCGCGGGGCCGTCGGCGAGGCCCAGCTTCTTGATCAGGAAGTTGTTCTTCACCGTCTCGATCTCGCTCTCGCTGGTGCCCGCGACGGTCGAGGAATCCGCGTTGTAGATCGCCGGGCCGCAGCCGATGGTCACCTTGGTCAGCAGGTCCATGTCCGGAGTCACGCCGCATTTGTCTCGCAGATCCGCGGCATAGAGGGCGATCAGGTCGTCGCGCTTGCTCATCTGGTCTCTCCCCGGGAGATACGGCCGGCGTTCCGCCCGGCCCCGTCGGAGCCTAGGCGGCTGCAATCCGGCGCGTCAAGGACATGCCGTGGATGCTCTGCCTCAGCGCGTCGCGACGAAGAAGAGCCGCGGGAAGGCGAGGAGCACCTTGCCGTCCGCCGCCACGGGATAGGCCTCGGCCAGCGCGGCGCGGTAGCGGTCGAGGAAGGCCGCGGCCTGGCCGGCGTCGAGCGGCGCGAGGAAGGGGCGCAGGCCGGTGGACTTCAGCCATTCCACGATCGCATCGACGCCGTCGAGCGGGTGGAAATAGGTGGTGCGCCAGAGATCGACCGAGGCCGCCCCCGCCTCCCGCAGCAATTGCCAGTACCAGCCCGGCGCCTGCCGTGGCACGCGCGCGGCGGCGGCGCCCGACAGCGCGGCGCTCCAAGGCCCCGCCGCCGCCACCTCGCGCATCAGCCGGTGCGAAGGCTCGTCGAGATTGTCGGGCATCTGCACCGCGAGGCTGCCGCCGGGCGCCAGCCGCGCCAGGAGCGCGGGCAGCAGCCGGTCATGGCCCGGCACCCATTGCAGCGCGGCATTGGCGAGGATGACGTCGAAGGGCCCAGGATCGGCCCAGCGGGCGATGTCGGCCGCCTCGAAGCGGGCGCCGGGCAGGCGACGGCGAGCGGCGGCCAGCATGTCGGGCGAATTGTCGATCCCGAGCATGTCGGCATCGGGGAAGCGGTCGCGCAGGAGTTCGGTCGAATTGCCCGGGCCGCAGCCGAGATCGACGGCGCGGGCGACCCGGGACGCGGGGATGCGGGCGATCAGGTCGCGGGCGGGCCGGCTGCGCTCGTCCTCGAAGCGAAGATACTGCGCCGACGACCAGTCGGGACCCGGGCTCAAGGCTTGCCGCTCCGGGACGGATGGACGCCCGTCGCGCTCCGCTGCCTCGGCTCCTGCGTTCTCGCCGCCCCATGCGGGCGGTTCCCACTCTCGGCCATGGCGCTCCCCGGATGCCTGCCACCCAGCCTGCTCTGCGCCCCGGCCGCGGGCCTGTCAAGGCGCCGGGCGTGGCGGGTGCAGGCGCTCCGCCCGCATCGTCGCCGCGACCGCCTCGACAAAAGAAAAGGGGGCCTCGCTTGAGGCCCCCTCCGGAGTGTTCAGCCTTGCGGCAGGATCACATCATGCCGTCCATGCCGCCCATGCCGCCCATGCCGCCGGGCATGCCGCCCTGGCCCTTCGGCTCGGGCTTGTCGGCGATCATGGCCTCGGTGGTGATCAGCAGGCCGGAGACCGAGGCGGCGTCCTGCAGAGCGGTGCGCACGACCTTGGCCGGATCGATCACGCCGAACTTGAACATGTCGCCATAGGCTTCGGACTGGGCGTTGAAGCCGAAGGTCTCGTCGGTCGATTCGATGACCTTGCCGGCCACGACCGAGCCGTCGACGCCCGCGTTCTCGGCGATCTGGCGCAGCGGCGCCTGGAGCGCCCGGCGGACGATCGCGATGCCCGCGGTCTGGTCGGAGTTCGCGCCGGTCATGTCCTGGAGCTTGCGGGAGGCACGCACCAGCGCGACGCCGCCGCCGACCACGACGCCTTCCTGGACCGCGGCGCGGGTCGCGTTGAGCGCGTCATCGACGCGGTCCTTGCGCTCCTTCACCTCGACCTCGGAGGCACCGCCGACGCGGATGACCGCGACGCCGCCGGCGAGCTTCGCCAGCCGCTCCTGCAGCTTCTCCTTGTCGTAGTCCGAGGTGGTCTCCTCGATCTGCTGGCGGATCTGGGCGACGCGCGCCTCGATCTCGGCCTTCTCGCCATGACCCTCGACGATGGTGGTCTCGTCCTTGGTGATGGTGATCTTGCGGGCCTTGCCGAGCATGTCGATGCCGACGTTCTCGAGCTTCATGCCGAGATCCTCGGAGATCACCTGGCCGCCGGTCAGGACGGCGATGTCCTGCAGCATGGCCTTGCGGCGGTCACCGAAGCCCGGCGCCTTGACGGCGGCGATCTTGAGGCCACCGCGCAGCTTGTTGACCACGAGGGTCGCCAGCGCCTCGCCGTCCACGTCCTCGGCGACGATCAGGAGCGGCTTGCCCGACTGGATCACCGATTCGAGCAGCGGGACCATGGGCTGCAGCGAGGAGAGCTTCTTCTCGTGCAGGAGGATCAGCGCGTCCTCGAGCTCGGCCACCATCTTGTCGGCGTTGGTGATGAAGTAGGGCGAGAGGTAACCGCGGTCGAACTGCATGCCCTCGACGACCTCGGTCTCGGTCTCGAAGCCCTTGTTCTCCTCGACGGTGATGACACCCTCGTTGCCGACCTTCTGCATCGCGTCAGCGATCTGCTGGCCGATCTCGGTCTCGCCGTTGGCGGCGATGGAGCCAACCTGGGCGACTTCCTCGGAGCCGGAGACGGTGCGGGCCTGGGCCTTGATGTCCTCCACGACGGCGGCGACGGCGAGGTCGATGCCGCGCTTGAGGTCCATCGGGTTCATGCCGGCGGCGACCGACTTCATGCCCTCGCGGACGATCGCCTGGGCGAGCACGGTGGCGGTGGTGGTGCCGTCGCCGGCCTCGTCGTTGGTGCGGCTGGCCACTTCGCGGACCATCTGCGCGCCCATGTTCTCGAACTTGTCCTCGAGCTCGATCTCCTTGGCGACGGTGACGCCGTCCTTGGTGATGCGCGGCGCGCCGAACGACTTGTCGATCACCACGTTGCGGCCCTTGGGCCCGAGCGTGACGCGGACGGCGTCGGCGAGCATGTCCACGCCCCGGAGCAGGCGGTTGCGCGCGTCGGTATCGAATTTGAGCTGCTTAGCGCCCATCGGATGTTCTCCTTGAAATCTGCTGACTGAGGATCGGCGTTCGGGATCAGGCGGCCTTGGCGGCCTTGGAGCCGCTCTGGATGATGCCGAGCACGTCGCTCTCCTTCATGATGAGGAGATCCTCGCCCTCGATCTTGACCTCGGTGCCGGACCACTTGCCGAAGAGGATGCGGTCGCCGGCCTTGACCGACATCGGGATCAGCTCGCCCGAATCCTTGCGCGCGCCTTCGCCGACGGCGATCACCTCGCCCTCGGAGGGCTTTTCCTTGGCAGTGTCGGGAATGATCAGGCCGCCCTTGGTCTTCTCTTCGCCCTCGATGCGGCGGACAACCACACGGTCGTGCAGAGGCGTGAAGTGCATTTCGGTTCGCTCCTTGATTCGCGTTCCAGCCTGTGAAGGTGGCTTCCGGTCGGGATTAGCACTCGCCACCAGTGAGTGCTAACATGCGGGCTGAGGTATTGAGCGCGCTGCTGCCTGTCAAGAGGGCGGGGGCCGGGAAATCTGCCGCGGCACGTCTTTGCGCCGGGCGCGATATCGGCTAGGAGCGCGGTCCGCAACCCGGGGCGCGCCGCCATGACCGAGATCATCCACACGCTCGACTCCATCGATCGAGGCTACAGCCTGCTCTATTGCGACCTCTGGGGCTGCCTGCACGACGGGCACCGCGCCTTTCCCGAGGCGGTGGCGGCCCTCGAGCGCTTCCGCGCGCGCGGCGGCAGGGTGGTGCTTCTGACCAATTCGCCGCGGCCGGGCCGCGACGTGGCGGTCCAGCTCGAAGGGCTGGGGGCGCCGCGGTCCTGCTACGACCTGATCGTGTCCTCGGGCGACGCGGCCCAGGCGGCGATGGCCGCCGGGCAGTTCGGGCGCAGGGTCTATCACATCGGGCCGGAGCGCGATCTCGGCTTCTTCCGCGACGACGCGGGCCGGCCCTACGACATCGAGCGCGTGCCGCTCGGGGAGGCCGAGGGCATCGTCTGCACCGGGCTCTTCGACGACCGGGCGGAGACGCCGGCCGATTATCGCGCGACGATCCTGGAGGGGAAGACCCGGGGGCTGAGACTGCTCTGCGCCAATCCCGACATCGTTGTGGACGTGGGCGATCTCCGCATCTTCTGCGCCGGCGCGATCGCGGCCGCCTACAGCGAGGCGGGCGGCCAGAGCTACTATTTCGGCAAGCCGCATCCGCCGATCTACGCTCTGGCGCGCGTGCGGATGGCGGAGATGCTGGGCTTCGAGACACCGGCGGACGAGATCCTCTGCCTGGGTGACGGCATTACCACGGACATTCTCGGCGCCATGGGCGAGGGGCTCGACGCGCTCTTCGTTACCGGCGGGCTCGCCGCGGAAGAGACCGGCACGAGCCGCGCCGCCGGGCCGGATCCGGCGCTTCTGCAGGACTTTCTGGCAGCGGCGCGGCTCGCACCGAAGCTGGCGATTGCCTATCTGCGCTAGCTGTTCGGCCCTGGCCATCTGGTGAGTCGACTCCACGACGCATCGATCGGGCTCTCGAGTCCAGACTTTACAGATGTATTCGTAAGGCATGGGCCCCCTGAGGGTCTCGAACCTGCGAGCGATGGCGGATGTGAGCACGTCATGGCATGTGAGGATGCTAGGCTCCGTACCCAATAGGATTCCCTTTGGCTGTCATCCGTGATTCCGTCGTTTCTCCGGAGAGGAGGCACGGATGGCCAAGAGCTACTACTGGATGAGCGATGCGGAGTGGGCGCGGATCGAGCCGCTTCTGCCGCGAGGCCGGAAGGGGGCGCATCGCGTCGACGACCGGCGGGTGATCTCGGGGGACGTGGACATGCTGCGGTCTGGGGCACGCTGGCGCGATTGCCCCGAGGTCTATGGCCCCTGCACGACCGTCTACAACCGCTTCAACCGGTGGTCGCGGCAAGGCATCTGGCACGGCCTCTTCGAGGCGCTGACCGGCCATTCCGGCGTGCACGGAGGCCACGGGATGGTGTCGATCGACGCCACCTACATCAAGGCGCATCGGTCGGCGGCAGGCGCAAAAGGGGGGCCTTCGCGCAGGGCATAGGCCGCTCGCGCGGCGGCTGGACCTCGAAGCTGCACGGCGTGGCCGACGCCTCGGGCCGGCCGAGGGTGCTCCTGCTTTCCGCCGGCAATACCAACGACATCACCATGGCGCGCGCCCTCGTGGAGGCGGCCGGCCGGGCGCGGAGGCTTGTCGCCGACCGAGGATACGACGCCAACCACCTGCGGCAGTTCCTCGCCGAGCGCGGCACGGAGGCGGTCATCCCCTCCACCATCGCCCGGCGCGCCCAGATCCCCTATGACGCGCAAGCCTACAAGGCCCGCAACCTCGTCGAGCGCATGTGGTGCCGCCTCAAGGACTGGCGTCGCATCGCGACCCGATACGACAAGCTCGCCAGAAACTTCCTGGCAGCCGCACTCCTCGCGGCGGCATTCACCTATTGGCTCAATTGAGTCCGGACCCTAGCCGGCTTAGCTCGCCACACTGGACCTACCGGCCAGCGTGTAGTCGCCCGCAATTGTTCCTGCATTTGCCGCATGCGGCGGTTATGCATGCCGCACCCCCCCGAAATCAGGCTTTGAACCCGTCCCGGCGATCCGGCATAACGCGCCCCGAACACGGCCGAGGGACGCCCCGATGCACGACATCCGCCTGATCCGCGAGACCCCGCATGCCTTCGACGCGGCTCTCGCCCGACTTGGCCTCGCGCCGGTCACGGACGAGATCCTCGCGCTCGACGAGCGGCGCCGCGAGCGGATTTCCGCGGCGGAGCAGGCGCTTGCCGACCGCAATGCCGCCAGCCGCGAGGTGGGTGCCGCGAAAGCGCGCGGCGAGGAGGCCGAATTCGAGCGGCTCCGCGCCCTGGTCGCCGACAAGAAGGACGAGATCGCGCGGCTCGAGACGGAGGCCGCCCATGCCGATGCCGCCCTGCGCGACCTGCTCATGGGCCTGCCGAACCTGCCCTACGACGATGTCCCCGACGGCCCCGACGAGACCGCCAATGTCGAGATCCACAGCTGGGGCGTGCCGCGGGACTTCACCTTCAAGCCGCTGGAGCATTTCGAGATTCCGGCGGCGATGCCCGGACTCGACTTCGAGGCCGCGGGCCGGCTCTCCGGCAGCCGCTTCGTGGTGATGCGCGGCGCGGTCGCCCGGCTCCACCGGGCGCTCGCCCAGTTCATGCTCGACACCCATATCGAGCGGCACGGGCTCACCGAGCACTGGACCCCGGTTCTCGTCCGCGACGAGGCGATGTACGGCACCAACCAGCTGCCGAAATTCGCCGAGGACAGCTACCGCACCGAAAACGGCTGGTGGCTGATCCCCACCTCGGAGGTCACGCTGACCAACCTAGTGGCGGGGCAGATTCTCGACGACGACCGCCTGCCGATGCGCATGACAGCGCACAGCCAGTGCTTCCGCTCCGAGGCGGGCAGCGCCGGCAAGGACACCGCCGGCATGCTGCGACAGCACCAGTTCGAGAAGGTCGAGATGGTCTCGATCACCCGGCCCGAGGACAGCCGCGCCGAGCTCGACCGCATGACCGGCTGCGCCCAGAACATCCTGGAGGCGCTGGGGCTTCCCTATCGCACCGTGGTGCTCGCGACCGGAGACATGGGCTTCGGCGCGCGGCGCACCCACGACATCGAGGTCTGGCTGCCCGGCCAGGACAAGTATCGCGAGATCTCCTCCTGCTCGGTCTGCGGCGACTTCCAGGCACGGCGGATGAACGCCCGCTTCCGCCGCGGCGAGGGCGCGAAGCCGGAATTCGTGCACACCCTGAACGGCTCCGGCCTCGCCATCGGGCGCTGCCTGATCGCAGTCCTCGAGAACGGCCAGCAGGGGGACGGATCGGTGACGATCCCTGAGGTGCTCGCGCCCTATCTGCGCGGCGCCACGACAATCGGACCCGACGGCGGGCTCGCCTGACGCGCGCCGTCACTCCGCCCGCGGCCAGGCCTGCTCCGGGGTGAGAGTGTAGGTCCAGGGAAGCCCCGCGTTGCGCCAGCCGTCGAGCGTTCGCTTGCCCGAGGCGTCCCGGTCCCCCTCGAAGCCTTCGACGAGGTTCCAGACATTCGTGTAGCCGGCAGCCGCCAGCGCATCGGCAGCTTCGGCCGACCGGTTGCCCGAGCGGCAGATCAGGAAGACCGGGTCGTCCCTTCCCCTGCGCTCGCGGGCCATCAGCGCATCCACCTGCGTGACGAAGCCGGGATTCGGCGCCATGCGGTATTCCCCGCTCCCGGCGTCGAATTCCAGCGTGGCGGTCTGGAAGGGCACGATGGCATCGATGGGCTCCGGATGCCCGACGAAGGCGATCTCTATCGGATCGCGCGCATCGACGAAGACGATGCCCGGGTCGGCCGCGAGCGCGGCGGCTGCGTCTTCCGCCGTCAGATAGAGCCCGAGGCGCGTGTGCTTCCGGTCCGGAAGCAGCCCGGGATCGACGCTCGACAGGATTTCGGCCGAGGCGGGAAGCCCGAGAAGCAGGCACCCCGCCACGGCGACGGCTAGTGACTTCATGCCGGCCTCCCGCCTCCGGGCGGCCATAGTGCCAGTGCCGATCCGTCCTGTCCAATTCCCGCGCGGGACGTCGCCCCGGCCAGGCGCGCGATCAGCGCCGCTTCCCTGCCGTGAGCCGGCAGGTCGCGACCAGGATCGCCAGGTTCAGCAGCGGGGAAAGCGCCGCGAGCCAGGGCAGCAAAGGCTGCGCGACGCCGTACAGCAGGCGAATCCAGGGAAGACCGAGCGGCACGAGGAAGACGGCGGCGAGCGGATCCCGCTCGCTGCCGAAAAGGCCGAAGGTGCCGACCAGGAACAGGCCCAGCGCAGCGAGGTAGAGGAGACCGAACCCCGCCGTCACGATCCGGCAGAATCGTGTCATGGTCCGGGCCCATGGGACATTAGGCCCCCTTTTCCTGCCAGCCCAAGCGGATCGCCGGGACCGGACGGGCCCCGGCATTCCGTCAGAGCGCGCCTTCGTCGGTCGCGGAGGAAATCTCGGCGACGACACCGTCGTTGGAGACCAGGCAGCGCCACGGAGCGCGGTCGGGGCCGACGCCGATCATCACCAGCGAATTGGCCTCCGAGAACTCGTTGCTCAGCACCGTGACCTCGCCGTTGTTGGTCTGGTTCGAGACCCCCGCCAGGCAGGCCTGTTCCTGAAGGCTGGGCGCCGCCGCGGCGCTCCCGCCATCGGAAGCGGTGTCCATGGTGCAGGCGGCGAGGCCGGCCGCGCAGATCGCGAGGCCCGCCAATGTCTTGATTGCTGTCATCTCCATCCCTTCGGATTGTCATGCATCCATGGCGCAATGGCGCCGGCACTCGCTCAAGCATGCATCGGCCGGACCACGACGTCGCAGGAGCCTGCATCGGTCGGGCGGGCCTCATTCGATCGTGACCTCGATCCGGTAAACCGCGCTGCCGGGCCCGGTATGGTAGACGGTGACGGTATGATCGCCGCTCGCCGCGAGCTGTCCGCGGTAGCGGTCGCCATCCGGCCCGCCCCGACCGATTCAGAGAGCATTCCGCCATCGGGCGAGAAGACGTTGAAGCGCGTATCAGGGTCACCCGGCGCGAGGCGCAATGTCAGGATCTGCCCTGCCCGGGCGCCGCTGAGCTGGTAGTTGACCGCATCGCCGCCGTTCAGCCGTCCCGCGAGCACGGTGCCCGTCGCGCCGGTGGGAAATCGCACCCGTTCCGCGCGTGAAGGGCTCGGCCGGCCCCGCCCCGGCTGCGGGCGGGCCGCCTTCGGCGAGATAGGTGCCCGCCACCCAGCCACGCCTCGGCGCCCCCCCGAGCGTCTCGACCTCGCACCAGCGCTGGCCTTCCGCCATGCGGCAGCCGAGGTTGCGCAGGGCCGTCCCTTCGGGCAGGCGGCCGAGCACCGCATGGCCGGTCGATGGGCCGGCGCGCAGGTTCAGCGTATCGCCCGGCGTCAGGCCAGCCACCGCCCAGTAATCCGGCCCGCCCTGCAGCCCGTCCGCGAAATCCCCCTGCACGATCGGCCCGGTCGCACCGGTCACGGCGATCTCCAGGCTATAGTCGGACCGCTCGCCGCGCCGCGCGGCCGAGCGCATCATGAAGACATTGACCGTGTAGTCACCCGAGGCCGGCAGCGCGCCCGAGAAGCGGTTGATGTCCGGCACCATCGGCCCGGTGAGCTGGCCTGTGGCGAGCGCGGCGTCGCCGGGCCCGCTGCCCGGCGCATAGACGTTGAAATAGGTCGCCAGGTTGGAAGCGTCGAGCGCGACGGACATCGTCTGCCCGGCCTCGGCACCCACCTTGTAGGAGACGGATTCGTATCCGGTGATCGCCCCGGTGATCGTCGCCCCACTCTGGCCCGGGCCGAAGCGGACCTGTTCGGTGCGGATCTCCTGGGCCACCACGGCCTGGACCGGCAGGAGGGCACCGAGAGCGAGGACGAGCGCCATGGCGCGTCCCGACAGGATCCGCCGCTCCATGCCCGGATCCCTCATCGGCTCACATGATCGTCATGGAAAGCGTGAAGGGCACGGTCTGGCCGCTGTCCTTGTCGTTGCCCATCAGATAGACACGGATCGTGTAGTCGCCTGTGTCGGGAAGCTCGACGCTGGCATCCATTCCATCGTTCGAGCCGACGAAGATCGCCGCGCCGTCGCTGCCCGGCGGCAGGATGTTGAAATAGGCGGTGCCGTCGGTGATCAGCGAGACGGCCATGGTCTGACCGGCGGCGGCGCCGAGGACATAGTCACGATAGGCGTCGCCGGTCACCTCGGCCTCGACGGCGGCATTGTCGTTGCCGGCGGCGAAGCGCACGCGCTCGCTCGACTGCGCCAGGACCATGCCCGAAGCCAGCACGAGGGCGAGCGCCGTGACGGCACCGAGCCTGAAAGTCCTGCAAACCGAAGCCATCCGCCTTCTCCCCCTATCGACCCTCGTTCCTCATGCATCCGGACATGACGAAGCCCCGCGGACTTCGCCAGCGCTGCAGCGCCCTCAGTCCACCGTCGCGCTGGGTTCGTCCTTGGCCATGTGCATCCGCCGCTTGAGCGCCTTTCCGAAGAGGATCGGCAGCACGAAGCCGATGATGGCGATGCCCCAGAGCGTCAGCGAGAGCGGCGAGGCGAAGAGCGCGGTCCAGTCGCCATCGGAGATGGTCATAGCTCGGCGCAGATTCGCCTCCATCAGATTGCCGAGCAGCACGCCGAGGATGACCGGAACCATCGGCACGTCGAGCTTCCTCAGCACCCAGCCGAGCACCCCGAAGATCACCATCACGATCAGATCGAAGGTGGATCCGGAAATGCCGTAGATGCCGACGAAGCTGACCATGGCGACGATGGGCATCAGATATTTCGGCGGAATGAGAAGCACCCGCACGAAGAGCCCGACCATGGGGATGTTCATGGCAAGCAGCATGAAGTTGGCGATGAAGAGCGCCGCGATCAGGCCCCAGACCACGTCCGGGTTCTGCTGGAAGAGGAGCGGCCCAGGCGTGATGTTGAGCGCGAGCAGCATGGCGAGCAGCACCGCCGTGGTGCCCGAGCCCGGCACGCCGAGCGCCAGCATCGGCACCAACGCCCCGCCGGCCGCGGCATTGTTGCCCGCCTCGGGGGCGGCGACGCCGCGCGGGTCGCCCTTGCCGAAGGTGCCTTCCTTGTCGACCAGCGCCTTCTCCGCCGAATAGGCCATGAAGGAGCCGAGCGAAGCACCCGCGCCCGGCAGCACGCCGGCGACGAAGCCGAGCAGGGTCGAGCGGATCATCGACGGGGTGCAGCTCTTGAGCATGGCGAAGGAGGGCGTGATCCGCCCCACGCCGACCTTTGCGTCCTTCCCCTCGCCGGAGCCGTCGCCGCGATGCTCGAGGAAGATGAAGACCTCCGAGAGCGCGAAGAGCCCGACGATCGCCACCAGGAAATCGATGCCGTCGTAGAGATGCACCTCGCCGAAGGCGAAGCGCGGCACGCCGGTCTGCCCGTCGACGCCGATCATCGCGATGCCGAGGCCGAGCGCGGCGGCGAAGGCGGCCTTGGCCTGGTTGGTCGAGGAGATGCCGCCGAGGGTGGCGAAGGCGAGCGCGAAGAGCGCGAAATACTCCGCCGGCCCGAAGAGCAGCGCCACCTTCACCAGGAGCGGCGCGAGGAAGACGAGGCCGACCGTCGCGAAGAAGGCGCCCACAAAGGAGGCAACGCCCGAGAGCGCCAGCGCCTCGCCGGCCCGCCCCTGCTGCGCCATGGGATAGCCATCGAGCGTGGTCATCAGCGCGGGCTCGTCCCCGGGGATGTTGAGCAGGATCGAGGAGATCCGGCCGCCGTACATCGCGCCGTAGTAGACCGAGGTCAGCAGGATCAGCGCCGGGGTCGGCGCGAGGCCGAGCGAGAAGGCGAGCGGGATCAGGATCGCGACCCCGTTCGAGGGGCCGAGGCCCGGGAGCGCGCCGATGATCGTGCCGAGGAAGCAGCCGACCAGCGCGAGGAAGAGGTTCTGGAAGGTGAGCGCGACGGCAAAGCCGTCCGCGAGCGAAGCGAGCGCGTCCATGTCCGAAGCTCCTCAGAAGCCGAAG
This sequence comes from Rhodovulum sp., assembly GCA_020637615.1. Classification (GTDB taxonomy): domain Bacteria; phylum Pseudomonadota; class Alphaproteobacteria; order Rhodobacterales; family Rhodobacteraceae; genus Amaricoccus. The sequence goes on from JACKKC010000026.1 coordinate 35,720, forward strand.
GGGCCCTTGGCCAGCGACAGGCCGAGGATCAGGTGGAACACGACATAGATGCCGATGGAGATCGCGATCCCCGCCGCGACCGCGTAGAGCGGCGCGGTGCCGAGCCGCCAGGAGAGATAGGCGGCCGTCACGGCTGTGGCGATGAGGAAGCCGACCTGCGGCAGGGCAAAGGCATAGGCGAGCAGCACCACCACCGCCGCACCGATCTCGGCGAGCCGCCCGACGGCGGGCCAATCCGGCTTGGGGTCGGGTCTGAGCAGGATCGCCAGGCTCGAGAGGCCCAGGATGATCCCGATGATGATCGGGAAGGTCTTCGGTCCGACCGGATCCTGGATGAAACTCTCCTGGATCGTCGTCGCCTGCCAGATGAAGAAGGCAGCCAGCGCGATGCCGATGCCGCCGAAGAGCCGGTCGCCCATGGAGACGCTCCCTTGGCTGGAGTGGAATTCGCGGCGCGGTCCCGATGGCCGCGCCGCGCCGCCCTGGCTACTGGATCAGGCCGATTTCCTTGGAGAGATCGCTGATCTGCGTCACGGACTCCTGGACGAAGCTCTGGAACTCGTCGCCGCGCAGGTCGAGCGGCGCAAGGCCGTTCTGCGCCATCGTCGCCTTCCATTCCTCGGAATCGTAGACCTTCCCGATGGCGTCCACCCAGTATTCATAGGCCTCGTCGGACATGCCGCCGGGGGCGTAGAACCCGCGCCAATTGGCGCCGACCGCGTCGATGCCCTGCTCGGCCGCCGTCGGGAACTGCCCGAAATCGCCTTCGAGCCGCTCGGGCGCGAGCACCGCGATCACCTTGATGTCGCCCGAGTCGACGAAGCCCTTGGCCTCGGAGGCGTCGCCCGTGAAGGCCTGCACCGAGCCGGCCAGGAGCTGGGTCACCGCCTCGCCGCCGCCGTCGAAGGCCACGTATTTGACGTTGCGCACGTCCTCGACCCCCGCGGCATTGGCCGCGATCAGCACCTTGAGGTGATCCCAGCCGCCCACCGCCGAGCCGCCGGCGACCGAGACGCTGGAGGGATCGGCCTTGATCGCATCCATCAGCTCGGGAAGCGTGTTGATGGGCGAATCCGCGGCGACCGCGATGATGCCGTAATCCGCCCCGACCGAGGCGAGCCAGCGCACCTGGTCCATGGTGTTGCCCGGGAACGCGCCCTGGGCGAGCCGCGTGGAGGTGGCCGAGGAGGCCGCCACGATCAGGTCGTTGGAATCGTTACGCTTGTTGACGACCTCGGCGAAGGCGACCCCGCCGCCGCCACCGGCGAGGTTGGTGACCTGCATCGTGCCGGGGACGAGACCCAGATCCTGCATGGTCTTCCCGACCTGCCGGCAGGTGAAGTCCCAACCGCCGCCCGGCGCCGCCGGTGCGATGCATTCGGTCGCTTCGGGCTCGAAGGCGTTCGCCGCCGCCGCCAGTCCCATGGCGGCCGCGAAGGTCGCAAGGCCCTGCACCATTATCTTCATGTTCTTCTCCCCCTGTCTCGAAGGCGCCCGGGGCGGGACCCTGGGCGTCAATGCCCGGTACACTAGGCCGGGGCGGCGCGCGAAGCCAAGGAGATTCCTGCCGTTGCTCAGGCGGCGTTGGGATAGAGCGCCTCGTAGATCGGCCCCAGCGTGGTGCTGTCGAAGAGCGAGGAGACCGAGGTTCCGTTGGCGATGTTGAGGATCGCCTGGCCGAAGAGCGGCGCGACCGGCACGATCCGGATGTTCTTGGCCTTCCGCACCGCCGGGGTCGGCTCGATCGAATCCGTCACCACGAGGCTCTTCATCACCGAGCCCGTCACCCGCTCCACCGCCGGGCCCGACAGCACGCCGTGGGTGATGTAGGCATGCACCTCCTTCGCACCCTGCGAGGTCAGGAGCTCCGCCGCCTTCACCAGCGTCCCAGCGGTGTCGCAGATGTCGTCGACGATGACGCAGACCCGGTCCTTGACGTCGCCGATCACCGTCATCGAGGCGACCTCGCCCGGCGCCGAGCGGCGCTTGTCGACGATGGCGAGATCGGCGTCGATGCGCTCGGCCAGCTCGCGCGCCCGCGCGACGCCGCCGACGTCCGGCGAGACCACGGTCACCTCCGCGAGGTTGGCGAAGCGGTGCATGATGTCGAGCGCGAAGACCGGCGAGGCATAGAGGTTATCCACGGGCACGTCGAAGAAGCCCTGGATCTGGGCCGCATGCAGGTCCATCGTCAGCACCCGCTCGATGCCGGCGACGGTCAGCAGGTTCGCCACCAGCTTGGCGCTGATCGGGGTGCGCGCCTTGGAGCGGCGGTCCTGCCGCGCATAGCCGAAATAGGGCATGACCGCGGTGATCCGCGCCGCCGAGGACCGGCGCAGCGCGTCGCACATGATCAGGAGTTCCATCAGGTTGTCGTTCGCCGGATTCGACGTCGACTGGATGATGAACATGTCCTCGCCGCGGACGTTCTCGTAGACCTCGACGAAGATCTCCTGGTCGTTGAACCGCTCCACGCGGGTCTTGACCAGTTCCACCGGCTCGCCGCGGTGGATCGAGATGCGCCGTGCGATGGACTGGGCCAGGGGATGGTTGGAATTGCCCGCGATGAGCTTGGGCTTGAAGAGAGGGTTCATGGCGGCAGCCTTTCGCGTGCATCCCCGGCTCGGGCCGTGGCCTAGCACCGCAGGTCGGGCTTGCAAAGCCCCGCAATTCCCCGATGCTCGGTCCCATCCGCCATGGGGAGGACCGGGCCTTGGCCACGATCGACTATTACTGCTTCCCGCTCTCGGTTTTCAGCTATTTCGCGGGCATGCGGCTTGAGGAGATCGCCGCCCGCCACGGCGCCGAGATCACCTACAAGCCTGTGGAGCTTCCCCGCATCTTCGCCGAGACCGGCACGCCGCCGGTGAAGGACCGCCACGAATCCCGGCGAAGGTACCGGCTGCAGGACATCGCGCGGCTGGCAGGGACGACCGGCCTGCCGGTCAATCCCCAGCCCCGGCACTGGCCGACCAACGCTGTGCCCGCCTGCGTCGCGGTCATCACCGCGCAGAATGCTGGCGGCGGCGACGTCGGCGCGCTGCTGCACGGGCTTTTGCGGGCCGTCTGGGCCGAGGAGCGCGACATCGCCGAGGACGCGGTGATCCGCGACTGCCTCACGGCGGCGGGCTTCGACCCCGGCCTCGCCGACCGGGGCATGCTCACCGGCGTCGAGACCCTCCAGCGCAACACCGACGAGGCGCTCGCCCGCATGGTCTTCGGGGCGCCGAGCTATGTGGTGGGCGAGGAGGTATTCTGGGGCCAGGACCGGCTCGCGCATCTCGACGCGCATCTCGCCGGTCTCGGCTGAGCGAGGCACCGCCTCGCGCCGGTTCGTCGGCCGCAGCGCGCAAGCGCGGAGGCCGAGGGGGTCGGGTTCCACCGTCGCTGGGCAATCCGCGCGCGCATGCCTGGCGGGCGCGCTTGTCGCGCCTGGCGTCGTGCCGGAGGCACGTCTTCGGCGTGACGGCCAGCAGGCGCGCGCGGATTTGTCGCTTGCCAAATCCGCGAGGAGAAGGCGGCGGCGCCATGGGCGGCCGCCGGACCGAGCCGGCCCTCGAAGAATGGATCCCGGCGCCCGGGCCGACGCCCCGGGGATCGCCCTCAGCCCCGCTCCGCGGCGGCGCCGGTCAGGGCCACCAGCTGCGCCACCTCGGCCTCCGAGGTCGCCCAGTTGCAGGCGAAGCGCGCCGGCAGCATGTCTTCCCCCGGACCCTCCATCGGCAGCTCGTGCGGCCAGAACCCGTAGACCGCACCCGCCGCCCTCAGGGCGCGATGCACCCGCCGCGGCGCCGCCGCCATGACCAGGTTCGCCTCGGTGGGATGGAAGAGCCGCACGCAATCGAGCGCCGCCAGTCCCTCCGCGAGCTTCGCGCCCCGGGCATTGGCGCGCAGCGCGAGATCGCGCCAGAGGTCGCCTTCGAGATACGCCTCCATCTGCGCCGAGAGATAGCGGTGCTTGGAGAAGAGATGCCCGCCGCGCTTGCGGCGCAACTCGAATTCCCAGGCCCGCGCCGGATCGAAGAGGATCACCGCCTCGACCCCCACGAGCCCGTTCTTGGTCCCGCCGAAGGAGAGCACGTCCACGCCGGCCTTCCAGGTCAGCTCCGCCGGGCTGCAGCCGAGATGCGCCAGCGCATTGGCGAGGCGCGCCCCGTCCAGATGCACCGCCATGCCATGCGCGCGGGCGACCGCCGTCAGCGCCGCGGTCCGCGCGGGCGTATAGACCGAGCCCGCCTCGGTGGCATTCGTCAGCGACAATGCGGCATTCTGCACGCCGTGCACCCCGCGCGGCGCGGCGCCGGCGAGCGTCGCGGCGAGGTCCTCGGGATCGATCCGCCCGTGCGCCCCGTCCATGAGCACGAGCTTCGCGCCGCCGGTGTAGAATTCCGGCGCGCCGCATTCGTCGACGGCCACATGCGCCTCGCGGTGGCAATAGATCGCACCCCAGGGCGGCGCCAGACAGGCCAGCGCCAGCGCATTCGCCGCCGTGCCCGTGGCCACCAGGAAGACCGCGGCCTCCGGCGCCTCGAAGAGCGCGCGCAGCGCCGCCGTCACCCGGCCCATCGCCGCCTCGGCGCCGTAGGAGGCGGCACTGCCCTCGTTGGCCCGCGCCAGCGCCGCGATCACCGAGGGATGCGCCGGGCCGGCATTGTCGGAGGCAAACCACATCAGACGTCCTCGCCGATCACGAAATCCTCCCAATCCTCCTCGTCGACGTCGTATTCCGCCACCATCCGGCCGCGCAGGCTGATCCCGGCGCGATGCACGCTCTCGGGATCGCCCGAGATCAGCGGATGCCAGGGCTCGAGGTCGCGCCCCTCGCGCACCAGTCGATAGGCGCAGGTCCGGGGCATCCAGGCGAGCGTGGCGTCGAGATTGTCGCGGTCGAGCACCACGCAACCCTTCACCAGCTGCCGGCGCAGGGGATAATTGCCGCAGCGGCAGGTGCCGCGGTCGAGCAGCCGGCAGGCGATGTTGGTATAGGCCAGCGCGCCGCTCTCCTCGTCCTCGAGCTTGACGAGGCAGCATTTGCCGCAGCCGTCGCAGAGCGCCTCCCATTCGTTGCGGGGAAGCTCCTCGAGCGGGAAGCGCTTCCAGAAGTCCGGGCGCAGCCCGGCGCGGTCGATCGGATCCTTCGCCATGGGCGGAGCTATGGCCTCATTTTCCGCCGGGCGAAAGCCCCGACGTCAGCCGGCGGCCCCGCCGTCCCGTCGCGCCGAATAGAGGACATGCGGGCGCAGGGCATGGCCCGCCGGCAGGGCGGGATGCTCGAAATCGCGGCCGGTGTCGCGCCGCATCCCCAGCCGCTCCATCACCGCCAGCGAGCGCCGGTTGCCGGGGTCGGTGAAGGCGACGATCTCGTCGAGGCCGAGCGTCGCGAACCCGTGATCAAGCCAGCCCCGGGCCGCCTCGGTCGCGTAGCCCCGTCCCCAATGCGCACGGGCCAGCCGCCAGCCGATCTCGACACAGGGACAGAACGGCAGGTCCATGTCACAGCGGGCGATGCCCGCCATCCCGAGAAAGGCGCCATCCTCGCGCCGCTCGATCGCGGCAAAGCAATAGCCGTCGACCCGCCAGCGCCGCAGGAAATCGTCGATCTCGGCATCGCTCTCGCGGCGGCCGAGCGGGCCGGGAAAGTCCATCACCGTCGGATCCGCATTCATCGCCGCGAAGGGCCGGCGGTCCTCCGGCCGCCAGTTCCGCAGGATCAGACGCTCGGTCTCGAGCATTCGCCCCCCCCGTTCCCCGCCGGCTTCCGCGCGGATTAACCCGCTGTCAACCGCCACGCCCTAACGATCTGGCAAGGAGTCCGGCCCGCGGGTGCGGGCCCGAGCCAGCGAAGGACCGGGACTTTGGTGGAAACGACCGGCGGCGCCGCGGCGCGCGAATGGAAATGGCTGCGCAGCCGGGAATTCGATCTCGGCTTCATCCTCGGGATCCCGGCGCTCAGCTTCGCCTCGGTCGGCCTGATCCTCAGCTTCCCGCAGCTCTTCTGGTACGTGCTGGCGATCGATCTCTGGATCCTCGGCTATCACCACGTCATCTCGACCTATACCCGCCTCTGCTTCGACCGGAAGAGCTTCGCCGAGTCGCGGTTCCTGATCTTCGGCCTCCTTCCCATCGTCGCCATCGCCACGCTCGCCGTCGCCGCGGTCGCGGGCGTCTGGATCATCGTCTCGGTCTATTTCTACTGGCAATGGTGGCACTACACCCGGCAGAGCTGGGGCATCAGCCGCGCCTATCGCGGCAAGGACCGCACCGCGCTCTTCGAATCCGGCCGGCTCGACGTGGCGATCTTCTATGCTTGGCCGGTCCTGGGCATCCTCAACCGCTCCGCCCAGGATCCCGGAACCTTCATCGGCCTGCCGATCAAGGTGATCCCGGTGCCACAGGTCGCGGTGACGCTGACGGCGGTCGCCACGGTCGTGCTCACCGCGATCTGGATCCTGCGCCGCCTCCAGGCCTGGCGCGCCGGCCGGCTCGCGCCGCTGCACACGCTCTACATGGCGACGCATTTCCTGGTCTTCGGCGCCTTCTATGTCGCCGTCGCGGACGTCACCTTCGGCTGGCTCGGCGTCAACATCTGGCACAACGCCCAATACATCCTCTTCGTCTGGCTCTTCAACGCGCGCCGCTTCAAGGACGGCATCGACCCCGAGGCGCGGTTCCTCTCCTACATCAGCCAGCCGGGCCGGCTCTGGCTCTACCTGCTGACCTGCGTCGCCATCACCGGCGTGGTCTATATCGGCATCCTCGGCACGCTCGAAGCAGCACTCGCCGCGGGCATGGCCGGGACGGTGGTGCTCTACCAGATCGTCAACTTCCACCACTATGTCGTCGACAGCCTGATCTGGAAGCAGCGCACCGCCCCGATCCGCACGACCCTCGGCCTCGACTGACAGCGATGGCCCGCGGCCTGTCCGGCGCGCACCCGGGTCACAATCCCTGGCTCGACCTGCTGCGCGCGCTGGCGATCACGCTGGTCCTGCTGCGCCACGGCTACCGCGCCAGCCTCCTGGAATTCGGCCTCGAGCCCGGCGCCGCCGGTGCGGCGATGCTGAACGGCTGGGTCGGCGTCGATCTCTTTCTCGTGCTCTCGGGCTATCTCATCGGGCGCCAGCTGGCGCGCGGGCTCGCGGAATCGCCGAGCTTCGACTGGCCGGGCTACCTGCTGCGGCGCGGTCTGCGCATCGTCCCGGCCTATGTCGCCGTGCTCGTCCTGGTGGTGCTCGGCGCCTTCCCGCTCTACACCGTCTCGCAGGAGGCCTTGGGGTTCCGCGTCTTCTACCACCTGCTCTTCCTGCAGGACTACCTGCCTGCCGATCTCAACGTCGTCTTCTGGTCGCTCGGGGTGGAGGAGAAGTTCTATCTGATCGCGCCGCTCCTGATCGCGCTCTGCCTGCGCGCCGGAACGCCGCGGGCAGGGCTCATGGTCCTCGGGCTGGTCTTCCTCGCCTCCCCCCTCCTGCGCGCCGTCACGCTGGCTGGATCGCCCCTGCCGCTCGACTACGAGATCTTCTTTCGCGGCTTCCGCAGCCCGTTCCATGCCTGCCTTGAGCCCCTGGCCGCCGGCGTCGCCATCGCGCTCGCCGAGCGGGCGGGCGTCCTGCGCCGCCTCGCGCCCCGAGGCTTGGCGTTCCTCGCTGCCGGGACACTGATCCTCCTGGTCTGGCTCGCCAGCCACGAATTCCTCGCCCGGATCGGCAGCTTCGACGTGGTGCTGCAACCGGTGCTGATCGCGCTGGTCTGCGCCGCGATGACCCTCGGCGCCGTGCTCGCGAGGGCCGTCCCCATGCCCCTGGCGCCGGTCGCCCGGGGGATCGCGACCCTGAGCTATGCGCTCTATCTGGTGCATTTCCCGCTGATCCCGCTGGCCATGGCACTGGCCAAGGGATCGGAGCATCCGCTGGCGGGCTTCTGGATCGTCTTCCTCGGCCTCTCGGTGCTGGCGGCGATCGCGCTGCATCTCGCGGTGGAGCGGCCGTTCCTGCTCTACCGCGACCGGCTCGGCGCGGCGGCGGCCGCCCCGGCCTCGCCGGGAAACCAGCCACGCTGAAGCTCCGCGACCCGCAGCCGCGCCTCGGCCACGTCCGACTGCATCTGCGCCACCAGCGCCGTCACGCTGTCGAAGCGCCATTCCGGCCGCAGGAAGGCCATCAGCGCCACGGAGAGCTGCGCGCCGTAGAGATTGCCGTCGAAATCGAGCAGATACACTTCCAGATTGGGCCGGTTCTCGCCGAAGGTCGGCCGGGTGCCGATCGAGGCGGCGCCCAAGTAGCGGCCCCGGTGCGGACCGTCGAGCACGTCCACGCCCACCGCGTAGACCCCCAGCCGCGGCAGATGCAGCCCGTCGAGGCCGAGGTTGGCAGTCGGGAAACCCAGCTCACGGCCGCGGCGGTCGCCCTCGCGCACCGGCCCCTCGATCCGGTGCCAATGGCCAAGGATGCGCGCCGCCTCCTCGGGCCGCCCCTCGCTCAGCGCCTCGCGGATCGCCGTCGACGAGAAATCGCCCTCCGCATCGGCCACCAGCGGCGCGATTGTGACGTCGATGCCGAGCGTCGGGCCGAGCCGCCGCAGGAGCCCGGTATCCCCGCTGCGCCCCTTGCCGAAGCGGAAATCCGCCCCCGCCACCAGATGCCGCAGCCCCAGCGCCCCGGCCAGCACCTCGCGCATGAAAGCCTCCGCCGACAGGCCGGCGAGATCCGCGTCGAAGCGGATCTCGTAGAGCTGCTCGACCCCGAGCTTCTCCATCCGTCGCGCCCGCGCATCCGCGGTCATCAGCCGGAACGGCGGGCCATCGGGGGCGAAGAAGCTGCGCGGATGCGGCTCGAAGGTCACCACCCCGAAGGCCGTGCCGTGCTCCGCGGCGGCCGCCCGCGCCAGCGCCAGCACCGATTGATGGCCGAGATGCACGCCGTCGAAATTACCGATCGCGGCCGCTGCCCCCCGGTCCGCCGGATCGAGCCCGTGATGGCTCAGATGTCTCTTCATGGGCCTCCGGGCCGGGCGGCGTCCAGACGCGCCGCAGGAACCTGCCGCGCCACGTCCGCCCGTATCGCCGAAGGCGCGCCGGCATTCAAGGGCGGGCCGGCGCCCTGCCGTCTATCGCAGATAGGCGATCGCCAGCTTCGGCGCGAGCCGCGCCGCTGCCAGAAAGTCCTGCAGC
>JACKKC010000027.1 GCA_020637615.1 Rhodovulum sp.
TGAATCGCATAGCCTGCGACGCGCTTTAGGCTGAATCGACATCTATCGCTGCCACCATCCTGTGGATCCGACAAATTTCGATTCAGCCTAGGGCGACGGCGATCTGGCGCGGATGTTCAACTTGACGATGATCCGCGCGCCTCGTCGATCAAGGGGCAGGCGCAAAAGGGGACAGGAATGTCCGGCGCTCGTGCGTAGCGCCGGGTTTGTGGCGTGGCGCTCCGTCAATTGCTTCGCGGCAAGACGCTGAGCACCCGACGGACAAAAATGTGGTATTCATTCATGTAGTTCTTCAGGAACATCTCGGTGTCCGGCTTGGTGACTTCACCGTCATCGGTGATGAGCCCCGGCGTGAACTGAACGTAGGCTTCGAGCGCGTTCATCATCGGCGAGTTGCAGAAGCTGAGCACGCTTTTTAGGCTCTGCTGCGCCACCGCGGTGCCGATCGAACCGGGGGACGTTCCGATTACGCCGGAGGGCATACGCGAGAACGAATTCTTCCCCCATGGGCGGCTCGCCCAGTCAATCGCGTTCTTCAGACCGCCGGGAATCGAGCGGTTGTATTCCGGAGTGACGAAAAGCAGAGCATCGACCGCAGCGATCGATTCCTTGAATTCTTGAGCGACTGGAGGAAAGTCGTCATCGTAGTCGTAGCTGTAGAGCGGCAGTTCCTTGAACGAGATTTCCGTGAATTCAAGCCCGTCGGGCGCAAGCCGAACCAGAGCCTTTGCCAACTTGCGATTAATAGAAGCCTTGGCGAGGCTGCCAACGAAGTAGCCTACCTTATGCGCCACAAATATCTCCCATGAGTACTTCTATTCGCCTTCCTTCCGGGGAAAGTGCTGCCTCCAAGGGCTTGGGTCAAGCATGAACCGACATTCCACACCCAAAATTCACAAACCAAGTGCGACACGATGATGTCCGGGATCGCCATGGGACAGACATAGAGCCACCTCATGCTTGAGGAGAGATGCCGCTTGTGCGGCCCGATGGAGATGGATCTGAGCATCAGTGAGATTGCCCGGCGCATGGACCGTCACCGGAGCACGATCCATCGCGAACTGAACCGCAGCCGGTGCGCGGACGTCTACAGACCGGACAGTGCGGCGCGCCGACCCTGGGCGCGTAAGCCTCGCGGCTCGAGGAGGCTGTGCGTGCCGGGATCCGATGGCGATCGGCCGGCGGCTGAGTCAGCCGCCCTCGATCGCGGCAAGCGGCACCTCGTAGACTTCGCCGCCGTCGATGGTCACGGTCCAGGTGTCGCTCTCGTAGCGGGCGTCGACTTCGCGGTTGGTCGCGTTCACGTAGGGCGTGCCGTCGGTTGCGTCCTTCAGGAAGTTCATGGTGAACCGCTCGCCTCGCGGGCTCTGCACCTCGATCGAAGCCTGGCCGTTCTCCATGCGCAGGATGCCGGCCGGGCACTGGCCGAATTCCGTCTCCGCGGCATCGCGGCAGGCGAGGAGCGTCGTGGCGTCGTAATCCGCGGTCGAGAAGGGGGCTGTCGGGCTGTCGGTCTCGTCGGGATGCAGCGCCGAGGTGTCCCAATAGAGGAAGATGCTGATGTCGGGGAAGCGGAAGATCAGCCCCTGGTCGCCGAGGCCGCTCTGGCGATAGACCGTCCGGCCTTCCTGATCCTGGAAATTGCCCGGGGTGTCGCCGACGGGCGTGAGGTCGTGGCTGACGCCGTCGTCGCGGGTGATGGTGATGTGGCCCTGGCTCTGCGCGAAGGTGCAGGGCAGCATCGCCTCGATCCGGTCCGAGCCCGCGGGATAGATCTCGCAGGCGGCCTCCGTCCAGTCGGCGGCGGCAGGGGCGGCCCAGAGCGCCGCGAGGACCGCCGCCAGAGAAAGCCAGTAGCGCATGTCTTCCGCCTCGATGAGCCGCCGAGGCGGGAAGGGTGCCCGTTGCCGGCGGTGCGCGCAAGGGCAGGGTGCGCGCGGAGCCTCTTGCATCCCGCGGCGAGCTTGTCGAAACAGGAGCGGCGGCGAGGGGCGCCCGCCGAAGGAGCATGCCATGGCCGCTGCGACCGTCCGGTCCGCCATCCGATGCGCGGGGATCGCCGCGTGATCCCGGTCCGCGGCTACGATGGCCACAAGGTGGCGGTGCTCGGGCTCGGGCGCTCGGGCATGCCGGCGGTGGCGGCCCTTCGGGCGGGCGGGGCCGAGGTCGTCGCCTGGGACGACGGCGAGGCGGCACGGGCGCGGGCGGCGGCCGAGGGCATCGCGATCACCGATCTCGCGCGGGCGGATGCCTGGGCCGGGGTCAAGGCGCTGGTCGTCTCGCCCGGCATTCCGCATCTCTATCCCGCGCCGCATCCGGCGGTCGCCGCCGCCTGGGCGGCGGGCGTCGCGGTCGACAACGACGTCGGGCTCTTCTTCCGCTCCTTCGCCACGCCGGCCTGGGAGGAATTCGCGCGCATTCCGCAGGTGGTGGCGATCACCGGCTCGAACGGCAAGTCGACGACCACGGCGCTGCTCGCCCATGTGCTGGCGGCGAGCGGGCGGCCGGTGCAGATGGGCGGCAACATCGGGCGCGGGGTGCTCGACCTCGAGCCGGCGGAGGACGGCATGGTCGTGGTGCTGGAGCTCTCCTCCTACCAGACCGAGCTCGCCCGAGCCCTGCAGCCGGACATCGCGGTCTTCCTCAACCTCTCGCCGGACCATCTCGACCGCCACGGCGGGCTCGGCGGCTATTTCGCCGCCAAGCGGCGGCTCTTCACCCAAGGCGGCCCGTCGCGGTCGATCATCGGGGTCGACGAGGACGAGGGCCGGTTCCTCGCAAACGTGATGCGCGAGGAGGCTGGCTCGGGCGACCCGGTGATCGAGGTCTCGGTCACGCACAAGCCCGTGGGCAGCGGCTGGAGCGTGTCGGGGCGCAAGGGGTTTCTCGCGGAATGGCGCAACGGACGGCAGCAGGCCTCGATCGACCTGCGCGGGATGGCGTCCCTGCCCGGGGCGCATAATCACCAGAACGCCTGTGCCGCCTATGCCGCGGCGCGTACCTTGGGCATGGCGCCGCGGGTGATCGCCGAGCGGCTGGCGAGCTATCCCGGCCTGCCGCACCGGGCGCGCATGGTGGCGACCCATGGCGGCGTGCGCTTCGTCAACGACAGCAAGGCGACCAATGCCGACAGCGCCGGCCGGGCGCTGGCGAGCTTCGAGCGCATCCGCTGGATCGCCGGGGGGCGGCCCAAGGGCGGGGGCATCGAGAGCCTGCGCCCGCTCTTCGGGCGCGTCGCCAAGGCCTATCTGATCGGCGAGGCGGCGGGGGAATTCGCCGCGACGCTCGGCGACGTGCCCCATGTGGTGAGCGGGACGCTGGCGGCGGCGGTGGAAGCGGCGGCCGCGGAGGCGCAGGAGGGCGAGACGGTGCTGCTGGCGCCGGCCTGTTCGAGCTTCGATCAGTTCACGAGCTTCGAGGAGCGGGGGGATGCCTTCGAGGCCGCGGTGCGGGCGCTTGTCGCGGGCGGTCTATGAGGCTTCGGCGGCGGGGTTCGACCGGCATCGCGCGCGGGGGCTCTTCGAGCGGGGTTGGCTCGGGCGGTTCGCGGCGCTGTTGCCCGAGGGCGTGCCGGTGCTCGATCTCGGCTGCGGCACCGGCGATCCGATCGCGCGCTGGCTGATCGGGGCGGGCTTTGCCGTGACGGGCGTCGATTTCTCGGGCGCGATGCTGGCGATCGCGCGGGCGCGGTTTCCGCAGGCCGAATGGCTGGAGGCGGATATGCGCGGGCTCGACCTGGGGCGGCGCTTCGGGGGCATCCTGGCCTGGGACAGCTTCTTCCATCTCACGCCGGAGGATCAGCGGGCGATCTTCCCGGTCTTCGCGCGGCATCTCGCGCCGGGAGGCGCGCTGATGTTCACCAGCGGGCCGGATGCGGGGGAGACGGTCGGGGCAGTGGAGGGCCGGCCGGTCTATCACGCGAGCCTCGCGCCGGCGGAATATGCGGCGCTGATGGCGGCGGAGGGTCTCGCGCCGCGGGCCTTCGCCGCCGAGGATCCGGGCTGCGGCGGGCATTCGGTCTGGCTGGCGCGGGCGGGGTGAACTTTCGGCCGAGTTCCGGGCAGGCCAGTGTCTCCGTCTCGCCCGGCGGGCACCGCCGGGCAGCGCCCGCCCCGCCCCGTCACGCCGAAGGCGTGCCTCCGGCACGACGCGGGCGCTTCGCATCCGCCGGGTGGGGCGCTGCCCTCGTCTTCTGGTGGGGCGGTCGAGGAAGGAAGAAGAAAGAGTGAGCGCCAAATGCGACGGCCCCGCCCTCGGCGCGTGGAGTACTGGTCAAACGGGCCTGAAACGGCTATAGGTTGTATCCGACGCCCGGATCGTGGAGCCAAACCGCGGCAGGGACGACGAGGCAGGCATTGGGAAAGGGCAGTTCCCGTTGACCGACATGGTGCATGGCGCGGCTTCGGCGCGGCCGGGCGAGGCAATCGTCCCGGAATGGTGGCGCACGGTCGACCGCTGGTCGCTGGCCGCCATCGTGGCGCTCTTCCTGATCGGGCTGCTGCTGGGGCAGGCGGCCTCGCCGCCGCTCGCGCTGCGCAACGGGCTCGATCCCTTCCATTACGTCACCCGGCAGGCGGCCTTCGGGGTGCTGGCGCTCTTCCTGATGGTCGTCGTCTCGATGATGGCGCCGGACCGGCTGCGCCGCTGGGCGGTGGTGGCATTCTTCTTCTCCTTCGTCGCGCTGGCGCTCCTGCCGGTCTTCGGCACCGATTTCGGCAAGGGCGCGGTGCGCTGGTATTCGCTGAAGGTGGTCTCGGTCCAGCCTTCGGAATTCCTCAAGCCCAGCTTCGCCGTCTTCGCCGGCTGGCTGATGGCGGCGAGCTACGACGTCAAGGGGCCGCCCGGCACCGCGATCTCCTTCGTCTTCGCGCTGGCGCTGACCACGATCCTGGCGCTCCAGCCGGATTTCGGCCAGGCGGGGCTGATCATCGCCTGCTGGGCGCTGATGTATTTCGCCGCCGGCGCGCCGGTGCCGCTGCTCGGCGGCGTCGGCGCCGGCGTGGTCGCGGTGGGCTGGTTCGCCTATCACAATTCCGAGCATGTGGCGCGGCGCATCGACGGGTTCCTGAGCTCGGAGGTCGATCCGCGCACCCAGATCGGCTACGCCACCAACGCGATCCAGGAGGGCGGCTATCTCGGGGTCGGGATCGGCAATGGCAGCGTGAAATGGACGCTGCCGGACGCGCATACCGATTTCATCATCGCGGTGGCGGCCGAGGAATTCGGGCTGATCCTCTGCGTGCTGATCCTCGGCCTCTATATGACGATCGTGGTGCGATCGCTCCTGCGGCTGGTGCGGGAGCGCGATCCCTTCGTGCGGCTGGCGGGCACCGGGCTCGCGGTGCTGCTCGGCATGCAGGCGATGATCAACGTCGGTGTCGCGGTGCGGCTCCTGCCGGCGAAGGGCATGACCCTGCCGCTCATCTCCTACGGCGGCTCGTCGCTGATCGCCGCGGGCCTCGGGCTCGGCGTGCTGCTGGCGCTGACGCGCCGGCGGCCGCAGCACGATCTCGACGACATCCTCGGGCCGGCGCGCTGAGGCGGTGGCGATGACGGAGGCGCCCCTGCTCGTGATCGCGGCCGGCGGCACCGGCGGGCACATGTTCCCGGCCCAGGCGCTGGCCGAGGCGATGCTCGCGCGCGGCTGGCGGGTGCGCCTCGCCACCGACGCCCGCGGCGCGCGCTATGCCACGGGGTTTCCCGAGGAGGTCGAGCGGGTGGTCACCGCCGCGGCGAGCCTCAGCCAGGGCGGGCTGGCGCGGCGGGTGACCGCGCCCTTCAGCGTGGCGGCGGGCGCGGCGGCGAGCATCGCTTCCATGCGCCGCGAGCGCCCCGATTGCGTGGCGGGTTTCGGCGGCTATCCGGCGCTGCCGGCGATGATCGCCGCGACCGCCCTGCAGATCCCGCGGCTGATCCACGAGGCGAACGGCGTGCTCGGCCGGGTCAACCGCGCCTTCGCGCGCCGGGTCGACGTGGTGGCCTGCGGCACCTGGCCCACGGAGGTCCCCGAGGGCGCGACGGTGGTGCATACCGGCAATCCGGTGCGCGCCGCGGTGCTCGCCGAGCAGGGCGCGACCTATGTCATGCCCGGCGACTGGCCCATGGGGCTTCTGGTGATCGGCGGCAGCCAGGGCGCGGGGCTCTTCGCGCGCGTGGTGCCCGAGGCGCTGCGGCTCATCGATCCGGACCTGCGCGCGCGGCTCAGGCTCGCCCAGCAGGTGCGGCCCGAGGACATGGCGCGCACCGGCGACATCTATGCCGATCTCGGCATCGAGGCGGATCTGCGCGGCTTCTTCGAGGACGTGCCGCAGCGGCTCGCCGAGGCGACGCTGGTGATCAGCCGGGCGGGCGCGAGCTCGATCGCCGATGTCACGGTGATCGGCCGGCCGGCGATCCTGATCCCCTATGCGGCGGCGACCGACGACCACCAGGCGGCGAACGCCCTCGGCCTCGTGGAGGCGGGCGGCGCCTTCATGATCCGCGAGCAGGAATTGACCGCCGAGGGGCTGGCGGGGCATATCACCGCGATCCTGACCGACGCGGAGGGCGCCGCGGCCATGGCCGAGGCGAGCCTCGCCCAGGGCCGGCCCGACGCGGCGGAGCATCTGGCGGGCCTCGTGGTCGAGCTCGCCCAGCAAGGAAGAAACGCATGAACGGACAGACGCGGCTGCCGCACGACATCGGCGCGATCCATTTCACCGGCATCGGCGGCATCGGCATGTCGGGGATCGCCGAGGTGCTGTTGAACCACGGCTTCACCGTGCAGGGCTCGGACCTGAAGGCCTCGCCGATCACCGAGCGGCTGGAGTCGAAGGGCGCGCGCATTTTCATCGGCCAGAGCGCGGAGAACCTCGAGGGCGCGGAGGTGGTGGTGATCTCCTCGGCGATCAAGCGCGGCAACCCCGAGCTCGACGCGGCGCGGGCCAAGAACCTGCCGGTGGTGCGGCGCGCGGAGATGCTGGCCGAGCTGATGCGGCTGAAGTCGAACGTGGCGGTGGCCGGGACCCACGGCAAGACCACCACCACCTCGATGGTGGCCGCGCTGCTCGACGCCGGCGGCATGGATCCGACGGTGATCAACGGCGGCGTGATCCACGCCTATGGCTCGAACGCGCGCATCGGCGCCGGCGAATGGATGGTGGTGGAGGCCGACGAGAGCGACGGCAGCTTCAACAAGCTGCCCGCGACCGTGGCGGTGATCACCAACATCGACCCCGAGCACCTGGACCATTACGGCGATTTCGACAGCCTGCGCGCGGCCTTCGACACCTTCGTGTCGAACATCCCCTTCTACGGGCTGGCGGTGGCCTGCATCGACCATGCGGAGGTGCAGGCGCTGGTGGGGCGGATCACCGACCGGCGGGTGGCGACCTATGGCTTCAACCCGCAGGCGGACGTGCAGGGCCGCAACCTGCGCTTCGAGGACGGCGGGGCGAGCTTCGACGTCGCCCTCAACGCCGAGGGGCGGGTGATCGAGGGGGTGCGGCTGCCGATGACCGGGGACCACAACGTCTCGAACGCGCTCGCCGCGGTGGCGGTGGCGCGGCATCTCGGCATCGCGCCCGGCGCGATCAAGAAGGCGCTGGCGGCCTTCGGCGGGGTGAACCGGCGCTTCACCCGGGTCGGCGTGGTCGACGGCGTGACCATCATCGACGATTACGGCCATCACCCGGTGGAGATCGCCGCGGTCCTGAAGGCAGCACGGCAGGCGACCAAGGGTCGGGTGATCGCAGTGCACCAGCCGCATCGCTACACGCGGCTGCGCGACCTCTTCACCCAGTTCTGCGCCTGCTTCAACGATGCCGATACCGTGGCGATCGCCGAGGTCTATACCGCCGGCGAGGCGCCGATCGAGGGCATCAGCCGCGACACGCTGGTGGGCGGGCTGATCGCCCATGGCCACCGCCGGGCGCTGCCGCTCGCCGGCGAGGCGGCGCTGGCGGATTTCGTGCGCGCCGAATGCCGGCCCGGCGACATGCTGGTCTGCCTCGGCGCGGGATCGATCTCGGCCTGGGCCAATGCCCTGCCGGCGCGGCTCGGGGCGGAGAACGGCGCGAAGGAGCCGGTGGAGGCGTGAGGCGCGCCGCGCGCCGCGCGGCGGCCCTTGCCGCCAGTTTGCGCGCGCGGGTGCGCGCATCGGCATTTCTTCGGTGATGCGCCTGTTGGCGCATCACGACTGCTCTCCAGGTTAGCTAACCTGTATGAAGGCCGGGGAGACGATCGGGCGGCCGTGACGATGGTTTCGACAGGTTTGGGGCGCAGGGCCATGGGCCGGCGCGGGGGCGGTGAGCCTCCTTCGGGGCCGTTCGGCCGGGCCGCGCCCGCGCCGCGCTCAGCGCCTCAGGGGCATGTTGTCGATGAGCCGGACGCCGCCGAGCCAGGCGGCGGCCAGCAGCCGGGCGGGCTCGTCCGTGCGCGCGGTCGGCGCGAGGTCGGCGTCGCGGCGCAGCTCCAGGTATTCGACCGCATCGAAGCCGGCGGCCAGGATCCCGGCGCGCGCCGTCGCGACGGCGTGCTCGGCCGGGGTGCCCGCGGCGATGGCGTCGGCGGCCTTTCGCAGCGCCGCGGCGAGCGCCGGGGCGACGGCGCGTTCCGCCGCGGCGAGCCGGGCATTGCGCGACGAGAGCGCGAGGCCATCGGGCTCGCGCACCGTGGCGCAGCCGGTGATCTCGGTCGGGATGTCGAGGTCCCGGACCAGGCGCTGCACCAGCCTGAGCTGCTGGAAGTCCTTCTCGCCGAAGAAGGCGCGATCGGCGCCGGTCTGCAGCAGGAGCTTGGCGACGACCGTGGCGACGCCGTCGAAATGCCCGGGCCGGAAGGCGCCCTCGAGCCCTTCGCCGGCCCCCGCGACGGTGACGGTGGTGGCAAAGCCCGGCGGGTAGATCTGATCGGGATCGGGCGCATAGAGCAGGTCGATGCCGAGCGGGGCGAGCCTGGCCGCGTCGGCGTCCTCGGTGCGGGGATAGGCGGCCAGGTCGTCGGGGTTGTCGAATTGCCGGGGATTCACGAAGAGGGTGACGATGACCCGGTCGGAGGTTGCCCGCGCGGCACGGGCGAGGCTCAGGTGGCCCGCGTGCAGCGCGCCCATGGTGGGCACGACGCCGACACGCTGACCGGCCGCCTTCCAGCCGGCGACGGCGCTGCGCAGCGCCGGCAGGGTCCGGACGATGGGAATGCCCATGGCGCCGCCTCCGGCTCAGGACTCGGAGAAGGTATGCTCGCGCGCCGGGAAGCGGCGGGCGCGCACGTCTTCGGCATAGGCCGCGATCGCCGCATCCGTGGCCTCGCCGAGCTCGGCATAGCGGCGCACGAACGACGGGCGGAAGTCGGTGAAGAGGCCGAGCATGTCGTCGACCACCAGGATCTGGCCGTCGCAGGCGGGCGAGGCGCCGATGCCGATGGTCGGGATCGGAACCTGCTCGGTGATGCTGCGGGCGAGCGGCTCGGTGATCTTCTCGAGGACGACGGCGAAGGCGCCGGCTTCCGCCACGGCGCGCGCGTCCTGGATCACCCGCTCGGCCTCGGCGCCGCGACCCTGCACGCGGTAGCCTCCCGTCACGTTGACCGACTGGGGCATGAGGCCCACATGCGCCATCACCGGGATCGCCCGGCGCGTGAGGAAGCCGATCGTCTCGGCCATCGTCTCGCCGCCCTCGAGCTTGACGGCGGCGCATCCGGTCTCGGCCATGACCCGGGCGGCGGTGCGGAACGCCTGGTCGGGGCTTTCCTCGTAGCTGCCGAAGGGCAGGTCGACGACGAGCAGCGCGCGCTCGGCGCCGCGGCGGACCGCCCGGCCGTGCAGGACCATCATCTCGACCGTCACGCCGATCGTGGAGGGCAGGCCGTGCACCACCATGCCGAGGCTGTCGCCGACGAGGATCACGTCGGCATGGGCATCGACGAAACGCGCCATGGGCGTGGAATAGGCCGTCAGGCAGACGAGCGGCGTGCCGCCCTTGCGCGCCCGGATGGCCGCCGGCGTCAGGGTCTTCTGCGGCGCGCTGGCGCTCATCGGTGGCCCTCCCCCCCGATTCCGCACCAGCGCGGAACCCGCGGCGGAAGGTCGGCGGAAAGGCGCGGCGCGTCAACCGTGCTTCGTCCTTGCGAGGTGACATGAGCGACGGCGGAAATCCCGGTGCGATGCCGCCGGTGCGCGGCGTGCTGACGGCCGGCCGGCCGATGGCGGAATTGACCTGGCTCCGGGTCGGCGGACCCGCCGATTGGCTGTTCCAGCCGGCGGACGAGGATGACCTGGCCGGGTTTCTCGCCGCATTGCCGGACTCGGTGCCGGTGCTGCCGGTGGGCGTGGGCTCGAACCTCATCGTGCGCGACGGCGGCATCGCCGGCGTGGTGATCCGGCTGGGGCGTGGCTTCAACGGGATCCGGATCGAGGGCGAGCGGGTGATCGCCGGGGCGGCGGCGCTCGATGCGCATGTGGCGCGCAGGGCGGCGGAGGCGGGCCTCGACCTGACCTTCCTGCGCACGATTCCGGGCTCGATCGGCGGCGCGCTGCGGATGAATGCCGGCTGCTACGGCAGCTACATGGCCGATGTCTTCGTCTCGGCGCGGGCGGTGGGGCGCGACGGGGTCGCGGTCGCGCTCTCGCCTCAGGATCTGGCCTTTGCCTATCGCGCCACCGCCCTGCCGGCGGGTATGGTGGTGACCGAGGTGGTGCTGCGGGGGGTGCCGGGCGCGCCGGCGGAACTGGCGGCGCGCATGGAGCGGCAGCTAGCGGCGCGCGATGCCTCGCAGCCGACCGGGGAGCGCTCGGCGGGCTCGACCTTCCGCAATCCGGCGGGATTCTCCTCCACCGGGCTGGCGGACGACGTGCATGATTTCAAGGCCTGGAAGCTGATCGAGGACGCGGGCATGAGGGGCGCGGCCCTCGGCGGCGCGCAGATGTCGCCGAAGCATGCCAATTTCCTGATCAACGCCGGGGGGGCGAAAGCCGCCGATCTGGAGAATTTGGGCGAATTGGTGCGAAAAAAGGTTTTCGAAACCAGCGGAATAGCACTAGAATGGGAGATCATGCGGATCGGGAGACCCTGATCGCGCATGGAAGGCCCGACAAGCCCGGATAAGGGCTGCGGGAAGAAGTTGAGGCGGGCATGTCGAGCAGGACAGCAGCCCGCATCGCGGTCCTCAAGGGCGGCCGGTCCGCCGAGCGGGAAGTCTCGCTCGTCTCCGGTGCCGAATGTGCGGCGGCGCTGCGGCAGGAAGGCTATCGGGTCGTCGAGATCGACGCCGGCCCCGATCTTGCGCAAGCCTTGATCGAGGCGAAGCCGGACGTGGTCTTCAACGCGCTGCACGGCCGTTGGGGCGAGGACGGCTGCGTGCAGGGCCTGCTGGAATGGCTCGGCATCCCCTATACCCATTCCGGCGTGCTGGCCTCGGCGCTGGCGATGGACAAGCGCCGCGCCAAGCAGGTCTTCCGCGCCGCGGGCCTGCCGGTGGCCGAGGGCCTGCTCGCCTCGCGCGAGGAGGTGCGGGCCAGCCATCCGATGCCGCCGCCCTATGTGGTCAAGCCGGTCAACGAGGGTTCCTCGGTCGGGGTCTATATCGTCCCTGCCGGCGCGAACGGTCCGGCGCAGGTCTCCGACGACATGCCCGAGACGCTGCTGGTGGAGGCCTTCGTCCCCGGGCGCGAGCTGACCACCGCGGTGATGGGCGACCGGGCGCTGGCGGTGACCGACATCATCGCCGCGGGCTGGTACGATTATCACGCGAAATACGCGCCGGGCGGGTCGCGGCACGTGGTGCCGGCGGAGCTTCCCGCGGAGATCACCGAGGCCTGCCTCGACTATGCGCTGCGCGCCCATGGCGCGCTGGGCTGCCGCGGGGTGAGCCGCACGGATTTCCGCTGGGACGAATCGCGCGGGCTCGCGGGGCTCTATCTCCTGGAGACCAATACCCAGCCGGGCATGACGCCGACCTCGCTCGCGCCCGAGCAGGCGGCGCATTGCGGCATGTCCTTCGGCGCGCTGGTGCGCTGGATGGTGGAGGACGCCTCGTGCTTCCGGTGAAGACGCCCCGCCGCGATCCCGCGCCGTCGCGGCTGCGCTACCGGCTGACGCGGCTCTGGCTGCGGCCGGGCTTCCGGCGGCTGGCGAATTTCGGGCTGCCGATGCTGGCGGGGCTGCTCGCGGCCTGGACGCTCATGGCGGAATACGACCTGCGCGGCCGGGCCATGCTGGCCTTCGAGCGGGTGCGCGAGGCGATCGTCGACCAGCCGCAATTCGTCATCACCCGCATCGACATCCCCGATGTCAGCCCCGATCTCGCCGAGCAGATCCGGGTCGCGGCCTTCGTCGACCTGCCGGCCTCGAGCCTCGAGGTGGACGTGGTCTCGGTGCGCGCCCGCATCGAGGCGCTCGACGCGGTGGAGCGGGCCCGCGTCCGGGCGCTGGCGAGCGGGGTGCTGGAGATCCGCGCCATCGAGCGGGTGCCGGTGGTGGTCTGGCGCTCGGGGCCGGGGCTGCAGCTGCTCGATCCCGCCGGGGTGCGGGTGGCCGAGGTCGACAGCCGGCTGCGCCGCCCGGACCTGCCGCTGATCGCGGGCGAGGGCGCCGCCGGGCAGGTTCCCGAGGCGCTGGAGCTTTTCGCGCTGGCCCGGCCCTTGCACGACCGCATCCGCGGCCTCGTGCGCATGGGCGAGCGGCGCTGGGATCTGGTGCTCGACCGCGACCAGGTGATCCGCCTGCCGGAGACCGGCGCCGCGGCGGCGCTGGCGCATGTCATGGATCTGCAGGCCGCCGAGGATCTGATGGATCGCGACCTGACCGTGGTCGACATGCGCGACCCGCGGCGGCCGATCCTGCGGCTGGGCGAGAATGCGGTGGCGGAACTGGTTCGGGTGCGGGCGATGGTTGCAGGAGAGGATGCATGAGGCGACAGCTCTACGAGGTCCAGCGCGCGATGCGCTCGCGGCGCGAGACGGCGCTCCGGCGCGGCGTGATCGCGGTCCTCGACATCGGCACCACCAAGGTCGCCTGCCTCGTGCTGCAATTCGTGCCCGAGGAGGTCGGCGAAGGCGTCGAGACCCGGCCGGTGCTGCGCCAGGGCGCCTTCCGGGTGATCGGCGCCGCCAACACCCGCTCGCGCGGCATCGCGCTCGGCGAGATCACCGCGATGGACGAATGCGAGCGGGCGATCCGCACCGCGATCCAGGGCGCGCAGAAGATGGCGAACCTGCGGGTCGACCATGTGATCGTGAGCTTCTCCGGCGGGCGGCCGCGCTCCTACGGGGTGGCGGGCGAGATCGAGGTGGAGAACGGTGCGGTGGCCGAGCGCGACATCGGCCATGTGCTCGCGGCCTGCGACATTCCCGAATACGGCCACGGCCGCGACGCGATCCATGCGCTGCCGGTGAATTTCGCGCTCGACCACCGCTCGGGGCTGACCGACCCGCGCGGCCAGATCGGCCGCAGCCTCGCCGTCGACCTGCATCTGGTGACCGTCGCCGCCACGCCGCTCCGCAACATCCTGCAATGCATCCGGCGCTGCGACCTCGAACTGGCCGGGGTGGTGGTCGCGCCCTATGCGAGCGGGCTCGCGAGCCTCGTGGAGGACGAGCAGGAACTCGGTGCGGCCTGCGTCGACATCGGCGGCGGGGCGACCGGCCTCTCGATCTTCGTGCGGCGGCAGATGATCTACGCCGATTGCGTGCGCATGGGCGGCAGCCACGTCACCTCCGACATCTGCCAGGGGCTGCAGGTCTCCATGGCCGATGCCGAGCGCCTCAAGACCATGCACGGCGGGCTGGTGGCGACCGGCGTCGACGACCGCGAGATGATCGAGCTGCCCTCCATCCTCGGCGACTGGGACCACGACCGGCGGCAGATCTCGCGCACCGAGCTGATCGGGGTGATGCGGCCGCGGGTGGAGGAGATCCTCGAGGAGGTGCGCGCCCGGCTCGACGCCTCGGGATTCGAGTACCTTCCGAGCCAGCGCATCGTGCTGACCGGCGGCTCGGCGCAGATCCCCGGGCTGGAGATGGTCGCGAGCCACATCCTCGGGCGGCAGTGCCGGGTGGGCAAGCCGCTCCGGGTGCAGGGCCTGCCGCAATCGGCCACCGGGACCGCCTTCGCGACGGCGGTCGGGCTCGCCATGCATGTCTCCCATCCCCAGGACGAATGCTGGGATTTCGAGATGCCCGCGGACCGCCAGGGGGCCCGCCGCGTCACCCGGGCGCTGCGATGGTTTAAGGAGAACTGGTAACTTGCGACACCGCGCAACAATTCCGCTTTATCTAGGGGTTAGCTACAATATATTGGGGTCAAACCCATGAAAACGCGTGACCCTAGCGGCGATAATCGCTATATTGCGAATCGTGACGACAGGCACGAACTCCGCGATAGGGGCGCGGAGGCAGGGCGAAACCAACAGGCGGATGACACCATGGCTCTTACACTCAGCATACCGGTTACCCAGGACCTCAGCCCCCGGATCACCGTGATCGGCGTCGGCGGCGCCGGCGGCAACGCCGTCAACAACATGATCGAGAAGGAGCTCGAGGGCTGCGAGTTCGTGGTGGCCAACACCGACGCCCAGGCGCTGCAGCAGAGCCGTGCCACCAACAAGCTCCAGCTCGGCGCGCGGGTCACCGAGGGGCTCGGCGCGGGCGCGCGGCCCGAAGTGGGTGCCGCGGCCGCCGAGGAGAGCATCGAGGACATCGTCGAGAAGCTCTCGGGCTGCCACATGTGCTTCATCACCGGCGGCATGGGCGGCGGCACCGGCACCGGGGCGGCCCCGATCATCGCCAAGGCGGCGCGCGAGATGGGCGTGCTGACCGTGGGCGTGGTCACCAAGCCCTTCCAGTTCGAGGGCTCGCGCCGCATGCGCCAGGCCGAGAACGGCGTCGACGAGCTGCAGAAGCATGTCGACACGCTCATCATCATCCCCAACCAGAACCTCTTCCGGCTGGCGAACGAGAAGACCACCTTCACCGACGCCTTCGCGCTCGCCGACGACGTGCTCTACCAGGGCGTGAAGGGCGTCACCGACCTCATGGTCCGGCCCGGCATCATCAACCTCGACTTCGCCGACGTGCGCTCGGTGATGAACGAGATGGGCAAGGCGATGATGGGCACCGGCGAGGCCGAGGGCGAGGATCGCGCGGTGCAGGCCGCCGAGAAGGCGATCGCCAACCCGCTCCTGGACGAGATCAGCCTCAAGGGCGCCAAGGGCGTGCTGATCAACATCACCGCCGGCCCCGACCTCACGCTCTTCGAGCTCGACGAGGCGGCCAACCGCATCCGCGCCGAGGTCGACCCGGAAGCCAACATCATGGTCGGCTCGACCCTCGACCCGGAGATGGCCGGCCAGATGCGGGTCTCGGTGGTCGCGACCGGAATCGATGCGCTGGCCCGGAGCGAGAACGTGCCCGTGCCGCAGCGCAAGGTCGCCGAGCCGATCGCCGCGCCCGCCGCCGCGGCGCCGAAGCCCGCGCCGCAGCCGGCGCCCGAGCCGCTGGCCCAGCCCGAGGTCGCCCGCGCGCCGAGCTTCGCCGATACGCAGTCGGTCGAGTTCGAGCGCGAGAGCTTCGAGGCCGAGCCGGAATACGCGGCGGCGCCGCAGCCGGTGCCGCAGCCGGCGGAGATGCAGCGCACCGCGCCCTACGGCCAGCCGAAGATCGGCGCCGCGGGCCAGGACCGGCGGCCGGGCGAGCCCTCGCCGGACGCACTGCGCCGGCTCCAGGCGGCGGTGCAGAACGTGCCCAAGGCGCAGCCCATGGTCCGGCCGCTCGCTTCCTCGCCGCGCGAGGCCGAGCGCAACAGCCGGCTGACGATCAACAGCCTGATCCACAAGATGACCGGGCAGGCGGGGCGCGAGGCGCCGGCTGCGCGCCAGCGGCCGGCGGAACCGGGCTTCGCGGCGCACGAGCCGCATGCCCACGAGCAGGATTACGAGGATACCGAGCGCGAACGCGTCGACATACCGGCCTTCCTCCGACGTCAGGCCAACTGATCGGGAGCACCCCCCCACACACCGCAAGTCGGCTCCCGAGCAAAGGCATCCGGACCCCCGGGTGCCTTTTTTCTTTGCAGCAGAGGCCCCGTTCCGGCGCGATCGGCGGGTGTGTGCAGTGTTGCAAATGGTCACAAAGCTTGATTTGTCGCGAATTTGGCCAATCCCTACATTGCGCTGCATGAGACAGGCGGAATCCGCAGGAAAATCCGTCGTCGGAAATTCGGGGGCCATCATGCAGACCACCTTGAAAGGCGAGACGACGCTTGTCGGAATGGGGCTCCATTCCGGCCGTCCGGCGCGGCTGCGCCTCCGTCCCGCCAGCGAGGGTGGCATCCGCTTCCACCGGGTGGACGTGACCGACCGCGACAACGTCATCCCCGCGCGCTTCGACCTGGTGAGCGACACCCGGCTCTGCACCGTGCTGAGCAATGCCGCCGGGGTCTCGGTCTCGACCGTGGAGCATCTGATGGCGGCGCTGGCCGGGACCGGCGTGACCCATGCCATCGTCGAGATCGACGGACCGGAAGTGCCGATCATGGACGGCAGCTCGCTGCGTTTCGTCCAGGCGATCCTGCGCGCCGGGCTGCGCGGCCTCGGCGGCCCGCAGCGGGCGATCCGCGTGCTCGCGCCGGTGCGCGTGGTGGAGGGCGACGCGCGGGCGGAGCTCGCGCCCGCCCAGACGCTCTCGATCGATTTCGAGATCGACTTTCCCGATGCGGCGATCGGGCGGCAGTCCCGCGCCATGGCGATGGTCAACGGCGCCTTCGTCCACGAGTTGAGCGATTGCCGCACCTTCTGCCGGCGGGTGGAGGTCGAGGCGATGCGGGCCAGCGGGCTGGCGCTGGGTGGTTCGCTCGACAATGCCGTGGTCGTCGAGGGCGACCGCGTGCTGAACCCCGGCGGTTTCCGGCGGGTGGACGAATGCGTGCGGCACAAGATGCTCGACGCGGTCGGCGACCTCGCGCTCGCGGGTGCGCCGATCCTCGGCGCCTATCGCGGGGTCCGGGCCGGCCATGGCCTCACGAACCGGCTGCTGCGGCGGCTCTTCGCGACCGAGGGCGCCTGGGAGGAGGTCGTCATCGACGCCGCCACCGCCCGCCGGCTGCCCGGCGCGGGCCTCGGCATGGCGGATCTTCGCCGCGCCGGCTGAGGCGGAGCGGCGGTCGAGGGGTGCAGCCCGTCCGGGCTGCGCTTTTCGTTTCAACCCCCCGGAAAGCTGTGCTACCTCGTTGCCGTCGACGGGGCCCGCGCGGCGCTTCGTTGGGTCGAAAGCCTCAGGGGTAACGATGATTTTCGTGCGACGTTGGGGGCGGTTTCCGGCACTTGCCGCCACTCTCGGAATGACGCTCGCGCTGGGGGCCTGCAGCTACCTGCCCGCCTCGCTGGGAGGCCAGCCGAAGGCCCCCATCGAAACGCGATCGCCGCAGGAGATCTATCTCGACGGCGAGGCCTTGCTCGCGACCAACCAGCCGCGCGAGGCCGGCGAGATGTTCGGCGAGGTCGAGCGGCTCTATCCCTATTCGGAATGGGCCAAGCGGGCGATGCTGATGTCGGCCTTCGCCTATCACGAGGGCTCGCTCTTCGCCGAGAGCCGGGCGGCGGCGGAACGCTATCTCGATTTCTATCCCGCGGACGTGGACGCGCCCTATGCGCAGTTCCTGATCGCGCTGAGCTATTACGACCAGATCGTCGACATCGGCCGCGACCAGTCCAATACCTTCGACGCGCTGCAGGAGATGCGCGACATCATCGAGCGCTATCCCGACAGCGAGTACGCGGCCTCCGCGCAGCTGAAGTTCGAGCTCGCACTCGACCATCTCGCGGGCAAGGAGATGGAGATCGGGCGCTACTACCTCAACCGGGGCTTCTACACCGCCGCGATCAACCGCTTCCGGGTGGTGGTCGAGGATTACCAGACGACCACCCACACGCCGGAGGCCCTGCATCGGCTGGTCGAGAGCTATCTCTCGCTTGGGCTGGTCGACGAGGCCCAGACCGCGGCGGCGATCCTGGGGCACAATTTCCGCGGCTCGCCCTGGTACGCCGACAGCTACGTGCTCCTGACCGGGCGCGGGCTGCGTCCGGCCGACGTGGAGAGCGGCAGCTGGCTGAACCAGACCTATCGGCAGGTGGTGCAGGGGAAATGGCGCTGAGGGCTGACGACGGGCCGGGATGCTGCGCGCGCTGACAATCCGGGACATGGTCCTGATCGAGCGCGCGGAGCTCGGCTTCGAGCCCGGGCTGAACGTGCTGACCGGCGAGACCGGGGCCGGCAAGTCGATCCTGCTCGATTCTCTCGGATTCGTGCTCGGCTGGCGCGGGCGGGGCGATCTGGTGCGCAGCGGGGCCGCCCGGGGCGAGGTGACCGCCGAGTTCGAGCTTCCCGAGGGCCATGCGGCGCAGGCGATCCTGCGCGCGGGCGGCCTGCCCGAGGAGGATCTGCTGCTGCTGCGGCGGAGCCTCGGGGCCGACGGGCGCCGTCAGGCCTGGGTGAACGACCGCCGGGTGACGGCCGAGACGCTCCGCGCGCTCGCCGATGCGCTGGTCGAGCTGCACGGCCAGCAGGACGACCGCGGCCTGCTCGATCCGCGCGGCCATCGCGACCTGCTCGACGACTTCGCCGGAGCGGGGGAGCAGGCCCTTGCGGTGCGGCAGGCCTGGGCCGCGCGCGCGGGCGCCGCGGCGGCGCTCGAGGCGGCGAAGGCGGCGCGGGAGGAGGCGGCGCGGGATGCGGATTATCTCGCCCATGCCCTGGCCGAGCTCGACGCGCTCGCCCCGGAGCCGGAGGAAGAGGCCGCGCTGGACGCGCGGCGCCGGGCGCTGCGGGCGGCGGAGCGGATCCGCGCGGATGTGGCGCGGGCGGCGGAGGCGCTGGGACCCGAGGGGGCCGAGGCGCCGCTGATCGAGGCGCTGCGCCGGCTGGAGGCGGCGGCGGGATCCGCGGAGGGCCTGCTCGATCCGGCGCTCGACGGGCTCGGGCGGCTCCTGGGCGAGCTCTCCGAGGTGCTCGGCGCCGTCGAGGCGGTGCAGGCGGCGATCGGCATCGATCCGGGCGAGCTGGAGCGAGTCGAGGAGCGGCTCTTCGCGATCCGCGGCCTCGCGCGCAAGCATCAGGTTCCGCCCGATGCGCTGGCGGATCTCGCCGCGGACCTGCGGGCACGGCTGCGGGCGCTCGAGGAGGCCGATGCCGGTCTCGACCGCCTCGCCGCGGCGCTGGCCGCGGCGGAGGCGGCCTATGCGGCGGCGGCCGGGGCGCTCTCGGCGCGGCGCGCCGAAGCGGCGCTGCGCCTCGACGGGATGATGGCGGGGGAACTGCCGGCGCTGAAGCTCGAGCGGGCGGTCTTCGTCACCGAGCTCGCGCCCGGCGAGCCCGGGCCGGGGGGCAGCGACCGGGTGCGCTTCACCGTCGCGACCAACCCCGGCGCCGCGCCCGGGCCGATCGACCGCATCGCCTCGGGGGGGGAGCTCTCGCGCTTCCTGCTGGCGCTGAAGGTCTGTCTCGGCGGCCAGAGCGGGGCGCTGACGCTGATCTTCGACGAGATCGACCGCGGCGTGGGCGGTGCGACGGCGGATGCGGTGGGGCGGCGGCTCCAGGCGCTCGGCGAGGGCGCGCAGGTGCTGGTGGTCACCCATGCGCCGCAGGTCGCGGCGCGCGGCCGGCATCACTGGCGGGTCGGCAAGACCGTCGCCGGCGGCGCGGCGCGCACCGAGGTCACCCGGCTCACGCCGGCCCAGCGCCGCGAGGAGATCGCGCGCATGCTGGCCGGCGACGTGATCACCGACGAGGCCCGCGCCGCGGCCGGGGTGCTGATGGAGGGGTGAGCGGCGGTGCTGTCGCCGCTGCGGGCCGACGTCTTTCCCCCGTGTCGGTGCAACCTTCCCTTCGTGGATTTGGCAAGGACAAATCCGCGCGCGCCTGCCTGCCCCCCGGCAGGCGCGACAAGCGCGCCAGCCAGGCAGACGCGCGCGGATTACCCGCCGATTGTGAAACCCGACCCCCCTCGGTCTCCGCGCTCGCGCGCTCCAACCGACGAACCGGCGCGAGGCAGTGCCTCGCGTTTTCCGGTTCGGGGTGGTCCACGGTGATCGATTCACCCGGAGACCGCATGAGGCGAAGGTGCGGCCGGCCCGCCTCCGGTCGGGGCTACGGGCCGTCGGCAAGCGGCCGGCAGGCGGCGGCGAGCCATTGCGCATCCTCGGCATCGACGAGTGGCGCGAGGTCCGCGGCGACGCGGGCGTGATAGGCGTCGAGCCAGTCCCGTTCGGCGGGGTCGAGGAGGCCCGCGTCGATCAGGCGGCGGTCGATCGGGGCGAGGGTGAGGGTCTCGAAGGCATGCATCGGCCGCTCGCCGCCCTGGGGTATTTCCGCGGGCTGGACCACGGCGAGGTTCTCGATGCGGATGCCGTAGAGGCCCTCGCGGTAGTTGCCCGGCTCGATCGAGAGGATCATCCCCGCGCGGATCGGCTCGGTGGAGCGCCGCGAGAGGCCCGCGGGGCCTTCGTGCACGCCGAGATAGGATCCGACCCCATGGCCGGTGCCGTGGTCGTAGTCGAGCCCGGCCTGCCAGAGCGCGGTGCGCGCGACCGCGTCGATGTCGCGCCCGGCGAGACCCTCTGGCCAGCGCAGCCGCGACATGGCGATCAGCCCGCGCAGCACGAGCGTGAAGCGCCGGCGCGCGTCCGCCGGTGCCGGGCCGGTCGCCAGGGTGCGGGTGATGTCGGTCGTGCCGTCGTCGTACTGGCCGCCGCTGTCGACGAGCAGCAAGTCGCCGGGGGCGATGGTGCGATTGGTCGCCTCGTTCACGCGGTAGTGCACGATGGCGCCGTCGGGGCCGGCGCCGCAGATCGTCTCGAAGGAGATGTCGCGCAGGGCGCCGGTGGCGGTGCGGATCTCCTCGAGCCGGCGCACCACGTCGATCTCGGTCAGGCCGCCCCGGGGTGCGGTCCGGTCGAGCCAGGCGAGGAAGGCGACCATCGCCGCGCCGTCGCGGCGATGCGCGCTGCGGGCGCCGGCGATCTCGGCCTCGGTCTTGCAGGCCTTGGGCAGGATGGAAGGATCGGTTCGCCAGACGATCGCCGCCCCGGAGGCGGCGGCGAGCCGGTCGGCGATCCAGACCGGGGTGCGGGCCTTGTCGAGCGCGACCCGGCCGGTCAGCTCGGCGAGGTGCTGGCCGAGATCCTCGGGCACGTGGATCGCCACTTCATTGCCGAGATGGCTGCGCAGCTCGGCATCGACCTTGGCCAGGTCGGCGAAGAGATCGACCCGCCCCTCGGCATGGAGGATGGCGAAGGCATGGGCGACCGGGGTCCGGGCCACGTCGCCGCCGCGGACGTTCAGGAGCCAGGCGATCGAATCGGGCGCGGCGATCACCGCGGCGGCAAGGTCGTTCTCGCGCAGCTCGCCGGCGAGGCGCGCGCGCTTCTCGGCGGCGCTGCGGCCGGCCAGCGCCGCGGCATGCGGGCGGATCCGCGCCCTGGGGGCTTCGGGCTGGTCCTCCCAGACCGCGTCGACGAGATTGTGGATGCCGACGAGCTCGAGCCCGTGCGGCGCCAGCGCCTCGCGCAGCGCCTCGATCTCGCCGAATGTGTGCAGCCAGGGGTCGAAGCCGATCCGCCCGCCCTCGGGCAGGACGCCGGCGAGCCAGTCGGCGGGCTTGTCCTCGGGATGGCGGCAGAGCGCGAAGCGCGTGCCGTCCACCTCGGCGCGGGCCTGGAGCGTGTAGCGGCTGTCGACGAAAAGCGCGGCCTGGGCCGCGGTGACGACGGCGAGGCCGGCCGACCCGGTGAAGCCGGTGAGCCAGGCCAGCCGCTCGTCCCGCGGCGCCACGGTCTCGCCCTGATGCGCGTCGGCGCGCGGCACGAGGAAGCCGTCGACGCCGGCCTCCTCCATGGCCCGGCGCAGGGGCGGCAGGCGAAATGCGGCGGTTTCGGGCGTGGTTCGGCGGCGGAAATCCTGGAGCATCGGCGATCCCTGGCGCCGCCGGTGGGGCGGCCTGTTAACCGCTCTCTCTAAACGGCGGTTTGCAGCGCGCGTCAATGAAGGTAGGATTACGAGTGGATGAATCGCCTGTAAGTTGAGGTCACCTACACACCGAGACCGTCTGCAAACGAGAATGCCATGCGAATTCTTCTCGCCGCCCTGCTGATGGGCGCAGCTTTCCTTCTCGCCATTGCCGACTGGCAGGCCACGCTCGGCCAGGGCTATGCCTATCGCCTGCGATCGATCGACCAGGCGCTGGCGGGGGTCTGGCCCGGCTGGCACGCCCGGTTCGTCGAGGGCTGGCAGCTGCACGGGTTCCTGCTGTGGGATCCGGTCGGGGCCTTCCTCATGGCGCTGCCGCTGGCGCTGGTCCTCGCCGCGATGGCGATGCTGCTCTGGGTGTCCCGGGCGCGGCGCTGAAGCGACCGGCCGGGAACCGATCCGGGCTGTGTGCGCGCGCGCACATCGAGCCATCATGTTGGAATCATGAAGGAAACGCCGTCGCGTTAGCCGGATCTTCACGTTGAGCGACAGGGCCCCATACGGACGGCCCTTCCACAGGACTGACGTCCGTGGTGCGGTTTCACCGTCGGTCGAGGATCGGGAAGAGTCGGCCCTGGACGGTGCGCCTCGCGCGCCGGCCCCCGGCAGGGCCGGGGACACCCGGCCGGCACGGAATGAACTCCGGCGGCGTGGGTCGGTGGTATCAGACGAAGGCCACCTGGGCGATCGGCGGCAGATGCGCGTCGATCTGCTGCCATTCCTCGCCGCCGCTTTCGCTGACCCAGAGATTGCCGGTGGTCGAACCCATGGCGAGGCGTTCGCCGCTCGCATCCACCACCAGCGCGTGGCGATAGACGAGATCGTAGCTGCCGCGCTCGGGCAGGCCGCGGCCGAGCACCTCGAAGCTCGCGCCGCCGTCGCGCGTCCGCGTGACCACCATGCGGCCATCGACCGGCACCCGGCATTCGTCCTTGACCGCGGGCGCGAACCAGGCGGTCGCGGGGTCGGAAGGATGCGGCGCGACGGCGAAGCCGAAGACCGAGGGCATCGGCGCCTCGATCTCGCCGAAGGTCTCCGCCGCATCGGTGGAGCGGAAGATGCCGTTGTGGTGCTGGCACCAGACCACGTCGGGCGAGGCGGCGCAGGTGGCGACGAGATGCGGGTCCTGGACATTGGCGTCATAGGCGCGCTCGGGCGGCATGTAGGCATTGCGCAGGCCCTGTCCCGCGAGCCGCCACGAAGCGCCGCGATCGTCGCTCTTCCAGACGCCGCCGCAGGAGATGCCGAGGGTCATGCGCTCGGGATCGCGCGGGTCGATGCAGATCGAATGGATGCCGGGATGGTCGAAGCCGCCGCCGAACCATTCGCCCCGTTCGGGCCGGGACCAGAGCGAGTCGACCAGCGACCAGGTCTCGCCCCGGTCGGGGCTCACGAAGAGCCCGCCGGGCAGGGTGCCGGCCCAGATCTCGCCCAGCCGGTCCGGCCCGCCCGCGGCCAGCGTCCAGATCATGTCGAGCGCCGGCGCCTCGGCATCCGGCTCCGGCGCGGCCGGATAGGCGGGGGCGGGCAGTTCCTCCCAGCTCGCGCCGTCGTTCCCGGAGCGGTGCAGCTTGCAGCCGAAATGCCCCAGCCGCAGCGCGGCGTAGAGCGTGCCGTCGCGCGGGTCGCGCAGGATCGCGCTGACCGGCTCGCCGAGGAAGGCGGCGGCGCCGGCCTCCCAGCCGCGGTTCCTGCGCCGGATCGGGACCAGCCCCTTGCGGCTGGCGACATAGAGCCCTTCCGTCATGCCTCACCCTCCCGAAAGCGCCTGAAGCACGTAGATCTCGTCGTCGCGGCCGACCGGGTCGGCGAGCCCCAGCCTGTCCGCGATCATCGCATTGTTGACGAAGACATTGACATGGCGCCGCAGCCGGCCCTGCTCGTCGAGCACGTAGCCGCGCAGGAGCGGATCCTCGGCGAAGACCGCGTCCAGCGCCTCGCGCACCGTCGCGCCCTCGACCGCGGTGACGGGGGTCTCGCGGTGGCGCCTCAGATTCCCGGTGAAACTGACCTGCGGCATGGTTGCGGCTGCTTTCGCGCGAAGTGTCGCACAAGGCACAAGCGCTGCAAAGGCCCGTTCAGGCGGGCGGCTGCACCAGGTCGTGGACGAAGCCGAGCTTGGCGATGGCCGGCGCGCTGAGCACGAAGGGATAGAGGTCGGGCTGGCCCATCGACCGGTTGAGGCTGTTGAGCGCCACGGTGAGCGGCAGCCAGGCGTCGACGAGGCTCCGGCAATCGGGTGCCCGGTAGGGGTCGAAGGCGATCCCGGCCGAGTCCGCGTCGCGCGCCGTCACCTGCGGGTCGAGCGCGAGGCCGAAGCTCGCGGCCGTGTCCAGCGTGTCGACCATGTGGAAGTAATGCGTCCAGGTCTCGGCGAAATCCTCCCAGGGGTGCATGGTGGCATAGGCGCTGACGAAGCCCGATTGCCAGTCGGGCTGCGGGCCGGTCGCGTAGTGGCGTTCGAGCGCCTCGGCGTAATCGGCGCGCTCGTCGCCGAAGACCGCGCGCGCCGCCTCGAGCCGGCCGCCGTCGCGCACCAGCAGGTCCCAGTAGTAATGGCCGACCTCGTGGCGCAGATGGCCGAGCAGGGTGCGGTAGGGCTCGCCGAGCTCCAGCCGCCGCCGCTCGCGCTCGGCGGAATCCGCCTCCGCGATGTTGATCGTCACCAGCCCGTCGGCATGGCCGGTCATCACCGGCTCCGCGCCGGCATCGGCGAGGAAATCGAAGGCGAGGCCCTGCCCGGCATCCTCGTGCTGGCTCGTCATCGGCAGGCCGAAGCGGCGGAGCGCATAGATGAGCCGCCGCTTGGCGGTCTCGATGGCGCGCCAGCGCTCGGCATTGCCGGCGATGTCGAGGTCGGGGATGGTGCGGTTCAGCCCGCAGGCCGGGCAATAGGCGTCGCCGCCGAGCGGCACCAGCCAGTTGCAGCCGCCCGATGCGGCATTGGCGCAGAAGACCCAGGCGTCATCGCCGCCGCCGCCGATCGGTCGGAAGCCGCCGGCGGGGAGCGGGTCGAGCGTCGCCAGTTCGAGCCGGTCCGGGCGGAATCCCAGGGGCGCGCCGCAGGCGAGGCAGGACGAGTTCTCGAAATGCAGCATCTGCCCGCAGGCGCCGCAGGCGAAGAGCTTCATCGCCGCGTCAGCCCCGTCTCGAGCGCGGTCCGAAGATCAGCCAGGCGATGAACCCGAGCAGGGGTAGGAAGAGGATCACCAGGACCCAGATGACCTTGGTGCCGGTCCCCGCCCGGGCGCCGATCACCGAGATGATCGCCCAGAGGTCGAGCACCAGCAGGACGAACCCGCCGATGCCGGTGACGTCGATGCTCACATGCGGCCTCCCTTGCGGTCAGGCCCGCCGTCGCAGCCGGGTTTCGCGGGCGATGCGGACCGGGTCGTTGTCGAAGAGACTGGCGAGCTGTTCGGTCATGGCGCCCGCCAGCTGCTCGACGTCGGTGATGGTCACGGCTCGGCCGTAGTAGCGCGTCACGTCGTGGCCGATGCCGATGGCGACGAGTTCCACCGCGCGGCGGCGCTCGATCATGGCGATCACGTCGCGCAGGTGCTTCTCGAGGTAATTGGCCGGATTGACCGAGAGCGTGGAATCGTCGACCGGCGCGCCGTCGGAGATCACCATCAGCACCCGGCGGGATTCGCCGCGGGAGAGCAGCCGGCGATGCGCCCATTCCAGCGCCTCGCCGTCGATGTTCTCCTTGAGCAGCCCCTCCTTCATCATCAGGCCGAGGTTCGGCCGCGCCCGGCGCCAGGGCGCGTCGGCGGATTTGTAGACGATGTGGCGCAGGTCGTTCAGCCGACCGGGCAGGGCGGGGCGCTGGGCGGCCAGCCAGGCCTCGCGGCTCTGGCCGCCCTTCCAGGCGCGGGTGGTGAAGCCGAGGATCTCGACCTTGACCTGGCAGCGTTCCAGCGTGCGCGCCAGCACGTCGGCGGAGATGGCGGCGATGGAGATCGGCCGGCCGCGCATGGAGCCGGAATTGTCGAGCAGCAGGGTGACGACGGTGTCGCGGAACTCGGTGTCGCGCTCCATCTTGAAGCTGAGCGGCGTCATGGGGTTGGTGACCACGCGGGCGAGCCGGCCGGCGTCGAGCGTGCCCTCCTCGAGGTCGAAGTCCCAGGCGCGGTTCTGCTGCGCCTGGAGCCGGCGCTGCAGGCGGTTGGCGAGGCGGGCGACGGCGCCCTTCAGCGGTTCGAGCTGCTGGTCGAGATAGGCGCGCAGGCGTTCGAGCTCGGCCGGGTCGGCCAGATCCTCCGCCGCGATCTCCTCGTCGAATTTTGTCGAATAGACCTTGTAGCCGGGATCGGCCTCGGAATGCGGCGGCGGGCGCCATTCGCGCGGGTCGGCTTCCTCGGCCTCGGCATCCTCGGCGGGCTCGCCGTCGTCCTCGGTGTCGAGCGCCGCCTGCATCTGGCTGGGATCGGCGCGGCTGTCGGCCGGCGCCTGCTCGCTGCCGGCCTCCTGGTCGGTGCTGTCGTCGTCGGCGCCCGCGCTCTCGGGCTCCTCGGTCTCCTCGCCGCCGTCGTCCTGCTCGTCCTCCTCGGCGGTCTCGCTGTCGGGATCCTCGCCGAGCTGGTCGCCGTAGCCGAGATCCGCGATGACCCGCCGCGCGAAGCGGGCGAAGCCCTGCTGGTCCTCCAGCACCGCGTCGAGGCCGCCGAGGGTCTCGCCCGCCTGGGATTCGAGAACCCCCCGCCAGAGGTCCAGCACGTTCTGGGCGCCGGGCGGAAGCGGCCGGCCGGTGGCGAGCTGGCGCACCAGATAGCCGGCGGCCTGGGCGAGCGGCGCCTTTTCGGGATCGGTGATCTCGGCATAGCCGAGCCGCCGCGCCTCGTCGCCGATCCGGGCGTCGATGTTGCCGGCGGTGCCGGGCATGGCCCGCGCGCCGACCGATTCGCAGCGCGCGGTCTCCATCGCCTCGAAGAGGGCCGCGGCGACCTCGCCGTCGGGGGCGTAGCGGCGATGGGTGGCGTCGTCGTGGAAGCGCAGGCGCAGGGCATAGGCATCCGCGGTGCCGCGCGCCAGCAGCACCTCGTTGCGCGTCATGCGCCGGGTGACCTGCGGCAGCCGCATGGTGCCGGCCGAGACGCCCGGCGGGTCGACGGAATAGGCCACCGTCAGCTCGCCCTCGCCCGCCATGGCGCGGGTCGCCTCGGCGAGCGCCTTCTTGAAGGGGTCGGCGGGGTTGTCGACTGGCTTGCTCATCACCGATAGATCATCCCGAAGGGAGCCGGGCGCAAGACCGGCTCCTGAAGCTTCCGGCGCGCGCTAGCTTTTCGGGATGCGCAGGACCTGTCCCGGATAGATCTTGTCGGGATCCTGGAGCATCGGCCGGTTCGCCTCGAATATCTCATTGTAGCGCGCGCCCTTGCCCAGCGTCTTCTCCGCGATCTTCCAGAGCGTGTCTCCCTTCACCACGGTGTGGAAGACCGGCGCGGAACCGGATTCGGGGGTCTCGATCGCATCCTCGACCCGGGCGACGCCCGCGACATTGCCGGCGGCGATGATGATCTTCTCGCGCTCCTCCTCGGTCGGGGCGCGTCCCGACACCTTCACGGTGTCGCCCTCGACCTTGATCTCGAGCCCCTCGGACTTGAGCCCGAGATCGTCGATCTCCTTCTTCAGCGCCTCCGCCGCGGGTGCCTCGGCCGCCTCGGCGCCGCCGAAGCCGAGCGACTTGCCCGCTTCCTTGACGAAATTCCAGAGTCCCATGGTCTGACCTCCCTTCCCAGAAGACCCTCCAACGCATTTGCGCGGGAAGGGTTCGGCAAATTGCGGCCCCGGATCAGCCCAGGCTCATGCTCACCGCGCTCTCCGGCAGCTCCTTGTCGAAGCAGCGCTGGTAGAATTCCGCCACCGTCTGCCGTTCGAGCTCGTCGCATTTGTTGAGGAAGGTCACGCGGAAGGCGAAGCCGATGTCCCCGAAGATCCGCGCGTTCTCGGCCCAGCTCAGCACGGTGCGGGGCGACATGACGGTGGAGAGATCGCCGTTCATGAAGGCCGCCCGGCTGAGATCGGCCACGGTGACCATGCGGCTGACGGTCTTGCGGCCCTCGGGCGTGTCGTAATGCGGATATTTCGCCAGCACGATCTCGGCTTCGGCGTCATGGGCGAGATAGTTGAGCGTGACCACGAGGCTCCAGCGGTCCATCTGGCCCTGGTTGATCTGCTGGGTGCCGTGGTAGAGCCCGGTGGTATCGCCGAGGCCGATGGTATTGGCCGTGGAGAACAGGCGGAAATAGGGATGCGGCCGGATCACCTTGTTCTGGTCGAGAAGCGTCAGCTTGCCGTCGGTCTCGAGCACGCGCTGGATGACGAACATCACGTCGGGACGCCCGGCGTCGTATTCGTCGAAACAGATCGCCACCGGGTTGCGCAGGCACCAGGGCAGGATGCCCTCCTGGAACTCGGTCACCTGCATGCCGTCGCGGATGCGGATCGCGTCCTTGCCGATCAGGTCGATGCGCGAGATATGGCTGTCGAGATTGACGCGCACGCAGGGCCAGTTCAGCCGCGCCGCCACCTGCTCGATATGGGTCGACTTGCCGGTGCCGTGGTAGCCCTGGATCATGACGCGGCGGTTGTGGGCGAAGCCCGCGAGGATCGCCAGCGTGGTGTCCGGGTCGAAGCGGTAGGTCGGGTCGATGTCCGGCACCCGTTCGCTCGGCTCGGCGAAGGCGCGCACGGTCAGATCGGTGTCGATGCCGAAGACGTCGCGGACGCTGAGATCCATCGTCGGTTCTGAGCTCATCTCCATCCTGCCGTCCGCCATCGTTTTCCCCGCCGGTGCGTTCCGTGCTTCTGCATCATATCTGGCCGCGGGGGGCAAGCGAAAGCGGAGCCCGGCGATGACCGCGAACCTCTCGCGCGACAAGTTCGGCCGAACCTGCTACCATTGCGATCAAGGCATTTTCAAGCCGCCGTGCGCCCTAGCGCGGGCCGGCGTCCGGTTTGAAACAAGGTCAATTGAGGAGGGAGGGAGAATTCATGGCCATCGCGCCCTGGATGAAGCGCAACAGTCTCGAGATCCAGTTCTGGGGCTACGAGATCGGCAACATCATCGCGTCCCTGACCGGCGCGGGCGGAATCCGGGCCTTCGCGGAAAGCCTGGCCGACGCCTACCGGGCCGGCGGCGCATCGCCCGTCGCGGTCGCCCTCTGGCTCGCGCGGGAGCACCCGGAGGCCTTCGCCACGCTCGGCGTGATGGGCATCGTCGTGGTCGCCTTTCCGCTCGGCTCGGCGGTGGAGCGGCGGTTCGGACCGCGGGCGGCCGATGCGGTCAATGCGCTCGCCGTTCCGCTGGCGCTGGCGCTCCTGGCCTTCGCGCTCGTCCGCGAGGCCAATCTGTTCACCGTCGCGGCCTGCGCCTTCGTGGTCGGCTCCTGCCTCCTGCGCGGGGCGGGCCATTTCCCGCTGCTCCTGAAGCTCGGCGGGCTGGCGCTGAGTGTCGGCGGCCTCGCGCTCGCCGGGGCCGGCGTCATGGTGCTGGCGGTCGAATTGTTCGGCGCCGGCGGGACGGGCATCCTGCTCAGCGCCGCGACCTTCCTGTCCGGGGTCTTCGTGGCCGGCGCGGGGCTCCTGACCTACCAGGGCGGATGCCGGGCCGTGGAAGCCGCGCAGGCGGGGGGCGAGGGCCGGGGCGGCGAAGGCGGTGCGTCCTTCGGCGTCGGCGATCTCCGGTCGCTCTTGTCGGTGCAGGGCGCGATCGCCCGGTCGATGGCCCGGACGCTCGATCCGGCCATCGAATGGACGATCCGCGCGATCGTGCATCCGGGCCTCTTCTGGATCTCCGAGGGCACGAAGCACGCGCAGCCGTTCCGGACAAGCATGCTCGCGCGCCTGCCCTGGCGGGTGATCACCGGCACGCTGGCGCTCTCGACCGGGACCGCCGCCGGCGTCAGCTTCGCCGTCGCCAATCTGCTCTGGGCGGTGGGCGACATGGCGATCGGCGCGCTGGATTCGGACACGGCGGTCGAGACCGCGGCCCCGCGTTCGGAGCCGAGTCCTGCAGAACCGGGGGTCTAGTCGCGGAAGCTTCGGCTGACCTTGATCTGCTCCCAGGCCCAGACCACCTCGGCCAGCCGCGCCTCGTCGTCGCGGCGGCCGCCCCCGTGGGGCATGGGTCGCGAACGCCCTGCCGATGCAGGCCGGTGCCTCAACCGTTGCGCTCGGCCTCGCAGTCCGGCAAGCGTCGCGCCGGCGGGATCGCGGCGGCATCGGCAGAGCAGATCGGCAGGCCCGCCTTGCGCGCGCCGTCGACGAAGAGAGCGACCGA
Source organism: Rhodovulum sp. (assembly GCA_020637615.1). GTDB lineage: Bacteria > Pseudomonadota > Alphaproteobacteria > Rhodobacterales > Rhodobacteraceae > Amaricoccus. The sequence continues at coordinate 30,276 of JACKKC010000027.1, forward strand.
GCTGCTGCCCGGCTGGTAGAAGTCGTTGGCGATCCACGCCTCGGCACTGAACGCCGGATCGAGGCGCAGGAGTTCGGCGACCTCGGCTCGCGCTGCCGGCTCGCCCGCCTGTGCGAGCGCCAGTGCTAGCATGAGCCGGGCCTCGAACCACCGGTGCGGCAGCTTCCGGAGCACCGCGGCGGCCTCGGCGTAGCGACCGGAATAGTAGAGCGGGTAGGCGCGCTGGAACCAGTAGTAGGGCGGGTGGACCGGGTCGACTTCCGCCAGCCGGTCGAGCAGCGCGAGACCGTCTTCGGCAGCTTCGGTGCCGAGCGCGATCGGGCTGACCGCGCCGATGGCGCCAAGCAGCACGGCGTCGCCGGGATAGCGCGCCAGCGCCCGTTCCCAGGCGGCGCGGCCGGCCTCGATGTCGCCTTTTCGGAAGGCGATCATGGCCTGGAAGTTGAGGACCCGCCCCAGGTCGGGGTCGAGCGCGGCGGCGCGCGCGGTCGCCGCCTCGAACTGCGCCCAGGCGTCGGCGCGGTCGCCCCATTCCGCGAACCCCTCTTCGATGTAGGTGGCCGCGAGGAAGATCCAGCCGTTCTGGAGCCCCGGGTCGAGGTCCAGCGCGCGCTCGATCAGGGCCCTCGCCTCCCGGATACCCGACTCGTCGTTGCGTGCGAAGGGCTCCCGCGCCCGGATCAGAAGTTCGAAGGCCGTGAAGTTCCGCGGCCGCGTCCGCTCGGCCCGTGCCAGCCATTCCTTCCAGATCACGCCTGCGTAGCCCGAGACGGTGCCGACGATTTCGTTCGCGAGCGGATCGCGGACCGCGAAGAGGTCATCCGCTTCGTGCTCGAACCGGCCGCTCCAGGCGAGGGCGCGCGAGTCGGTGTCGATCAGCCGCACCGCCACGCGGACGCGATCCTCCCCCTGCTCGAGCCGGCCCTCGAGCACATAGTCGGCGCCGAGCGTCCGAAGGCGATCGATCGCTTCCGCGCCTTCGCCGTCCGCGACGGAATTCCGCGCGAGAACGCGAAGCGATCGGGACCGGGAAAGCTCGGTGACGATGTCGTCGGTCAGGGCCTCGGCGAAGCCCGCCCGGATCGGGTCGCCGGTCTGGAGCCGGAACGGCAGGACGGCGATGCCGATATCGCGGGGCGGCGGCCCCGGTCGCCAGAGCGCAAACCCCGCTGCGGCAAGGATCAGGACGAGCACGAGCGCAGCCAAGGGCGCGGTGCGGCCACGACGGCGCAACGGCGGCGGCGGCTCGAGCAGGTAGCCGCGTCGCGGAACCGTCTGCAGCACCGCGTGGTCGTCGTCGCCGAGCGCGCGGCGGATCTGGTGGATGCATTGCACGAGGCTGTCGTCGGAGACGGCGACGCCCTGCCAGACCGCGTCGATCAGCTCCTGCTTGGTCACGACCTCGCCGGGATGGGAGGCGAGGTGGCGCAATACGGCGAAGGCCTGAGGACGCAGGGCGATGGGCGCACCCGCGGCGTCGCGCAGCGTCTCGCGGCGGAAATCGACGCCCCGCCCGTTCACGGAAAGGAAAGATGCCGCGTCGCCCACGCGCCCCTCCTGGGTCTTGCCGCGAGCCTACCACGCGGCCGATCGACACGGGAGTCCGGCGAAAGATCGGCGCCCGATCGTGGGGGCATCGTACGGCGATCAGGACTCCGGAGAGTGCCGGCGCCATGCTTCCGACATGGCTTGCCGGACCAGGCTCCTCTTGACCTTCTTCGCCGCGACGACAGTTGCCGCCGTCGGCGCAGAACGGTCGCTGCCGCCAGAGGGCGTGGACAGGGCGGAGTTCCTCGGCGACGTGCAGGTCCCCGTCACCGCCGCCGCGGCCGCCGTCGGCGCGTGGCTCGCGGCGGAGTTCGACCTCCCGCCCGCGCCGCTCCCGGCGATCCGCCTTTCGTCGCCCGCCGCGATGGGTGCGCTCTATCGCGGCGGTGCGACGCTGGCTGACGGGACGGATGCGCGCCGGGTCGTGGCGCTTTACGACCGCCGGCAGGCGACCATTCATCTGCCCGAAGGATGGACGGGCACCAGCGCAGTCGAAATGTCGATGCTCGTGCACGAGATGGTGCACCATCTCCAGGCGAGCGCAGGATGGGAGCCCGGTTGCCCGGCCGAGGTCGAAGCGCTTGCCTACGAGGCGCAGGCACGCTGGCTCGCCATCTTTGGCCAGGACCTCACGCGCGCGCTGGCGATCGACCCGCTCTTCCTGAGGCTTCTTGGCGTCTGCGGCTTCTGACTTTCGGTGTCAGTCGCGGAAGCTTCGGCTGACCTTGATCTGTTCCCAGGCCCAGACCACCTCGGCCAGCCGCGCCTCGTCGTCGCGGCGACCGCCGTTCATGTCTGGGTGAAGATCTTTCACCAGGGCCTTGTACTGTTTGCGTATTTCCTGCTTGGTCTGGTTGTCCTGCGCGTCGAGGATATCGAGTGCCCGCCGCTCGGTCGGCGGCAGGCGGCGGGCGCGCGGCGACTTGCGGTCGGCGCCCGGGTTCAGCGTCGCCTTGTCGCCGAGCAGCTCGGTCGGGTCATCGAAGCCGAAGCGCTGCCAGGCCCGGCCTTCCGCATGAGGCTGGGTGCCGTTGCGGTCGACGCTCTGCCGGAAGGGACGGGTCGGCCTTTCCCAGACGCGGTCGGCGGCGAATTGCCGCTCCAGGTCGTCGTCGGAATGCGATTCGAAGAAGTTCCACTTCAGGTTGTACTCGCGCACATGGTCGAGGCAGAACCAGTGGAAATCGTCGAGGCTGTCGGGCGATTTCGGCGCGCGGAATTTTCCCGGCTTCTCGCAGCCGGGCTTGTCGCAGATGCGCCCGGAGCTTTCGACCGCGCCGGACTGGCTGCGGGAGCGCGCGCGCCGCTTCTTGTCGGCGGCGGCGGAGATGTCGAAATCGAAGGGCGTGCGGCGGCTCATCGGCAGCCGATCCTTTCATCTGGGCGACTCGGGGCCTAGAGTTTAGTGATTTGTCGGGGCGGGCCAAGCCCCGTAGCGAGGGAGGAACCCGGTGGCGAATGCAGGGGAAATAATGGCCGGGAGGCTGCATTCCAAGCTGAGCCAGGCCTTCGAGCCCGATTACCTCGCGGTCATCGACGAGAGCGAGTCCCATCGCGGCCATGCCGGCTGGCGCGAGGGCGGCGGCACGCATTTCCGCGTCGAGATGCGCAGCGCGGCCTTCGACGGCATGGGGCGGGTGGCGCGCAGCCGGGCGGTGCATCGCGTGCTGCGCGAGGAACTGGACGGCCCGATCCACGCGCTGGCGCTGGACCTCTCGGGCAGCGACGGCTGATCAGCTGCGCTCGGCGGGACCGAGCTGCGGCGCGGCGCGCAGGGGAGATGCCGGTCGCGATTCGGGATCGCCGGACGGGTCCGCGAGCTGCGGTTCGACGCGGGTGCCGGTAATCGGTTCGCGTGTTGTCCTCACCGGCCGCGATTCGCCGGTGATCTCGCGGATCGCACCTTCGGGCGCGGGGTCGGCGAGCGCCGCGAGCTGCGGGTCGAGCGTCTCGCGCGGGCGGCGGAAGATGAGCAGCGTCTCGTCCTGCTCCACCGCCTTGTGGAACCAGCCGCCGGAGGGCGTGGAGGGCAGCCGCTCGGCGCGCAGGTATTCCCAGCCCTGCCGCGCATGCTCGTTGATCGCCTCGGTGATGGTGAGCGCGAAGAGGTCGGAGGCGGATTTCACCCCGCGGGACTTCTTCGCCCGGCGCGGTGCCGGCACCGCCTTGTAGTCGAAGTAGGTCATCGCTTCCCCCTGATGGCCGCCCTGGCCCTTCCGGCGCTCACTCCACCCCGAGCTTCTGGCGCACCGCCGCCTGCACCGCCTGCGGATTGGCCTTGCCGCCGGTCGCCTTCATCACCTGGCCGACGAACCATCCGGCGAGCGCGGGCTTGGCCAGCGCCTGCGCCGCCTTCTCCGGATTGGCGGCGACCACCTCGGCGACCGCCGCCTCGATCGCGCCGGTGTCGGTCACCTGCCGCAGGCCGCGCGCCTCGACGATCGCCGCCGGCTCGCCGCCCTCGGTCCAGAGGATCTCGAAGACGTCCTTGGCGATCTTGCCCGAGATCTCGCCGCTCGCGATCAGGTCGAGCAGGCCGCCGAGCTGGTCGGGGCCGATCGGGCTTTCCTCGATGCCGTGGCCTTCGCGGTTCAGCCGGCCGAAGAGCTCGTTGATCACCCAGTTCGCCGCTGCCTTGCCGTCGCGGCCGCGCGCCACGGCTTCGAAGTAATCCGCGCTCGCCACCTCCGCGGTCAGCACGCCGGCGTCGTATTCGGTCATGCCGTAGTCGAGCACGAAACGCGCCTTCTTGGCGTCGGGCAGCTCCGGCAGGCCCGCGGCGATCGCGTCGATCCAGGCCTGGTCGAGTTCGAGCGGCAGCAGATCGGGATCGGGGAAGTAGCGGTAATCGTGTGCTTCTTCCTTGGAGCGCATGGAGCGCGTCTCGCCCCGGCCGGGATCGTAGAGCCGGGTTTCCTGCTCGATGCTGCCGCCGTCCTCGAGGATGGCGATCTGGCGGCGCGCCTCGAATTCGATCGCCTGGACGATGAAGCGCATCGAGTTCATGTTCTTGATCTCGCAGCGGGTGCCGAGATCGGTGGAGCCCGTCGGGCGGACGGAGACGTTCACGTCGGCGCGGAGGCTGCCCTCCTGCATGTTGCCGTCGCAGGTGCCCAGGTAGCGCAGGATCTGGCGCAGCTTGCGGACGTATTCCGCCGCCTCCTCGGGGCCGCGGATGTCGGGGCGCGAGACGATCTCCATCAGCGCCACGCCGGTGCGGTTGAGATCGACGAAGGAGAGCGCCGGGTCGAGGTCGTGGATCGACTTGCCCGCGTCCTGCTCGAGATGGATGCGCTCGATGCGCACCTTGCGCGCGAGCCCCGGGCCGAGATCGACCAGCACCTCGCCCTCGCCGACGATCGGATGGTAGAGCTGGCTGATCTGGTAGCCCTGCGGCAGGTCGGGATAGAAGTAGTTCTTGCGGTCGAAGCGGGAGTAGCGGTTGATCGCGGCCTTGAGGCCGAGCCCGCTGCGCACCGCCTGCTCGACGCAGAATTCGTTCACCACCGGCAGCATGCCCGGCATCGCGGCATCCACCAGGCTGACATTGGTGTTGGGCTCGGCGCCGAAGGCGGTGGAGGCGCCGGAGAAGAGCTTGGATTTCGAGGTGACCTGGGCGTGGACCTCCAGCCCGATCACCATTTCCCAGTCGCCCTTCGCGCCGGCGATGACCTTGGGGTCCGGTTCCCGATAGGTTAGCTCGGCCATGCGATCGTCCGTCGGTGATGCAGGCCGCCCTCATACCGGGGCGGCGACGGTGCGGCAAGGCCCGGTTCAGACCATCAGGCGCGCGGGCTTCAGGCGGCGCGGCCGCGAATAGCGCGGGGCGGTGAGCACGGTCTGGGGCCTCTGGCCCCCGAGTTCGAGCGTCCGGGCGCGCAGGACCTCGGTCGCCTCCGCGGATCCGGAGGGCAGGGTCGCCGGATCGATCGGCGCCCCGACCGTCAGCCGGTAGGGCTGATAGGGCTTGTTCAGCACCTCGTGGAAGATGGTGATGTCGCGCAGCGTCGGGTGGATGCGGTCGAAGAGGTAGAAGAGCGCCGAATTGCGCGCGGTGATGTGCAAGGGCACCACCGGCAGATCGAAGCGCCGCGCGAGCATGGCGCCCGAGGCCATCCAGGGGCGTTCGTGCAGCGAGAGCCAGCGGCGCTTGGCCAGCCGCCCGGAGGGGAAGAGCACGCCCATGCGCCCGGCCTCGAAGGCTCTATGGGCATAGGCCATGGTCTCGCGGTTCTGCTTGTGGGTGCGCTTCTCGGGCCGCCATTCCACCGGCGCGATCAGGCTCCCGAGCTGGGGCAGGACCCGCAGCGCATCGGCATTGGCGAAGATGAAGAGATCCGGGCGTCTCCGGGCGAGCGCGCCGAAGAGCACGATGCCGTCGGCGATGCCGGTCGGATGGTTGCAGACGACCATCAGCGGGCCGGTCTCGGGGATGTTCTCCAGGCCGCTGATCTCGACATGCAGCGCGATCATGTCCGCCAGCGACTGCATCACGTCCGGCCCCGGCATCGGCTCCAGCGCCTCGCCGATCCGCACGGTTCGCTCGTAGCTCAGGATGCGCTTGAGCAGGCGGCGGGCGAGCCAGACGCCGGGGCCGCCCCGACGGAGCCAGGGCGCCCGTTCCTCGATGAGCTCGTCGATCGTGCCCCGCATGGTCGAACCCTATCGTGCCAGTTCGACAAACGCGTGACAAGCGGCGGCGTTCCCCCGGCGGAGTTCAGCCGTCCGCCTCCCGGAGCAGCCGTTCAACCATCTCGCCGGTGTCGCGCGAGAGCCCGGGGCGGGCGCCGAGGCGCCGGAGTTCACCGCGGATCAGCGCCTGTCGGCCGGCGTCGAAGCTGCGCCAGGTGGCGAAGGCCGAGGTCATGCGGGCGGTGGTCTGCGGGTTGACCGGGTCGAGACGGATCAGCCAGTCCGCGAGCAGGCGGTAGCCGGCGCCGTCGGCGGCGTGGAAGGCGGCGAGATTGGCGTTCGCGAAGGTGCCGATGAGCGCGCGGAAGCGGTTGGGGTTCTGCCAGTCGAAATCCGGGTCCCGCGTCAGCGCCTCGACCGTCGCGACGGCGGTCTCGGGCGGCGAATGCGCCGCCTGCACCGCGAACCACTTGTCGAGCACGAGCCGGTCGTCGCGCCAGGCCGCGCGGAACGCCGCCAGGGCGGCCTCGGCCCGGTTCCGGCCGACGAGCAGGGAAAGCGCGGCCATGCGCTCGGTCATGTTGTCCGCGGCGGCGAAATGCGTCGCGGCGAGGGCGGCCTCGGCGTCCTGCGCGGTGATCAGCGCGAGCGCGCAGCCGCGCAGGGCGCGATGGCCCGCCGCGGCGGCGTCTGGGCTGTAGGGCCCGTCGAGCCCGTGCGCGTCGTAGAGATGCCGGAGCCGCGGGCCGAGCGAATCGGCGATCGCGGCCTCCAGCCTGCGGCGAGCATGGTGGAGCGCGAGCGGATCCGGGATCCGGCCCGATTCGACGAGATGGGCGATGGCCTCTTCGAGCGAGGGCAGGTCGAGCAGGAGCGCCCGGTAGTCCGGCGCGAGCGCCGGGTCCTCGGCGACGCGCGCGAGCGCGGCGAGATAGTCCGGATCGGGGGCGGCCCCGGGATCGGCGCTCGTCTTGGCGAGAATGCCGAGGGCGAGGCTGCGGCCGGCCTGCCATTTGCTGAACGGGTCGGTCTCGTGGGCGAGCAGGAAGGCGCCGCCGTTCCCGCCGGCCGGGCCGCTCAGAATGACCGGGGCGGAGAAGCCGCGCAGGAGCGAGACGACCGGCCGCGCGGGCAGGTCCCAGGTGAAGTCCTGCCGCTCGCGGGAGAGTTCGAGCACGGTCTCGGTGAGCGGCGCGCCGGTCTCCGGGTCGAAGAGCGCGCAGGCGACCGGGATCAGGAGCGGCGCCTTGCGCGGCTGCCCGGCGGTCGGCGCCGTGGATTGCGCGAGCGCAAGCGTGAAGAGGCCGCCCTCCCAGGTCCCGCGCGCCGTCACATGCGGTGTCCCGGCCTGGGAATACCAGCGCGCGAACTGGGTCAGGTCGCGGCCCGAGGCGTCCTCGAAGACGCGCAGCCAGTCCTCGATGGTGCAGGCCTGGCCGTCGTGGCGGTCGAAATAGAGGTCGAGCGCACGGGCATAGGTCTCGGGGCCGACGATGCGGCGCAGCATGCCGATGACCTCCGCCCCCTTCTCGTAGACGGTGGCGGTGTAGAAATTGTTGATCTCGATGTATTCCTCCGGCCGGACCGGATGGGCGAGCGGGCTCGCGTCCTCGCGGAACTGGGTGGCCCGCAGGCGGATCACGTCCTCGATGCGCTTGACGCCGGCGCCGCGCTGGTCGGAGGAGAACTGCTGGTCGCGGAAGACCGTCAGCCCCTCCTTGAGGCAGAGCTGGAACCAGTCGCGGCAGGTGATGCGGTTGCCGGTCCAGTTGTGGAAATACTCATGGGCGACGATCGCCTCGATCGACTTGTAGTCGCTGTCGGTGGCGGTGTCCGGGCTCGCCAGGACGTAGCGCGAGTTGAAGACGTTGAGGCCCTTGTTCTCCATCGCCCCGGCGTTGAAGTCGTCGACGACGACGATCATGAAGCGGTCGAGGTCGTATTCCCGGCCGTATTCGGTCTCGTCCCAGGCCATCGCGCGTTTCAGCGCGTCCATGGCGTAGCCGCAGCGCGGTTCGTCCCCGGGGCGCACCCAGATCTGCAGCAGCACGTCGCGGCCGGAGCGCGTCTTGAAGCGGTCCTCCACGGCCCTGAGGTCGCCCGCGACCAGCGCGAAGAGATAGCTGGGCTTGGGGAAGGGATCCTCCCATTCCGCCCAGCCCGGTCCGCTTCCGAGCAGATTGCCGTTCGAGAGCAGCACCGGCGCGTCGCCCTCGATCCGGACCCGGAACGGCGCCATGACGTCCGGCCGGTCGGGGTAGAAGGTGATCTTGCGAAAGCCCTGGGCCTCGCATTGCGTGCAATACATGCCGCGCGAGATGTAGAGCCCTTCGAGCGCGGTATTGGCCTCCGGGGCGACCTCGGTTTCCGCCTCCCAGACGAAATCCCCTTCCGGCAGCCAGGCGGCGGCGACCCGGAGTCCCTCGGGCCCCTGGCGGAGCGCCTCCGGGGGAACGGCCGCGCCGTCGATCCGGGCGGCGTGGAGGACGAGGTTGCGGCCGTCGAGCAGGAGGTCGCGCGGGGCCGGGGCCCCGCGGCGGTCGGGGTTCGGCCGGAAGGCGATCCGCGCCGTCACGCGGGTCGCCCCCGGATCGAGCCGGAAACGCAGCGCGACCCGGTCCACGAGGAAATCCGGCGGCGCGTAATCCGACAGGCGCACCCTGGGCGTTTCGGCCTCGACGCGGGACATCGCAGCTCTCTCCGGTTGACTCGGCGGCGCAAGGTCCCATGCGGCGGCGAAACCGGTCAAGGGCCGGGCGATCGCATTTGGAGCTCATTCTTTCACCTTCCACTACCCCGCTACAAAATGAGGGCAGCGCCCGCCTGGGAGCGGGGCGGGCGCTGCGCCGCGGTGCCCGCCGGGCGGGGTGGTGGTGTTGGCCAAGCCTGGAACTGGGGCGCATAGGGTCATGTCGCGAGATGTCATTGCCCGAGACGCATGACCGGCTTTTCCCCCCTGAAATAACTTGTCATTTACCCGGCGAGGCATAGACTTGCAGGCATGGCACGGCCCGTCATCGGCATCATCGGCAATGCGCATCTGATCGACGGCGAATATCCCGTCCAGGCGGTCGGCGTATCCAATATCGAGGCGGTGGCGCAAGTGACCGGGGCGCTGCCGCTGATGGTTCCGGCGCTGCCGGCGGTGGGCTCGATCGCCGATCTGATCGACGCCTGCGACGGGTTCGTCTTCACCGGCGGGCGGCCGAACGTGCATCCGAGCCACTACGGACACGAGGCCACGGAGCGGCACGGCGCCTTCGATCCGGATCGCGATGCGGTGACCCTGCCGCTGATCCGCGAATGCGTCGCGCGCGCCGTGCCGGTCTTGGGCATCTGCCGCGGCTTCCAGGAATTCAACGTGGCCTTCGGCGGCACGCTGCATCCCGAGATCCGCGAGATCCCCGGGCGGCAGAACCACCGCATGCCGCCGGACGGCACGCTGGAGGAGAAGTTCGAGCTGCGCCACGTGGTGCGGCTCGAGCCGGGCGGCCAGTTCCACCGGCTGCTCGGGGCCGCCGAGATCATGGTCAACTCGCTGCACGGCCAGGGCATCCTCGAGCCGGGCGCGCGCGTGGTCATCGAGGGCTGGGCGCCCGATGCCACGCCCGAGGCGATCGTGATCGAGGAGGCGCCGGGCTTCGCCATGGCGGTGCAATGGCACCCCGAATGGCGCGCGGCGGAGGATCCGGTCTCGCGGGCGCTCTTCCAGGCCTTCGGGGCGGCGGTCGGCGCCCGTGTCGCCGGCGGATCGGCGTGGAGCTGGCGCCCGGCGCCCGGGACCGGCTCAGAGGCAGAGCACGGGCACCACGGCGCGGTCGAACCCCTGCGGGGCGCCTGAATCGAGATCGAATCCCCCGAGCCCGCCCTGGCTGATCGCGACGCCGATTGATTCGAGAAATCCCTTCAGTTCAGACACATTGAGCGCATAGTTCACGTTCTGCGGCAGCGAGCCGGTCTCCTCGACGATGAACTGCTCCGAAAGCCGGGACACCACGAGCCCGGTGACCTGGCCCGCGGCGTCGATCAGCGGACCGCCGCTGTTGCCCGGCTGGACGGGGGCGGTGAAGCTGAAGAAGCGCGCATCGTCGTTGACACCCGCAAGCGCGCTGACATTGCCGCCGGTCAGGTTCAGCGAGGTGCCGACGATGCTGTAATAGGGGAAGCCGGCGGCGAGCACGCGCTGGCCGAGCCGCGCCTCCGCCTCCGGGGCCAGCGCGAGCCAGGAGGGGACCGGGACCGGGCTCGCGAAGGCCGCCACGTCGAGCTCGGCATCGGCGCCGAGCGGCAGGAGTTCGGTCCCGTCCGCCAGGGCGACCCGGTCGCACTGGCCAACGACATGGTCCGCCGTGACGAGGATGCGGGCACCGACATAGAACCCCGTCCCGGTGCCCTGGGCCGCCGGCCCGGCTTCGGGAAGGCTGATCGCGCCGGGCAGGAGCTGCGCGGAGGCCGGCATGAGCCCCGGCAGGCCCCGGTCCATCGCCTCGAGCAGGGCGAGGGTTTCCGTCAGGAGGCCGGCGAGCGCCCCGTCGCGAGACAATTGCCAGTCCTCCGCCTCGCCGGGCGCGATGCTGGCGGCGATCAGGTCGAGTTCCGCGAGGGATTCCGGGCCGGCGGCGAGAAAGACCGTCGACCATTGCCCGCCGATGCGGTCGGAGCGGGTGTGGAACGCCCGGCCGTCCGCGAGCTTGCCGCGGGTGATCAGGGTATCGGCATCGCGATAGGTCTCGAGCGCGGCCGGCGCGGCATTCGTCGTCTCGGCCGCGGCGTGCCAGTCGACGGCGCCCTCGTCGGAGAAGCGATGCGTCAGGACGGTCAGCGATCCTTGCGTGCTCCAGCGGCGGGTGCCGCCGTCCTCGGCCTCGGGCGCATCGAGCAGGGCTTCGGGAAGCGCGATCGACAGGCCGAGATCGGCGTCGAAGCCGAGGCGCCAGTCCTGGTCCTCGATCCGGGCGAGCAGGGCGATGGCGAGCGCCGCCGCGTGCAGGTTGCGCGGGCGATCCTCGAATTCGCGCGCGGCATATCCGGCGAGGGCGCCGTCGCTGACGCGGTCCCAGACCTCGTCCGGGGCCGCGGAGAGATCCCCCGACGCCGCCAGCGCCGCTTCGAGAAACCGCAGGTCGGAGCCCGAGAGCGCGGCGGGGTCGAAACCGGCGTAGAGCGCCTCCCCGGCCGCGGCCGGCGAGGTCCCGACCCCGGCGAGCGCGCAGGCCGCCGCCGCAAACAATCCATGGATCTTTCGCATTGCCGCACCCCGTTCCCCGCTCCGAGGCTAGCACCGCCGCTCCGATCCCCAAAATCTTATGAAGAGTTATGATAAACGCCACGGGATGCGGTCCGGGGCGCGATCGGGCCTGCCGGGCAGACATGCAACAGCCGCGGCGGCAAACTGCCGGTCGCGTGAAATGGGGGTTGATGTTGCGGTGCAGCATTCTATCTTTGCCTCTCGAAGCGCCCGGGAGTGAGGGCGTTCAAGGAGACAGGCATGATGAGACAGGATAGGGCCGAGAAGGTCCGCGAGACCATCGAAGAGGAGCTCGGCAGCTTCGTGCAGTTCGCGGATCTGCCGGCGACCGAGATCGAGACCATGGCCGTGCGCATCACCCGGGCCATCGCGCCCTGGCTGGATCTGGGCGGCGAGGAAGTTCGCGCGGCCTGAGCGCCGCTCCGACGGATTGTAGGTTGTAAATCGTGACCGGGTGCGGGACCTCGACGTCCCGCACCCTTTTTGCCGTCCGGCTCCGCCCGGCCGGCAGGCTTTCCCGGCATCCGCGGAATCATTGCGAC
>JACKKC010000028.1 GCA_020637615.1 Rhodovulum sp.
TACTGCACGCATTACCACCGGGCAGCGGCGCTCGCCAGCGGCGCCACCGAACAGGAAATCGCCGAGGCCGCGGTATGGCTGGATACGTGCGCAACTGGTCGGCGGTGCTCTATGGGACCGGCGCCGACCTCGAAACCTACAAGACGATGGTCGACGGAATCTTCGCCGGCCAGTGACGCGGCCCGAGGAGCGCCACGCCCCGCGAAGGGTTCGGTCCCGATTCATTCCCCTGGCATGTGGACCCTGCATGGATTGCGCAGAGGTCGTACGTGCACCAGGTCCCGTAAACCTATGAGCTGACGGCTCCGGGCCGATTCAGGCCAGAGGCCCGTATCCGCGACGGCATCCCTCTCCCCTGCCCCACCGCCTCCTGCGGTCGGAGGCCCGCGCCTCGCCCTCCCGAAGCACCGCGCGGCCGTGCCCGTCGCGGTGGCGAGGCCGGTGATCGCATTTGTCGCATCGGCGGCATTTTTTCTTGTCTGGGACGCGGGGCGGTGCAACCCTGCGAGGCATGGAAAACAAATATCCGTTCGGGAGGATTGGGGTCATGACCCGCCACTTCACGCAGATCGCCGCCGGTGCCGCCGCGCTGCTGCTCGCAAGCAGCGCGCTCGCCACCGCGCAAACCGTTCTCTACCGAGGCAACGACACCGACCCGGCCACCCTCGACCAGCACCGCACCTCCACGGTCGCCGAAGCGAACCTGCTTCGGGACCTCTACGAGGGGCTCGTGACCACCGACCCGGGCGGCAAGCTGATCCCAGCGGTGGCGGAGAGCTGGGAGATCAGCGAGGGCGGCGACGTCTATACCTTCCACCTGCGCCCGGACGCGAAATGGTCGAACGGCGATCCGGTCACCTCCGACGACTTCCTCTTCACCTTCCGCCGGATCATGGACCCGGCGACCGCGGCGGGCTACGCCTCGATCCTCTTCGACATCCTCAACGCGGAGGCGGTCGCGGGCGGCGAGATGCCGGTGGAGGAACTCGGCGTCGCCGCCCCCGATCCCCAGACGCTGGTCATCACCCTGCGCGGGCCCACGCCCTATTTCCTCGAACTGCTGACCCACCAGACCGGCAAGCCGTTGCATAGGGCGAGCGTCGAGCAATTCGGCGACGATTTCACCAAGCCGGGCAATCTGGTCTCCAACGGCGCCTACATGCTGGAGAGCTTCACGCCGAACGACCGGATCGTGATGCAGAAGAACCCGAACTTCTGGGATGCCGACAACGTCGCCATCGACACGATCCACTACATCCCCTTCGAGGACCGCTCCGCCTGCCTGCGCCGCTTCGAGGCCGGCGAGGTGCAGATCTGCTCCGACGTCCCCGCCGAGCAGATGGCCTACATGGAGGAGAACCTGCCCGACAACCTGCGCATCGCGCCCTATCTCGGCACCTATTACCTGCCGGTGAAGGTCGAGAAGGAGAAGCTCGCCGACCCGCGGGTGCGCCAGGCGATCTCCATGGTCATCGACCGCGACTTCATCGCCGACGAGGTCTGGCAGGGCACGATGCTGCCGGCCTTCTCGCTGGTGCCGCCGGGCATCGCCAATTACGTCGATCCGGCGCCCGAGCTCGACTATGCCGACATGGACCTGCTCGACCGCGAGGATGCCGCGATCGCGCTTCTCGAAGAGGCCGGCGTAGACCCCGCGACACTGCAGATCGAGCTCAGCTACAACTCCTCGGAGAATCACAAGAACACCATGACGGCCGTCGCCGACATGCTGAAGAACATCGGCATCACCGCGACCCTCAACGAGATGGAAGGCACCGGCTATTTCAACTACCTGCGCGAAGGCGGCGATTTCGACATCGTGCGCGCCGGCTGGATCGGCGATTACAACGATCCGCAGAACTTCCTCTATCTCAACGAGACCGGCGTCTCGTTCAACTACCCGCACTGGTCGAATGCCGAATACGATTCCCGGATGAAGGCCGCCGCCGAGACCACCGACCTCGCCGCCCGTGCCGAGATCCTCGCCGAAGCCGAGCGCATCTTCCTCGCCGACCTGCCGTCGATCCCGATCCTCTATTATTCGTCGCGCGCGCTGGTCTCCGACAGGGTCTCGGGATGGGAGGACAACCTCCTCGACAACCACGCCACGCGCTGGCTTTCCTTGAGCGAATAGCGCCACCCGCGCGGGGCCCCCTGCGCCGGGGCCCCGCGCTGCATGATCGGGGGATGCGATGCTGGCCTATACGTTCCGGCGATTGTTGAGCGCGGTGCCGACGGTGTTCATCATCGTCACGCTCACCTTCTTCATGATCCGGCTGGCGCCCGGCGGCCCCTTCGACCTGGAGCGGCCGCTCGATCCGCTGATCATGGCCAACCTCAACAAGGCCTATAATCTCGACGCCCCGCTCTGGTCGCAGTACCTCACCTATCTCGGCAATCTCCTGCGCGGCGATCTGGGGCCCAGCTTCACCCGCCGCGACTTCTCGGTGAACGACCTCTTCGCCACCGGCATGCCGGTCTCGATCCTGCTCGGCTCGCTGGCGCTCAGCCTCGCGGTGGTGCTTGGAACCCTGCTCGGGGCCTTCGCGGCGCTGCGCCAGAACACGCCGGTCGACTATACCATCGTCGGGCTCGCGACCTTCGGCATCACCACGCCGAACTTTGTCGTCGCCCCCCTGCTCAGCCTGCTCTTCGGCGTCGTGCTCGGATGGCTGCCGGCGGGCGGCTGGGAGCTCGGCAACCCGGCCTTCTGGATCCTGCCGGTGGCGACCCTGGCGCTTCCCCAGGTCGCGGTGATCGCGCGGCTGGTGCGCGGCGCGACCATCGAGGCGCTGCGCTCCAACCACGTGCGCACCGCCCGCGCCTACGGGCTCCCCACCCGCGTGGTCGTCGGGGTCCATGCGCTCCGCGCCGCCATGCTGCCGGCGGTCTCCTATCTCGGCCCGACCGCGGCGGGGCTCCTGACCGGCTCGGTGGTGGTCGAGACGATCTTCGGTATCCCCGGCATCGGCCGCTATTTTGTGCAGGGTGCGCTCGGTCGGGACTATACCCTCGTCATGGGAACCGTGGTGGTGATCGCGGTCTTCATCATCATCTTCAACCTGATCGTGGATCTCATGTACGCATGGCTCGATCCCCGGGTGCGGTTCGACTGATGCCCCGGGCGCCCCTCCCTTTCCGCCTTGACACCCCGATCAGCCGCGGCCCGAGAGTCCGTCGTCCCGAGGCCGGCCCAGCGCGCGGCCGGTTCCGGACGCGACCCCAGGCAAAGGCACCGAGCCCGGTTCGCGGGTCAGAAGGAGGCCCCAGGTGACCGTGCATCCTGACCCGACCGAAGTCCTCCCCGCCCCCGTCGCCGGCCGCTCGCAATGGCAGGACGCCTGGATCCGGCTGCGCAAGAACCGCGCCGCCGTCACCAGCGCCATCGTGCTCCTGGTGCTTGGCCTCATCGGCATCTTCGGGCCGATGGTCTGGCCGCATCCCCATGCCCAGGTCTATCCCCAGTTCGTCCGTGTGCCGGCCAGCCTCGAGGCCTATCCCCGCGCGGACACGATCCTTCCGGGCTTCGAGCGCGAACTGGCCCGCACCCGCCTCGACCACGGGCCGCCGGTGCTCGAAGGCGACAGGGTCACGGTCGAGCTCACCTCCGACGAGCCCATCGACCCGCGCATCCTGCGCTACTTCCAGCGCTCCGACCTCTTCTCCGATCCCAGCCTCGAGCTTGCCGAAGACGAGCTGACCGGAACGCTCTCGGCCAAGGTCGAGCGGCTGCATTTCTATTTCGGCACAGACGCCGTGGGCCGGGATCTCGCCGCGCGCATCATGATCGGCGTGCGCATCTCGCTCGCCATCGGCATCCTCGCTTCGATCATGGCGCTCCTGGTCGGCGTCACCTACGGCGCCGTCTCGGGCTATCTCGGCGGACGGGTCGACAACGTGATGATGCGCATCGTCGACATCCTCTATTCGCTGCCCTTCATCTTCTTCGTGATCCTGATGGTGGTGTTCTTCGGGCGCTCCATCGTCATCATCTTCATCGCCATCGGCGCCACCGAATGGCTCGACATGGCCCGGATCGTGCGCGGCCAGACGCTTTCGCTGAAGCGCCAGGAATTCGTCCAGGCCGCCGAGGCGCTCGGCGCCACCAAGGCCGGCATCCTCGCACGCCACATCATTCCCAATACGCTCGGGCCGGTGGTGGTCTTCGTGACCCTGCTGGTCCCGAAGGCGATCCTGCTCGAAAGCCTGCTCTCCTTCCTCGGGCTCGGCGTGCAGGAGCCGCTCACTTCGCTGGGGCTTCTGATCTCGGAGGGCGCCTCGAATATGCGCGGCGCGCTCTGGCTCCTGATCTGGCCGGCGATCACGCTGACGCTCATCCTCTTCGCGCTCAACTTCCTCGGCGACGGGCTGCGCGATTCCCTCGATCCGAAGGACCGGTGATGAGCGAGCACGTCCTCTCCGTCCGCGATCTCAAGGTCGAATTCGAAACCAACGACGGCATGGTCGCCGCGGTGAAGGGCCTCGACCTCGACGTCGCCCAGGGCGAGACCGTCGCGATCGTCGGGGAAAGCGGCTCCGGCAAGAGCCAGACCACCATGGCGATCATGGGCCTCCTGGCCGCGAACGGCCAGGCCAGCGGCTCGGCGAAGTACCGCGGCCGCGAGGTCCTCGGCCTGAGCGACCGCGATCTCAACAAGGTCCGCGGCAACAAGATCACCATGATCTTCCAGGAGCCGATGACCTCGCTCGACCCGCTCTACCGCATCGGCGACCAGCTCGCCGAACCGCTGCGCTACCACCGCGGCATGTCGAAGGCCGAGGCGCGACCGCGGATCCTGGAGCTGCTGCATCTCGTCGGCATCCCCGAGCCCGAGCGCCGCATCGACAGCTATCCCCACGAGCTTTCGGGCGGACAGCGCCAGCGGGTTATGATCGCCATGGCGCTCGCCTGCGATCCCGACATCCTGATCGCCGACGAGCCCACCACCGCGCTCGACGTCACGATCCAGGCGCAGATCCTCGAATTGCTCGCCTCGCTCCAGAGCCGGCTCGGCATGGCGATCGTCTTCATCACCCACGACCTCGGCATCGTCCGGCGCCTCGCCGACCGCGTCTACGTGATGCAGTCGGGCCGCGTGGTCGAGACCGGCGCGACCGAGGCGCTGTTCCGCGATCCGCAGCATCCCTATACCAGAATGCTGCTCGCCGCCGAGCCCGAGGGCACCAAGGAAGCCCCGCCGGCGACCGCGCCCGTGCTGATCGAGGGCCGGGACGTCTCGGTCACCTTCCGCTCCGGCGGCGGGCTCTTCTCCGAGCCGCTCGAGGTGCGGGCGGTGCGCGGCGTCAACCTTGCGCTGCATTCCGGCCAGACGATCGGCATCGTCGGCGAATCCGGCTCGGGCAAGTCCACGCTCGGCCGCGCCCTGCTGCGCCTGCTGCCCTCCGAGGGCCATGTCGGATACATCGGCCGCGAGCTGCCCAGGGATGCCGCCGAGATGCGCCCGCTCCGCCGCGAGTTGCAGCTCGTCTTCCAGGATCCCTTCGGCTCGCTCTCGCCGCGCATGACGGTCGGTCGCATCATCACCGAGGGGCTCCTGATCCACGATCCCTCGCTCTCCACAGCCGAGCGCGACCGGCGCGCCGGCGCGGCGCTGGCGGAGGTCGGGCTCGACCCGGCCATGCGCAACCGCTACCCGCACGAATTCTCCGGCGGCCAGCGCCAGCGCATCGCCATCGCCCGCACCATGATCCTCAAGCCCAAGGTGATCGTGCTCGACGAGCCCACCTCGGCGCTGGACCGCTCCGTGCAGAAGCAGATCGTCGAACTGCTGCGCGACCTGCAGCAGCAATACGGGCTGAGCTACCTCTTCATCAGCCACGACCTCGTGGTGGTGCGCGCGCTCGCCGACTACATCATCGTGATGAAGGAGGGGCAGATCGTGGAACAGGGGCAGACCGAAGCCGTCTTCGACCGACCGGCGGAGGCCTATACCCGCGCGCTCATGGCCGCGGCGCTGGAGACCGCCCGTTTCCGCGAGACCGCCGAGGCCTGACCGGTCGTTCAGCCGCCCGGCCGCAGCCGGGCATCGGCCTTCATCTGGGCCCGGATCGCGATCTCCATCGTCCGGAAGGTATGCTCCTGCGCCGCCGCGGTCTCGGTCCGGTCGCGTATATCGGCGGCAAGCCGGGGAAAGTACGGCAGGCCCGCGTCCCGGCAATCGATGTGCTCGACCCGGGTCCGGTTGCTCAGCAGCAGGTGGTTGCCCGTCTCGCTCCGCGCGAGATCGACATATTTCCGCAGCTCGATCGATCCCTCGTCGCCGAGGATGAAGAGCCGCCCGTCGCCCCAGACCGGCAGGGCATCGGGCGTGAACCAGTCGACCCGGATATAGCCGTGGCCGGCATCGCCGTTCAGCACGATCTCGCCGAAATCCTCGAAGCCGGGATATTCCGGCCGGGTCGAGTTCTCCGCCAGCGCATGGGCGATCTCGACCTCCGTCGAGCCGGTGAAATGCAGGAACTGGTCGACCTGATGCGAGCCGATGTCGCAGAGAATGCCGCCGAAGCGCGCCTTCTCGAAATACCATTCCGGCCGCGTGTGGAGCCGCTGACGGTGCGGCCCCATCCCCACCGTCTGAATCACCCTGCCGATCGCGCCGGCCCGGACCAGCTCGTCCGCCCGCGTCACCGCCGGCACCTCGAAGCGCTCCGAGAAATTGACGCTCCAGATCCGCCCGGTCCGCGCCACGCAGGCGCGCAGGGCCGCGAGCTGTTCCAGCGTGGTGCAGCCGGGCTTGTCGACCATGACGTCCTTGCCAGCCTCCATCGCCTCGATGGCGAGCGCCGCACGGTCCGCGGGCACCGCGGCGATCAGCACCAGGTCGACCGCGCCGTCGTCGAGCAGCACCCGGCGATCCGCCACGCGGTCGAACGCGCCGAAGGTCTCGAGGAACTGCGCCTCGGTGGTCGGATGGCCCTCGGTCCACCATCCGCGGCAATCCGCGCCGAGCTTCAGCATGTTACCGAGCATGCCGAAGATATGGTCGTGGTCGATCCCGACCACCGCGATGCCAGGTCCCGTCATTCCAGCCTCCTTCCCTCAGGCCAAAGCCACGCGGCGGCCCTCGCGCCCCGAGCGTTCGAGCGCCGCGATCAGCGCATGGACCCTGAGCGCCTCGCGCCCCGGCACCAGCGGCGGCCGACCCTCCTCGAGCGCATCGGCGAAATCCGCGATCACCGCGCGATGCCAATCATGGGTGAAGGCCATCGGATCGGCCCCGCCCCCGGTCGCGGCCTCCGCGCCGAATTCCTCGCGGCGCCCGTCTTGCCAGTCGATCGTGAGCCGGTTGCCCTGCAGAAGCGCCGAGCCCATCGCGCAATTGAGCCGGATCGTGTCCGCATGCCCCGGAAAGCTCGCGGTCGTGGCGAAGAACGTCCCCAGCGCGTCGCTCTCGAAGCGCCAGCCCGAAGCCACGAAATCCTCCGATTCCATCCGGTGAAAGCCGCTCGTCCCGGTCAGCGCCGTGACCTCGGCGACCGGCCCGGTCAGGCTCAGCACTAGGTCGAACGTATGGATCGCCTGGCTGATCATGACGCCGCCGCCGTCGCGCGCATAGGTGCCGCGCCCGGGTTCGTCGTAATAGGATTGCGGGCGCCACCAGGGCACCGCCACCTCGACGGTGCGGAGCGTGCCGAGCCGGCCTCCCGCGACGATCCGCGCCAGCTCCTGCGCCGCCGGCCGCATCCGGTGCTGGAAGACGATCCCGAGCGTGACGCCCGCCGTCTCGCAGATGCCGCAGAGCCGCTCCGCCGCCTCCAGCGTCCGCTCGACCGGCTTCTCCATCAGGATATGCTTGCCCGCCGCCGCGAGCCGCCGCACGATTTCCTCGCGCCCGTTGGGCGGCGTGGCGAGCATCACGAATTCCACCAAAGGATCCGCCGCGATCTCGTCGACCGATGCATAGTCGCGGCAGCTCTCCGGCAGGGCGGCGCCGTGCTTCGCGCGAAACCGCGCCCGGCTTTCCGGCGAGCGGGCGTGGATGCCGCGCAGCGCCAGCCGCTCGGTCAGATCGCCCAGCGCCGCGGCATAGGCGCCGCTCACCATGCCGAGCCCGACCAGCGCAACGCCCGTCTGCGTCCCTCCGGCCACGCCGCGCGCTCAGACCATGCCGGAAGGCGAGGCGGTGCGTACCGGCACGATGGTGGTATCCAGCATCTGCGGCCCTTCCCCCTGCATCCTCCGCCGGGTCATCGCAGCTTTTTCCCCCGCGATCAATTCGGAACCCCGGCGGGCCGGCCGCTACCGGCGCATTGACCGGAAGAGGGCGCAGACCTAGAAACGCCCGGAGACCTCGTAGCTCAGGGGATAGAGCGACCGCCTCCTAAGCGGTAGGTCGTAGGTTCGAATCCTACCGGGGTCGCCAGTCCATCCAGATATGCCCCGCCGCCGCGCGCTCACCCCAAGGCGATCGCCACACCCACCCCGACAAGCGCCAGCCCGGCGGCGACATGGACCCGCCGCATCGCCACCGGATCGGCCAGCAGGATGCGCGCCCGGGCGAAGACCGCCGCCCAGGCGAGATTCCCGAGGAAGGGCACCAGCGCCGAGACGAGGCAGATCACCACCACGTCCGCGGCGGTCAGGCTCGTCATGTCGAAGAAGCCGGGCAGCACCCCGAGGTAGAAGAGAATCGCCTTGGGATTGCCCGCGATCACCAGGAGCCCGGCGGTGAACCCGGCCCAGCCGCTCTCCCGCGCCAGGCCGCCGCCCGTCGCCCGGCGCGCCGCCGCCTCGGCCTTGCGGACCAGCTGCACGCCCATCCAGACTAGGATCACCGCGCCCAGATAGCGCAGCAGCACCAGCGCATCGGCCCAGACGCCGGCGACCACGCCGATGCCGAGCATCGCAGCCAGCGGCCAGAGCACGTCGCCGACGGCCACGCCCGCGGCGAGCGGCACGCTCGCGGCCACCCCCCCGGTCGCCGCCCGGGCGATCAGCGCCGCGACCACCGGGCCGGGTGTCGCCACGAGCAGCGCCAGCGCCCCGGCATAGGGCAGGAGCAGCGGCAGGGTCAGGGTCATGCGCCGGTCACCCCGCCGGCCCCTCTGGCAGGGTCAGCGTGCCCTCGGGACTGAGCGGCCAGAAGGGATTCATCGCCACCTCCCAGACATGGCCGTCGGGGTCGGCGAAATAGCCCGAATAGCCGCCCCAGAAGACCTTCTCGGGCCGCTTGACCACCGATGCCCCGGCCCCGAGCGCCAGCTCGAAGGCCGCGTCCACCTCCGCGACGCTGGCGAAATTGCGCGCGAGCGTCATCGCGCCGAACCCCAGCTCGGCCCCCGGCCGCCCCTGATCCTTGGCCAGCTCCCCGAGCGGAAAGAGCCCCAGCACCTGCCCGGCGAGCTGGATGAAGACCACGCCCTCCGGCGCCGATGCGGCCTCCCAGCCCAGGGCGGCATAGAACCGCCGCGAGCGTTCGAGATCCCCCACGCCGAGCGTGATCAGCGAAATGCTCTTCGGAAACATCATTCTCCCTCCATGGTCAGCCGCGATTCGCCGCCGGTATCGGCGACATGCAGCCGCTGGGCCCGCGCGCCGAGCGCCGCGAAGGGCTCGGGCCCGGTGCCGGTCATCCAGCTCTGCGCCCCGAGCGCCGCGATTTCGTCGAAGAGCGCCGCCCGGCGGTCCGCGTCAAGATGCGCGGCAACCTCGTCGAGCAGCAGGATCGGCGGCGCGCCGAAATCATCTGCTACCGCGCGCGCATTGGCGAGCACCAGGCTGATCAGGAGCGCCTTCTGCTCACCCGTCGAGCAAAGCCTCGCCGCCATGCCCTTCGCCGCATAGATCGCCTCCAGATCGTCGCGATGGGGCCCGGCGAGGCTTCGCCCGGCGGCCTGATCTCGGCCGCGCCCCGCCTGCAGCTCCGCCCGCAGCCCTTCGGCATCCCGCGCGCCCTCGGCGGCCAGTCCGAGCTCGGCCCGCGGGAAGGCGCGGGAGGGCGGCGTCGCCGCAAGCTTCCCGAGCGCTATCCGCCGGTTGGCATCGAGCTGCGCCCCGAATTCCGCCAACTGCGCCTCGAGCGCATCGAACCAGCCGCGGTCCTGGATCCGGTCGCGCAGCAGGCGGTTGCGCTCGCGCAGGGCGCGCTCGTAGCCGAGCACCGCGGTCCCATGCTCCGGGCAGAGGCTCAGCGTCACGCGGTCGAGGAACCGGCGGCGCCCGCCCGCCGATTCCATCCACAGCCGGTCCATCGAGGGCGTCAGCCACAAGAGCCGCAGGAGGCGCGCCAGCGCCGCCTGCGGCGCCTGCTTGCCATCGACGGCGACCTGCCGCCGCTCCCCCTCCGACCAGGTCTCGACCTCGTGCAGGCCATCGGGGGCGAGAACCCCGGCGACCACCTTCCAGCCCAGCCGCTCCGGCCTGCGGGCGAGATCCTCCGGCGCCGCCATGCGCAGCCCCCGCCCGGGCGACAAGAGCGAGATCGCCTCGATCAGATTGGTCTTGCCCGCACCGTTCGGCCCGAAGACCGCCACCGGGCGCCCGTCGAACGCGAGATCCGCGCCCCGATGCGAACGGAAATGCGACAATCGCAGCCGGGTGACGGCCAGGCCGGCCGCCATCCCGGTTCAGACCCGCATGGGCATCACGACATAGACGGCGGATTCGTCGTTGCCCTCGCGCATCAGCGTCGGATCGCCGGCGGAATTGAACATGAAGACCGCGTTCTCGCGGTCCACCTGTCCGGCGATCTCCAGGAGGTACTTGGCATTGAAGCCGATCTCCAGCCGCTCGTCGGCATAGGCCACCGCCAGCTCCTCGTCCGCGGCGCCGGTGTCGGGCGCGTTGACGCTGAGCACCAGCCGGTCCTCCTCGATCGCCATCTTCACCGCCCGCGACCGCTCCGAGGACACTGTCGCCACGCGGTCGACGGCCTGGGCGAATTCCGCCGCATCGACCTCGAGCCGCCGGGAATTGCCGGTGGGGATCACCCGCGCGTAATCGGGGAAGGTGCCGTCGATGACCTTCGAGGTCAGGGTGACCTCCGGCGTGGCGAAGCGCACCTTGGTCTCGCTCACCGAGACCGCGATGGCCATCTCGTCGTCGTCGAGCAGTTTGCGCAGCTCGCCCACTGTCTTGCGCGGCACGATCACCCCGGGCAATCCTTCGGCCCCCTCGGGCAGCGCCGCGTCGATACGCGCCAGCCGGTGCCCGTCGGTCGCCACGCAGCGCAGCACCGGACCATCGACCCCCGTCGCCGCATGCAGGTAGACGCCATTGAGGTAGTAGCGCGTCTCCTCGGTCGAGATTGCGAATTTCGCCTTATCGAACAGCCGCCGCAGCACCGGCGAGGGGCAGGCGAAATTGCTGGAATATTCGCTCGAGGCCATGATCGGGAAATCCTCGCGCGGCAGGGTCGCGAGGCTGAAATGCGACCGCCCCGCCCGCACTTCGAGCCGGCCGGAGATGCCGTCGTCGCTCAGCTCGACCATGGCGCCGTCGGGAAGCTTGCGCACGATCTCGTGGAGCGTATGCGCCGAGACGGTGGTCGCGCCGGCCTGGCCGACCATGGCCCGCGCCCGGTCGACGACCTCGATGTCGAGATCGGTGGCGCGGAAGCTCACCTGCTCGCCCTCGGCCTCGATCAGCACGTTGCCGAGGATCGGGATGGTGTTGCGCCGCTCAACGACCGACTGCGCCCGGCTCATGGCCCGGAGAAGGGCGCTACGCTCCATGCTGAGTTTCATGACATCCACCGTTTAGAGATCCGGGCGCACGGTCCCGTTGCGGTTGCGCGGAACGGCACGTTACCGGATTACCGGGAAAGGGCAAGCGCCGCGGGAATCCCCTTCGGGCGATCGCCTTCGAAGCCGATTGTTTCCACTTCGAACGCCCCGCCACAAGACGAGGGCAGCGCCCGGCCCGGGCGGGTGCGGAGCGCCCGGACCTGTGGCGAACGGGACCGCATTGTCAGCATCAGTCTCCACGGAAGCCCCTTCGAACTCACCGCGCCGGCGGAGCGGAGCCGGTTTCAGGCCTCCAGCATCCGCCGCAGCAGTTCCACGTCCTCCGCGATCTGGGCGTCGCTCACCTTGAGCTCCTCGATCTTGCGGATCGCGTGAATGACCGTGGTATGGTCCCGCCCGCCGAAGCGGCGCCCGATGTCGGGCAGGCTGCGCGTGGTCAGGGTCTTGGCGAGATACATCGCCACCTGGCGGGGCCGGGCGACCGCCCGGGCACGCCGCGCCGACATCAGGTCGGAGATGCGCAGGGTATAGTGGTCGGCGACCTTGCGGATGATCTCGTCGATGGTGACCTTGCGCTCGGAGGCGCGCAGGATGTCGGCGAGGCATTCCTGCGCCATGTCGAGATTGATCTCGCGCCCCACGAGACTCGCGAAGGCGAAGAGCCGCGTCAGCGCGCCCTCCAGCACCCGGACGTTCGACGAGATGCGGTGCGCGAGGAACTCCAGCACGCCCGGCCCCACGGTCACGCCGGGATTCTGCAGCATCTGCGCCTCGGCCTTGGACTGCAGGATGCCCAGCCGCAACTCGTAGTCAGTCGGGTGCAGGTCGACCACAAGGCCCCATTGCAGCCGCGACTTGATGCGTTCCTCGAGCCCCTCGATCTCGCCCGGCGCCCGATCGGCGGAGATCACGATCTGCTTCTGCTGGTCGATCAGCGCGTTGAATGTGTGGAAGAACTCGGACTGGGTCGATTCCTTGCCGGAGATGAACTGCACGTCGTCGACCATCAGCATGTCGACCGAGCGGAAGATTTCCTTGAAGCCCTGCATGTCCTTCTGCCGCAGCGCCACCACGAAGCGGTACATGAACTGCTCGGCGGAGAGATAGAGCACCCGGGCATCGCAGCGCGTCCGCCGCACCTCATGGGCGATGGCATGCATCAGATGCGTCTTGCCGAGCCCCACCCCGCCGTAGAGGAAGAGCGGGTTGAAGGTCACCTGGCCGCCCTCGGCCACGCGGCGCGCGGCGGCATGGGCGAGTTCGTTCGGCTTGCCCACCACGAAGTTCTCGAAGGTGAAGCGCGTGTCGAGCGGCGAGGTCGGCAGATCGCTCTCCGCGGCCTGCGGCGCCTCCTCGCCCGCCGCGGCCGCGACCGGCGGGACCTCGGCGGCGACGGCCGGCGCTTCCGGGGCCTGCACGGAGAACGAGAGACGGCTCGCCGGGATCCCGTCCTTGACCAGCAATTGTCGGATCGCCTCGCCGTAGTTGCGCGACACCCAGGTCCCGACGAAGCTGGTCGGCGCCGCAAATTGCGCAACCCCGTTCTCCGAGCCGAGAAAGACCAGCGGATCGATCCAGTTCTTGTAGGAATCCTTGCCGATCTGGCCCTGCATGACGCCCCGGAGCCGGTCCCAGGTATCGGCAGGAGACTCCAGATCTCGCATCGCGGCCGGCCGGATCATCTCGCCTCCCCTGGTGCTGAGCGAGGCGGCACGAACGTGACCGCGCGGGCGCCGGATCCGGTCGCGGCCCCGTACAGCGAGGGCCGGCTCCCGAAGACCCGGCACATCGAATCCGAAACCCGCGCCGCCCGCCGCATCGTCGTCTCTCCCCATCATATTCTGATCCGCTTAACCGAAAGCCGGTCCGGTGCGGATTCGATCGATTCGTGGAATCTAAACGCTCGTCCGATCTTCTTCGACCCGAAGGCCCGTCGCAAAGTTCATCCAGCAATCATGTTCAGATGCGACGGCCCTGTGGCAAAAAATACTCAGGGTACTCGGAAAACGACTTAGTTCTACTAGGGGTCGCGGTCGAACGGGATTCGATCCGTGGCCGCAAGGATAGCCAAGTGACCCGCATGCGACAACTAGACCGAAGGCGGAACATCCGGGAAAGCATCCGAAAAAAAACGCGCCCCGAAGGGCGCGCCCTATGCGCGAGGCCCTGGCCGCCTGTCTTCAGGCGCCCAAGGCCTTCACCCGCCCCGCGAGCCTGGAGACCTTCCGGCTGGCGGTCCGCTTGTGCAGGATGCCCTTGCTCACCGAGCGCATGATCTCGGGCTGGGCCAGGCGCAGCGCCTCGGCGGCGGCAGCCTGATCGCCCGAGGAAAGCGCTTCCTCGACCTTGCGCACGAAGGTCCGCATGCGGGAGCGGCGCGCCTTGTTCACTTCGGTGCGGCGCTCGGTCTGGCGCGCGCGTTTCTTGGATGACGGCGAATTTGCCATGTCGCGGGTCCGTCTCTTCGGTCACGGGAATTTCGAAGCGCCCCTCTACGCGGAGCGAGGCGGCGAGTCAACAGACCATTCCGCCGCCGCGCCGCGCTATTTCCCGCGGAACTGCGGGGAGCGCTTCTCCAGGAAGGCCGCCATGCCCTCGGCCTGGTCCTCGGTGGCGAAGAGCGCGTCAAAGAGCCGGCGCTCGAACAGCAGCCCCTCGCGCAGCGTGGTCTCGAAGCTGCGGTTCACGCTCTCCTTGGCCGCGCGCACCGCCAGCGGCGATTTCTCCGCGATCTTCGCGGCGGTGGCGCGGGCTTCCTGCATCAGATCCTTGGCCGGCACCACCCGGCTGACCAGCCCCGCACTCTCGGCCTCCCCGGCGTCCATGAAGCGCCCGGTCAGGCACATCTCCATCGCCTTCGACTTGCCGATCGAGCGCACCAGCCGCTGGGTGCCGCCAAGGCCGGGGATCACGCCCAGGTTGACCTCCGGCTGGCCGAACTTCGCCGTGTCGGCGGCGATGATGAAATCGCAGAGCATCGCCAGCTCGCATCCGCCGCCGAGGCAATAGCCCGCCACCGCGGCGATGATCGGCTTGCGGCAGGCCATGATGGCTTCCGTCGGCCCGGTGAAATAATCGTCGAGCGTCATGTCCACGAAGGACTTGTCGGCCATCTCCTTGATGTCCGCGCCGGCCGCGAAGGCCTTGTCGGATCCGGTGACGATGATGGCCCGGACCCGGTGCGAGGCGTCCAGCTCGCCGATGGCAGCGGCAAGCTCGCGCAGAAGCTCGGCATTGAGTGCGTTCATCGCATCGGGCCGGTCGAGGCGGATCTCGCCGATATGGTCCCCGGTCTCGACGACCAGCGTTTCATAGGCCACGGTCGCTCTCCTCGCAGGATGGTTCGCCGGGACGGTAATCGCAGGCGGCGCCCGCGATCAAGCCCGCCGCTGGCAGCGCGGGCAGAAGTAGCTCGAGCGTCCCGCCTGGACCGCCCGCGCGACCACGCCGCCGCAGCCCGGCCGGGTGCAGGCCGCGCTCTCCCGGCCATAGACCGCGAAGGAATGCTGGAAATATCCCAGCTCGCCGTCCGCCTGGCGATAGTCGCGCAGGGACGAGCCGCCCGCCGCGATCGCCGCTTCGAGCACCAGGCGGATCGCCCCGGCCAGCCGCTCGGCCGCCGCCGCATCGACATCGCGCGCCGGCGCCAGCGGCGAGATCCCGGCCCGCCACAGCGCCTCGCAGACATAGATGTTCCCGAGCCCCGCCACGACCCGCTGGTCGAGCAGCACCGCCTTGACCGGGGTCTTCCGCCCCGCCAGCCGTTCGGCGAGATACCGCCCGTCGAAGGCGTTCCCCAGCGGCTCCGGACCCAGCGAAGCCAGCAGCCGGTGCGCCTCGAGATCCTCCGTCGGCCAGAGATCCATCGCCCCGAACCGCCGCG
Organism: Rhodovulum sp.; assembly: GCA_020637615.1. Taxonomy (GTDB): domain Bacteria; phylum Pseudomonadota; class Alphaproteobacteria; order Rhodobacterales; family Rhodobacteraceae; genus Amaricoccus. Next base: position 15,590 of record JACKKC010000028.1, read on the forward strand.
CGTCGTTGAAGGTCAGCCGCCCGCCGCCCTCGATGTCGAGGATCACGTGGTCGTGCTTCTCCGGCGCGGCGAGCGCGTGGTGGAAGACGCCGACCCGCACGCCCGACACCAGCCACCGGCCGGACATGCCGAGATGCACGATCAGAGTCTCGCGCGAATCGAGATCGGCCAGCAGGTATTTCGACCGCCGCCCGAGCCGCTCGACCCGCGCGCCCGCCAGCCGCTCGGCCATGCGCGGCGGAAACGGCCAGCGCAGATCCGGCCGCCGGACATCCGCCTGCAGGATGCGGCGTCCCTCCAGCACCGGCGCCAGTCCGCGCCGCACGGTTTCGACCTCGGGCAGTTCCGGCAAGTCCCCTCCGGCCGGCGTGACGGTTGTAACCCGCCGGTCCCGCCTTATAAGCATTGGCTCGACCGACAGAAAGACCGCTCCCCCATGACGGACCCCGAGGCGCCGACCACCCATTTCGGCTTCGAGACCATCCCCGAGGCCGACAAGGCCGGCCGCGTGCACGGTGTCTTCACCTCGGTGGCCACGCGCTACGACGTGATGAACGACGCCATGAGCCTCGGCATCCACCGCCTCTGGAAGCAGGCGGCGCTGGACTGGCTCGCGCCCCGGCCGGGCATGGAACTGCTGGACGTGGCCGGCGGCACCGGCGACATCGCCTTCCGCTTCCTCGACCGGGTGAAGGATCGCGGCCATGTCACGGTCCTCGACATGACCGAGAGCATGCTGGCAGAGGGCCGGGCCCGTGCAGAGAAGGCCGGCCGCGCCGGACGCATCGACTGGATCGCGGGCGACGCGATGCAGCTGCCCTTCCCCGATTCGCGCTTCGATGCCTATACGATCTCCTTCGGCATCCGCAACGTGACGCGGATCGAGGACGCGCTCGCCGAGGCCTTCCGGGTGCTGCGCCCCGGCGGGCGCTTCCTCGCGCTCGAGTTCAGCCGCGTGCCGGTCGAGGGCCTGCGCTGGCTGTACGACCGCTATTCCTTCAACGTGATCCCCGCCCTCGGCCAGACCATCGCCGGGGACCGCGCAAGCTACCAGTATCTCGTCGAATCGATCCGCCGCTTTCCCGCCCAGGAGCCCTTCGCGGAGATGATCCGCAGCGCGGGCTTCGGGAACGTCGCCTGGCGCAATCTCTCCATGGGCGTCGCCGCGCTGCACTCCGGCTGGAAGCTCTGACTTGCGCGGCCCGCACAATCTCTGGCGGCTGATCCGCACCGGGGCGACCTTCGAGCGCACCGGCGCCATGCGGCTGGTGCTCGAGGCGATGGAGGCGCCGCCGGCGTTGCGCGTCGCCGCGCGCGTCCTCGGCTGGCCCTTCCAGTGGCTCGGCTATCAGGGCGACCCGGCCCAGCCGCCGATTCTCCGCGCCCTGACCGCGCTGGGGCCCGCCTATATCAAGTTCGGCCAGCTGCTCTCGACCCGGCCCGATGTGGTCGGCCACGATCTCGCGAGCCAGCTGACCGTGCTCCAGGACAAGCTGCCGCCTTTTCCGCTCAACGAGGCCCGCGCCGCCATCGCCCGCGAGCTCGGCCAGCCGGTCGACACCCTCTTCTCCGATTTCTCCGAGCCGATCGCCGCCGCCTCGCTGGCACAGGTCCACCGCGCCACCATGCGCACCACCGGCCAGGACGTGGCGGTCAAGGTGCTGCGGCCCGGAATCGAGCGCGCTTTCCTGCGCGACGTCGACGCCTTCTATTTCGCCGCGCGCATGATCGAGACGCTGGCGCCCTTCACCCGCCGGCTGCGCCCGCGCGCGGTCATCGAGCATTTCGAGGGCGTCGTGCTGGGCGAGCTCGACCTGCGCATGGAGGCCGCCGCCGCCGCCGAGTTCCGCGCCAATACCGAGCGGGATTCGGATTTCCGCGTGCCGGCGGTGGTCTGGCCCGCGACCGGCCGCCGGGTCATGACGCTCGAATGGGCCGCCGGCATCAACATGGGCGACGTGGCGGCGCTCAAGGCTTCGGGGACCGACCTCGTGCGCCTCGCCGAGCGCATCATCCAGTCCTTCCTGCGCCACGCGCTGCGCGACGGCTATTTCCACGCGGACATGCACCAGGGCAATCTCAAGCTCGGTCCCGACGGCGCGATCGTCGCGCTCGACTTCGGCATCATGGGGCGCATCGACGCCTATACCCGCAGGGTCTATGCCGAGATTCTCATCGGCTTTCTCCGCAAGGACTTCGCCCGCGTCGCCGAAGTGCATTTCGAGGCCGGCTACGTGCCGCCCGACCGCAACATGGAGGCCTTCGCCCAGGCGCTGCGCTCGGTGGGCGAGCCGATCTTCGGCCAGGACGCCACCCGCATCTCCATGGCCCGCCTGCTGGCGCATCTCTTCGAGGTGACCGAGCGCTTCGGCATGCAGACCCGCACCGAGCTCATCCTGCTCCAGCGGACCATGGTAGTCGTCGAAGGCGTCGCTCGCAGCCTCGATCCTTCCATGAACATGTGGGAGACCTCGCGCCCGGTCGTCACCGACTATATCGCGCGTAACCTCGGCCCGGCGGCGGTCGCCCGCGACCTCGCCGCCACGGTCCGGGTGCTGTCGCGCTTCGGCCCCCGCCTGCCGGCCATGGCGGAGGCGGCGCTGATCCGGGCGAGCGCGCCGCCGCCGCCGCCCGACCGCCGCCGCCCGCCGGGCTGGGTCTACGGCCTCGGCGGCGCAATGGTCGGCGCAGCCCTCGTCGCGCTCGGGGCCCTGCTGTAAGCGCGGCCGGAAATCGGAATGCACCGCATGCCGCGTGGCCGGATGCGCGACACATTTCCGGAGGACGGCTTCAACCTCTTGCCCAGGGGCCGTGGTGGCTGCCGCTCTCGTCTACGCGCTCGAAGGAATGGAGCCCGAAGAAATCCCGCTGGCCCTGGATCATGTTGGCGGTGCCGCGGCCGGTGCGCATCGCATCGAAATAGGCCAGCGCCGCCCCGAGCGCCGGCGCGGGATTGCCCGAGAGCGCCGCCACCGAGACCACTCGGCGCAGCGCGCCGTGGCTCGCCTTCATCCGCTCCGCGAAGCTCGGCGCGAACATCAGGTTCGTGCCCGGATGCTCGGACAGCGCGCGGGCCATGTCGTCGAGCATCGCCGAGCGGATGATGCAGCCCGCGCGCCAGACCTTCGCCACCTCCGGCAGCGGCACCGCCCAGCCGTATTCCCCCGAGGCCGCGACGAGCAGCCCGAAGCCCTGGGCATAGCTCGCGATCTTGCCCGCGAGAAGCGCCTGCTCGAGCGCGGGGATGAGCCCGGCATCGCCGGCGATGCGCTCCGGCGCCGCCCCGAAGATGGCCTCCCCCGCCCTGCGTTCCTCGAGCCGCGCCGAGAGGTTGCGCGCCGCCACCGCCGCCTCGATGGCCGTCACCGGCGCGGCGAGATGCTGCGCCTCGATCGCCGTCCAGCGCCCGGTGCCCTTCTGCCCGGCGCGGTCGAGGATCACGTCGAGCAGCGGCCGGCCCGTCGCCGCATCCACGGTTTCCGCGACCGTCGCCGCGATCTCCACGAGATAGGAGGAAAGCGGCCCCTCGTTCCAGCGCGCGAAGACCGCGCCGATCTCGCCCGCCGCCATGCCCAAGCCGTCGCGCATGAGGCCGTAGACCTCGGCGATCATCTCCATGTCAGCGTATTCGATGCCGTTGTGCACGGTCTTGACGAAATGCCCCGCGCCGTCAGGTCCCATCCAGGTGGCGCAGGGCGTGCCCTCGAACTTCGCCGAGATCGCCTCGAGCACCGGCGCCACCCGGTCCCAGCCGGCCTTGGCGCCGCCGCCCATGATCGAGGGCCCGTGCCGCGCCCCCTCCTCGCCGCCGGAGACGCCGATCCCGAGGAAGGGCAGCCCCGCCGCCTCGGCTTCCGCGGCCCGCCGGCGCGTATCGCGGAAATTGGCGTTGCCCGCGTCGATGATCAGGTCTTCGGGCCCCAGCACCGCGCGCAGCGCCGCGATCATCGCATCGACCGGCTCGCCCGCCGGCACCATCAGGATCACCGCCCGGGGCGGCGAGAGCGCCGCCGCGAGATCGCCGAGCGTCGGGCAGGGCGTGATCCGCTCCGCCAGCGGCCCCGCGCCGGCCACGAACTCGCCGATCACCGAGGTGGTGCGGTTCTGCACCGCCACGCGAAAGCCCTTCTCGGCGATGTTGAGCGCCAGCGCCGCCCCCATCGTCCCCAGGCCGACCAGCCCGATCTCCTGCATCTGCGTTCCTCCCGCGCGAGCTTCCCGGTGCCACGACGGCCGATAATGCCCATCGCGGCGCGCTTGTCACCCCGGGGCGCAGGCACGCGCCGGCCAAGCCCGCTCCAACACGGCCGGCAACACCACGCGACGACCCGGATTCGCAGACGATGTGCGACACCAGCCAGGTCCGGGACCGCCAAGGAAACGGGCGCCGGCACCTCGGCCGCCCGGCCCGGCCCCGCAAAGGCATCACGCGACACTTGCGCGAGCTTTGAGCCTTGCACAGCGGGGGCGTTTGGGTTTATCCGGTCGCCGACGGACTGGTAGCTCAGTTGGATAGAGTACTTGACTACGAATCAAGGGGTCGGGGGTTCGAATCCTCCCCAGTCCGCCACTCCCCGAAAGCCCACGCAGCCTGAAGCGCCCGAAGCCCGGCCAGGTGGCGCCTCGTCCCGCGCCACGGGCCGGCGCCCGGCATGACCGGGCCCATCCCGGTCTTCGACGGCCACAACGACCTGCTCTCCCGGCTTTGGCGTGCCGACGCGGCCAAGCGCGACCGGATCTGGCTCGAAGGCGACGGTTCCGGCCATCTGGACCTGCCGCGGATGCGGCGCAGCGGCTTCGCCGGCGGGCTCTTCGCGATCTGGGTGCCCTCCCCCGAGGCCGGCGCCGACATCGACGCACTCATGCGCGACCCGCCCTTCGACCTCCCGCTGCCCGATCCCGTCGGGACCGACGCAGCGCAGCCGGCGGCGCTCGCCATGGCGGGAATCCTGATGCGCATGGAGCGCGTCTCGGAGGGCGCGCTGCGCCTCTGCCGGTCGGCGGCGGAGATCCGCGCCTGTCTCGATGCGGGGGGCATCGCCGCCGTCCTGCACATGGAAGGGGCCGAGGCGATCGGACCCGATCTCGATGCTCTCCACCTGCTGCACGCTGTCGGCCTGCGCTCGCTCGGACCGGTCTGGAGCCGGCCGACGATCTTCGGCCATGGCGTTCCCTTCCGCTTTCCCGGTGACCCCGACACAGGCCCGGGCCTCACCGCGCTCGGCCGCGATCTGGTGCGCACCTGCGATACCCTGCGCATCGTGATCGACCTCTCGCATCTCAATGCGGCGGGCTTCGACGACGTGGCGGCCATCTCCACGGCGCCCCTCGTGGCCAGCCATTCCAACGCCCATGCCATCTGCCCGGCCTCGCGCAACCTCACCGACCGGCAACTCGCGATCATCCGCGAGCGCGCGGGCCTCGTCGGGCTCAATTTCGCCGCCGCCTTCCTGCGCCCCGACGGCCGCAGGACGGTGGAGACCGGCTGGGACCCGCTGCTCCGGCACCTCGACCATCTCATCGCCCATCTGGGCGAGGACCATGTCGGGATCGGCTCCGATTTTGACGGCGCCACGATCCCCGAATGCATCGGCGACGTGGCCGGCCTGCCTGCCTTCGAGGCGGCGCTGCGGGCGCATGGCTACGACACGCCGCTCCTCGCCAAGCTGCTGCACGGCAACTGGCTCAGCCTGCTGGAGCGCGTCTGGGGCGCCTGACCGGCAGTCCGGACGGCCCGCGGGCCCCATCCGGCCGGCAGAATCCGAACGCGGATGCGTTTAGTCGTTTCCGGTCCAACGCCTCGTGGAGCACGGGCGGTACCCTTGACTGCGTTGCGAGCCTTCCAAGCCGAAGCCCGACACGGCCAACCCGACAGGCTCCGACTTGGGCGATGCCCCGGCGCCCGGCGTCACCGCCCCGCCGGGCCGCCCAGGCTGAGCTTGCGGGCGTAGAAGGCTTCGGCGAGCGCGTCAGGCGCGCAGCATTCCATGCCCCTGAGCCGCATGAGTCCGCGAAAGGTGAGATCGTCGAACCAGTGCTTCGAGGTCTGGCTGGCGAAGGCGCTCAGCAGGATCTCGATCTTGCGGTCGGCATCCGCGACGCTCGCCGGAACGAAGGCATTGGGCGAGCCCATGCCGCCGTCCCACTTCGGGATCTCGTATTCGAGGATCACATGGTCGCGGAACGCGTTCCAGGTCAGTTCCGAGACGGTGCGATGGTCCTGATGCAGATCCTTGCCGTAATGGGTGAAGATCAGATCCGGCTCATGGACCTTCAGCGCCTCGAAGACATCCTTGATCTCGCCCCATTGCAGCGGAAACCGCCCGTCGCGGAATTCGTGCAACTCGACCACCGAGGCCGCGGCGCCCTCGAGGAAGCGCGCCGCGCTCGCCCGCGCCTCCTCCCCGCGGATGCCCCCGCCGGAAAGCACGACCCAGACGACGCGCAGGCCGGGATGCTCGCGCATCAGCCGCAGCAGGGTCGCCCCGGCCCCGATCTCGATGTCGTCGCTATGCGCGCCGAGAGCGAGGATCGTGCGAAGCTCAGGCCACCGCAGATCGAGCATCGGGCTTCGGCGCCTTCCATGTCTGCCAGGGGGTGGTGCCCTTCGCGACCATGTCGTCGAGCGCCTGCTTCTCCTTGAAGGTGTCCATCGGCATCCAGAAGCCGTCGTGCTTGTGGGCATAGAGCCGATTGGCCTTGACCAGCCGGTCGAAGCCCTCGATCACCAGTTCCTCGCCCTCGAAGAGATTGTCGAAGATCGCCTGCCGCAGGATGATGTAGCCGCCGTTCATCCACATGCCGCTTTCCTTGACGTTCATCATCCGCGCCACCTTGCCGTTCTCGCGCGTGGTGACGAGGTGGAAGGAATAGGGCGGCTGCACGCAGCAGAAGCCGGCGGTGGAATCCGAGGCCCGGAAGGCCGAGACCATGGCGTCGAGGTCCATGTCGGTCAGGATGTCGGCGTAATTGGCCAGGAACATCTCCTCGCCCGCCAGATGCTCGCGGACCTTCAGCAGGCGGCCGCCGATATTGGTCGACTGGCCGGTGTCGACGAAGGTGATGCGCCAGTCGTGGATGTCGGTCCTGAGCAGCTGCCGCTTGGCGCCGCCGTCCTCGAAGACGAAGTCGTTGGACATGCATTCGTCGTATTCGAGAAAGAACCGCTTGATCGTCTCGCCCATGTAGCCGAGGCAGAGCACGAAATCCTTGTGCCCGAAGGAGGCATAATACTTCATGATGTGCCACAGGATCGGCATTCCGCCCACGGGGACCAGCGGTTTCGGAATCTGATCGGAATAGTCGCGCAAGCGCGTCCCCTGGCCACCACAGAACAACACAACCTTCATTCGGTCTACCTCGTCGCACATCTGAACCGCCCCCGCGGCCTGGCCGAGTGGCGGCGCAAGTATAGACATTCGCATCGCGATTTCCACCGCAGAACGCCATCCGGGCCGGAAAGCTGGCGGTTCGGTAAATCCCCCGCGCCGCAGGGCGACAGGAGAATTGCACGCGGCAGCGCGCGCCCTCCTCCCGAGATCCGGGCAGGCGGCGTCACTATCCCGCCCGGATGGCTCCGCCCTCGTCTTGCTGCAGGGCAGTCAAAGAAGAACATAGTAACTCCGGATGCGTTAGCCCCGGAACGCCCCGGCCGCGATTGCCGTCCGCCGGCGCCTCGCCTATAGAGGCGCTGCCCGGAGCGAGGATCGACCCCCATGATCGGACGGCTCAACCACGTCGCCATCGCCGTGCCCGACCTCGAGGCGGCCGCCGCGACCTACCGCGACACGCTGGGCGCCAGGGTCGGCGCGCCCCAGGCCGAGCCCGAGCACGGCGTGACGGTGATCTTCATCGACCTGCCGAACACCCGCATCGAGCTCCTGCATCCCCTGGGCGAAGCCTCGCCGGTCGCCGCCTTCCTCGCGCGCAACCCCGCCGGCGGCATCCATCACCTCTGCTTCGAGGTCGAGGACATCCGCGCCGCCCGCGACCGCCTGCTCGCCGAGGGCGCGCGCGTGCTCGGCGACGGCGAGCCGAAGACCGGGGCCCACGGCAAGCCGGTGCTCTTCCTGCATCCCAAGGATTTCAACGGGACCCTCGTGGAGCTCGAGGAAGCGTGACGATCACCTCCATCCTGGTCGTCTACGTGGTGGTATGGTTCCTGACGCTCTTCGTCGTCCTGCCGCTGAACGTCCGCAGCCAGTCCGAGGACGGCTCGATCGTGCCCGGGACCCCCGGCTCGGCCCCCACCGACCCGATGATCCGCACGAAGCTGAAATGGGTCACCCTGGTCGCGACCCTCATCTGGGCCGCGCTCTGCGCCTTCATCCAGTGGGGCGGCCTCACGATCCACGACATCGACATCTGGGGGCGGATGTAGCCGCCGCAGCGACAAGACGGTCGCCCGGGCGCGGAATCGTGCTATGCTCTTTCCCGCTGCAATGGAGGTCCCCGCACGATGAAGCCCCTCGCCCTGCTCGTTGCCTCGGCCGCCTTTCTCGCCCTCTCCGGCGCCGCCTTCGCGGCCTGCAACTGGTCGGAGAAGAAGCACGAACAGACCGCCGGGACCCCGATCGTCCTGCCGCCCGAAGTCGGCACCTGACCGGACCCGGATCCCGCGTTCCACCGCGGGACGGCCTGAAGACGGAGATGCCGCCGCGCCCATGCGGTGCCGTGATGACTTGGCCTGACGCCAGCAGCCCCACACCTCGCCGGCACTCCTGAGCCACGCCTCGAGTTAGGAAGAGGGGGGCGCCCCACGGTGGAACGCGGAGCATGCCCCTGGACGCGCGAGCCGTAGGGCGAGAGAGGTGCAGCAACACCATCGGGCGAGGATCAGGCTGGGGACACCCGGGCAGGACAAGGGTCGACGGCAAATGCAGCGGGAAGAAAGCCACACGGTGCCGCCGGCTGCGGGCACGAGCGGAGCAAAGGCCCCATTGCGCGGCCTCAGGTCCTGAGCACCCGGTAGATCGCCGGAATCACCAAGACCGTCAGCAACGTCGACGAGGCGAGGCCGAAGAGGAGCGAGATCGCGAGGCCCTGGAAGATCGGATCGGTCAGGATCACCGAGGCGCCGATCATCGCCGCCAGCGCCGTCAGCAGGATCGGCTTGAAGCGGATCGCGCCGGCCTCGACCAGCACCTCGGTCAGCGGCCGCTCCGGCCCGCCGGCGTGGCGGATGAAATCCACCAGAAGGATCGAGTTGCGCACGATGATGCCCGCGAGCGCGATGAACCCGATCATCGAGGTCGCCGAGAAGGGCGCGCCGAAGAGCCAGTGGCCGGAGAGGATGCCGATGAAGGTCAGCGGGATCGGCGTCAGGATCACGAGCGGCACCCGGAACGAGCCGAACTGGGCGACGACCAGGATGTAGATGCCGAGCAGCGCCACCCCGAAGGCCGCGCCCATGTCGCGGAAGGTGACCCAGGTCACCTCCCATTCGCCGTCCCAGAGCAGCACCGGCACGCGCTCGTCCTCGGGCTGGCCGTGCAGGCTGATCTCCGGCTTCGGCAGGTCGGTCCAGTCCTGGGCGTCGAGCGCATCCCTGACCGCCAGCATGCCGTAGAGCGGCGCCTCGAAATCGCCGGCGAGCTCGGCGGTGACCATCTCCGCCGCCCGGCCGTTGTGGCGGAAGACCGGATAGGAGGCCGGCTCCTCGCTGACCCTGACCACGTCGCCGAGCTCGACCACGCCGCTCGAGCCGGGCAGCACGTTGGCCGGGATCGGGGTGGTTAGGAAGCGCTCGTCGAGCACCCGCGCCCCTGCGGGGCGCTCGATTCGGATCGGCACCGGCTGGCGGCCGCCGCCGCGGTGGGAATAGCCGACCGTCTCCCCGCCGTTCAGGATGGCGATGGTGTCGAAGACATCCCGCTCCTCGACCTTGAAGAACTCCGCGTCGTCGGTCGAGACCGTGGCGCGCAGCCGCCGGGCGGGCGCTCCGTAGGAATTGTCCACGTCGACCACGAAGGGCACCGAGCGAAAGGCCTCCTCCACCCGCGCCGCCACGGCGCGGCGGGTCTCGGCGTCGGGGCCGTAGATCTCGGCGAGCAGCGTGGCCAGCACCGGGGGCCCGGGCGGCGGCTCGACCACCTTCAGGCTGGTGCCCGGCGGAACCTCGATCTCCGCCAGCCGCGCGCGGATGTCGAGCGCGATGGCATGGCTGGCGCGGTCGCGCTCGCCCTTGGGCAGGAGGTTGATCGCCACCTCGCCCTGCTCCGGGCTCGCGCGCAGATAGGAATGCCGCACCAGCCCGTTGAAGTTGAAGGGCGCCGCGGTCCCGGCATGGACCTGCACCGAGCGCACTTCCGGCAGCGCCAGCACGCTGCGCGCCACCCGCTGCGCCACCGCCTCGGTCGCCTCCACCGCCGCTCCCTCCGGCAGGTCGATGACCACGGCGAGCTCCGACTTGTTGTCGAAGGGCAGGAGCTTCACCGTGACGGCCTTGGTGTAGAAGAGCGAGAGCGAGCCCAGCGTCAGCACGCCCACCGCCAGCAGGAAGAGCCAGCTGCGCGCCTTGCTGCGCAGGATGGGCCGCGCCACGGCGGAATAGATCCGCCCCAGCCTGCCGCCCTCGGCGTGATGGTCATGGGCCGCATGGGTGGCACGGCCCGCGACCTTCAGCATCAGCCAGGGCGTGACGGTGACGGCGACGAAGAAGGAGAAGATCATCGCCGCCGAGGCATTGGCCGGGATCGGGCTCATGTAGGGGCCCATCATGCCCGAGACGAAGAGCATCGGCAGCAGTGCCGCGACCACGGTCAGCGTGGCGACGATGGTCGGGTTGCCGACCTCGGCCACCGCCTCGATGGCGGCCTGCCGGCGCGGCCGATCGTCGCCCATGCCCCAGTGCCGGGCGATGTTCTCGATCACCACGATGGCGTCGTCGACCAGGATGCCGATCGAGAAGATCAGCGCGAAGAGCGAGACCCGGTTCAGCGTGTAGCCCATCAGCCAGGAGGCGAAGAGCGTGAGCAGGATCGTGACCGGGATCACCACCGCGACCACCACGCCCTCGCGCCAGCCGATGGCGATCACCACGAGCCCGATGATCGAAACCGTCGCGAGCCCGAGATGGTAGAGCAGCTCGTTCGCCTTCTCATTGGCGGTCTCGCCGTAGTCCCGCGTCACCTCGATGGCGATGTCCTCGGGGATCAGGCTGCCGTGCAGCCCCTCGACCCGGTGCAGGATCTCCTCGGCCACTACCACCGCGTTCGAGCCGGCGCGCTTGGCGATGGCCAGCGTCACCGAGGGCACCCGCGCCGGCGCGCCGTCGGTCAGCGCGACCGTGGAGACAAGCAGCTGGCCGCTCTCGGTGCTGAGCCCCACTTCCGCCAGGTCGCGCACATAGACCGGCCGGTCGTCGCGGGTGGTGACAAGCAGGTTGGCAATCTCGTCGGGCCGGCGCAACGTTTCGCCCGCGACCAGCGTCACCTGCTCGCCGCCGTCGCGCAGCCGCCCCGCCGGAAAGGCGGAATTGGCGCCCGAGACCTTGGCCGCGAGCTGCTGGAGCGTCACGCCGTAGAGCGCCAGCCGCTCGGGGTCGGGCGCGATGCGGATCATCTCGCCGGTCTCGCCCACGAGATAGGTCAGGCCCACGTCCTCGATCTTGGCGACCTCGGTGCGCAGCTCCCGCGCGATGCGGGTCAGGTCGTTGGGGGTGATGCGCTCGGCGGCCCCGGGCTTCGGCGAGAGGGTCAGCGCCAGGATCGCCACGTCGTCGATGCCGCGGCCGACGATCAGCGGCTCCGGCACGCCCACCGGGATGCGGTCCATGTTGGCGCGCAGCTTCTCGTGCACGCGCAGGATCGCCGCATCCGAGGAGGTGCCGACCACGAAACGCGCCGTCACCATCACCGCGTCGTCGGCGGTCTGGGAATAGACGTGCTCCACCCCGTCGATTCCCTTGACGATGGTCTCGAGCGGCTCGGTGACGAGCTTGACCGCGTCCTCGGCCTTCAGCCCGGCGGCCTGCACATGGATGTCGACCATGGGCACCGAGATCTGCGGCTCCTCCTCGCGCGGCAGCGAGACCAGCGCGAGCAGGCCGAAGACGAAGGCCGCGATCAGGAAGAGCGGCGTCAGCGGCGAGGTGATGAAGGCGCGGGTGAGCGCGCCCGCGATCCCGAGTTTCGGCGAAGGCGGGGTCACGGCGTGACGACCACGTCGCCCGGCCGGAGCCCGGTCAGGACCTCCACCTGATCGCCCTCGCCCGCGCCCTCGTCGAGCATCACCGCGCGGGCGACCTCCTCCTCACCCTCGCGCACGGTGACGAAATCGATGCCCGAGCGCTTTTCCACCGCGGCCCGCGGCACCATCAGCGCCGCCCGGCTGCCAACGGGCACCTCGACCAGGACGCGGGCATTGACGAAGGCGGTCTCGAGGCTTTCCACCGAGACATCGGCGATCACCCGGCCGTTCTCGATCTGGGGATAGATCTTGGCGAGCGCGCCTTCCGATTCCGCGCCGTTCGCGGTGATGCGGATCGCAGCACCCTCCTCGAGGGTATCGGCATGGCGCTCGGGGATGGCGAGGCGCAGGAAGAAGCCGCCGCCGCCGATGGTCGCGATGGGCTCGCCGGCCAGCACCACCGCGCCGCGGGTCACCGGCACGGTCAGCACGCGCCCGTCGCCGGGGGCGACCACCTCGCCCTCCGCGCCCTGCTGCACCACCACGTCGCGCTGCGCCTTGGTGGCCGCGAGCTGGTTGCGGGCCACGTCGACCGCGGTGCGCAGCTGATCGAGCCGCTGGGCGGTGGCCACGCCCCGCTCCACCAGCGCCTCGCCGCGGGCGAGCTCGGTCTCGGCCGTGGATAGCTGCGATTCGAGCGCGCGCATCTGCGCGTCGAGCGCGGCCACCTGGAAAGCGATCTTGTCGTCGCGCACCAGGGCGATGCGCTGGCCGGCGGTCACCGCATCGCCCTCGCTTACGGTCAGCTCCTCGACGATCCCGCCGATGCGCGCGCGCGCCGGCACGCTGTCGCGGGCCTCGACCCGGCCGTAGACCGCCTTCCATTCGGTGATCTCGGTAGGCGCCAGTTCGATCGTGCCGCCCGTCGCCGCGCCCGCGGCCAGAAGGGCGGCCATGGCCGCGAGCATGCGCATTGTCAGGATCAGAACGCGGTGCCCGGCTTGACGCCGAGCCTGCGGAAGGCAAACGCCGCCGGGCAGAAGCCGGTGAAGGCCGATTGCAGCATGTTGAGGCCCACGAAGGCCGTGAGCCAGACGAAATGCGGCGAGACCCAGGCGGTCAGGGCGACCGACAGAAGCACCATGAATCCGGCGAAGGCGAGCACCGAGCGATCGAGCGACATGACTTGTCCCCTTGCGATGATGCGGACGCCGCGACCTGCGGCTTGCCCGCGGTTGCGATTCAGACCGTCCCGGCGTCCTGGGCGATCCTGACTTCCTTGAGTTTATCGATGCCGAGCACCTGCAAGGCAAGCCGCTCGTAGAAGGGTTCCGAGACGCCGCTGCGGATCTTGTGCAGGAAGTACTTCTCGAAACCGACCTTGGCGGTATGCACCCATTTCCCCTGCGACGACCAGTTGACGTTGCGCGGCGGGATCTGGGGCTGGGCGACGAAGGCGATGCCGCCGTCGCCGAAATCGGCGAGGCAGACCGCGTTCCAGCTGCCCTCCGCATCCGGCGCCTTGCCCTCGGTCAGGCGGTGGATGTTGTGCGCCGTGGCGGTGACCATGGATTCGATCATGAAGCCGGTCTTGGGCACGCCCACCGGAACCGGCGTCTTGCCCGTGGGCGGGATCGCGACGCAGACCCCCACCGAGAAGATCTCCGGGAAGGCCGGATTGCGCTGGTGCTTGTCGGCGAGGATGAAGCCGCGCGGATTGGTCAGCCCCTCGATGTCGCGCACCGCCGCCACGCCGCGGAAGGCCGGCAGCATCATGGTGAAGACATGGGGCAGCTCCTGTGCCCGGGCCACCGAGCCGTCCTCGGCGATCTCCGAGACATGGAGCTTGTCGGCCTCGACCCTGTCGACGCGGGAATTGGTGATCCACTTGATGTGCCGCTGGCGCAGCGCGCTCTCCAGCAGGCCCTTGGTATCGCCGACCCCGTCGAGGCCGAGATGGCCGATATAGGGCTCGGAGGTGACGAAGGTCATCGGCACCTGGTCGCGAACTTTCGCGTCGCGCAAGGCCTTGTCGAGGATGAAAGCGAATTCATAGGCCGGACCGAAGCAGGAGGCGCCCTGCACCGCGCCGACGATCACCGGGCCCGGCCTGGCCACCAGCGCATCGAAGGCGGATTTCGCCGCCACGGCGTGATCGACCTGGCAGACCGAGGTGGTATGCGCCCCGGGCCCGAAGCCCTCGATCTCGTCGAAGGCGAGCTCCGGCCCGGTGGCGATCACTAGATAGTCGTAGGCAAGCGAGCTCCCGTCCTCGAGCTCGATCCTGCGCTCCGCGGGATGGAGCCGCTTCGCGCCCTGCGGATGGAGCGCGATGCCGCGGCGTTTGAGCACCGGCTCGAGATCCACTTCCACAGCCTCGCGCTGGCGCCAGCCGACGGCGACCCAGGGGTTCGAGGGCACGAAGGAATAGCGGCTGCCCCTGGTGACCACCGCGACCTCATGCGCCTTCCCGAGCTTCTCGCGAAGCTCGTAGGCCATGATGGTGCCGCCGAGTCCGGCACCCAAGACTACCACCTGCGCCATGCCGCGCTCCTCGCGTTGACAGTTTCAGTAATCCGAATATGATATCCAACTAGGGGCCTGCCTTGACGCAGGTCAAGTCCCCGCGTGAATTATTTCGCGTGGAACAGCCGGCGACCCCGGGGGGACAAGGCCCCGCGCTATCGACAAGCGCGCCCTGCAGGTCGCAGCGGTGCTGCGCCGCTAGAGCGGTTCAGGTTTTGACGGAAGCGTAGCCTGCGCTTTGGAAGTAGTTTGCGCACTCTTGTGGTGTGAATCGGTCGAGGATCGTGCCGACGGCACGCCAGAGAGTGTCTCGTGTCCGCGCGCCTGCGTCCCGCATCCAGTATTTAAGCTTCGAGAACGCCTGTTCGATGGGGTTCAGATCGGGACTATAGGGCGGCAGGAACAGCAAATGCGCCCCGGCCTCGCGGATGGCCTGGCGCACCGCCTGGCCTTTGTGACTGCCGAGGTTGTCCATCACCACGATGTCGCCGAGGTCGAGCGTGGGGACGAGGACGCGCTCCACATAGGTGCGGAAGATGTCGCCGTTTACGGGGCCGTCGAAGACCCAGGGCGCATCGATCCGGTCGTGGCGCAGGGCCGCAATGAAGGTCGAGGTGTTCCAGTGGCCGAAAGGTGCCGCGCCCGGCAGCCGCTCGCCCTTCGGCGCCCATCCTCGGAGCGGGGCCATGTTCGTCTTCACCCAGGTCTCATCGATGAAGACCAACCGCGTCGGGTCGATCCGGCCCTGATGTCGCCGCCACCTCTCGCGGCGGCGCTTCACATCGGGGCGTTCGCGCTCATCGGCGACCAGCGTCCTTTTTTGAAACTGAACCCGCAGCCGCGCAGAAACCGCCAAACCGTGTCATGGCTGACCGTCACGCCGCGCTCTGCCAGAAGCTGCTGCAGACCGCTCAGCGTTACATGCGGGCAGGTCCGGACCTGTTCCAAAAGCCAGTCCCGGTGCGGCGCGAGGATCGGACGGCGATACCCACCCATCTGCGCCGGACTGACCGACCCGGTCCGCCGCACCCGGTTCGTCCACTTCACCACGCTCGACGGCGCGACACCAAACCGGGCGGCAACACTGCGGCAGCTCTCACCCGACTGCATCGCCGCGACCACGCGCTCTCTGAGGTCATTCGAATAGGCTTTCGTCATCCATGCTGGCCTCCCCCACCAGTATGGAATCTGAATCACGATCGACCCCGGATGGGAATCCCCTCTCGATTCAGAGAAAAACTGACCCGATCTAGGGAATGCGCAAACTACTTCGCAGCCGCCGGGTACGATGCAGACTGATCGGATTCCGCTCTAGTGAGCGGACAGACTTGCCGCGACAGACCTACCGGTCTTGTAGAGTGACGAGGATCTGAAGCGGACCCGAGCCTGCATGCGTTGCTGCCTCCTTCGGATTTTCGGCAAAACGCGGCCAGGCCTAGAATGGGAGGCTGACTTGAAGGCTCAGACCCAAGGACTGCGTCGAGGCGGCCACGCGGCCGAAGCCTGCGGCATCCAGATTCCAACCGGATCTTGTTGACATCCGGATGCCGCCTTCGACATCGGCAATCAAATTGTCGAGGTCGCTGTGAGCCTCGAAAGGGTCGCCGGCCCCGCTTGCACCGACAAATGATGCGGTCACCGACGGGTCGTCGTTCTTCAGGAAACCGGTGATGCCCAGCGAGCCGAAAGCCTCAAGGTGCCTGTTTCCCTTCATTTCAATCTCGTTACGTAGTTCCAGCGACGGCCGAAAATAGACAAAGGTCTGATCGTCCGCTTCCACTTCGAGTTCGGCACCGGTGGACGAGGGTTCGCTGAAGCTCGTTGAGAGGTAGTGAACAACGCCTAGGGTCACCTGCGGTTTGACTTGCGCGCCATTCGACGTGACAAACCGGTGGGAGGCGAAGGCGCCACCTTCCAGAAATGGCGTGGTCTGGTTCGACGTTGTGGACACTCCGAACGGGAGGTCCCGTTGAACATCGAACCAGCCAGACCCACCGCCGGCATAGACGCCGAACGAAGTCGCCCCGAACGAGCGAGCGGCATACACCACAGCCTGGACCGCATCGCCGTCACTATTGGCGGCATCGTTTCTCAGGCTGTGGTGCATGTACTGAAATGCACCGCCGACGACGATGTCCGAATTCGGCGTCGCATCAATTCCGCCGGCCACGCCGGCGCTGCTATCGGTGAACCCGCCGGAACGCGATGATTCCTCGATTTCCAGATAGCGGCCTATACCTTCGAGCCAGGCGCAGGAGCTCCGTCCCTCCGAATCGAATACGCGTCCGACCGAATGGCAGCGGCCGAGCGAGTTATGAAAGTCGAGCGTACCGAGGAGCGTCGCCGTGCGGTTGTCGGCGTAGACGGCGCCACTGTATTGGTAGAGTGCATCCGAATAGTCGTTCACCGTTTCGAGGTCGACGAGAGGTGCAAGGATCTGGGGCAGTTCCTCAAGCTCGTACAGATCCTGGAGGTATTCGGCGACTTCCTGTTCCGTGTCATTCAGTTCATTGATGAAACGATCGGAAGCGAAGTCGATGTCGAAGCTGATAGATATCGAGCGATCCCCACGCCGCGCGCGGTAGCCGGCGACCGCGCTCTGCGTGACATCGATCATGCCGTCGGTCAGCGATATCCCTTGTTCTGCCTCCAGAACCTCGATGGCGCGTCTTCCCAGGCCGGCCTCGCCGAGGTCTCCAAGGGAGATCTCGAAACCGCCCGCGATGTCAGCTGCCCCGGATAGAGAGATCCTGTCACTCGAGGCACTTGTCGTTCGGGTCCCCGGCTCCAGGTCGACGGCCATCACACCGGTCCCAGTCTGGCGCAGGTCGCCGGTGACCTGTGTGGTGCCGACCTCTCCGCTGCCGAAAATCTCCCACCGCCCGGAATTGACGAGCAGGCCCCGGTTGGTCAGGTCGTAGGACCCGCCCGATTCCAGGACTCCGGTGCGTCGATTGCGGACGGTCGCGCGCGTACCATTGAAGTGCAGGTCTCCGGTCAGGGTGCCCGCGTTGTTGATCGTCGTGTGCGTAGCATCGCTGCGGACGGCATCGCCGCCGATGCCGTCCGCGGTACCGATGCTGCCGTTGTTGACTATGGCGGCTCTGTCAGCGTTGGTGACCACAACGCCCGCCGAAGCCGGTTCGCTTACGGCCACGGCGGGGAGCGCCAACGAGGCAGATCCGGAACGAGTTGCGCCGAGGCTTCCTTTCTGTGTGCCGCCGCTGATGGTGCCGTCATTATCTATCTTGGTCGAACCGCTTCCGTTGCCGCCGGGGCTGTCCAGCCACACACCGTAGGCGCCCGCTCCGGACGCCTTCACCTCGGCGCCACTCGCAATGGTGATCTCGACCGTCTGGCCCGAATAGTCCTTGCCGCTGGCGCTCTGGGCGAAGACGCCGTGCGCCCCCGCGCCCGAGGTGGTGACGCTCCCGCCGACGGTCACGGTCACGTCGCCGGCCTTTCCCTTGCCACCATTGCTGCCGAGCGAGACCGGTGTTGATGACGTCGCGGTTCCGATGACCCCGCCGCCACCGCCGACCGACTGAGCGAACACGCCCACCGAACTCTGACCGCGCGTCGCGATATTGCCGTCGATCGAAACCGCGACCACCCCGCCATCGCCGGTGGTATCACGCAACGTGCTGTTGCTGTCTGCTAGGTCAGTACCGACTATCGCACCGTCGAAGTTGGTGACCCCGCCGTGTCCTCCGCCGCCGCCGACCGACTGTGCGAACACGCCGAATGCGGCTACCGTATCGCTCTGGCTCGCTTCCAGCGTTTGAACCATCGCCCCGCTGTCAATCGCCACGGTGACGTCGCCGCCATCGCCGTCGCCATCGCCGAAACCGCCGACAAACAGGTCCGCATCAATTGTGGAGACGGCTCCAACCAGCCCCCGACCGCCACCGGCGCCGACCGACTGGGCATAGATGCCTGCCGCGCCGAACCCGCTGGTCCCGATCGTTCCGGCAGTGTGCGAAACCGTGACATTGCCGCCCTCGGCGCCCGCATCATCGGTTCCACCAACATCGTCTCCGCCGATGCCGAACGAGTACTCGAGGCTCCCCGCCGATGCCGAAGCGTATCCGCCGTCGAATGCTATGCCGCCCCCGCCGCCGATCGCCTGGGCGAGGATCGCCACGGAACCGTCCGCGCCGGTCGTGATGTCGGCGGAGTTCGTCACCGTTACGGCGCCCGCCGGGTTGGAATTGTCCGTCCTGACGTGCTTCCCGCCGACACGATTGGCGTCGGCGTTCGAGGATGCGATATCGAGAAGTCCGTCGCTGCAGTCACAGCCGGCCTCGATGGCGAACATCGAACTGGCGAAACCGCCGCCACCGGAAATGCTCTGGGCGAGGATCCCGTGCGATCCTTCCCCGTCAGTCGCGAGTTCGGAAGTATTGCGGATCGAAACTTCGGACGCCCTGGATTGATTGCTGTCGCTGAACCCCCCGAGTGTTGCCGAATAGGTTACCTCTGTCCCGCTGGCCTCGAGGCTGTTGCTCATCCCGACACCCACGATTCCGCCGCCGCGCCCGATGGACTGCGCCACAAGGGCGTGGGAGTCGAAACCGTGTGTCGTCACGGCCGCCGTATTGTCGAGAACGACTTCGCCGCCGTCGCCGGGGATCCCGGCCGCACCGGCCGCCATCGAAACACCGACCGACTTGCCCTTGTAGCTCAATCCGCCGCCATGGCTTGCAAGCCCGCCGCCTCCACCGATCGACTGTGCCAGGATGCCAAAGGACTGATAGACCTGTCCGGACGATGCGTTCGTTCCCGTCTCAAT
Organism: Rhodovulum sp.; assembly: GCA_020637615.1. Classification (GTDB taxonomy): domain Bacteria; phylum Pseudomonadota; class Alphaproteobacteria; order Rhodobacterales; family Rhodobacteraceae; genus Amaricoccus. The sequence goes on from JACKKC010000028.1 coordinate 35,037, forward strand.
GGGCGAGATGTTGATCAGGGCCACGGTGCTTCCGCTGCCGCCGTCCCCGCCGGTGGCCCCGACGGACAGGGTGAGGTTCTCGGCGCTGGAGCCATCCGCCACGGTTCCGACCAGGTCGTTGCCGGCCATGCCGCCGCCGCCGCCGATCGACTGCGCCACGATCCCTGCGGATTGTGTCCCCGCAGTGGTTATCTCTAGGCCGACAGTCGTCGTGGTGAACTGGTTGAGGTAGACGATCCCGCCAGCGCCGCCGTCACCGCCTGCACCTCCGAGCAAGATGGCCACATCGTCACCCCCGGCATCGGCGAACGAGCCATTGACGCTGGCTCCGCCATTGCCACCGCCGCCGCCGATGGACTGGAATACGGCCCCGTGGCTGAAGTCGCCCGTGGTTGTGATCGCACCGCTCAACGTGGTGTCCTGCGAGGAGCCGTCACTGGTATCCTGCGGATTGACGGTGCCACCGTTGCCGCCCGAGCCGCCCGAGCCGCCGAGTGCAATGTCGAGGCCCTTGGCGCTCTTCACATCGCCGTCGATTGCGAAGCCGCCGTTGCCGCCGCCACCGCCGATCGACTGGGCCAGAATGCCGTAGGCATGGTCGCCGGCGACGGAAATCGAGCCCTTGTTGCGGATGAAGAGGTTCCCGCCGTCGCCGCCGCTGCTGCCGCTCCCGCCAATTGCGAGGACCGAGGTCTGGGACTTTTCGCTGGTGGAAACATCGCCCTCGATTCCATAGCCGCCATCGCCGCCGCCGCCGCCGATCGACTGGGCGAGGACACCGTGGGCGGCATTGTTGACGCTGCCCCCGGTCGCCATTGTGGCGATGCTGCCCGCCGGCTTGACGAGAGCATGAACCTCGTTTGCATCGCCGGCCGCACCGCCGGCACCACCGAGGGCGAGGCTGTAGAGCGAGCCGTTGTCACCGTCATCGGAACTGGCCGAAAGGTTGCCATTGATACCGATCCCGCCGTTGCCGCCTCCGCCGCCGATCGATTGCGCCACGATCCCGCGGGCGCCGGCACCGTGCGTCTCGACCGCGCCCGATAGCGTTACCGTTACCTCGTTGGCGTCGCCCCCCGTGCCTGCCCGCCCGCCGATCGTCGCGGCCAGCCCAACGGAAGCGTCCGTGTCCACGTTGCCCGCGAGACCCATGGCGCCGTTGCCTCCGCCGCCCCCGATCGACTGGGCGAGGATTCCGTGCGAGGTATCGAGATTGGTCGTGATGCTCGCGTTCTCGACCGTCACGGAGACGATACGTCCCGTGGCGCCATCGCCGCCCGCACCGCCCACCGTGAACGTGCCGCCCTTGGAAGCATTGATGTCGCCCTTCATTCCGAGCCCGCCACGGCCACCGCCACCGCCGGACGACAGGGCGAAGATCCCGTGTCCCTGATCGGCGATGTCACTCGAGTCCTGGGGCGCGGTCGTGCCTGCCCCGGTCGTGATGGAGCCGCCGGTAAGGCTTACGGTGACGTTCTGGGCCGGCGAGCCATCGCCTCCCACGCCTCCGACGTTGAGTGACATCTTCGAGGCGTTGGTTTTCGAGCCTGACGCGGAATCCTGAACCACCTCGTAGGCGACATTCGATCCGCCGCTGCCGCCGCCGCCGCCGATCGACTGCGCGACGATGCCGCCGGCGTTGCTCCCCATAGTCGCGATGGCGCCGGCCGAATGGCTCACCGTCACCGCGCCGCCCGCCGCACCGCTTCCGCCACCGCCGCCGATCGCGACGGAGTAGGTATTCGATTCGGTATCGCTGCTGGACGCATACTGGGCATTGTAGGTAGCGCCGCCCGCGCCACCGTTGCCGCCGATCGACTGGGCCAGAATGGCGTCGGAATTGTCGTTGCGGGTTGTGATGGCGGCGCCGTTCTGGACCGTGACCCCGGCTGCTGCCTCTGTGCCACCGCCAGTGCCGCCGATGACCAGTTCGACCGACTTTTGCCCCGTGTTGTTCTGCGCCGCCATTGCGAGGCCACCATAGCCGCCGTCGCCACTGACCGATTGCGCCAGGATGCCGTACTCCTGGTGCAGCGACCCCGAAGTGCCGTCACCCGTCGAGATGGTCCCGCTGTTCGTCACCGTAACCGCCGCGGAACTGCCACCCTTGCCGCCCGCGCCCCCAACCGCGACCGCGGCACTCTTGTCGTCCTCCGAATTGGAGAAGCTTGCCGTCACCGCAAGGCCACCGTGGCCGCCGGCCCCGCCGATTGACTGCCCAACGATGCCCTTCGACTGATCGCCCGTCACGCCGACCGCACCGGTGTTCGTGACAGAGACGGGGGCAGACTTGCCACCATCACCTCCCGCCGCGCCGACCGTCACATTTGCGTCCACCGAGCCCGAATTGGCGGCGGAGGCCGTGAACGCCGAACCACCGTAGCCGCCGCCACCACCGCTCGACTGGGCAAGGATGCCGTGGGAGTCGATCCCGCTCGTTGCTATGGTGCCGCCGCTGATGACGTTCACGAGACCGCTCGTGCCGCCGCCGCCGCCGTCGCCACCGACGCTGACCCCGAGTGTCGTGCTGTCCGACGTCGTGAGGGCGGCCGTGACCGACAGCCCGCCATGCCCGCCGCCTCCCGCCATCGACTGCGCCAGAATTCCATGCGAGGAATTGCCCGACGTTGCGATCGAACCACTCGTGTAGTTGACGGTCGCCTCCTCTCCGTCACCGCCATCGCCGCCGGACCCTCCGACTGCGACATTCAGTGTCGCCGTGTCGGAGGCACTGATGCTGCCGGTCACGCTCGCCCCGCCATTGCCGCCTCCCCCGCCAATGGATTGCGCCATCAGGCCAGGCGAACGGTCGCCCTGCGTCGTTACGTTCCCGGTTGCATCCAGGAACACAACCTCGGCCCCGCCGCCGCCTCCGGCACTTCCGCCGACCGACACGCCGATGCCGGCGCCAGCGTCGTCCGCCGGTATGGTCAGCGTGCCCGCAATGGCGAGCCCTCCATTGCCGCCACCACCCCCGACCGACATGGCCGCCACACCCGCCGCGTCAGTGCCTGCGGTCGTGATCGACCCAAATGCCGTAGCGATGTCGACCGTTCCTCCTGATCCTCCATCCGAGCCGCTGCCGCCGATCGCAAAGGCGCCGGAAAGGCCGATCGACGCAGACCCGGCTACCGAGAAACCGCCGTTGCCGCCACCGCCACCGACCGAGTGGGCGAAGATGCCCTTGGCGTTGTCGCCCTTCGTGACGATCGTCGTCGGTGTCGTTGCATCGGGCGCGCTGCCGGGATCGCAGGCGGCGAACGGACTGCTGCTTGTCTGATCGAGACAGACGGTGACGTCTCCGCCATTCCCTCCGCCGCCACCCTTTCCGCCGACTGCGATCGCGCTGAGGCCCTCGACCGCGCCCGAGATCGCGAAGCCGCCACGGCCACCGCCGCCGCCAACGCTCTGCACATGGAGACCGTCGGAATTGTCGCCATAGGTCTCGATCCCGGCGAACCGGTGCTGGACGAGAACGGTGTCGCCGTTGCCGCCATCGCCGCCCTGGCCACCCACCGAATGTGAGAAACCGACACCTCCGCTGACGGCGCCACCGCCTTGGCCACCGCCGCCGCCGATGGACTGCGCCTCGATGGCCGCGGAATGATCGCGGAAGGTATTGATTTCTCCGGAGTTCACCACCTCCACGTCGCCGCCCATGCCGCCGTCGCCGCCCTTGCCGCCGGTCGCATTGAACGCCCCATGCGCCGTATGGCCCTTACCTCCGCCGCCGCCGACCGATTGCGCGAATATGCCGATCGAGCACCCGCCGCCGCATGTGTCGGACGAATCCTCCGTGACCGGTGCCGTGCCGCCGGCATTGATCGTCCCGGTATTGACCACGGTCACGGTACCGCCGTCGGCACCGTCCTTGCTGGGTTTCGAGCCGAGACCGGAACCCGCCGTGCTCGACGATCCGACGCCACCGGCTCCGCCGAGAGACTGGGCGAGGATAGCATCGGCGCCGGCACCGTTCGTGGTAACCTCGCCGTTGTTCGTTACATCGACGGTGCCGCCTGCTCCACCAACCGTTTCAGAGTTTCCGGAGAAGAAGCTGTCGAACTGGTCGCCGAGGGCACCGCCACCGCCACCGATCGACTGTAGTGCTATACCTGCCGCCTCCGAGCCCGAGGTCGTTATCGTTGCCGCGCTGGTGACCGAGACAGTGTTGCTGTCGCCGTTACTCGCGCCTTCGACCACGCCGAAATCCACGGACGGTGACGAATAGGTACCACCTGACCCGTCGTGCCCGCCAACCGACTGGGCCACAATGCCGAGAGCCTGCGACCCCGTGGTCGTGATGTTGCCGGACACATCCAGGGTCACCTCGCCGCCTGCGCCGGCTCCGGACGAGGAACCAGACGCCGGAGAGCCGCCGAGGCTGTAGGCGGCGATGCCATGTGCCTGCGATCCCGTTGTCGAGATGGTCCAGCTGTCCGCAATGCTGATCTTTCCGCCGTTCCCCGGCACCCCTGCATCGCCACCGGCTTCGACGCCCTGGGCGCCGCGCGAAACCGCCTGGAAGGCAATGGCCATATCCCCGTCGGTCGAGATGGTCACTTCGGATCCGCTGGCCTTGTCGATGTTGCCGCCGGCGCCGCCTGCGCCGGGGCTATGTCCGCTGCCGCCGGCCGTTCCCCCGGAACTCAGAAGATAGAATCCCGGAATGTTGACGGTATCGATCGCCCACGTGTCTTCGCTGGTATCCGCAAAGCTGATCCGCCCGCCGTCACCACCGGCACCCGTCGTGCCGCCGTGGCCGGTCAGTTCGTTGCCTGCACCCCCATCACCACCTGTGCCACCGATCGAACTTACGATGACTGCGCCGCGCGGATCGGTGCCCAGCTCGTCGGACGCGACATCGAGCGTCAACGTTTCGTCCGCCCCCAGCGTGATGGCCCCGCCATTGCCACCCGCTCCGCCCGTTCCGCCGTCTTCTTCCGCGGATGTACCTCCGGTTCCGCCGTCGCCACCGGTGCTGGTGACGCCAAGGCCGAGCCAGATGCTGCCCTCAGTTGTCGAACTATACATTCCGCCGGCCGAAACCGTCACCGCGCCGCCGTCGCCGCCGGATCCGCCGACGAGCCCGTCGCCCGAGACTTCCGACGGTGTGTTTCCGTTGCCTGCCGCGGTAGCGACCTCGGCGCCGTTCACCGAAGCACCGGAGGGGGCCTGGCCTTCGATGTCGATGGACCCGTCAAAGATCAGCGAACGTCCTGCCGAGCCGGGTAGGCTGGAGCCGGCTGAAGCGTCCTGACTGGTGCTCTCGAACAGGATTCCGAGCTGATCTTCCTTGACCAACACAGAGTACGTATCGGACGTCACCGACAGCGTCAGTGGCCCCTCAGCTTCGGCATCGGCGGGATAGTCCACGTTGACCGTTCCGACAGCGTCGAGCGTACTATCGCCTGGTCCGATGTCCGCGGTCAGGTTCTCGATGAGGAGCGTGTCGGCGCTGGATGGAACGTCGCCGCCCGGAAGGGAAAGGGTGGTATTCTCGAAATCACCGCTGCATGTGTAGGTTGAAGATCCAGGCTCTGAGGCGACACACTGAGCCAAGGCCCTTCCATGACCGAGCGCCAACAAGACGCCCGAGACCACGGCGAATGCCACATCGGACCGCATCGGTGGCCACCCCCGTTCCGAGCGGGATAGTCATGCGACTCCGTTGTGCTGTCAACGAGCGGCTAACCCCTTCACCGGAGTATCTGGGACTTCTGTCTTTCGTGTCCGTCGTCAGACTTTTCGGGACATCTAAGCTGATCGAGCATTGGAGGGCTCTGGCTCATCTGTTTCAGGTTAGGCCGCTCGGCCGTGATGGCTCAAGCGGCGGTTTTGAATGGTCAGTTTCTTAATCTTTTCCCGGGCCTCGAGGATGGCCTGACCGCGGCCGAGGTAGACATCGGCGGGGGTCAGGTTGCCGAGGCTCTCGTGGTAGCGGCAGTGGTTGTAGTGCTCGACGAAGGCTGCGACGGCGGCCTCGAGCTGGCCCGGCAGGAAGTAGTTCTCGAGCAGAACGCGGTTCTTCAGCGTCTGGTGCCAGCGCTCGATCTTGCCTTGGGTCTG
>JACKKC010000029.1 GCA_020637615.1 Rhodovulum sp.
TCGAAGCCGCCCTCGTTCATCAGCGCCACCATCTCGTCGGAGGTGTTGGCGGTCTTGACGTTGACCTTGCAGCCCGTCGCCTCCTCGAACTTCGTCACCCAGTCGAAGCCCTGGTCGGTCTCGCCGCGCTCGATGTAGCCCGGCCAGGCGACGATGTTGAGCGCGCCCTCGCCGGCACCGACGGCGGCGATCTGCGCGAATCCGCTGCTCGCGAGCGACATGGCGAAAATCGCGGTGCTGCCAGCCAAGCGTGTCAGAGTCATGCTGCCCTCCCGAAACGATTCCCCGGCGCCGCCCGGAAGCGGGCGGCGCGATTGCGGCCCAGCATCCGCCCGGCCACCTGCGTTCGCAATCTCAAAGATCAGATGGGCGGTATCGGAAAAACCGATTCATCGTAGCGACATCGCCGTCTGGGCCGAGCGGACGAAGTCGTGGGCGGCGTCCGACAGCGGCGCGCCCCGCCGCCACGCCAGGCCGATCTGGACGGTGGGGAGGTCGCCCGAGACATCGCGGCTCTCGATACGGTCGCCTTCCAGGGACCAGGGGCGATAGACGAGGTTCGGCAGGAGCGCGACCCCGGCGCCGGTGGCGACGAGGCTGCGGACCGCTTCGACCGAGCGGGTGCGGAAGGCGACGTTGGGGCGCATGCCGAGCGCAGCGACGAGGCGATTGGTGCTCTCCTCGATTTCGTCGACGGAGAGCATGATCAGCGGCTCGCTGACCACCTGGTCGAGCCCGATCGCCTCCACGGCGGCGAGAGGGTGGCCGAGCGGCAGCCAGAGCCGATAGGGCGAGACCTGCAACGTCTCGACATGCAGCGCCGCACGGTCGTGAAGCGAGGAGGTGAGCACGACCGCGACGTCGAGCTCGCCGCCGATCAGCAGGTGCTCGAGGTAATCGCCATTGTCCTCGATCGCGCGGACCTCGACCTCGGGATAGGCCCGCCGGAAGCGCGACAGGATGTCCGAGAGGACATAGCCGGCGACGAGCGAGGTGACGCCGAGCGAGAGGCGCCCCGGCACCCGGGCCGCCTCCTCGCCGAAGGCCATGCGGGCGTTCGAGACGCGGCGAAGGATGTCCTTGGCGTGACGCAGGAACTGGTTGCCCTTGTGTGTGATCTCGAGACCGCGCGAGCGGCGTTCGAAGAGAGCGACGCCGAGGTCGGCCTCGAGCGCCTTGAGGGCCTCGGTGACGGAAGACTGCGAGATCGAGAGCTGGCGCGCGGCACCCGACACGCTGCCCTGCTCGGCGATCGCGACGAAGAACTGGAGCTGGCGAATGGTGAAGGACATGGGCTCGTGTCGGCGGAACCGCACCCCGGCGGCCACTCCTGATGGACATTCTCCATATTCAGCCAATCCGCCAGGTCGGCAATATGGTCCGATGGCAGGACCGGCGCGTCTGGCGACGACGCTGACGCGCTTTCGGCTCGCTCCACCCGCACTCATACGAGCCACTCCCTCCGCGGGCGGGCCCCGACTGACTGGCCTGTACATGATCACGCCGAGGAGGGGCACAAGTCATGACCGCAGGGGCGGCGCCCCAAAGCAGGGTTGCCACGGTGCGACGCCCCGAAACCGGTCGTTCGAACGGGACCGGCGGATCATGGGATAGCGCGGCCCGCAGACAGCTCGGACCAATCGTTCCGGTCGCTTTCTGCGGCAGCAATTCAGGATCGCGTGGGCCTCGATCCGGCTGCGATCGTGTGGCGCGACTCCCCCGACCTCATGGTCTGGCGTCGGCCTCGTCGCGTTTCGAGAGATAGTTCCACACTTCGGAGATCACGACCGATCCCTCGCCCACGGCCGAGGCGACACGCTTGACGGATCCCGCGCGGACGTCGCCCACGGCGAAGATACCAGGGTGGGAGGTCTCGAAATTCGCGCTTTGCCCCACTGCGGCTCCAGTCAGGATGTAGCCGGCGTTGTCAAGCGCGACGAGTCCGGACAGCCAGTCGCAATCCGGCTGGGCGCCGGCCATCACGAAAACGGCGGAGGCGGGGATCCGCCTCCGGCCGGCGGCCGCGTCCTCTAGCTCGACCTGCTCGATCCGCTCGTTGCCATGCAGCGCCACGACCGACGAGCCGAAGTGAACGGTTATGCGGGGGTCTCGGCCATGAGCCGCAGCATGGCATCGCGCTCGACCGAGATCGCGCGCGTGTCCGACGTGGCGCGCATCGGCACCCCGTTGACGCCGCCGCAAAGGAACGCGATCTCGCCGGTGAATTGCGTCGGTCCGATGGTGCCGGCCAGCAATCGGCCGCTGGAATAGGGGTGAACGATCTCGATTTCGCCCTCGAGGATATAGAAGAACCGGTCCATCGGGTCCCCGATGGCCGCGACGATCTCGCCCCCGGCGAAGGCGACCTCCCGGCCTGCGATCCGAAGCGCTTCGACATGGGCGGGGTGGAGCGGGGTCCGCTGCATCTGGCGCAGGTCGAGGCCGATCGATTCCATGGCTACTCCTGCGCCCGCATGTCAGAGGAATTCGTCATCTTCGAAGCAATAGGGCCAGTGCCCGCGCGGTTCCATCGATCCGACGATCGGCTGGCCTGTTCCCCCCCGGTGGCCGCGCGCATGGCGGTTGCGCGAGCTGTCGCCCATCCGACATGACCGCAGATCCGGCAGATCCTGGGGGGGACCCAGCGCGGCCCCATCGCCACGCCTTCGGCGCAGACCGCCCCTTGCTTGTCGCTGTCCGGCGGATCTCGAAGACTGTCAGGTCGGTGTGCTTGCAGGCAATGTCGGGAGTGGTCCCTGGTGCCGCCCCCAGGGTGCGCCGAAGGCGCTCGCCCTGTCCCGGTCGAATTGCCGCGCGAGGCCATGCGGCGGGATCTGGGCACGCCGCACGGCAGTTGCGTTCCGCGCCGGTGCCGGCGGCGGGAGCCGGGCTCAGCCCGCGATGAACGCGAGAAGGTCCGCGTTGACGAGGCCGGGATGATGCGTCATTAACGGCCATGCGCAGCCCTCGTAGACCTTCGAAGCCCATCGGCAGCTTAATTCTGCCGAAAGCGGTGCTGGGATCGGCGAAGGGGCGCGATCTGATCGCTGCGCGCTCCGGGCCGGGCGAGCGATTGAGCAGAATGCCGGCGTTTCGGGCGACCATGTTCCTCTCCGATCGCCGCGACGCGACTCCGCGCGGCAGGAGCTTGAGGTGGCCGGCGGGTCCCGGCCAGCCGACTGGCGCCGGCGGCCGGGGCCTAGTGCGGCCCTGCCTGGGCCTCCTCGTCGAGGACGCGGCGCAGGCGTCGCACCAGGACGTTGCGCGACCGCTCGTCGGCGGCGGCGGCGAGCGCGGCGTTGATGTCGAGGAAAAGGCGCGAGACGTCGTTGTGCCAGTCGAGGCGCGCCACCTGCTCGGGCCGGATGCGGGGGGCGGGCGCTTCGGCCAGGCGGCGGGCGCCGGCATGGGTCAGCTCGAAGCCCTCGTCGAGCACCGGCAGGACGATCCGCCCCGGATCGACGAAGGGGCTCAACCGGCCGGCGAGCGCCTCGATCGCCGGCTCCTCGCCGTGCACGAGAAAGACATCCCGCGCGATCGGCAGCCGCGCCCGGACCCAGGCGACCAGCTCGCCCGCGTCGGCATGGCCCGAATAGAGATCGAGCGTCCGGATCCGGGCGCGGACCTCGAAGCTTTCCCCCTGGATGCGCACGCTCGGCGCCCCGTCCTGCAGCAGGCGCCCGAGCGTCCCCGCGGCCTGGAAGCCGACGAGGAGCACGGTCGCCTCGTCGCGCCAGAGCCAGTTCTTCAGCCGGTGGCGGATGCGGCCCGCCTCGCACATGCCGCTCGCGGCGATGACGATGTGAAAGCCGTGCACCCGGTCGAGCGCCATGCTCTGCTCGGCGGTCTGGGTGAAGTGCAGGTGTCGCGAGGCGAGCGCCCGCCGCAGCGCGGCGCCGCCCTCGAGCGCGCTTGCATGGCGGGCGAAGACCTGCGTCGCCCGGGCAGCGAGCGGCGAATCGACGTAGATCGGGATCTCCGGCAGGGCGTCCGTCGCCATCAGCGCGGCAAGGTCGGCGATCAGCTCCTGCGCCCGCTCGACGGCGAAGGACGGGATCAGGAGCGCGCCGTTCGGATGGATCGCCGCCCGCACCTCGTCGCGCAGCGCCGCCCGCCGGCTCTCGTCGGTGGTCGGCGGCCTGACCCGGTCGCCATAGGTCGACTCGCAGAGGAGGTAGTCGATGCCGCTCGGGCCCTCGGGCTCGGGCTGCAGCAGCTTCGCCTCCGGGCCGATGTCGGCCGAGAGCAGCAGCCGGAGCGGCGCGCCCTCCTCGGCGACCTCTACCTCGATCGAGGCCGACCCGAGCAGATGCCCGGCGTTCCAGAAGCGCGCCCGGAGGCCCGGCGCCAGGTCGAACCACTCTCCGTAGGCGTGGGCCACGAAGCGCTTCAGGCAGGCCTGCGCATCCGCCCCGGTGTAGATCGGCTCGACGGCGCGCTCGCCATGCCGCGCGCGGCGGCGGTTGAGCTGCTCGACCTCGATCTCCTGGATATGGGCGCTGTCGGGCAGCATGACGCCCGCGAGATCGATGGTCGCGGGGGTGGCGTGGATCGGGCCCGCGAAGCCATCGCGGACGAGCTTCGGCAGGAGGCCGGAATGGTCGATATGCGCGTGGCTGAGCACGACCGCCGCGATCCTCGCGGGCGCGAAGGGAAAGGGCCGGTAGTTCAGCGCCTTCTCGGTCTTCGAGCCCTGGAACAGGCCGCAGTCGAACAGGATCTCCGCGCCGCCGACCTCCAGCCGGAAACACGATCCGGTCACGGCGCGCGCCGCTCCGTGGAAGGTCAACCGCGGCGCCATGGATGCCCTTTCCCCTGTTCCGGACGCCGACGCTACTCCCTCGCCGGGGCGGCCGCAACGCGACAGCGGGATTGGCGATCCGCCGCCGGGCGCCCGTGCCGCCCTGCCTCGTCGGCTGCGGGCATGGAGCGGGAGTCGGACATCGGCGCGCTTCACCTGGTCCCGCCAGCGCCCACCGGAGCGAAGCTCTGCTCCAGACGGCGCTCTTCGGGCATTTCACTTGTGATTACTGGCTACGGGTGTCAGGCAGCAGCCCGCGACGCCGAAGGGGCCAGCCTTTTCGCCGTCCCGGTTCGGGGCAGCCGTGCGTCCCGCTTGCCGGCACAGGCCTCGATGTCCTTCAGATACCCTTGCACCGAGATCCGGGCCTTCGCCGGCATCCGGGCTCGGATATCGGCCGCTGATCAACGAACAATCAGGCGGCGATAAGGACCGGACGGCACGAGTTCGGCTAACTGCTCGTGGAACGCAGGAGTTCGCGTCCCGCATGACGGTCGGCCAGAGGCATCCCGGATTTCGGCAGCAGCCCACGGGCCTTCGGGGTCTTTCCGAAGGCCACGGCCCTGCCCGGTCCCTGTCCCGGCCACCAGCCAGGAACCGACGCCGCTTCACCGGCGATCGAGCCAACGAACCAGCCCTTCGGCTGAACCACAGGAGACGAAAGTGAACGTAGAGAACGCCTTGAAGACCGCGCGGAACGGCGTGAACACCGAAGCCCTGATGGGCGCCCGCGCCGCGCTGGCCGAGACGCCGGCGGCAGGCCAGTTCACCTGGCGCGCGGAATGCGACTGGGTCCACGGCACCCACAGCCGCTCAACCGTGCAGGGCTTCTTCGGCCTTGGCGCCGAGCAGAGCCACACCAGGGCCTTCACCGTCGAGGCCGACCACCCGCCGCAGTTCGCCGCCGCGGACAATGCCGCCACGCCGGTCGAGATCGTGTTGTCGGCGCTGGCCAGCTGCCTGACCGCCGGGGTGGCGGCGGTAGCCCAGCACCGGGGCATCCAGTTGCGCAGCGTGAAGGCCAACGTCGAGGGCGACATGGACATCGCCGGGATCCTCGGCGTCGATGCGGACGTGCGCAACGGCTTCTCGGCAATCCGCGTCAGCTTCGATGTCGATGCCGACGCCACCGGGGACGAGATCGCCGCGCTGGTGGCCCAGTCGCAGAAGCGCTCGGCGGTCTTCGACATCGTCACCAACCCCTCGAACGTGAAGGTCACGGTCGCCTGAGGCGGCCGGGTCGCCAGGAGATACGTCATGCCGCGGCTTTCGACCGTCATCATCGGCGCCGGACATTCCGGGCTCGCCATGAGTCGCGCGCTCGCGGGCCGCGGCATCGATCATCTCGTGCTGGAGCGCGGGCAGGTCGGCAACAGCTGGAGGACCGAGCGCTGGGACAGCCTGCGCCTTCTGACACCCAACTGGATGAACGGCCTGCCCGGCCTGCCCTATGCCGGGGCCGATCCCGACGGCTTCCCGCCCGCCGCGACGCTGGTCCGCGATTTCGAGTCCTGTGCCGCCATGAACGGCGCGCCACTGCGGACGGAGACCCGCGTGCTCTCGGTCACATGGGAGGCCGGCTACAAGGTCCGGACCGACCAGGAGACGCTGTCCAGCGACAGCATCGTCGTCGCGACCGGCGCCTGCGCCCTGCCGAACATCCCCGCCTTCGCGGACGACCTGCCGGCAGGCATCGCACAGATCTCTCCCATCACCTATCGCCGGCCCGATGATCTGCCGCCTGACGGCGTTCTCGTCGTCGGGGCCTCGGCATCGGGGCTGCAGATCGCACGGGAACTGGCGCTGGCGGGAAGACGGACCATCCTCGCCGTCGGCAGCCACCTGCGATTGCCGCGCCGCTATCGTGGGGCCGACATCCTGACATGGATGCATCGGGCGGGCGTGTTCGACACCCCCTACGACCAGGTCGACGATATCGAGAGGGTTCGCCGCACGCCGTCGCTGCCCCTGATGGGCTCGGACACGCACGAGACGCTGGATCTGAACGCATTGCAGGATCTTGGCGTCGAGATCGTGGGGCGGTTTGCCGCGATCGCGGAGGGCAAGGCGCAATTCTCCGGTTCGCTGGCGAATTTCTGCGCCTCGGCGGACCTCAAGATGAACCGCCTGCTCGATGCCGTCGACCGGCGGATCGAGGCCGACGGGCTGCAGGTGCCCGACGCGGAACGATCCGCCCCGACCAGGGTCCCGGATGCTCCGCGCCTGACCCTCGACCTGGCCCGGTCCGGAATCGGCACTTTGGTATGGGCGACCGGCTACCGGCCTGACCACCATTGGCTGCACCTGCCTGTCTTCGACCGCAAGGGGCGCATCCGCCACGATGGCGGCGTGATCGGCGACGGGCTCTACGTGATGGGCCTGCCCTACCTTCGCAGCCGCCATTCCACCCACATCGCCGGGGCGACGGCCGATGCCGAAGCGCTGGCCGGGCACCTGGCCGAGCGGCTCCCCCGCCGGCACGCCGCCTGAGGAGGACCATCGATGCGCGAGATGTCCGACACTTGTGACGTTCTGATCGTCGGTGCCCGCTGCGCCGGGGCCGCGACGGCGATCCTCCTGGCCCGCGCCGGCCTCGACGTGCGCCTCGTCGACCATGCGCCCGGGATCGGCGACACGCTCTCGACCCACGCCCTGATGCGTCCGGGGGTGGCAATGCTGGACCGGCTGGGCGTTCTGCCACGAATCGTCGAGGCCGGCACGCCGGCCGTCACCCGGACCCGGTTCGCCTATGGCCGCCTGCAAACGGTGGACATTGCGGTCAAACCGATGGGAACCGCCGCAGGTCTCTACGCGCCGCGCCGCTATCTGCTGGACCGCCTCCTTTGCGAGGCCGCGCTGGCGGAAGGGGCGTCGCTGTCGCTCGGCACGCGTTTCGAGACCGTCATTCGCGATCGGGCCGGTCGGGTCGCGGGCGCGGAACTGCGCCTGCACGACGGAAGCAGCAGGACGCTGAAGGCGAGCCTCGTCGTCGGCGCGGACGGGCGCAACTCGCATGTGGCCCAAGCCGTCGGCGCGGGGACGATCCGCCGGGATCCGCGCCGGGCGGCCATGGTCTTCGGCTATTTCGACGGCATTCCCAACGAGGGCTACCGCTGGCTATTCGACGAGGGGCTTCAGCTCGGCCTGATCCCGACGACCGGAGGCCGCCACTGCGTCTTCGCTGCCTGCCGGCCTTCGGAGTTCCAGGAGCGGCTGGGCGATGCTCCGCTCTTCGGACTCGCCCGGGCATTGTCGCCATGGGCGCCCGGGATCGCGGCCGATCTGATCCGCTCCGCCGGCGCCGAGCGCCTGCGCCGTTTCGCCGGCGCGCCGGGCCATATCCGCGACTGCGCCGGGCCAGGATGGGCGCTGGTCGGCGATGCCGGCTGCTTCATGGACCCCGCCACCGCGCACGGGATGACCGAGGCGCTGCTCGATGCCGGTCGCCTGGCGTCGAGCTGGATTGCCGGTCAGGAAACGCTCGACGACTATCGCGACCGGCGCCGCGCCCAGGTCGGCACGATCTTCGCGATTACGCAGCGCATCGCCTCGTTTGACTGGAACCTGGATGACCTGACCGCGCTGCACCGCGATCTGAACGAAGCGATGCGCTCGGAGCTTGCCGACATCGACGAAAACCTGCCCCCTGCAAGCCTGGCGACGTCGGCGTGGCGGGCGGGGTCCGACCGCCCGGCCGCACTCGGCGGCGGCATTGCGGCTGATTCACTTGGCGACCTGGCGAGAGGAGGCATCTCATGAGCGGCGGCGACGAGGGTTGGATCGGGGTCATCAGGGGACGGCCCGAAGTGGGGGCAAGTGCTGAACGCCGTCGGACCACGCGGCGCGAGGACATCGAGGCTTTCACCGCAATGACCGGCGACCGGAACCCGGTCCACTATGACGAAGCGCTGGCGCGGAAGACACCGTTCGGCAAGCTCATCGTGCAGGGCGGCGTCACCACGGGCATCCTCAATGCCTGCGTGGCCGAGGATCTGCCGGGGCCCGGAACGGTCTTCCTGAACCTCACGCTGAACTTTCGCAAACCCGTCGGCGTGGGGGAGACCATCACGGGCCGGGTCGTGGTCCAGGAAGTGCGCCGGGACAAGCCGATCTGTCTGCTGAACGTGTCCGTGACGGACGGCGCCGGAGACGTGTGCGTCGAAGGGACGGCAGTGACCTACACGATGCCGCTGGAATACGAATAGGGCCGGCGCCACTCGGATTCCCGGTGTCGGAAAGGCTGGATCAGGAAAGGCACGCCGGATGCTCGAAATACTCCAAGCGCAGACCGAGGCCCAGATCGAGGCGGTCCGGGCGCTCATGCGACAATACGTCGCCTGGCACTACCGGCGACATGACCGCTACAGGCACATGATCGACCGCTACTTCGATCCGGTCGCGTTCGAGATCGAGCTCCAGACCCTGCCGGGCGCCTTCGGAGGGCCGCGCGGACGGCTGTTGCTCGGCCTGACCGACGGCCAGCCGTCGGGGACGGTGGCCCTGCGGGACCTTGGCGCCGGCCGGGCCGAGATGAAACGCATGTTCGTGACGCCGGAGGCGCAGGGTCGCGGGCTGGGCCGCGCGCTGGCGGTGCGCCTGATCGAGGAGGCGCGGGGCATCGGCTACCGCAGCCTGCGACTCGACACCGGACCCTTGCAGCGCGAGGCCCGCGACCTCTATGCCAGCCTCGGCTTCGTTCCCATCGCGCCCTACGGCGATCACGACGCGGACATGCGGGACTTCCTCAAGTTCATGGAACTCGACCTGCACGGCCTCGGAAAGGCGGATCCCGACTTGCTCCGATCCGCCTGACCGACCCCTTGAGCCAACCCGCTCGCATGTCGGCGCCATGCCGCATCCGGCCCGATCGCGCCCGCTTACGTGCGGCCATGTTCTGAAGTATGAATCGACGCGGAGACACGCCGATGCGTCATACCTTCGGACCCTACATTCTGGACGAGGACGCCCGCGAGCTTTCGCTGCAGGGCACGGCAGTGGCCATGCAGCCCCGTGTGTTCGACCTCCTCGTCCACCTCGTCCGCAATGCCGGGCGCGTCGTGCCGAAGGACGAGCTGATGGATGCGCTGTGGCCGGACGTCATCGTCACCGAGGCCTCGCTGCAGCGGCTGGTGAGCCTCGCCCGCCGGGCGCTCGAGCCCGGTGGACTCGGAACCGCGATCCGCAGTTTCGTCCGCCACGGCTACCGCTTCTCGGTGGATCAGCCGGCGCTTGCGCTCAGGGACGCAACCGATGCCGGCGGCGCCGACCTGGCGGCGGCCCTCGATTGCATCCGGCGGCGCGACTGGGACGCCGCTTGCAGGGCGTTCGAGGTGGCCGATGCCGCGGGCCCGCTCGCCGCCGCCGACATCGACACCTGGGCACTTGCGGTCGAGTGCCGCGGCCGACCGGCCGAAGCGATCCCGGTGCTGATCCGTGCCGTCACGGCGCATGTGGCCGAAGGCCAGCCGAATCTTGCCGCCCGCGATGCGGTGACGCTTGCCAAGCTGGAACTGGAGCGCAGCGCCCCCTCGGCCGCCGCTGGCTGGATGGACCGGGCCGAGGCGCTGAAAGGCAACGCCGACGACCAGCGCACCGATGCCTATTTCCTGTGGATGAAGTCCCGCATGAGCAGTTTCTCGGGGCGTGGCGAAGAGGCGCTGCAGCTCGCCCTCGCTGCCAATCGGGCGGCGGAGGCCTGCGGCGACCAGGGGCTGATCGCGCTGACCCTGACCTATGTCGGCTTCTACAACATCGCGCTCGGCCATATCGACCGCGGCGTGAGCGACCAGAACCACGCCGCCGCGATCGCGCTGACCAGCGGGGTCGATCCGATCTTCGGCAGCACCATCTACTGCAACATCCTCTGGGCCTGCCGCACGTTCCCCGACTGGCGGCGGGCGCGGCAATGGAGCCAGGGATTCGATACCTGGTGCCAGTCGAACTACGCGGAGGTGCCGGGCACCTGCGACCTGCACCGGGCCGAAGTGCTCGGGGCGCAGCGCAGCCTCGACGACGCGCTGCAGGCCATCGACATGGCCTTGCCGAAACTCTCGGACGAGGAGTCCTGGTCGATCGGCGACGGCTTCCGCGTGCGCGGCGACGTCAAGGCGATGATCGGGGATCTCGAGGGGGCGCGGGCCGACTACGCCGCCGCCTATTCGATGGGCTGGGATGCGGAGCCCGGCAATGCGATGCTGCTGGCGGAGGACGGCAATGTCCCCGCAGCGCTGTTGGCGCTCGACCGGGCGCTTGCAGGGACCAGCTGGTATCACCTGCAGCGCCGCGGCCATCTCCTCGCCCACAAGGCGCGGATCGCGGCGATCGGCGGGCAGGCCGAGGTCGCTCTCCAGGCATTGGCCGAACTCGACGGCGAAGCCGAACGCTCCCGGCAGCCTGCCGTCCACGCGCTGATGAACGAGACACGCTTTCACCTCGCACGCGCCGCAGGTTCGGATGCGCGGAATGCGCTGATGCTCGCCCGCGACCTCTGGAACAGCGCCGGGCTCGAATACCAGGCCGCCCGCGTGCGGCTGGAACTGGCGGGCGAATTCCTCTCCACCGGCGATGCGACGGGCGCCGCCGCCGAGATCGCCGCCGCCGACCGGATCGGCCAGCGCATCCGCTCGCGCCGCTTGATCGATCGCGCCGCCGCGCTGGCGGCTGCGCTTAGGGCGAACGAGCCGCCGGCGACCGCGGTCGGCGAATGATCGGAGAAGGATAAGGCCCGCCTAAGGACCCTCAGCACCCCCATCGGCTACCTCAGATACGTCACGCACGATGTGTGGCGCGTTCATCCGGGCCGGCCCCGGCCGCCCTTCAAGAGGAAAGTCGAACATGCAACTCTACGTCATTCGCCGTCCGAGCGCCTGGGCCAATCTGGCCGAACTCGAAACCGCCGGCGCCAAGTCCGCCCGCGTCGGCAACGAGGAAATGCCGGACCAGGTGCGCTGGATCCGCAGCTACGTGGTCAACGAGGCCGACGGTCGGATCGGCACCTTCTGCATCTACGAGGCCAAGGACGGCGCCGCGATCCGCGAGCACGCCCGTCGCGTGGGCATGCCCGGCGAGGAGTTCTATCCGGTCGCGACCACCGTCATCGTCCGTCCCGACCCCGTCGAACTGGCGATGGCCTGACACGTTCCGCGCCGGCCCCTCGGCCGGCGCCCACCCTCATCCCAAGGATACCCAGATGAAACGGATCATCGCATCTGTCGCGGCGGCCGCGCTGGCCACCTCGGCCGCGGCCCATGACAATGCACAATCAGTGGCGCAGGATCTGCGCCTTTCGCCCCAGGACGCCGCCGCCTCGCGGGCGGCGGCCGAAGGATACTACCTGCTCGATGACGCCCTGGCCGCAGGCTACGAGCAGCTTTTCGACTGCACCGATGCCGGGGCAGATGGAGCAATGGGCCAGCACTACATCAACATGGCCTATGCGACCGACGGAAAGCTCGATGTCTCTCAGCCCGACGTGCTGATGTACGAACCCCAGGCGGACGGTTCGATGCATCTGGTCGCGCTGGAATACGTCGTCTTCCAGGCCCAGTGGACCGGTGACGGGGCGCCGACCTTCCTCGGCCATGAGATGCAGCTCAAGCACAAGGTCGGCACGCACGATGTCGACCCGTTCTACGAGCTGCATGTCTGGCACTGGCGCGACAACCCGTCGGGCATGGTCGCCGACTACAACCCGGCCGTGAGTTGCGCCGGTTCATGAGCGCCTCGGGACAGGCCGGCCCCGCCCCGCGTGGGGCCGGTCGTTCCCTGCCGGGAGGCAATTTCGGACCCGCCCCTCCGCCGCGTCTCGGCGGAATTGCATGCGGCCGGCTTCCCTTCGCCAAGAACCGGCCCAGGCGGCTCCGGTCGAAGCCGGACGGAGGACGGTTTGCGGACCGGCCCGACAACCCATGGAGACAATGATGACGACAACAACAGAAACTCGGTCCGGCCCAAATCTCGCCCCGGCCTTCCTCGACTGGTGGAAGGCACGCCGAGCCGAATACAAGCGGCGGCGGCTTCTCCGCCGGACCCGCATCGATCTGAGCCAGCTCGACGATGTGATCCTGCGCGATATCGGCCTGACGCGCGGTGACGTCCGCGGGTTCGACCCCGCAGAGCATCACTGGCGATGGGGCTGACCCGCGAGCGGCCTCCAGCGTCGCTCGCCCTGAAATTCCGGAGACACTCCATGCAACGACTGCACAAATCCATCCTCGAGACGATCGGCAACACGCCGATCGTCCGGCTCTCGGCCCTCGAACCGGCGGGCGTCGAACTCTACGCCAAGATCGAGGCTTTCAACCCCCTTGGCTCGGTCAAGGACCGGCTGGCGCTCGGCGTCATCGAGGCCGCCGAGCGCGACGGAAGCCTGAAGCCCGGACAGACTGTGGTCGAGGCCACCAGCGGCAATACCGGCATCGGGCTCGCCATGGTCTGCGCCCGCAAGGGCTATCCCCTGGTGATCGTCATGTCCGAGGCGTTTTCGGTCGAACGTCGTCGGCTGATGCGCTTCCTCGGCGCGCGGGTGGTGCTGACGCCCGCCTCGGAGAAGGGCTCGGGCATGGTCGAGAAGGCGCGCCAGCTTGCCGAGAAGCACGGCTGGTTCTGGACCCGCCAGTTCGAGAACCCGGCGAACAGCGAGGTTCACAGCCGGACCACGGCCGAGGAGATCCTGCGTGACTTCGGCGGCACCGGCCCGGATTACTTTGTGACCGGGACCGGCACCGGCGGCACGCTGACCGGCGTCGCCCGGGTGCTGCGGGCGAAATCGCCGGGTACGAAAGTCATCGTCGCCGAGCCCGAAAACTCGCCGGTGCTGTTCAGCGGTTCCGAACAGGCCTATCACGCCGACGGCACCCCTGCGGCCAGCAACGCGCTGTTCCGGCCGCATCCGGTGCAGGGCTGGTCGCCGGACTTCCTGCCGCATATCGTCCACACCGCCCGCGAGGAGGGACTGATCGACGAGATCCAGCCCATCGGCTCGGCCGAAGCGCTGCGGCTGGCCCGGGATCTGGCACGGTACGAGGGCATCTTCTGCGGCATCTCGGCCGGCGCCACCCTGGCCGCCGCGCTGGAGGTCGCCGGTCGCGCAAGCCCGGGCAGCCGCATCCTCTTCATGGTTCCGGATACGGGCGAGCGCTATCTCTCGACGGTGCTCTTCGAGGAGATCGGGCAGGAGATGTCTGCCAAGGAGCAGGCGATCTCGGAGTCGACGCCGCTCGGGCGTTTCGGGACGCCCTCGGCACCTGCTGCCCATACGCCGATGCCGGTCGAGGCGGTGGCCGCACGGGCCAGCAGCTTCGTGTCGGCGGCCATCGCGGACCCCGAGGTCGCGGTGACCCTGTTCGCCCTCGAATGGTGCGAGTTCTCCTGGTCCCTGCGGCGGTTCCTGCGTGACCTGGGGGTCCGGTTCCGGTCGGTCGATCTCGATTCCGTCGAGATGCAGCGATCCGGGCTGGGCGGCGACATCCGGGTGGACCTGCACCGGCGGATCGGGCAACCGACCATCCCGCAGGTCTTCGTCGGCGGCCGGCATGTGGGCGGGGCGACGGACCTTCTGGCGCTGCATGATGCCGGCGAGCTGGTGCCGATGCTGGAGGCCGCCGGGTCGGTGGTCACCGGCGACCCCGGCGTGATCGGCCGCAGCTACCTGCCCGGCTGGCTGGCCTCCCGCCCGGCCTGAACGGCCGTCCCGGCGACGCGGCCCGCGCGTCCCGGGGCGGCCAAGACCCCGCAACCTCCCCGCTCCTGCAGAAGATAACCGATGATGACGGCACCACCTCGGAACGGCTTTCACCTGCTTCCCATCCATCCGGACGGAACGGTCGAGGCATTCGGGCCGCCCTGGTCTGACGACCTTGCGCCCATGATCGAGATGACCAGGGCCTTCTATGCCGAATCCGGCTATCTGCCGCCGTGGATAGCCTACCTGGCCACACAGGACGGCGAGGCGGTCGGCGGCGGCGCCGAGGGCGAGGCGCCGGCCGAAGGCGGTCGAGGTGACGCTGGTCGGCGGCCGTCGGCTGCGGATCGATCCCGACATCGACCCCGATACTTTGTGCCGGCTGGTGCAGGCGCTGGAGCGGGCATGATCGGGCCGGGGACCGGCGTCAGGGTCTACCTCGCCTGCGGCGCCACCGACATGCGCAATTATGCCGGGCGCATGATCATGCGGAGCCATCAAGAGGCAGACGGTTTGCGGTATTCTATTCAGCATCTTATGCGGCCGGAGCCATCGTTTTCCGCTACATAATTTAAACCCTCCCCCGGGGCGCGCTTGTGCGCCCGATGGGGAGACTGACGATGACCAATTTCGAGGAGCCGAGGCCGGGCCGGCCGCTGAGCATGGACGCCGGCGAACTCGCCGAGCCGATCGCCGCCTACGCTGCTCATCTGGCCAGTTTCGGCTACGCCGCGCTGACGATCAAGGGATGCACAGACTCGGCCCGCCATCTCGCGGCCTGGCTCGCGCTCTCGGGGCTCACTGTCTCGGCGCTTGACGAGCATGCGCTCGAGGGCTTCGCGCGGCACCGCCGCCGGTGCGGGGGCAATCGAGCATCGGATCGGCTCTCGGCCAAATACGTGTCAACCAGCACTGAAACGGGACCCCCTATCGGCGTTGAAAAGGGACCCTTCGCGATGGCTGGGAAATGCGCCTGACGCGCCGGAGCTTGTCGGTGGTGCAGGCGTGTCAGGCGCGTTTGGGGCGGTGAGGGTTGGTTCAGGCGCGGTTCTTGAAGCGCCAGCTTTCGTTGCCGGTCTCGACGATGTCGCAGTGGTGGGTAAGCCCTGGCAGTCCGGGTGCGGCACACCGGCGGCGGTCAGGCGCGAGTTGCAGGTCCTCCGCAGCGCATAGAAGTCCTCGGCGTCGTCGGCGATCTTCAGCCCCTTCCGGATCGAGGTGAACCGGCCGCCGAAGATCTCCGACATGCGCGACTGCGTCTCGATGTCGGCAACCTCGGGGAACAGGAGCAGCCCCGGCAGCCCGCGCTGCTCGTTCACCCAGTCGCCGAATCCCAGGCGCAGCAGCACCTCCGGCACCGGAATGTAGCGCTCGGAGGACTCGGTCTTCGAGTCGTGGACGTGCAGCGCCAGGACCGCATTGCGCCGCACGACGTCCTTCTTGCCGAGCTGGAGCGCCTCCTCCGGCCGGAGGCCTGCCGTGGCCACGATCAGCGGGCACCAGTAGATTGCGTCCCGAACAATGGTCTCACCCCTGACGTGCCGCCGCTTCGGGCTGGAGCCGTGTAGATCGGGCTTGTGAAGAGTTTGGTGAGCCGCTCGTCCGACCAGGAGATCCTCCGACGCCGCCGCTGCGCGAGCGCGCAGCCGTCCGCCATCTCCCGCTCCGCCTGCACCTTCGCCTTCGCCTGGAAGGTCGAGAAGACGACAGGCACAACCGCCCCGGCGAAGTCGAGGTGGTCCTTCGCGGCGATGAAGACCGCCCGCACGAACGCGTGGTGCTTCTTCAGCGTCTTCGGGTTGAGCCGCGGGATCAGCTTCTCGCGCAGGATCGCGGCCTTCTCCCGCTCGGGCAGGTCCAGCCGCTCGACCGAGGCGCGCAGCTCGGCGTCCTCGGCATCGGCCATCTCGACCTCCAACCGCTTGTCGTGGATCGGCCGCCCCTGGACATAGCGATTGTTGCCGTGTTTCCGCCCATGCTTGACCGGCAGCCGCCGCATGAACAGGAGCAGGTCGACGAAATCCGCCTCGGTCAGCGATGACAGCGGCACGTTGCCCCAGAAATCCAACGCCATCCGCTTCGCGGCACGGGGGCATGGTTCTGGTTGTCCCGCGACCCCGCGTACTTTCGCTCGATCGAGGCGTCGAAGGCGGCCTCGACCGTCACCCCGCGCCCGGTCATCCGCTGCCGCGCCTCGCTGACGATCTGCGGCAGGATGCCGGTGCGTTCTGCGCTTTCCTCGACGGTGTCGCCTTCCTCCAGCCGCTTCTCGAAGGCGGTCACCTGTCGAACCGCTGCAAAGGACCGCGCATAGAGTCGTTGCCGGACATCCGGGTCCGCCGACGTACAATAGCCGAGCGACAACGCCGCCTCCGCGGCCGGCGCCTTCGCCCGGGCGTAGTCGCGGCGCGCCGCGCCGTCCTTGAGCTCCGCCTTCGCCTGGTCCATCCGCTCGAGGACGGCCTGCGCCTCCTCCCGCGTCCGGGCCAGGCTCCCCTCGGCTTCGTGGATGTTCCGGGCGAGCTCCCGGATCAGCACCTCGTTGACGACCTGCTCGATGGCGCTGGCCGGCGGGGGCCGCTCGCTCATCATGTTCATGTCGACCCACCCCCACGCCGTCTCGAGGGCGGGCAGCAGCTGGAGGCTTCGCGCGGCCGCCTCCGCGAGCGAGGTGGTCCGCAAAGACAGACAGCAGACGGCCCGGACCCCGAGGATCCTGAAGCGCTCCGGGACGCGCTTGCGGAAATACCAGACCGTGCCGCGGCGGGTCAGGTGCCGGATCGAGGAGGGGTGTTTTACCCTTTGCGCCGGGGCCGCGACCCGCGACGAGTCATCCCGCCCGCTGGCCCGTCCACCCGCCGCCGCATCACCGCGTGTGCTACAGTCCGTGCCACAGCTTGTGCTACACGGCGTCAGATTCGCGAGACACCCCCTCGATTCGAGCCCATAACTCGCGGAAATCTCATAATTTTCGGTAAACATGGCTGCCGTTCCTGAACGCGTATCGAACCATGTGCGTTGCGCCTGAGCCAGATTTCAGACGCTTGCTTGAAGATATCCGAGAACTTCAGATCGCTGCCTGATGGCATGCCGACCACCGTTTAGTGGATGGTTGACGCCTGTATCGAATCAAGTGTAGAGTGACCGCTAAACAGGAAACGGAGACAGGAGCCATGACCAGCGGGAAGGAGAAGTTCGGGGCGTTTATTCGCCGAGAGCGTGAGGCGCGGGAGATCGGCTTGCGCGAGATGGCCAAGAAGATCGGGGTGAGCCCGACCTATATGTCGAAGGTGGAGCGCGACGAGTTCACGCCGCCGACCGAGGACAAGGTTCGGTCGATCGCGCAGATTCTCGAATGCGATCCGGACGAATTGCTGGCGATGGCAGGGCGCGTGCCCTCCGATCTCGCCGACATCATCAAGCGGCATCCTGTCGAAATGTCGGCGCTGCTGCGAACCGCCAACGGTCTGAGCGCCGAGGACCTGGCCCGGCTTTCTCGGGAGGCAGGAAAGGCCAAGGGCAATTGAAGCCACCGGGGCATGGCTCCGCTGATGCAGATGAAGGATGACGGATGAGCCGATTTGTTCCCTATCTTGCCGAAGAGGCTATCGAGCGCGACGCCGCTTCCCTGATCGGCGAGTATGAGCGCGCTCGGGGCGTGATGATCGAGCCGCCCACCCCCGTTGAGGACATCGTGGAAAAGTGTCCGCCGTCAGCACCCGTGGGACGATTTGAGGTGATTGAGCAACGGAGGGTTTCTGGTTCATCGTAACCGCCAAGGAGTGGAGATGAGCCAGAAACCCGGAACGCAGAGAGCGGCCGCCGAGAAGGTGGTGAAAGAGATCCGTCGAGCGACGCGGAAGCAGCATTCGGCGGAGGAAAAGATCAGGATCGTCCTCGCCGGGTTGCGCGGCGAGGACAGCATCGCGGAGCACTGTCGCCGAGAAGGGATCGCGCAGAGCCTGTACTACAGCTGGTCGAAGGAGTTCCTCGAGGCCGGCAAGCGACGCCTTGCGGGCGACACGGCACGTCAGGCGACGAGTCCTGAGGTGAAGGAGCTGCGCGCCGAGGCGGCGGCGCTGAAGGAGGCGGTGGCTGATCTCACGCTGGAGAACCGTCTGCTCAAAAAAAGCATGACCGGGGCTGGGGGCGACCGCGCATGAGGTATGTCGCCGCCGAGAAGCTCGAGATCATCCGGCTGGTCGAAGGATCGCACCTGCCGGTGCGCCGGACCCTGGCGCGGATCGGGGTGCCGTCCGCGACCTTCTACCGCTGGTACGACCGCTACCGTGAGCATGGGCCGGAAGGCTTGGAGGACCGGTCGCCCAGGCCCGGCCGGGTGTGGAACCGCATCCCCGAGCCGGTGCGGGAGCGCATTCTCGCCCTCGCGCTCGAGGCGCCGGAGCTGTCGGCGCGGGAGCTGGCCATCCGCTTCACCGACGAAGAGAAGTATTTCGTCTCAGAGGCTTCGGTCTATCGCCTGCTCAAGGCGCACGACCTGATCACCAGCCCTGCCTTCGTCGTGGCAAAGGCGGCAGAGGCGTTCACGGAACAGACGACGGCACCGAACCAGCTCTGGCAGACTGACTTCACCTATCTCAAGGTCGCCGGCTGGGGCTGGTTCTACCTCTCGACGATCCTCGACGACTATTCCCGCTTCATCGTCGCCTGGAAGCTCTGCACCAGCATGCGCGCCGGTGACGTCACCGATACGCTGGAGCTTGCCCTGGCGGCCTCGGGCTGCGACACCGCCAACGTCGTCCATCGTCCCCGGTTGCTCAGCGACAACGGCTCGTCCTACGTCGCGGGCGATCTCGCGGACTGGCTCGCGGACAAGGGTATCGCCCATATCCGCGGCGCGCCGAACCACCCCCAGACCCAAGGCAAGATCGAGCGCTGGCACCAGACGCTGAAGAACCGCGTTCTGCTCGAGAACTACTTCCTGCCGGGCCAGCTCGAGGCCGCCGTCGCAGCCTTCGTCGAGCACTACAACCACTGCCGCTACCACGAGAGCCTCGGCAACCTGACCCCCGCCGATGTCTACCTCGGCCGCGGTCAGGCCATCCTCGAGGCCCGGGAAAAGATTAAGAAACTGACCATTCAAAACCGCCGCTTGAGCCATCACGGCCGAGCGGCCTAACCTGAAACAGATGAGCCAGAGCCCTCCAATGCTCGATCAGCTTAGATGTCCCGAAAAGTCTGACGACGGACAATCGAGAAGCTGCGGCGGGCGCTCTATGGGACGCGGTCCGAGCGCAAGGCACGGCTGCTCGATCAGCTGGAACTGCAGCTCGAGGAGCTGGAAGCGACGGCGACCGAGGACGACCTCGCCGCCGAGGCGCTCGGCGCGACGCCGGTCGCGGCGGTGCCCGCGCGGGAACGCCAGCGGGCGGTGCGCAAGCCCTTCCCGGCGCACCTTCCGCGCGAGCGCGTGGTCGTCCCGGCGCCCACCTGCTGCGAGGCCTGCGGCTCGGGCCGGATCGCGAAGATGGGCGAGGACGTGACCGAGACGCTGGAGGTGATCCCGCGCCGCTGGAAGGTCATCCAGACCGTGCGGGAGAAGTTCACCTGCCGGGACTGCGAGCGGATCAGCCAGCCGCCGGCGCCGTTCCACCCGACGCCGCGCGGCTGGGCCGGCCCGAACCTGCTGGCGACGATCCTCTTTGAGAAGTTCGGCCAGCACCAGCCGCTGAACCGCCAGGCCGAGCGCTATGCCCGCGAGGGCGTCGGCCTCAGCCTCTCGACCCTCGCCGACCAGGTCGGCGCCTGCGCCGCGGCGCTCGCGCCGCTGCACGACCGGATTGCCGGACACGTGCGCGCAGCCGAGCGTCTCCACGGCGACGACACCCCGGTGCCGGTGCTCGCGAAGGGCAGGACCGACACCGCCCGGCTCTGGGTCTACGTCCGTGACGACCGCCCGTTCGGCGGCGGCGCGCCACCCGCGGCGCTCTACCGCTACTCCCGCGACCGGCGCGGCGAGCATCCCGCAGCGCATCTCGCCGGCTGGAGCGGCATCCTCCAGGCCGACGCCTATGCCGGGTTCGGATCGCTCTACGCATCGGATCGCTCTACGCATCGGACCGCTCCCCGGCGCCGGTGACCGAGGCGCTCTGCTGGGCACACGCCAGGCGCAAGTTCTTCGAACTCGCCGACATCGCCGCTTCCGCCCGCCGCGGCGTCCAAACGCCGCCGATCTCGCCGCTCGCCCGCGAGGCGGTCACCCGCATCGACGCCGTCTTCGACGCCGAGCGCGCAATCAACGGCCTCGACGTCGGCGCACGTCTCGCCGTCCGGCAGGCCGAGATCGCGCCGCTGGTCGCCGACCTCGAGGCCTGGATGCGCCGCGAGCGGGCTGGCCTCTCGCGCCACGCCCCCGTCGCCAAGGCGATGGACTACATGCTGAAGCGCCGGGACGGCTTCGCCGGCTTCCTCACCGACGGTCGGGTCTGTCTCACCAACAACGCCGCCGAACGTGCCCTGCGCGGCATCGCCCTCGGCCGAAAGGCCTGGCTCTTCGCCGGCTCCGACCGCGGTGGCGAGAGGGCCGCCTTCATGTACGGCATCATCGCCACGGCCAAGCTCAATGACGTTGACCCGCAGGCCTGGCTCGCCGACGTCCTCGCCCGCATCGCCGGAACGCCGGCATCGCGGCTCGACGATCTCCTGCCATGGAACTGGAGGCCGGCCGCGGGCACACTCGCGGCATGAAGACACCCAAGAAGGCCATCGACAGCTTCGCCGAGATCGCCACCGCGCGGATCACGCTTCAGGATACCGATCCGCCGATCTGGCGCGAGGTCGAGCTCCCGACCTCGATCACGCTCAAGGTCCTGCACGACATCGTCCAGGCCACGGTCGGCTGGATGGACTACCACCTCTGGGAGTTCGTCATCGACGGCCGCACCTACGGCCTTCCCGATGACGAGGACTGGGGCACGGCGCCGCGGAAGGAGGCAGCGAAGGTCCGCCTGCGCGACGTCCTGAAGCCCGGCGAGACCGTCATCGCCTACACCTACGACTTCGGCGACGACTGGGTGCACGAGATCCGCGTCACCGACATCCGGCAAGGCGAGCCCGGCGTCGGCTATCCTCGCTACGTCGCCGGCGAACGCAATGGCCCGCCCGAGGACTGCGGCGGCGTGCCCGGCTTCTACGACGTCCTCGACGCCCGTGCCGATCCCCACCACCAGGAGCACCAGACTGCCGTCACCTGGCTCGACGACTATGATCCCGAGATCATCGACGAGCTGCCGATCAAGTATGCGCTCGGCAGGATCGCAGCACGGCGCAATGCCGCCAGAGCCCGACTCGCCAAAACAGCGAAGACCTGAAACGCGGCCCTCGGCGGAGGCTTACGTTCATGCAGCGGCGCCGCGAGCGGATATGGCAGCGGGAGATGCGCGCTGGTGTCGCACACCCGCCAGCATGAGGTCGCGAGGTCACGCGGTGGAGGGGACCGATCGAGGTCCGCCGCCAAGCCCGGAAAGGGCCTGAGTGAGTGTACCAGGCTCGATCCCGCCGAAGACGAATCGGGCGACGCGCGCCGCGGATCGATCGGAGTCGGCGGCTTCCCGGGCGACGCAGCCGATCGCGACCAGCAAGGGGTCGAGCCCGAGCCGGCTCGCAGGCGCGACGATGCTGTCGCGGGCGGCCAGCCTGAGCAGCGCCTTGGCGGCCTCGGCCGGCAGACCGGAGAGATCGCCGCGGACGAGGCGGTCCGACACACCGCTCCAGTCGATGCGGGCGGCGAGGCTCCGAATCTCCTCCGCAGGCGACAGTGCCGCCGGTTCACTCGGACGCGGCAGCGCGCTCGACGAAGAAGGCCCGGCAGGATCGAGATCGAGAAACGCACGCAGCTTCCGAGACCGTGTCGGGTGGCGGAGGCGCTCGAGCCGCGCTCGGTCATGACCACCGGCGCCCGGCCCGGCGAAGGACCCGAACCGGCCCGCGTTCGACATGGCGGAAACCACCGACCGGTCCGCCATGCGCGCCGTGGGCAGTGCGACCTTGCGGAGCGCGGGGAGCCCTTCCACGGCTTCGGCAGCCTCGTCGACCAGTACCAGGCTCGTCAGGTGG
Source organism: Rhodovulum sp. (assembly GCA_020637615.1). Classification (GTDB taxonomy): domain Bacteria; phylum Pseudomonadota; class Alphaproteobacteria; order Rhodobacterales; family Rhodobacteraceae; genus Amaricoccus. The sequence goes on from JACKKC010000029.1 coordinate 22,560, forward strand.
GTAACGATCCCTTCGCTCTCGGCGAGGGCGGCCGCCTGATCGGCGGAGAGGAGCGGCAGACGCAATGCTGCCGCCAGGGCGCCTGCGGCCCGCGCGAACGGGTACGCCGCGGAAGGAAGCGGCGCGTCGGTCTCGCGGACGACGATCTCGGCGCCCCGCCTGGTCGCCCGCAGCCGCCGACCGTCATCGCCTGCCTCGGTCGCAGAGAACGGCAGGCGCAATCCGCCCAGGGCGGCGTCCAGGGAAGCCGCCATGTCGCTGCCGCTCGCGACGACCAGATCTCCGCCGGTCAGGGCCGCAAGGTGCCCGACGCTGGCTTCGAGGCTGTCCTCTCCCACCAGCAGCACGCTGATCCGCTTTCCGTGGCTGGCGAGCGCCTGGACGTCGAGGGCGTGGCTCAGGCCGTCGGTGACGACTAGCAGGTCGCGCGCAGCCGTCTGCCCGATGACACGGGAGAGAGCCACGCCGATCTCGGTGCCACCGCGGGGCTCTCCGAGCCGTCCGACAAGCCCGCGCAGCTGGTCGCGGAGCGTGGCGGCGCCAACCTCCGTCGCGCGCGCTTCCCCGACATGTCCGACCGCAGTGTCGAACTCCCAGAGGTCGACCCGGTCCGGCGGGTTGAGCCTCGGAGCGAGTTGCGCCAGGGCAGCGACGGCCGCCTGATGCTTGCTCTGCTCTTCGGCGCAGTTCTCCCGGCTGTCCATCGAGCCCGAACGATCGACCAGGATCGCGAGATCGAGGGCACCCGCAGCGGGCCGGGCCACCGGCGAGACCATCATCGCGATCGTCCGGCCTTCGGCCGTGATCCCGGCGACCGCGTGCGGCGCCACGGCGCTCATCGCGAGGTCGATCGGCGCATCCGTGCGAACGCGGGCGCGCCCGTCGACCAGGGTGCCGCCGACGAGCGTCACCGGGCGATCGGACCGGACGACAAGCTCGGCGATCGCCGGCCCGCAACCGGTCAGCAGGTCGTCGGTCTCGGGGAGCGGCGTGCGGCCGTAGACCTCCCCCGCCGTCATGGGGATGCGCAGCTGCGCCTCGCCGCCGACGAACGCCAGAGTGCTCACCCATCGCGCGGTGACGGCGATCGCGGCCCCCGGCGCGAGAGATCCCACCGACAGCATGTGCAGGCCGCGCAGCACCTCCTCGTGCAGGACGGCGGTGCGTCCGGCCGTCACGGCCGCCTCGTAGTCCTCGCGAGCCTCGTCGCGACGCCGCGCCGACGCGACGAGCAGGCGCTCGCCGATGCGCGCTTCCAGGCCGAAGAGCGTGGCATGAACCGGGACCGGAAACGTGAGCACCGCCTCGATGCACCGGTTCTCGTCGTTCCGAAAGACCCGCCGGGTCGCGACGACGACAATCCCGCCCACGATGTCGACGTCGACAGCGGTCGACACGAGCGGGACCGGCCACCGGTCCCCACGCCGCGACTCGAGAAAACTCGCAAGTGGATCAATCGTCGCGGCCTGGATGGGCTTCGGCATGTTGCGGCTCCTTCAGAAGGTCGGACAGGATGGCATGGATGCGCGCGACGAGGGGCGCCACGGGCTGGCCGGAACCGAAGAGCTCCGGATCGATGACGAGAGTGATCCCCAGGGATACGGGGAATGGCGCTCCTTCACGTGCCTCAAGCAGGAGCTTGATCGCCGCGGGCGGGAAGCCGAGGTCACGAAGGCGAGCGTAGCGCAGGATGGCCGCCACGTGGTCTTCGCCGTACTCGGCATTGGAGCGTCCGCCGCGCGGCGACGGCATGAAGCCCTCGGCGACAAGGTAGCGGACGTGGCGCCCGGTGGCGCCGGTCCGCGCGGAGAGGTCATGGATGTTCATTGGCGGTCTTTCGACAAAGCTTATGTCACAATCCGTGGGGTGGCACAAGCGGTTTCGACAAAGATACTGTCGAAATCTCGCAGAGAGTGACCGCCCGGTTCTGCAAGCTGTTTCAGCGAGCCCTCGCGCATGCCGCTTGCCGCAGCCCCAGCCGCTCCAGCAGGTTCCCGGTGTTCGACACATGCCATCGCCCGCCGCGCCGGGTCCTCATGCCGCGGGCGTTGAGCACCGCCGCGATGGCGCGCAGGCTGGTGGCACCGCCCGCGCGGATGTCGGCGATCACCGGGGCGAGGTCCCGGGCATGGGCGTCGGCATTGGCCGAGACCGCCGCCCTGAGCGCCGCACCGCCCTTGCCGGCTCGCCTGAGCGCGGCCGCCCCATTGGGGTTGCCGAGCTTCACCCCGCGCGCCCTGGCGACCGCCAGCGCCTCCTTCGTGCGCCGGGAGATCGCCTCGCGCTCCGCCTGGGCCACCAGCGCCATGACGCCGACGGTGAGGTCGTTGGCCTCCGGCATGTCGGCCGCGGCGAACCTCACCCCGCTGTCCTTGAGCGTCAGCAGGAAGGCCGCATTGCGCGACAGCCGGTCGAGCCTGGCAATTACCAGGAGCGACCCGGTTACCCGGGCGAGATGCAGGGCGCGGGCCAGTTCCGGCCGGTCGGGGTTGCGGCCGCTCTCCACCTCCGTGAAGCGGGCAACGAGCTCGCCGCCCCGCTGTGCCACGAAGCCCTCGATCGCCTGCCGCTGCGCCTCCAGCCCCAGGCCGCTCGCACCCTGCCGCGTGGTGCTGACCCGCTCGTAGCCGACGATGCGCATCGCCTCCCCCGTACAGACCTGCCAAACCTTCGTTGCGCAGATCTGTACCGTAGCCGCTGCGGGAAGTGTACGTGGCAAGACACTGATCCTGCATGGCTTTCAGTCGCCGCCGTGCTTCGCCAGCCAGGCCTTGGCATCCATGGCCGCAGCCGGCCGCGCATCCTCCAGCCCCAGCGGATGCGGCGACACGATGTTGAGGCGGATCTCGGCCGGCACGGACCCCGGTCCCGGCAGGCCGGCGGCGACCCGGCTGCGTGCCGCCGGCGTCAGCCCCAGCTCCACCATGTAGCGGCCGATGAGCTCGAGCTGCTTGTGGGCGATGGAGAGCCAGGGCGATTGCTGCACGTTGCCCGAGGGGGTCCGGACCAGCGCCGGCGTCTCGCGCAGCTTCTCCTCGGCCTCCACCCAGCGCCCCCAGGCCTGGCAATAGGCCGCCAGCGCCGCCCGGTCGAAGGCGGTCAGCACCCCCGCCCGCTGCAGCGCCTTCGCCACCCGCCGCCACTCGGCGGCCGCGGCCGGGTTGAGATGCCCCGGGCAGGACGGCAGCGGCCCGGGGCGGGACACGGGCCCACGGAGCGGCAGCCGCCGGCTCACGTGGGCTCCCTGCGGGCGGCGATGTCGTCGACGAACGCCCGCAGCCGCGCGGTCGCGGGCGCCTCCTCGTAGATGGTGCGGAACACGATCTCGGGGATCTCCATGCGCGGGTCCGCCGTCACCCGGCTGCGCGCCGCCGGCGTCATGCCGAGCTCGGTCATGTAGCGCCCCATCAGCTCCAGCTGCTTGTTGGCGATGGAGATCCAGGGCGATTGCTGCACGTAGCCCGAGGGCGTCTTCACCAGGGGCGGCGTCTCCTTCATCTTGCGCTCGGCCTCGACCCACTTGGCGTAGCTCTGGCAATAGGCGGCCAGCGCCGCCCGGTCGATCACCGTCAGCACCCCCATGTCGTGCAGGGTCCGGGCCACCCGCCGCCATTCGGCCCTGGCCGCCGGCGCGAGATGGGCCGGGCAGCGCGGCATGGCATCGGGCGGCACCGGCTCGGCGTGGTTCCATGCCCGCTTGCCGGGGTTGCCCTCCCGGCGCCGGATCGCCGTCGGCTTCGGGCGATGGCTCATGCCGTGCGCTCCGCCGCGATCTCGGCAAAGCCGCGCCCGTCGCCATCGAGCACCGCTACCTCCCCGGTGAACTCCTGCCAGCGGGTCACCGCCACGTCGACATAGGCCGGGTCGAGCTCCAGCGCGAGGCAGGAGCGTCCACAGGTCTCCGCGGCGACGATGGACGTGCCCGAGCCGCAGAAGGGCTCGTAGACCGCCTGCCCGGGGGAACTGTTGTTGAACATCGGCCGGCGCATGGCCTCCACCGGCTTCTGGGTGCCGTGAACCGTCGCCGCGTCCTGCTCGCGGCTGGCGATCGTCCAGAGCGTGGTCTGCTTCCGGTCCCCGGCCCAGTGGCCCCTGCCCTTGCGGCGCACCGCGTACCAGCAGGGCTCGTGCTGCCAGTGGTAGTCGCCGCGCGAGAGCACCAGCCGCTCCTTGGCCCAGATGATCTGGCTGCGCACCGCGAAGCCGGATGCCTCGAGGCTCGCCGCCACTGCCGCGGCATGCAGCGCCCCGTGCCAGACATAGGCGACCTCGCCGGGAAAGAGCGCCCAGGCCTCCCGCCAGTCCGCCCGGTCGTCGTTCATGACCTTGCCGGTGCGCTTGGTCGCCGAGAGGCCCGCGGCATTGCGCCAGGCCGGGTCGTAGGCGACGCCGTAGGGGGGATCCGTGACCATGAGATGCGGTCGCAGGCCGCCCAGCAGCCGGGCCACGTCGCCGGCTTCGGTGGCGCTGCCGCAGAGCAGCCGGTGGTCCCCGAGAACCCAGAGGTCACCAGGCCGAGAAACAGGCACCGCGGGCGGCTCCGGCGTCGCCTCCTCGCGCGGGTCGGGCACGCCGTTCTGCAGCAGCGCGTCGATCTCGCCCGCCTCGAAGCCGAGGGTGCCGAGGTCCACCCCGAGCGCGTCGAGATCCGCCACCTCCAGCGCCAGGAGCTCCCGGTCCCAGCCCGCCGCCTCCGCCAGCCGGTTGTCGGCCAGCACATAGGCCCGCCGCTGCGCCGCCGAGAGATGGCCGAGCTCGATCACCGGCACGGCTGTCATCCCGAGCTTCCGCGCCGCCAGCACCCGCCCGTGCCCGGCGATGATGCCGTTCGCCCCGTCCACCAGCACCGGGCTCACGAATCCGAACTCCCGGATCGAGCCCGCGATCAGCGCCACCTGGGCCTCGGAATGCGTCCGCGCGTTGCGGGCGTAGGGGATGAGCGCATCGACCGGGCGGTGGTCGAGCGCCAGCGGCTCGGGTGTCTCGATCTGGTGCAGGCGGACGGGCATCGTGGCTTCAACCTCCTGCGCAAGCCCCCCGCCACGTATCCGCGGGGCGTTTCGGGCGCTTTCGCGGCATTGTAACATGCCCCGTAACACACTGTATAATAGACATTTAACGCCAGAATGCGTCGCCGCACGACGATTACCCTTTGCTCCTTGACGTCGAAATCACCCCCCGTTCGCGTCGCTTTTCCGAGCTTCCCGTTCGAGGTGTGACGCAGGTGACGCACGGATACAGACACCCTTCAATGCGCGCGCACGTGAAGGGGGTATGCAATCCTGTGTCACATGCGTCACACGACATGTCCCGATTGACAGCGCAGTGCTGAGCCGATCCAACGGGGGACCAGTTGCGATTGGGGGCGCGACCAGACCATGGGCCACATCCATCTCGCCACGCTGCCCGCTTCCAGGAAATGGCGCACCGTCGCGTCACTTCTGAACGAGCATGCTGCAGCCAGGGAGGTGATCGCGGCGAGTGCGCGCGCCGCAGAGAAGGATCTGGCGCGTGCGGCGACGGATCCGGTCCTGGCATCCGCAATCCGTCTGATGGCACTCGTCCCCAAGGCGGCCCACGGCCGTGACTTCGCCGAGGGGCTTCGCGAGCTCGAAGTCGTGGTTCCCGAGCACCCCATGCTTGCGGATATTTCGGTCGGCGTCGCGTCCGCCCTGGAGCGCCGGCCGCACGGTTCCACCCGGTCCGACTTCGGTGAGATGGTGCGGCGTGCGCTGGTGGCGACCCTGACCACGGGGATCGGAGACACGCTGCCTGGCCAGTTCGATTCCGACGCGGAGGACGTCAGGCGCGCCGCCGCCCGGCTCGCGCGGCCGGAGAGCTTCTCCGGCACGGCGCGGACATTCTTCGGCCGCCTGTTTGCGGACACGCTCGGATCCTGGCTCGACCGCACGCTCTCGGTGGACATCGGATCCGCCGCACCTTTCGGATCGCTCCGCGAGCGCGATGCGTTTGACCGGACGCTCGAGCAATACTGCAGCGACGCCACCCGGATCATCCGCGAGCTTTCGGCGGCGTGGTACGGCAGGACGCTCGAACGCGAGGGCACGATTACCAGCGAGAGGTCTGCCGCCTATTCGGCCCTGGCCATGAACAGGATCGGAGAGGAGTTGCGCCACCAGCGGGATGCCGTTCATGCCTAGGGTGGTCGTCAACGCGGCGGCGCCTGCCGGTCCGAACGATCTTCGCGTGGTGATCAACGAGCAGCTTCCGACCTTCATGCTGCGCCCCGTCGGCATTCCGAAGAACATCATCTATCGGATGTCACCGCGCACGTTCGACCTTTTGCTCCTGGCCGCGGCGGTCTTCACGGCGGATTCGCTGACTCGCCGCGGTGGTTCGGTCCGCTCGGAGATGGGTTCGAAATGGTACAGGGACTTCCGCTTCGTCGTCCCGGTCAGGGATCCGGAATTCTGGCGATCCGCGCAGGAGCCTCTGGTCGAAACGCTCGGCTTCCTGACCGGCGACCGCTTCGATTTCACTTTTGTCCCGCGGGCGCACGACGTGCTGCGCCAGGGCGACCTCGATCTCGGGCGGCCGGCCGAGGTCGATCAGGTGATACTCTTCTCCGGCGGACTGGACTCGCTCGCGGGCGCCTTCGAGACGCTGAGCTCGACCGATGATCGGCTGCTGCTGGTCACGCATCGCTCGGCGTCGAAGATTGCGTCGCTGCAGAAGACGCTGGTGGGGAAGCTGAGGCGAGACTCCCCGAAGCGGATCACCTGGGTTCCGGTGCGCGGACATCTGATCGGACAGGAGACCCGCGAGACGACCCAGCGGTCGCGATCTTTCCTCTATGCGGCACTGGGATATGCCGCGGCGACACTTGTCGGCCTTCCCCGCATCAGGTTCTACGAGAATGGCATCGTCAGCCTCAACCTTCCGATCAACCGCCAGGTCGTCGACACCATGGCGACGCGCACGACCCACCCGCTGTTCCTGCACCGCCTCGAAGGGCTCCTGAGTCTGGTGGCGGAAAGCCCGATCACGGTCGAGAACCCGTTCGCTAACCTCACCAAGACAGAGGTCGTTGCAAGGCTGCGCGATCTCGGCGGTTCCGACCTGATCGAGGCGACGACCAGCTGTAGCAGCGTGCGGCCCCGCCGCAGGGAGAAACCCCATTGCGGTTCCTGTTCCCAGTGCCTCGACCGCCGTTTCGCGGTGCTGGCATCCGGCGTCGAGAACCACGATCCGCCCGGCCGATACGAGGTCGACGTGCTTCTCGGCTCGCGCGACCATGAGCGCGACCAAACGATGGCCCATGACTGGACGCGCCACGCCGCGCGTCACCTGGCCCGGATGTCTCCGCAAGCGTTTTGGGAGAAGTTCGCCGCCGAGCTGGCCGACCTGGCTGCGGCCCGCCCGAGCAGTGCTCGCGGCTCGGCCCTGGTCGACGCATTCCACATGCATCGCCGACATGGTGAGGCCGTCCGACGAGTTGTGGAGGAAGTGATAAGCCGGCACTCCGACTGGATCGTCGACCGGAAGATTCCTCCCGGCTCGCTGCTGGCCGCCTTGCTTGAGGATGCGTTCCAGCCCGAGGAGGACGCGCCGATTGGCTCCGTCCCACCGGACGGGCCACCGTTACCGGGCCAGCCGGCAGGCATGTTTCCCCTTCGCCTTGTTTTCGATCCCGATCGGGGTCCATGGCTTCGGATCGCCGGCTTGGGCGAATTCACCGGCGCCCATCTCACGCTCGTTTCGGACCTCAAGCCGCAGCATGACGAGGATTGCGCCGAGAACCTCGCAGCGGCGGCACATCGCTACGTTCCGTCCGGCTCGCTCGGCCCCAAGGGCAAGGCCCGCCAGCGCGCGAAGCGCTGCCGCGACGCATTCGCGGAGGCCTACGAGTGCATCGAAGGCTCGCGCCCCGAGGCTCCGATCCTCGTGCAGACCGGAGAGCGGTCCGGACAGCGGTTCGGCTACCGACTCGATCCGGAGGCGCGATTCGTTGATTCCGGGAGCGCCGGCGACTGGATGCCGGCCTGAAGGGCAGCCTCTAACGCTGCGGCCCCTTTTGTAACGCATGGACCTCTTGACAACCGATTCTCTGGCCCGGCCAGGCCTTGCCGTGTAACGACAAGGCGTCCCGATGTAACGCTGAGTCCGCTGCCCAAGATTTCCTGGATGTCCCATGATCCCCCTTAGAAAGGGTCACGACCATGGGCAATGATTTGAGCGGAAATTCTGGTGATCTGGCGCACCCGGTCTTCATGACCGAGGCGGAACTCGCCGCGCGCTGGCGCCATTCCCTTCGCACTTTGCAGCGGTGGCGGGCCGCCGGCTACGGACCGCCGCATGTCAGGATCGGCAATCGCGTCGTCTTCCGCGTCTCCGACGTCGAGGCCTTCGAGGCGAACCGGGAAGCCGACGAATGAGTGCGACCGGCGCCCCCGTGTCCAATCCGGCGGTCGACATCAACGACGTTCGACGCTTCGCGGAGGTCGTCTTTGGCGGCCTTTCCGGGTTCGTCGACCTCCGGATGCTCGGCGAGAAGGGCATGCCGGAGCAGCGCCCGCGCTGCGATTGCCAGCCGATCGACGATCAGCTCACCACCTGGCTCGCCCGGTCTGCCGTGAGGGCGACGGCGGCGCAACTCTGCTGCGCGGTTGTTCCGATGGCGCTCGACAGGCGGGGCCGGGCACGAGCGGGAAGCCTGGGTGCGACAGCCGTGATCGTGATCGATCTCGACGAGGGCGACATTGCGGCAAAGCGGGCCCACCTGACGACGCACCTCGGCGCACCGAGCCTCGTCGTTGCATCCGGCGGCGTCACCGGTTCCGGCGAGGCGAAGCTCCATCTTTACTGGCGACTCGCCGATCCAGCCTTTGCTGCCGATCTCGAAGTGGTTCGTATTGCCCGCGAGACTGCCGCGCGCAAGGTCGGCGCCGATCCTTCTCTTGCCCGGATCCAGCAGCCGATCAGGCTGCCGGGCTCGGTGCATTGCAAGCAGGGTCACCGCAGACCGGTGCGGATCGTGGCCGACTCAGGCGAAGCATACGATTTGGAGACGCTGGCGGAAGCTGCCTGCGCCATGCCGCACATCGGTGGCGAAAATGAACCCGGTGCAAATGGAGCTGCAGTAGTGCCTGCCTTGACGGGTCCGATCCGTGCGGGTGGCATCGACGGGATCACCAGGTTCGATGCCCTGTCGAGCCACATCGGCAGGCAAGTCCGGCGGGCCCGACAGGGCGAGATCACCCGGGCCGAGGCGTGGGCGTCGGTGACCAGTTTCAATGCCACGATGATCGATCCGAGATGGGAAGAGCGGCGTCTCCGGCGCGAATTCGAGGCGCTGGAACTCGTCGACCGGCGCAACCATGGCGGAACTCCGCTCAGGGATCCCGACGACATCGATCGCACCGAGCATGGGCTTGCGCGGCGTCTGGCCGATGAACACGCCAACGACTGGCGCCATGTGCCGGGCCTCGGATGGCTCGCCTGGACGGGTTCCCATTGGCAACCCGACGAGACCAACCGTGTCGTGGAGCTCTGCCGCAGACTTTGCGAGGAGGCGGCGACTGGGCAGACGGCGTCCGACCGCAGGCGGCTGCTCAGTGATCGCACCATCCGTGCCGTCGAGCGGCTTTCCCGGTGCGATCCGCGCATCTCGGCCGCCGGCGCCGATTGGGATGCCGACGGAATGCTGCTCAACACACCCGACGGCGTCATCGATCTGCGCACCGGTGAAGTCTCGCCCGGCGACCCCGGGCTGAAACTGACGCGGATCACCCGGGCCTCGCCCGGAAACGGTTGCGCGCGCTGGATGGCATTCCTCGACGAGATCACCGGTGGCGAGGGAGAGATAGCCGCGTACCTGCAGCGCGTTGCCGGCTACTGCCTGACCGGCAGGACCGACGAGCAGGCGTTCTTCTTCCTTCATGGGCCCGGCGCCAACGGCAAGACCGTCTTCCTCGAGGTGCTTGCCGATGTGCTCGGATCCTACTCCCGGACGGCACCGCTGGACACGTTCATGGCATCCCGTGGCGATCGGCAGCCGATCGACCTGGCCGCTCTCGAGGGGGCGCGCATGGCCATCGCCACCGAGACCGAGGCAGGCCGGCCATGGTCGGAGGCAAGGATCAAGGCGATCACCGGTGGTGACCGGATCGCCATCCGGCAGCTCTACCGGCCGTACTACGAGACGACCCCGGGATACAAACTGCTCATTTCCGGCAATCATCGCCCGCGCCTGACGGGGGGCGGCATGAGCATGGCCCGACGCCTGCAACTCGTTCCCTTCGATACGGTGATCCCGGAAGAACGGCGGGACACACGCCTCCGCGAAAGACTCGTTGGCGAGCGCGACGGGATTCTCGGGTGGATGCTGGAGGGCTGCCTCACCTGGCAGAAGAGCGGATTGCGGCCGCCCCGAAAGGTTCGCGAGGCCGGCTCGAGCTACCTCGACGGTGAGGATTTCGTGGCGCAGTGGATCGCCGAGGATTGCGAAGTAGGCGCGCAGCTGCACGCGAGCAGCGCCGAGCTTTTTGCCAGCTGGCGGCTCCGGGCGGAATCGCTCGGATTGAACCCGGGAAGCGCCCGTGACCTCGGTGAGAAGCTGCGCGATCTCGGATACAGGCCCTTCCGGAACCGCAGCGCACGTGGCTGGACGGGGCTGCGGCCACGCCCTCTGGAGTCGGTCGGGGCCAGGAAATGAAGAATCCGCTCCATCCCCGCCACATGCGCCCGGAGGAGCGTCGGGCAGAGATCTGCCGCCTTCTCGCCCTCGGCCTGATCCGCCTCCGCGCCCGGCAGTCAAGGGAACTATCTGCACACGCTGGAGAAATTCCGCTACACAACCCGCCCGGCCGGAGCGGTCATGCAAATCTGAGCCGACGGAGAGTTGCATGACCGACCCCATCCCCGCGCGCCTGGCCGCGCTGAAGACGACGCCCACGCCAGACCTCAAGCAGCAGTGGCGCGATCTCTTCGACAGCGAACCGCCGCCCTTCAATCGCCGCTACCTCGAGAGCCGCCTCGCCTATCGCATCCAGGAATTGGCCTATGGTGGGCTGAAACCCGAGACGATGAAGCGCCTGCAGGAACTGGGCGACGAGATCGGGACGGAGACCGCACCGGGCCGCAGACGCCGGCAGGAAGGCCTGCCGATCGTCGGGACCCGGCTGATCCGCGAGTGGCGGGGTGTCGAGCACATCGTGACGGTGACACGCGGTGGTTTCGAATGGCAGGGCCGGCCATACAAGTCGCTCTCCGCCATCGCTCGCGCCATCACCGGTACGCGGTGGAACGGTTGGACCTTCTTCGGTCTCAAGAACCATCGGAGGCAGACATGACGAAGCCCCCGGAGAAATCGAAGGTCGTCCGCAAGCTCCGCTGCGCGGTCTACACCCGGAAGTCCTCCGAGGAAGGGCTGGAGCAGGAGTTCAACAGCCTGCATGCTCAGCGCGAGGCCTGCGAGGCGTTCATCGCCAGCCAGCGCTCCGAGGGTTGGGTGCTGGTCCGCGATCAGTATGACGACGGCGGCATCTCCGGCGGCACGTTGGATCGCCCCGGCCTGCAGCGGCTGCTGGAGGACATCGAGGACGGGCTGGTCGACGTGGTTGTCGTTTACAAGATCGACCGCCTCAGCCGCTCGGTCGCCGATTTCGCCAAGCTGGTCGAGGTGTTCGACAGGAACCAGGTGACCTTCGTCTCGGTGACGCAGTCGTTCAATACGACCACCTCCATGGGCCGGCTGACGCTGAACATCCTGCTGTCGTTCGCCCAGTTCGAGCGCGAGGTCACCGCCGAGCGTATCCGCGACAAGGTCGCCGCCAGCCGGAAGAAGGGGATGTGGATGGGTGGGGTGCCGCCCTTCGGCTACCGCGTCGAGAATCGGAAACTGGTGGTCGACGAAGAGCGTGCCGAGCATGTCCGCTGGATCTTCGCCCGCTTCCTCGAGATCGGTTCGGGCACGGAACTGGCGCGGGAGGTCTGCATGCGGGGTCTCCGGACGCCCCGCGGCAATCGAATCGACAAGAAATACATCTACCGGATGCTCAGTAACCGCGCGTACATCGGCGAGGCGGTCCACAGGGGCGACAGCTATCCGGGCGAGCACGATGCCATTATCGACCGCGAGGTTTGGGACCGTGTCCATGCGATCCTGCAGGATGTCCGCCGTCAGCACCCGTGGGACGATATGAGGTGATTGAGCAACGGAGGGTTTCTGGTTCATCGTAACCGCCAAGGAGTGGAGATGAGCCAGAAACCCGGAACGCAGAGAGCGGCCGCCGAGAAGGTGGTGAAAGAGATCCGTCGAGCGACGCGGAAGCAGCATTCGGCGGAGGAAAAGATCAGGATCGTCCTCGCCGGGTTGCGCGGCGAGGACAGCATCGCGGAGCACTGTCGCCGAGAAGGGATCGCGCAGAGCCTGTACTACAGCTGGTCGAAGGAGTTCCTCGAGGCCGGCAAGCGACGCCTTGCGGGCGACACGGCACGTCAGGCGACGAGTCCTGAGGTGAAGGAGCTGCGCGCCGAGGCGGCGGCGCTGAAGGAGGCGGTGGCTGATCTCACGCTGGAGAACCGTCTGCTCAAAAAAAGCATGACCGGGGCTGGGGGCGACCGCGCATGAGGTATGTCGCCGCCGAGAAGCTCGAGATCATCCGGCTGGTCGAAGGATCGCACCTGCCGGTGCGCCGGACCCTGGCGCGGATCGGGGTGCCGTCCGCGACCTTCTACCGCTGGTACGACCGCTACCGTGAGCATGGGCCGGAAGGCTTGGAGGACCGGTCGCCCAGGCCCGGCCGGGTGTGGAACCGCATCCCCGAGCCGGTGCGGGAGCGCATTCTCGCCCTCGCGCTCGAGGCGCCGGAGCTGTCGGCGCGGGAGCTGGCCATCCGCTTCACCGACGAAGAGAAGTATTTCGTCTCAGAGGCTTCGGTCTATCGCCTGCTCAAGGCGCACGACCTGATCACCAGCCCTGCCTTCGTCGTGGCAAAGGCGGCAGAGGCGTTCACGGAACAGACGACGGCACCGAACCAGCTCTGGCAGACTGACTTCACCTATCTCAAGGTCGCCGGCTGGGGCTGGTTCTACCTCTCGACGATCCTCGACGACTATTCCCGCTTCATCGTCGCCTGGAAGCTCTGCACCAGCATGCGCGCCGGTGACGTCACCGATACGCTGGAGCTTGCCCTGGCGGCCTCGGGCTGCGACACCGCCAACGTCGTCCATCGTCCCCGGTTGCTCAGCGACAACGGCTCGTCCTACGTCGCGGGCGATCTCGCGGACTGGCTCGCGGACAAGGGTATCGCCCATATCCGCGGCGCGCCGAACCACCCCCAGACCCAAGGCAAGATCGAGCGCTGGCACCAGACGCTGAAGAACCGCGTTCTGCTCGAGAACTACTTCCTGCCGGGCCAGCTCGAGGCCGCCGTCGCAGCCTTCGTCGAGCACTACAACCACTGCCGCTACCACGAGAGCCTCGGCAACCTGACCCCCGCCGATGTCTACCTCGGCCGCAGTCAGGCCATCCTCGAGGCCCGAGAAAAGATTAAGAAACTGACCATTCAAAACCGCCGCTTGAGCCATCACGGCCGAGCGGCCTAACCTGAAACAGATGAGCCAGAGCCCTCCAATGCTCGATCAGCTTAGATGTCCCGAAAAGTCTGACGACGGACACACAACGACATCAAGCCGGGGAACATTCTGCTGGGGTCTCAGCAGCAGGCCATGCTGTCGGACTACGGGATTACGGGCGTTTCATCGAACGGTGCCCCGGTAGCGGCCCCGAACGCCTACGTTCTCCACCGTGCACCGGAAGTCCTCGCGACTGGAAACATCGGTGTCAGTTCGGACATCTTCCAGGTCGGGATGACCCTTGCGAGGTTGCTGATTCACCTGGACCACCTGCGTGCAGTCCGCGCCAGCATCGGCCCGGCGCAGTACGAACAGGACATTGCGTCGGGGAAGCTGCTTCAGGCGAAGGACTTCGGGTGCCACATCCCGGCAGCAGTTCGTCGCGTCATCCTGAAGGCTGTCCATCCTGATCCGGCCAAACGGTACACTAGCGCGCTCGAGATGCGGCGCGCGCTCGAGAAGCTGGACTATCCCGGGCACTGGACCGTTGACGCTGCCGGCAATGAGGTCGGCAAATGCGGGACCTACGAATTCTCCCACTCGGTCTCGCCTGTGGCAGGCGGGATGTTCGACGTAACCTGCAGCAAGCGCAATGTGGTCTCGGGCAATACTCAGCGCGTCACCCAGTTCTGCAGGCGTGGTCTAACCCAGAAACAGGCGGAAAAGGTCGTCGCAGGCTTCAAGCAATTCGTGGTGACCGGGAAATGACCTTCAACGCCGCCGAGAAACACCAGTCCCAAGTGCCAGCGCTGCAGTTGCTGGTTGCCCTCGGGTTCACCCCGCTCTCACAGGAGGAGGCGCTGCGCCTGCGCGGTGGGCGCCTGCGAAACGTGGTGCTGGACGATGTGCTCGCCGAGCAGCTCATGCGCATCAATCGGTTCACGCATCGCGGCCGCGAGTATGCCTTCGATCTGGAGGACGCGCACGAGGCAATGCGGCGGCTCAAGCCCACGCCAGATCGGCTGAAGGGTCTGCGCGGCACGAACCAGGACATCTACGACACGCTCGTCCTCGGCACGACCATCACGAAGTCCATCGACGGCGACTCGAAGAGCTACTCGTTCCGCTACATCGATTGGGAGCGGCCGGAGAACAACGTCTTCCACGTCACGGCAGAGTTCTCGGTCGAAAGGACCGCATCGAGCCAGACCAAGCGCTGCGACATCGTCGCGTTCGTGAACGGCATCCCGATCCTGGTGATCGAGAACAAGCGGCCGACCGAAAGCCTGAAGAAGGCGGACAGCCAGCTGATCGGCTACCAGAACGAGGACAACATCCCGCAGCTCTTCCACTTCGCCCAGCTGCTGATCGGCATGAACCGGAACGAGGCGCGCTACGCGACCGTCGGGACGCCGCGGAAGTTCTGGCAGACCTGGCGCGACGAGGAAGACACCGACGAGGCCATCGCCCCCTTTGCCAACCGCGTCCTCACCGCGGCGGAGAAGGTCGCCATCTTCTCCGGTGATTTCGCGGGCGCGCGCGCCTATTTCGACGCGATGGCCGCTGAGGGCGACCGCGCGGTCACGGCTCAGGACCGGACGGTGTACGCGCTGTGCCGCCCCGAGCGTTTGCTCGATCTCATCCGCCGCTTCACCGTGTTCGATGGAGGCGTCCGCAAGGTTGCGCGCCACCAGCAGTTCTTTGGCATCCGGCGCGCGGTCGAAACGGTCAAGCAGCACGACGTCAGCGGCGCGCGCAAGGGCGGCGTGATCTGGCACACGCATGGCTCGGGCAAGTCGCTGACGATGGTGATGCTTGGGCGCTCGCTCGCTTTCGAGCGCAGCATCGAGAACCCACGAATCATCATCGTCACGGACCGAGATGATCTCGACAAGCAGATCAAGGATACCTTCAAGTCCTGCGACCTGGAGCCGGTCCGCGCGACGAGCGGGGCTCACCTTCTGGAGCTGGTCCAGAACAAGGCTCCGCTGGTCACTACGATCATCAACAAATTCGACACGGCGCTTAAGAACAGCAAGCTGGCGGATGAGGATCCGAACATCTTCGTGCTGGTGGACGAGAGCCACAGGACGCAGACGGGGCGCTACTGCGGCCACAGCCAATTCGCCGCCAAGATGCGGCGTCTCCTGCCCAAGGCCTGCTACCTCGGCTTCACCGGCACGCCCCTGCTGAAGAAGGAGAAGAACACGCTTTCGACCTTCGGGAGGCTGATCCACCGCTACGCCATCGATGAGGCGGTCGCCGACGGCGCCGTCGTGCCGCTTCTCTACGAGGGACGACTTGTGGAGCAGCAGGTCTCTGGCACCGTGATCGACCGCTGGTTCGAGAAGATCAGCGAGGGGCTCACCGACAGTCAGAAGGCCGACCTCAAACGCAAGTTCTCCAGGATGGACGCGCTGGCGAAGACCGACCAGGCCATCCGGGCCAAGGCGTTCGACATCTCCGAGCACTATCGCCAGCACTGGCAGGGGACCGGCTTCAAGGCGCAGCTCGTTGCCCCCTCGAAGGCCGCAGCCGTCCGCTTCAAGGAAGTTCTCGACGAGATCGGCCACGTCTCGAGCGCGATCGTCATCTCCCCGCCGGACGAAAACGAGGGCAACGAGGAGGTCGACCAGGAGTCCAAGGACCTCGTACGCCGCTTCTGGTCGCAGATGATGACGCGGTACAAGACCGAGGAGGAGTACAACCGCCAGATCATCGATGCCTTCAAGGGCTCCGGCGATCCGGAGATCCTCATCGTCGTCTCCAAGCTTCTCACCGGCTTCGACGCCCCCCGGAACACGGTGCTCTACGTCTGCAAGTCCCTGAAGGAACACAATCTCCTGCAGGCAATTGCGCGCGTGAACCGTCTCTACGAGGACGGCGGCACGGAGAAGCAATTCGGTTTCATCGTCGACTACGAGGGTCTACTCGGCGAGCTGGACAGCGCCCTGACGACGTACAGCGCCTTTGAAGGTTACGAGGCGGCCGACCTCGCCGGGACGGTGCACGATGTCCGGGAGGAGATCCGCAAGCTACCCCAGCTTCACGATCAGCTTTGGGACCTCTTCAAGCCGGTGAAGAACAAGAAGGACATGGAACAGTTCGAGCAGCACCTCGCTGACGAGGCGCTGCGCCATGAGTTCTACGCGCGCCTCAAGGCATTCAGCCGCTGCCTGCACATCTCGCTCTCGTCCGACAAGCTGTTCGATGTCTTCGACGAGGCCAAGATCGATGCTCTGAAACGCGACTGGAAACAGTTCTCCGAACTCAAGCGCTCGGTCCAGCTCCGCTACCAGGAGACGGTCGATGTCCGCGAGTTCGAGCCGAAGATCCAGAAGCTCCTTGATGACCACGTCGTGGCAATGCCGGCGGAGACCATCATCGAGGTGGTCAACATCAACGATCCCGACGCGCTGAAGGCCGTCGTCGAAGAGACGGGGGTCTCCGAAGCCTCGAGGGCCGATCGCATCGCCAGCGCAACCCGGCGGGCAATCACCGAGAGGATGGATGAGGACCCGACGTTCTACAAAGAGTTCTCCGTGCTCCTCGAAGAGACCATCCGCGCCTACCGCGAGAAGCGCCTGTCCGAGCGCGACTACCTGAACAGCGTCGTGAACCTCGCAAGCAAGGTCGCCCGCAAGGATCGGGGCCGGGATGTTCCCGAAAGCATCCGGGGCGATGAGGATGCACAGGCGTTCTTCGGGATCCTGGACGGTCAGCTGAAGACCGAAGGCGATGAGCTGGTAGCCGGCGACGATGCCGCAGCGATCGCTCAACAGATCATCGACATCATCAAGTCCCACGTGATCGTGGATATCTGGTCGAACGAGGTGGCCCAGAACAATCTGCGGAACGCCATCGATGACTACTTCTTTGACGTCCTTCGCGACGAGAAGGGCATCGACCTCCCCGTGGAGGTGCTCGACGATCTCGAACTGAAGATCTTGGACCTCGCCCGGGCCCGGTTCGCAGCATGACGCGAGAATTGCATTGCCTGCAGTACGGTGACCAGGAGATCCGATTCGAAATCGTCCGCCGCCCGAGGAAGACACTCGAGATCGCCGTTGAGCCGGATGCGTCGGTGGTGATCGCGGCCCCGGAGGACGCGACGCTGGAGGCCATAGAAGCCAAGCTGCGGAAGCGCGCAGCATGGGTGACGAGGCAGCAACGGTACTTCTCCCAGTTCC
>JACKKC010000003.1 GCA_020637615.1 Rhodovulum sp.
GACGGTGCGCCCTTCGCCAATCCCAGCGGTGCACCTGTACGCTCTGCGCCCCAGGCAACGTTTGCGGCAGGGCGAATCTGTCGCCCGAAAATTGCTTCACCCAGAGACCATATCAAATAAATGCAAGCGATCCCATGGGGACCGCTCGCGGCACGACCCAAGGTACACTGGAATGGTCCGGACCCTGCCAAACACAAGCGGGCATGTTCCGGCCGCAGCGGCTGAGTGGCCCGCCCTCCGGCAGGCTATGAGCCCTGTTCGCCGGCTTCCTCGTCGGTGGCCTCGGCGATCTGGGCGACGGAGACGACGCGCTCGCCCGCGGCGGTGTTGAAGACCCGCACCCCGCCGGCGCCGCGCGAGCGGAAGGAGATGCCGGCGACGGGACAGCGGATCGACTGGCCGGCATCGGTGGCGAGCATGATCTGGTCGTCGGGCTCCACCGGGAAGAGCGCCACGAGCGCGCCGCCGCGCAGGCCCTTGTCCATGGCCATCACCCCCTGCCCGCCGCGGCCGCGCAGCGGGTAGTCGTGGCTCGACGAGAGCTTGCCCGCGCCGTTCTCGGTGATGGTGAGCAGGAGATCCTCGGCCTCGGACATCTCGACATAGCGCTCCTGGCCGAGGCTGATGCTCTCGACCTCGGCCTCCTCCTCCGCGGCCTCGTCGGCGGCCTCGTCCTCCAGGGCGCCCGCCACCGCGCGGCGCATCTTGAGATAGGCGGCCCGTTCCGCCGGCGAGGCCTCGAAATGCCGGATGATCGCCATGGAGACGACCTCGTCGCCCGCGGCGAGGCGGATGCCGCGCACGCCGGTGGAATCGCGGCCCTTGAAGATGCGCACGTCGGGCACCGCGAAGCGGATCGCCTTGCCCGCCCGCGTGGTCAGCATGACGTCGTCCTCCTCCGAGCAGATCCGCGCGTTGATCAGCCGCGTGTTCTCGGGGAGCTTCATCGCGATCTTGCCGTTGGATTTCACATAGGTGAAATCGTCGAGCGCGTTGCGCCGCACGTCGCCCTGCGAGGTCGCGAACATGATCTGCAGGCTCGCCCATTCCTCCTCGGCCACGTCCACCGGCATGATCGCCGCGATCGAGGTGCCGGGCGCGATCGGCAGGATGTTCACGATCGCCTTGCCGCGGGCGTTGCGCCCGCCGAGCGGCAGCCGCCAGGTCTTGAGCTTGTAGACCATGCCGTCGGTGGTGAAGAACAAGAGCTGCGTATGGGTATTGGCGACGAAGAGCGTGGTGACGAAATCCTCGTCCTTGGTCGCCATGCCCTGCGTGCCCTTGCCGCCGCGGCGCTGCGCGCGATACTCGGTCAGCTGGGTGCGCTTGATGTAGCCGCCCTGCGTCACGGTGACGACCATGTCCTCGCGCTCGATGAGGTCCTCGTCGTCGAGATCGGCGTCCCATTCGACGATCTCCGAGCGCCGCGGCACGGCGAAGAGCTCGCGCACCTCGCGCAGCTCGTCGGCGATGATCGCGACGATCCGCGCGCGCGAGCGCAGGATGTCGAGATAATCGGTGATCCGGCCCGCGAGCTCCGCGAGCTCGTCGGTGACCTCCTGCACCCCGAGCGCCGTCAGCCGCTGCAGCCGCAGCTCGAGGATGGCGCGCGCCTGGGTTTCGGAGAGGAAATAGGTGCCGTCCTCCCGGACCCGGTGCGAGGGGTCGTCGATCAGCGAGATATAGGGCGCGATCTCCTCCGCTGGCCAGGCCCGCGTCATCAGCCGCTCGCGCGCCTCCGCCGGATCGGCCGAGGCGCGGATGGTCGCGACCACCTCGTCGACGTTCGAGACCGCCACGGCGAGGCCGCAGAGGATATGCGCCCGCTCCCGCGCCTTGCGCAGCTCGAAGGCGGTGCGCCGCGCCACCACCTCCTCGCGGAAGGCGATGAAGGTGCTGAGGAAGCCGCGCAGGTCGAGCTGTTCGGGGCGGCCGCCGTTCAGCGCCAGCATGTTGCAGCCGAAGGAGGTCTGCATCGGCGTGAAGCGGAAGAGCTGGTTCAGCACCACGTCCGGGGTCGCGTCGCGGCGCAGTTCGATGACCACGCGCACGCCGAAGCGGTCGCTCTCGTCCTGGACATGGGCGATGCCCTCGATCTTCTTGTCCCGGGCGAGCTCGGCGATGCGCTCGATCATCGTCGCCTTGTTGACCTGATAGGGGATCTCGCTGACCACGATGGCGAGCCGCCCGCCGCGCGCCTCCTCGATCCGGGTCCGCGCCCGGATGATCACCGAGCCGCGGCCCTCGTGATAGGCCTTGCGCGCGCCGGAGCGCCCGAGGATCAGCCCGCCGGTGGGGAAATCCGGTGCGGGCACGAAATCCATCAGGTCGGCCACGGTCAGGTCGGGGTTCTCGAGCAGCGCCAGCGTCGCGTCGATCACCTCGCCGAGGTTGTGCGGCGGGATGTTCGTCGCCATGCCGACGGCGATGCCCCCTGCCCCGTTGACCAGCATGTTCGGGAAGCGCGCCGGCAGGACGGTGGGCTCGAGGTCCTTGCCGTCGTAGTTCGGCTGGAAGTCGACGGTTTCCTTGTCGATGTCGGCGAGCAGGTAGCTCGCGGCCTTGGCCATCCGCACCTCGGTGTAGCGGAAGGCCGCGGGCTTGTCGCCGTCCATGGAGCCGAAATTGCCCTGGCCGTCGAGCAGCGGCAGCGACATGGAGAAGTCCTGCGCCATGCGCACCAGCGCGTCGTAGATCGCCGCGTCGCCATGGGGGTGGTACTTGCCCATGGTGTCGGCGACGGGGCGCGAGGACTTGCGATAGGGCTTGTCGTGGGTATTGCCGACCTCGTGCATGGCATAGAGGATGCGCCGATGCACCGGCTTCAGCCCGTCGCGCAGGTCCGGGATCGCGCGGGAGACGATCACGCTCATCGCATAATCGAGATAGGAGGTCTTCATCTCCGTCTCGATGGCGATCGCCGGACCGGGGCGCGGGGGCTCGCCGGTTCCGTCGTCGTCGGGAAGTGAATCGTTCAAGTTCTGGCCCTATGTGCCGCCAATCCGGTCACTATCCCGTATAGAGGCTGGCACCGGTGACTGCAATCGGCGCGGGCGTTTCGCGGGGGGCGGGCGCGTCTGGAGATCGTTCTTTCTTGCTCCGACGCCCCGCTACAGATGAGGGCAGCGCCCGGCGTTCGGGCGAAGGGGGCGCGTTGCCGGACGCGATTCCCCAGCCGCCTCGCTGCTCAGAGCTCGCCGTGGATGAAGACCACGGCCGGGCTGGCGGCGCGGATCGGGGCGTGGTCGAAGCCGGCGAGGCCGAGCTGGAAATCGCCGGGGCCGAAGCGCGCGCCGCCGACCTCGAGCTCGCCCTCCAGCAGCACGCAATGCTCGTCCATCGCATGGGCGTGGCGCGGGATCTCCGCCCCCGCCGCGACGCGCAGGAAATAGGACTGGGTGCCGGCAGCGCGGTCGACATGCAGGAGGCGCTTCTCCAGCCCCGGAGCGATCACCTCCCAGCCCTCCGGCCCGCTGCGGCGGCTCTGGGTGCCGGGCGAGGCGCGGGCGTCGGCGACGGTCGCGGCGATCCGGCGCCAGAGACCCGGCGGCGGCGCCACCGCGCCACCGGGATCGAGGGCGGCGAGGCGCCTTTCCCAATCCGCCACGGCCGCATCGGCGGCGCCGCTCCCCGCGGCGAGGCCCAGCGCGGCCTCGGCCGCGGCGATGTCGTCTTCGTCGTTCATCCGTCCAGACACTTCCGCAAGGCCAGCAGGCCCCGGCGCACGCGGGATTTCAGCGTCGGCACCGGCTCGGAGAGGCGGTCGCTGAGCTCCCGGTAGCTGAAACCGTAGAGCGCGCAGAGCCAGATCGCCCGGAAGCTCTCCGGCGCCAGCCGCTCGAGGCACTGGCGCAGGCTCAGCGCCGCCTCGTCGGAGCGTTCCACCGCCGCCGCCGGCGCCGGCAGCGCCTCCGCGTCGATGGCGCGCTCCAGCCAGGGGCTGGCGCGCAGCCGGTCGATGGCCTTGCGCCGCAGGATCGTCCCGAGCCAGGCCCGGGCCGAGCCGCGCCGGGCATCGAAGCGCGCCGCCGAGCGCCATACCGCCACATAGGCCTCGTGCAGCACGTCCTCGGCGGCGGCATGCTGGCCGGTCATGCGCAGGGCGATGGCGAAGAGCCGCGGCGCGGTCTCGCGGTAGAGCGCCTCGAAGGCGGCCTCGTCGCCGCGCCCGGCGCGCTCGATCAGCTCTTCCTGGGTCAGGACGCTTTGCGCCAAGGCCCGCCTCCCGGCACCGTCAATCGCATCACGGGCATGTTACCACATCGGGAGGCATCCTTCACGGCCAGGGGCGCGAACAGCGGATTGTCGCGGGACGTGCATTACCCGCGGCGGAACGCAACCAGATTGAAGGATATGTCCCATGGCCATTGCTCCCCTGCCGCTTCAGACGGTGTCGGGCTGCCTCGGCAGGCCCTGCCAGATCGTCAAGGTCGAGACGCGCAAGCCCAAGATCGACGAAGCGACCTGGACCGACGCCTGCTCGCCCGCGCAGGTCGGCAGGCTCCAGGACCGCGCCCAGGCGATGATCGAGGCCGCCGCCATGGCGACCGGAAGGCCCTGTCCCGAGGGCTGCGTCTGCCAGCCCCTCGGCGGGCCCGCCGAGCCGCCGACGGAATGGTTCACCATGACCACCAGGGCCTTCGACGTGGTGGACGCCAAGAACCCCAAATGCGTGCTCAAGGTCGCCAAGGGCAGCATCGAGGCGCGGATGTCCGCGACGCGGGGCCTCTGCCGGCCGATGGTGCTGCCGGTCCTGTCGCTGCTCTTCAGCGACCGCGGCGACCTGATGTTCCAGAACGCCGGGGAGATCGATGCCGACATCGCCGACAGGTTCCGCAAGCTCGTCGAGACCGACGGCGCGGCCGGCTGAGCCCCGGGGCCGCCCGCGGCACCTGGCTCCGCGGGCGGCCCGCACTCCCAAGCCTTGTGGGCGGCCGGCGATCTTGTGGGGCCAAGTTACATCTACCCAACCTGTGGACCCCGCCCTATAGTGCCGGCGATCACGACTCCGGGAGCCCGGCATGCGCTGTCCGTTCTGCGGCAATATCGACACCCAGGTGAAGGATTCGCGGCCGGCCGAGGATCATGTCTCGATCCGGCGGCGGCGGTTCTGCCCGGCCTGCGGCGGACGCTTCACCACCTACGAGCGGGTGCAGCTGCGCGACCTCGTCGTCATCAAGAAGAACGGCAAGCGCGAGCCCTTCGACCGCGACAAGCTCGAGCGCTCGATCCGCATCGCCATGCAGAAGCGCCCGATCGAGAGCGAGCGGCTGGACCAGATGATTTCCGGCATCGTCCGGCGGCTGGAATCCATGGGCGAGACCGACATCCCCTCCGACACGATCGGCGCCATCGTCATGGAGACGCTCGCGCGCATCGACACGGTGGCCTACGTGCGCTTCGCGAGCGTCTACAAGAACTTCCAGGCCGCCGACGATTTCGAGGATTTCGTCTCGGAGCTGCGGCCCGTCCCGGTCTCGACGGACGACGACTGAGCCCGTGACGGCACTCGAGGAAGACGCGGCCTGGATGCGCACTGCGCTCGGGCTTGCGCGGCGCGGGCTCGGCCGCGTCTGGCCCAATCCGGCCGTCGGCTGCGTGCTGGTCTCGGAGGGCCGGGTGGTCGGGCGCGGCTGGACCGGCGACGGCGGCCGGCCGCATGCGGAGGTGGCGGCGCTGACCGCCGCCGGCGCCCGCGCCCGGGGCGCCACCGCCTATGTGACGCTCGAGCCCTGCGCCCATACCGGCCGGACGCCGCCCTGCACCGAGGCGCTGATCGCCGCCGGCATCGCGCGGGTGGTCGTCGGCATCGAGGATCCCGATCCGCGGGTGGACGGAAAGGGCGTGGAGGCCTTGCGCGCCGCGGGGATCGCGGTCGAGGTCGGCTGCCTCGCCACCGAGGCGCTCGACGTCAACCGCGGCTTTCTCACGCGCATCGCCACCGGGCGGCCGCTGGTGACGCTCAAGCTCGCCACCTCGATCGACGGCCGCATCGCCACGGGCGCCGGCGAGAGCCGCTGGATCACCGGGCCGCGCGCCCGCTCGGAGGTGCATCTGATGCGCGCCCAGTCCGACGGCGTGCTGGTCGGCGCGGGCACCGTGCGCAACGACGACCCGAAGCTCGACGTGCGCGACATCGGCCTCGCCGCGGCCAGCCCCGTGCGCATCGTGGTGACCGGCGGCCTGATGGTGCCGCGGGACGGCTATCTCGCGGAGACCGCGCCGGCGATCCCGCTCTGGCTCTGCCATCATGCCGAGGCCGAGCCGGCGCGGATCAAGGCCTGGGAGGAGAAGGGCGCCGTGCTCATCGACGTGCCCTTCGAGCCCGACGGCCAGCTGGATCTCTCGGCGATGATGCAGCGGCTCGGGGAGCGCGGGCTCACCCGGCTGCTCTGCGAGGGCGGCGGGCGGCTGGCGGCGGCGCTGCTCGAGGCCGATCTCGTCGACGAGATCGTGACCTATACCGCGGGAATCGTGCTCGGCGACGATGCCGTGGCGGCGGTCGGGGCGCTGGAGATCGAGGCGCTGCAGCTCGCGCCGCGGTTCCGGCTGATCGAGACCGCGCGGATCGGCCCCGACACGCGGAGTCGCTGGCGGCGGCGCTAGGAGCCGCCGGCCGTCGCAGCCGCCGTCGGGACCGGCCCGGAGCCGGTCAGTTGCCCACCGGGAGATGGGCGCTGTTGCCGCGCCAGTCCTCGATCACCATCTGCGCCGAAGGCGCCTGGCTCGCGATGCCCTTGTAGGCGGAGGCCGGGGGCTCGCCCGTCGCCACCGCGAAGAGCAGCGCCAGAATGCCGAGCGCCAGCAGCGCCAGGGTCGGGGTCGGTCGAAGCGGCAGCGCGCCGGCCGGCCGCGTCTCCTCGAAATGCACGTTTGCCATTGATCTCTCCGTTCGTCTGGCTGTTGCGCGATGGCATGCAGATAGGGTGCCGGGCGCTATCACGCAAACGAATGTTTTTCATGGAAGACATAACGGGAATTGATATGTCGTCTGGCGAGCCTCCCGCATGACCGACGCTGCGGCCCCGGACCCGAGCCGCGGGACGAGGGGGGGGTGCCGTTTCGCGGCCCGATCGGCACCGGTCGATCGGGCAAGGGCCTCCGGCGCCTGCAAGGCGTACGCGGCGAGGGCCTCAGCGCTACTTGGCGATCGCGGCCACCGATCCGGCGAGGCTCACCACCGTGGCACCGGTGCCGAGCACCCGCGACCAGGCGGCGAAGGGCGCCTCGGTGACATAGACCGTGTCGTTGTTGCGGATGATGAACTGGCGCGCGGAGAAGAGCCCGTCCGGTTTCGTGAGGTCGAGCACATAGGCCACCTGCTGCTCGCCGACCAGGTCGCTGCGGCCGAGGATGCGGTTGGCGATGCTCGACGGCTCGCTGCGGAAGACGAAGATCCCCGTGGGATCGGCGGCATTGCCGTTGAGCCCGCCCGCCGCGGCGATGGCTTCGAGCGCGGACATGTCGCGCTTGTTGAAATTGACCCGCGACTGGTTCTCGGTCGCCCCGAGCGCGGTGAAGGAGCGGCGGTCCTCCTCGACGATGATCCGGTCGCCGGCGCGCAGCGCCACGTCGAGCCGGGGATTGTCGTAGAGATCCTGCAGCCAGATGCGCCCGGTCTTGCCGCCGCGCTCCATCTGGATCTGCGCGACGTCGGGCACCAGCACCACGCCGCCCGCATGGGCGAGCATCGCCGAGAGGCGCCGGGTGGGGGTCTCGATCGGATAGACGCCCGGATCCCGCACCCCGCCCATGACGCTGACCGTCGCGCCGTCGCCGGCCACGCGCGCCACCTCGACCTGCGGGTCGGGGGTCTGCGATTCGAGCTTGTCGACGATCTCGGCCCGGAGCGCGTCCGGGGTCATGCCGGCGGCCTGGAGCCGGCCGGCATAGGGCACGTAGATCTGGCCGCTCTCGTCGACCTGGATGCGGTCGAGCGCGGTGACCTTCTGGCCGACGCCGGCGAGCAGCCCGGCATCGACGTTTTCCCAGACCGTCACCGAGAGCGCGTCGCCCGGCCGGATCGTGTCGGAGGACACCGGTGCCGCGGTCACGAAGGTCTCGCTGAAGGCCAGGGTCTCGGAGGAGCGCGCGGCGGCGGCGATGCTCGGCGTGACGTTGACGATATGCATGTCCCCGACCGGCGCCCGCGCCGCCGCCTTGATCTCGCCGGCGGTCGGTCCCGATCGCGGCAGGGTGCAGCCCGCCAATGCCGCGGCGACCAGCACCGCGGCCGCGCAATGCGCCATCGCCCTGAGCCCAGACTGCATCGATTGCCTCATCTGCCGCTGTTTTCCAGCTTTTGCGGGGAATCCTACAGTTTTATCCCCGCCGAGGCCAGAACGAACATCGCGAAGCGGCGCGCATGTCGCAAAGCCGCCGGTTGGAGACTTGCCGATGCGGGCCGGCCGGGCTAGGACGCGGCCGAGGGACGCAGGGGGCGAAGGCGATGTTCACCGGGATCATCACCGACATCGGCACGATCGCCGAGCTCGAAGACCGCGGCGACCTGCGCGCCCGCATCCGCTGCGGCTACGAGCCCGGCGGCATCGCCATCGGCGCCTCGATCGCCTGCGACGGCATCTGCCTGACGGTGGTGGACCGCGGCGCGGCCGGGGGCGGCGCCTGGTTCGACGTCGACGTCTCCGCCGAGACCGTGGCGCGCACCAACATCCGCTCGGGGCGCACGGCCTGGGCGGCGGGCCGGCGGATCAATCTCGAGCGTGCGCTGCGGCTCGGGGACGAGCTCGGCGGGCATATCGTCTCGGGGCATGTGGACGGGCGGGCCGAAGTGGTCGCGGCCCGGCGCGAGGGCGACAGCACGCGCATGACCTTCCGCGCGCCGGAGGCGCTGGCGCGGTTCGTCGCGCCCAAGGGATCGGTGGCACTGAACGGCACCTCGCTCACGGTCAACGAGGTCGAGGGGCGCGACTTCGGGGTCAATCTCATTCCCCATACGCTCACCTGCACCACCTGGGGCGAGATCCGGGCGGGCGACGAGGTCAATCTCGAGATCGACACGCTGGCGCGCTACGTCGCCCGGCTGGCCGAGCATATGGCGGCAGCATGATGGACAACGCGAACGGCAACGAGAGCTATCACGACGCGATCTCCGCGGTGGACGAGATCATCGAGGACGCGCGCAACGGCCGCATGTTCATCCTCGTCGACCACGAGGACCGCGAGAACGAGGGCGATCTGGTGATCCCGGCGCAGATGTGCACGCCGACCGCGGTCAATTTCATGGCGACCCACGGGCGCGGGCTGATCTGCCTGACCCTGCCGGGCGAGAGGCTCGACGCGCTCGGCCTGCCGCTGATGGCCGCCTCGAACTCCTCGCGCCACGAAACCGCCTTCACCGTCTCGATCGAGGCGCGCGAGGGTGTCACCACCGGCATCTCGGCCCATGACCGGGCGCATACCGTCTCGGTGGCCATCGATCCGCGCTCCGGGCCGCAGGACATCGCGACGCCCGGGCATATCTTTCCGCTGCGGGCGCGGGACGGCGGCGTGCTGGTGCGCGCCGGGCATACCGAGGCCGCGGTCGACATCGCCCGCCTCGCCGGGCTCAACCCCTCGGGCGTGATCTGCGAGATCATGAACGAGGACGGCTCCATGGCCCGCCTGCCGGATCTCGTCGCCTTCGCCCAGCGCCACGGGCTGAAGATCGGCACGATCTCCGATCTCATCGCCTATCGCCGCCGCCACGACAATCTGGTGCGCGAGACGGCGGTGCGTTCGGTGACTTCCGAATACGGCGGCACCTGGCAGATGCGGGTCTTTGCCGACGTGACCGCGGGGGCCGAGCATATCGTGCTGACCAAGGGCGACATCAACTCCGCCGAGCCGGTGCTCGTGCGCATGCATGCGGCCAATCCCTTCGAGGACATGCTCGGCCTCCATGCCGGCCGCAGCCACCAGCTGCGCGACGCGATGCTCGCCATCGCCGCCGAGGGCCGCGGGGTCGTGGTGCTGCTGCGCGACATGTCGATGAAGCTCGATGCCGGCGATCACGTCAGCCCCAACAAGCTGCGGCAATACGGGGTCGGCGCGCAGATCCTCAACGCGCTCGGGCTCCACGATCTCGTGCTGCTCTCCAATTCGCCGAGCCCCAAGGTCGTCGGCCTCGAAGGCTACGGCCTGGCGATCCTCGGCACCCGTCCGATCCCGGCGGCGGGGGGCTGAGATGGCGCGTCGCGACGAAACCGGCTCGCTGCCGGCCCCGCGCTTCACCCGCCCGACCCGGGTGCTCCTGGTCGTGGCGCCCTTCTACCGCGCGATCGCCGATGCGCTGGTCGCCGGTGCCGCGGCGGCGCTGGCGCGGGCCGAGGTGGCGCATGAGATCGTCGAGGTCCCCGGGGCGCTGGAGATCCCGACCGCCATCGCGCTGGCCGCGCGGTCGGGCGAATTCGACGGCTATGTCGCGCTCGGCTGCGTGATCCGCGGCGAGACGACCCATTACGAGACGGTCTGCAACGACAGCTCGCGCGGGCTCACCCTGCTCGGGCTGCGCGGGCTCTGCATCGGCAACGGCATCCTCACGGTCGAGACCCCGGCGCAGGCGGCGGTGCGCGCCGAGCCCGGCGGGCAGGACAAGGGCGGCGGCGCGGCGGAGGCCTGCCTGCATCTGATCGCGCTCGCCCGGCGCTTCGCGCCCGCCCCGAAACCCCTGCCGGAGGGCAGCTTCCGCGTCGCCGGCGGCGACGGCAGCGAGATCGCCTGAATGGCGGGCGCATCCAAGGCACGGCCGACCGCGGCCCAGGCGCGGCGCATGCGGTCGGCGGCGCGGTTCTACGCGGTGCAGGCGCTCTTCCAGATGGAGGCTGCGGATACCGGGCTCGAGACGGTGCTCGGCGAGTTCGAGACCCACCGGGTCGGCGCCGAGATCGACGGCGCGACCTTCGCCGAGCCCGACCTGCCGCATTTCCGCGCGCTGCTCGCCGCCGCGGTGACGCATCAGGCGCGTATCGACCAGACCGTCGACCGGGCGCTGGTGGCGCGCTGGCCGATCGACCGGATCGACCCGACCCTGCGCGCGGTCTTCCGTGCGGCCGGCGCGGAACTGGTCGCCACCGACACCCCGCCCAAGGTCACGATCAACGAATACGTGGACGTGGCCAAGGCCTTCTACCCCGAGGGCAAGGAGGCGAAATTCGTCAACGGGGTGCTCGACCACATGGCGCGCGAAGTGCAGCCGCAGGCCTTCGGGTGAGCGGGGGCGCGCCGGGGGGCCTCGGCATCGGCGGCCTGCTCGCGGCGACGCTCCGGCTGGCGGGCGACGGCTTCGGGCGGATGTTTCCCGCCGCTCTCGGGGTCTCGCTCGTCTCGGCCCTGGCCGCCGAGGGCCTCGCCCCCGCCGATCCGGTGCCGACGCTGGGGCCGGGCCTGCTCTGGGCGGCCCTGGCCGACCTGCTCCTCGGCACGCTGCTCACCGGCTTTCTCTGCCTCGTGGCAATCGACGTGGCGATCGGGCGGCGCCATTCCACCGGGCAATATCTCCGGCAGGCGGCGCGGCAGTTCCTGCCGCTCCTGGTCTTCACCTTCGCGGTCTCGATCGCGATCGGCATCGGGACCGTGTTTCTGGTGATCCCCGGCCTCTATGCCGCGGCGCGCTAC
The DNA here is from genome assembly GCA_020637615.1 of Rhodovulum sp. GTDB lineage: Bacteria > Pseudomonadota > Alphaproteobacteria > Rhodobacterales > Rhodobacteraceae > Amaricoccus. Next base: position 11,617 of record JACKKC010000003.1, read on the forward strand.
CTGCCCTATTGCGCGACGACGGTCTTCGAGGATGCCGGCTGGCGGGGGATCGAACGGGCCGAGGTGCTGACCCGCGGCTATCGCTGGCCGCTGGTCGGGCTCCTGGCGGTCGGCTTCGCGCTGCTGCTGGCGGTGGGCATCCCGATCGGGGTACTTTCCGCCGAATTCGGCCCGTTGACGGGCCTGGCCGCGCAGGTGGTGCTTTCCGCGCTCGGCTATCTTGTCGCGGCGGCCTTCTCGGCCGTGGTCTATCTCCGGCTGCGGGACCTGCGCGAGGGCGTGTCGGCGAGCGATCTGGCGTCGTCGATCGGGTGAGATCGGCGGCCGTTCCGCGCGAGCCGATGGCCTCCAGCCCGATCGGGCCGGGGCATCGGTCGGGCGGTCACTCGAAGCGGTTGCTCTGGGGGAAGCCGCGGGGGGCCATGCGGCCGGCGCTCGCCCGTGCGCCGGTCCAGTCGGCGAGGTCGGTGACGGTGCGGGTCCGGCCGGCGGGATCCTTCCAGCTCAGCCCGTCGCGCAGGTCGAAGGTGATGGCGTCGGTCAGCGCCCCGTCGCGGTCCTTGTAGCGCTGGAGCCGCACGCCCTTGCCGCGGCCCATCTCCGGCAGGTCGGCGCGCGGGAAGACCAGGAGCTTGCGGTTGTTGCCCACCACCGCCACATGGTCGCCGCTCACCGGACGGCAGACCACCGCGCGCACGCCCTCCTTGAGGTTGAGCACCTGCTTGCCGGCGCGGGTCTGCGCCACCGCCTCGTCCTCCGGCAGCACGAAGCCGTCGCCCGCCTCCGAGGCGACGAGCAGCCGCCCGCCCGGCACATGCGCGAAGAGCGTGAGCACCTGCGCCTCGTTCGGCAGGTCGACCATCAGCCGCACCGGCTCGCCCATGCCGCGGCCGCCGGGAAGCTGCGCCGCGCTCAGCGTGTACATGCGCCCGTTCGAGGCGAACATCAGCAGCTTGTCGGTGGTCTCGGCATGCAGGAAGAAGGCCGGGCCGTCACCGTCCTTGAACTTCAGCTCGGCGGCGGGGTCCACATGCCCCTTCATCGCCCGGATCCAGCCCATGGCCGAGCAGACCACGGTGATCGGCTCGCGCTCGATCATCGCCTCGTAGGCGACCTCCTCGACCTCCGGCGCATCGGCGAAATCCGTGCGCCGCGCGCCCCCGGGGGATTCCTTGCCGAAGGCCTTGCGGACCTCGCGCAGTTCCTGGGCGATGCGGCCCCATTGCAGAACCTCGGAGTCGACCAGCGCCGCCAGTTCCGCCCGCTCGGCGATGAGCGCGTCGCGCTCGGCGCGGATCTCCATCTCCTCGAGCTTGCGCAGGTTCCTGAGCCGCATGTTCAGGATCGCCTCGGCCTGCACCTCCGTGAGCGAGAATTCCGCCATCAGCACCGATTTCGGCTCGTCCTCGTAGCGGATGATCGCGATCACCCGGTCGAGGTTGAGATAGGCGACGAGCAGGCCGCCCAGCACCTCCAGCCGGGCGTCGATCTTCTCCAGCCGGAAGCGGGAGCGGCGCAGCAGCACGTCGCGACGATGGTCGAGGAAGGCGCGCAGCACCTCCTTGAGCGTCGAGACCTGCGGCGTGCGCCCGTCGATCAGCACGTTCATGTTCATCGCGAAGCGGGTCTCGAGGTCGCTCGACTTGAAGAGCATCTCCATCATCACCGCCGGGTCGACCGTGCGCGCCCGCGGCTCCAGCACGATGCGCAGGTCCTCGGCGCTCTCGTCGCGCACGTCGGCGAGCAGCGGCACCTTCTTGGCGTTGATGATCTCGGCGATGCGCTCGATCAGCTTGCCCTTCTGCACCTGGTAGGGGATCTCGGTGACGACGACCTGCCAGGTGCCGCGGCCGAGATCCTCCACCGCCCAGCGCGCGCGCAGCCGGAAGCCGCCCTTGCCGGTGCGGTAGGCCTCCTTGATCGCCGCCCGCGGCTCGACGATGATGCCGCCGGTGGGGAAATCCGGCCCCTGGACATGGTCCATCAGCGTCTCGTCGCGGGCGTTCGGCGCCTTGATCAGATGCAGGCAGGCGGCGCAGAGCTCGTCGATGTTGTGCGGCGGGATGTTGGTCGCCATGCCGACGGCGATGCCGCTCGAGCCGTTGGCGAGCAGGTTCGGGAAGGCTGCCGGCAGCACCACCGGCTCGCGCTCCGAGCCGTCGTAATTGTCGCGGAAATCGACCGCGTCCTCGGTCAGCCCTTCGAGCAGCGCCGCGGCGGCGGCGGTCAGCCGCGCCTCGGTGTAGCGCTGGGCGGCCGGGTTGTCGCCGTCGATGTTGCCGAAATTGCCCTGGCCGTCGACCAGCGGATAGCGGACGTTGAAATCCTGCGCGAGACGGGCGAGGGCGTCGTAGATCGCCTGATCGCCATGCGGGTGATAATTGCCCATCACCTCGCCGACGATCTTGGCGCATTTCCGGAAGGCGGAACCCGGGTCGAGCCGCAGGCCCCGCATGGCATAGAGAATCCGGCGATGCACCGGCTTCAGCCCGTCGCGGGCGTCGGGCAGCGCGCGGTGCATGATGGTGGAGAGCGCATAGGTGAGATAGCGCTCGCCCAGCGCCCGGGCGAGCGGCTCGGCGGTCACCGAGCCATCGGGCATGTCGGCGTTGTCGGTCGTGTCGGCCATAGATATGGTGTAGCGCGGCGCTCAACCGCCGTCCAGCGTCGAGACGTCGGGCGCGCGGGGCGTAGCTGCGCGCGCCCGAGATCGGGATGGGGCGGTCAGGCGGCCGCCGCCTTCCATCCCAGCTGGTTCGCGATCCTGCGGCCGCGCGCCAGATATTCCGTGGCACGGTCGAGATTGATCAGCGTCCCCAACTCCCGGTTGTATTCGATCGGGCGGAAGGGATGGCAGGCCGCGAGGCTGGCGAAGGTCAGTTCCGAGAAGACCAGCCGGTCGTCGAACTTCAGGAAATCCACCCGGACATGCATGAAGTCCTCCGAGAGCCGCCGGGCCTCGGTCACCATCGTCTCGAATTCCGCCGGGCGCGGCACCGGCCCCATCTCGACGGCCCCGCCGCCCTCGGCGACGAGGTCGAGACGCCGCCAGTCGAGGTCGTAGACGGCGCGCTCGTAGCGCGTGCCTTTCCGGGCGCCGATGACGGTGACATAGACCGGCTCGCCGTGCATGCAGGCGAACTTGAATTCGAGGCTCTCGCGCCGGGCCGTGATCAGCTCCTCGATCAGCCAGCGCTTCGGCACGCTGCGATAGTGGAGCTCGCCCGTGCGCCGCCACTGGTCCCAGTTGTTCCAGGCCTCGAGCACCGCGACGAGGCGGTCGCGGTCGGGGCCGTTCCAGCCCTCGTGGATGTAGTTCTGCCCGCTGCCGTAGGTGGATTTCATCACGAACTGCTCGGGAAACTCCACCTCCTCGAGATCGGCCGGCGTGCTGCCGGTGGCGATCAGCTCGGGAGGCTCGATCTCCGACCCCTTCCACCGCACGTAGTCGCGCACCGCGATCTTGTCGGCGGCGAGGCTCATCAGGGGATTGCGGTGGCGCAGGAATTGCCAGCGGATCTTCTCGTTGATCCAGACCGGCTCGATGAAATCCGGCATGTGGTCGTTGGCGACCGCGTAGAAATAGGCGACCGCTTCCGCGTCGGACCGGAAGGACGCGTCGTAGACGGCGGCCTGGATCCCCCTCGCCGGCTGGCGCATCTTGCTTTCCAGCCAGTAGCGGCGATGCGCCCATCGGCGCCGGCGGTCTATGCGGCTGACGAATCGCTCCCGATCCTGATCGAATCTAGGCATCTCTACCCCTCTTATGTTCCTGCCTCGATCGGTGCGGCCTCCGCCGGGACGGGCCCGGCGCGGCAACACTCTTGTTGTATTGCGATCATCGTAGCGCAACCCCGGCCGAAACCCCTATTGATAACAAAGGGGCACGAGGCGCTGAGCGGATTTCCGCCTATCGAAGAATCATCGGCCTTGCGAAACCTTCCAGCAACACTCTTTCCGACGGGGCCGATTCTGCGGAGCCGAGGCACCGGCGGCGATCAGGCGGCCCTTGGCGCCTCTTCGGCCACGCGCGGCCAGCCGAGATCGGCCGCGATGCGCCGGCCATTGGCGAGCGCCTCCGCCGCCCGGCCGAGATCGATCTTCGCGCCCAGCTCCGCGTTCATCTCGACCGGCTCGAAGGGGATCCGCGCCGCGAGATTGGCGAAGGTGAGCTCGGAGAAGACCAGCCTTCCGTCGAACTTCAGGAAATCCACCCGGACATGCAGGAAATCCTCCGAGAGGAGCCGCGCGAGCGCCAGCACGCGGTCGAGGTCGGCGGGCCGCGGGACCGGCCGGGGGTCATGGGCGCGGCCGCGGCTGCCGAAAGGCACGCGCCGCCAGTCGGTGTCGAAGATGACCCGGGAATAGGCGTCGCCGTCGCGATCGGTGATGACCGAGATGAAGGCCGGCTCGCCGTGAAAGCAGAAGACCTTGAATTCCAGCTTCTCGCGGGTCGCGGGCACGTATTCCTCCACGAGCCAGCGGTGCGGCACGTCGCGGTAATGCAATTCGCCCGTATGCCGCCACTGGTCGAATTCCGCCCAGGCGCCGAGCTGGCGCACGAGCTCCAGCCGCGGGACCGGCGTGGTGCCGTCGACGATCCGGATCTGGCCGCTGCCATGGGCGGTCTTGAGCACGAAGCGCGCGGGCAGGTCGACGGCGAGCAGGTCGTCTGGCGCCGCGCCGGTCGCGATCATCGCGGGCGCCTCGACCCGGGCTTGCTTGTGCAGGAGGTATTCCCGCACCGCGATCTTGTCGGCGGCGAGGCTCATCAGCGGGTTGCGGTGGTGCAGGAACTGCCAGCGGATCTTCTCGTTCAGCCAGGTGGGGTGGTCGAGGTCCGGGAGGTGGTCGTTGGTGAGCGCATAGAAATAGCTCACCGCCTCCGCGTCGCTGCGGAAGGTCGCGTCATAGACCGCGGCCTGGAGCCCGCCCGTCGCGCCGAGCAGGCGGCCGAGCCGCGCGCAGCGGTGGTTCCACCGCATGCGACGGTCGATTCGCGTGACGAAACGGTCACGTTCGCTTCGGCTTCGCTCCACGGCATCTCTCCGCTTTACGCGGGCGCGCCGTCCGGGTAGCGCGCAGGCATGACAGGCAGGTGCATTCTCATCACCGGTTGCTCCTCCGGCATCGGACAGGACGCAGCCCTAACCTTGCATATGCGCGGCTGGCGCGTGCTGGCAACTTGCCGGCAGGCGGAAGATTGCTCATGGCTGCGCGAGAGGGGGCTCGAGAGCCTGCCGCTCGACCTGGCCTCGGAGGCGAGCATCGCCGGCGCCGTGCAGGAGGCCTTCGACCTGACCGGGGGCCGGATCGACGCGGTCTTCAACAACGGCGCCTTCGCCTGCCCCGGCGCAGTGGAGGACCTGCCGCGCGCCGCGCTGCGCGAGATCTTCGAGACCAACCTCTTCGGCCAGATCGACCTGACCAACCGGCTCATCCCCGCGATGCGGGCGCGGGGCACGGGGCGGATCGTGATGAATTCCTCCGTGCTCGGCTTCGTCGCCGCGCGCTGGCGCGGCGCCTATGTGGCGAGCAAGTTCGCGCTCGAGGGCATCACCGACACGCTTCGGCTGGAACTGGCGGGCACCGGCATCCAGGTCAGCCTGATCGAGCCTGGCCCGATCAGGACGAATTTCCGCCGCAACGCCATCCCGCATTTCGAGCGCCACATCGACCGGGAGCGGTCGGTGCACCGGGACTTCTACGCCGACGCCATGCACCGGCGGCTCCATGCGCCCGACACGGCGCGGGATCGCTTCGAGCTGCCACCCTCGGCGGTCACAGCAAGGCTGATCCATGCGATCGAGGCGCGAAAGCCGCGGCCGCGCTACCGCGTCACCCTGCCCGCCCGCGTCGCCAGCGGGTTGCGGCGCGGGCTGCCGACCCGGCTTCTCGATGCGGTCCTGGGCCGGTGGTGATCGCGACGACGCCGGCGGGCATCCGGGTTTCGGCGACGACCGTCGGGCCCCGCGCGGGACGGTAGGGGAACCCGCCGTTCGGGGTCAGGAGCCGTGCGGGGTGAATTCGGCGACGCACCAATCGGAGTAGCGGTCGATCAGCTCGTAGCTGCTGCCCTGCGAGCCCATCTCGCGCAGCACCGCCCGATAGGCGTCGAGGCGGCGCTGCGGCGCCAGCGGCACCCAGATCTCGAGCACCTGCGCCGACCAGCGGGTCATCATCGTCATGTCCGAGGCGGAGAGCACACCGCCGGCAAAGCCGTACTGGCCGGCCATGCCGATATAGGCCGCGCAGCGCAGCGCCTGGGCCGAGCGCCCCGAGAGCACCGTCTCCGCACCGCCCGCCGTCGCGGAACAGGTCGCGGCGAAGGCCAGAAGGGCGAGGCGGCAGGTCACAGGCAGGCTCATTCCACATCCCCCGGACAGAAGGCGGGGCGCCCCGGGACGCGGGCGCTCGCCGGGCGCAGTCTGCTCCAGTTCCGGGCCCCGGCAAACCGCCGTGGCGCGAATGGGTTAACCGCGCCCACCCGCGCTCGGGGCTATCGAGTCGTCCGGAGCTCCCCGGCCGCCCGGCCGGACGGCCTTGCATCCGCGCGCAATTCGGCTAGGTCTCGTCCGGAGGCTCGGGAAACGGGATGTTGACAAGGGATCCGCTTTTCATCCTTGCGGGGATCGCCTGTCTCGCGGTGCTTGCGGTTCTGGTCTTCGGGGTCGCGACATTCGCCCGCGGCGGGGAGTTCAACCGCAAATATGCCAACAAGATCATGCGGCTGCGCATTCTCCTGCAGTTCATTGCGGTGATCCTGATCGTGGTCTTCGTCTATTTCTCGCGCCGAGGCTGAGCCCATGGTCGTGCTGAACCGCATCTATACCCGGACCGGCGACTCGGGCGATACCGCGCTGGGCAACGGCGTCCGGGTCGCCAAGCATTCGCTCCGGGTCGGCGCCTACGGCACCGTGGACGAGGTCAATGCCACGCTCGGGATCGCGCGGCTCCATGCGGACGCGGATCTCGAAGCCGGGCTCGCGCGCATCCAGAACGACCTCTTCGATCTCGGCGCCGATCTCTGCACGCCGGACATGGAGAACGACGCGGCCGCGCCGCATCCGCGCCTGCGCGTCGTCGCCTCGCAGGTGACGCGCCTCGAGACCGAGATCGACGCGATGAACGCCGGGCTGAAGCCGCTGCGCAGCTTCGTGCTGCCCGGCGGCTCGGCCCTGGCGGCGCATCTGCATCTCTGCCGCACGGTCTGCCGCCGCGCCGAGCGGCTGGTGGTCGAGCTCGCGACGCTGGAAGCCGTCAATGCGGAGGCGGTGCGATACCTCAACCGCCTCTCCGACTGGCTCTTCGTGGCGAGCCGGCTGGCCAATGACGGCGGCGCGGCGGACGTGCTCTGGGTGCCCGGCGCCAACCGCTGAACCGGCGGACGACCGCCGAAGACGGTAACCATTGCGTAACTAAACGGCTTCCCGGGGATGCCGCGACTGGCGTATGTTTAGATCTGGATTACTTGTGTGGAGTTGTCGGAGTGGTCCTGGCGATGTTGCCGAAGCGTGAACCCATGGTCTATACGCGCACCGAGCTGGTCTCGGACGCCGTGGTTCACGTCGCCGGCCTCGCCTCGGCGCTGATCGCGGCCCCGGTGCTGGTCGTGCTGGCCTGCCTCTGGTTCGGCGATTTCGGCACGGTGACCGCCACGACGATCTACGCGATCAGCCTCGTGGCGATGCTCGCCTGCTCGGCCATCTACAACACGGTGACCCGGCCGGGCTGGGGGGATCTGCTCCGGCGGCTCGACCAATCGGCGATCTACATGAAGATCGCCGGCACCTACACGCCCTTCGCGGTGCTGACCGGAACCCATGCCGGGCCGTTCCTGGCCGGGATCTGGGGGGCGTCGCTGACCGGGGCCTCGATGATCCTCTTCGGCCCGGCGCGGTGGAAGCGCCCGAGCTTCGTGCTCTATCTCGTGATCGGATGGGCCGGCATGCTCTTCGGCGGGCCGCTGATTTCGGGGCTGAGCCCGGCCGGCCTCGCCCTGATCCTCGTGGGCGGCACGCTCTATTCGATCGGCCTGGTGTTCCTGCTCTGGGAGCGGCTGCCGCATCACAACACCGTGTGGCACGTCTTCGTTCTCGTCGCGACCGCCCTGGTCTATTCCGCGATCCTGGTCGAGCTTTCCGGCCGGGCGGCGGCGGCATGACGCGGCCAAGCATGGAGGTCGCGTCCTAGCCCAACCGAACTTGAGCTCGCCGAGGTGCAGGCAGGTCCGCGTGCACTCGAAATCCCTTTCACCGAACGAATGAACTACAGGAGCTGGATATGGCACTGATAAAAGGCAACGATCTGAACAACGTGCTGCGCGGCACCAGCCTCGCGGACATCATCTACGGCTACGGCGGCGCCGACACGATCTACGGCTACGACGGCGACGACCGCATCTCCGGCGGCACCGGCAACGATACCATCAACGCGGGTGCGGGCGACGACCGGGTCAACGGCGGCACCGGCAACGACCGCATCTTCGGCCTCGGCGGCAACGACCAGATCATCGGCTACGACGGCAACGACCGCATCGACGGCGGCGACGGCAACGACCGCGTCTATGGGGACGGCGGCGACGACCTGCTCTACGGCGGCACCGGCAACGACCGCATGCTGGGCGGCATCGGCGACGACCGGATGTACGGCCAGGACGGCAACGACCGGATGTTCGGCGGCGACGGCGGGGACCGCATGGTCGGCGGGCTCGGCAACGACACGATCTACGGCGACGGCGGCAACGACGTCATCACCGACGAGGGCGGCAACAACATCGTCGACGGCGGTGGCGGCAACGACACGATCCTCACCGGCAGCGGCGACGACAGTATCGGCGGCGGCGAGGGCAACGACACGATCGACGGCGGCGACGGCAACGACACGATCCGGGGCAACCGCGGCGACGACACGCTCACCGGCGGGCTCGGCGACGACGTCCTCAGCGGCGGCAGCGGCGCCGACCGGATGTACGGCGGCGAGGGCAACGACCGCCTGAACGGCAGCTCCAAGGACGACATCATGTATGGCGGCGCCGGCGACGACATCCTCGCCGGTGAATCCGACAACGACCGCCTCTACGGCGAGGACGGCGACGACACGCTGAACGGCGGCTTCGGCAACGACCGTCTCGTCGGCGGCGCCGGCAACGACCGCCTGATCGGGCTGACCGGCATCAACATCGTGACCGGCAACGAAGGCAACGACGTCTTCGTCTTCACCGCCGAGCAGACGACGATCACCGATTTCGAGGACGGGTTCGACCAGATCGACGTGAGCGCGCTGGCCGGCATCGATTCCTTCGACGACGTGAACGTCGTCGCACTGGGCTCGAGCGTGAAGCTGGTCTTCGCCGAAGGCACGATCACCATGCTCGACACGACGGCGGGCGAACTCGACGCCACCGACTTCATCTTCTGAGCCGCGCCTGAACCACGGGCCGGCGCCGGGCGACAATCCGGCGCCGGCCTTCCCCGATCGCGAAGTTCCTGTTGCGCGGGCCTGCGCGCGACCTTATCCAGCCGATGCGGAATCGCGCGGGGTAAAGCGTCGCTTTCCGCCGCCCGTGCCGCCGCGGCCCGAGGCAGGAAGAGGCGGCCCGGCCATGGGCCGCAGGAGCGACACAAGGGAAGCGCCATGAAGATCCTCGTCCCCGTCAAACGCGTCATCGACTACAACGTGAAGGTCCGGGTCAAGGCGGACAGGAGCGGCGTCGAGCTCGCCAATGTCAAGATGAGCATGAACCCCTTCGACGAGATCGCCGTCGAGGAGGCGATCCGGCTCAAGGAAAAGGGCGTGGCCTCGGAGATCGTCGCGGTGTCGATCGGGGTTCGCCAAGCGCAGGAGACGCTGCGCACCGCGCTCGCCATGGGCGCGGACCGGGCGATCCTCGTCGTGGCCATGGAGAACGTCAACGAGGACATCGAGCCGCTGGCGGTCGCCAAGATCCTCAAGGCCGTGATCGACGCCGAGGCGCCCGGGCTGGTGATCGCCGGCAAGCAGGCGATCGACAACGACATGAACGCCACGGGCCAGATGCTCGCGGCACTGCTCGGCTGGCCGCAGGCGACCTTCGCCTCGAAGCTCGAGCTATCCGAGGGCAGGGCCAAGGTCACCCGCGAGGTGGATGGCGGGCTGCAGGTGATCGATGTCGCGCTGCCCGCCGTCGTCACCGTGGATCTGCGGCTGAACGAGCCGCGCTACGCGAGCCTGCCCAACATCATGAAGGCCAAGAAGAAGCCGCTGGACGAGAAGACCCCGGCCGATTTCGGGGTCGATGCGAGCCCGCGGCTCAAGGTGCTGAAGACCGTGGAGCCGGAGACCCGCAAGGCGGGCGTCCGGGTCGGCTCGGTCGCCGAACTCGTCGAGAAGCTCAAGACCGAAGCGGGAGTGCTCTGATGGCCGTCCTCATCCTCGCCAAGCACGACAATGCCGCGCTGAACGATGCCACCGCCAAGACGGTGACCGCGGCCAAGGCCATGGGCGGCGACATCCACCTTCTCGTCGCCGGCAAGGATTGCGCCGCGGTGGCGGCGGCGGGCGCCGCGATCGACGGCGTCGCCAAGGTGATCCATGTGGAGGGCGACGCCTATGCCCATCGCCTCGCCGAGCCCCTGACCGAGCTCGTGCACGGCCTGGCCGCGGGCTACGAGCATATCGCCTTTCCCGCCACCACCACCGGCAAGAACGTCGCCCCGCGCCTCGCGGCGCTGATGGACGTGATGGTGATCTCCGACATCACCGGCGTGGTCTCCCCGGACACCTTCGAGCGGCCGATCTACGCCGGCAACGCCATCCAGACGGTGCAGTCGCGCGACGCCACCAAGATCGTCACCGTGCGCGGCGCGAGCTTCGAGGCCGCCGGGTCCCAGGCGCCCTGCCCGGTCGAGAGCGGGGCGGCCGCCGCCGATCCCGGCATCTCCGCCTGGGTCGAGGACCGGGTGCAGGAGAGCGACCGGCCGGAGCTGACCTCGGCGCGCATCGTCGTCTCCGGCGGGCGCGGCGTCGGCTCGGAGGAGAATTTCGCCATCATCGAGAAGCTCGCCGACAAGCTCGGCGCCGCGGTCGGCGCCAGCCGCGCGGCGGTCGATTCGGGCTTCGCCCCCAACGACTGGCAGGTCGGCCAGACCGGCAAGGTGGTGGCGCCCGAGCTCTACATCGCCATCGGCATCTCCGGCGCGATCCAGCATCTCGCCGGCATGAAGGATTCGAAGGTCATCGTCGCCATCAACAAGGACGAGGAGGCGCCGATCTTCCAGGTCGCCGATTACGGTCTCGTGGGCGATCTGTTCCAGGTGGTGCCGGAGCTCGAGGCCGCGCTCGGCTGAGGCCCGGGCGGGCCGGTCGGCGCCCGCCTGAATCCCGGAAGCACGTCCCTCACTGACCGATGGGCCAGACCCCTCCGCGCAAGCTGCGCGGAGGGGTGTCCTGCCGGCCGGATCAGCTCTCCCGGTACCAGATCGAATGCTCGATCTGGTCGCCGAGTTCCGGATAATCCGCCGCGTGGAAGATCGGCTCCTTGCCGGCCTTCCGCTGCTCGAAATAATCCTTGGTCAGCTTCACCACCGTCCCCGACAGCGCCAGGATCGCGATCAGGTTGATCGTCGCCATGAGCCCCATGGAGGCGTCCGCGGTGTTGAACACCGTCGCCACCGCCTGCAGCGACCCCCAGACCACCATGAGCAGCACCACCACCCGGAGCACCACCAGGCCCTCGTGCCGGCCGATCCCGAGATAGACCATCGCCATCTCCGAGTAGGAGTAGTTGCCGATGATCGAGGTGAAGGCGAAGAAGAAGATCGCGACGGCGACGAAATAGCTGCCGGCGCTGCCGATATGCTCCCCGAGGGCCGCCTGGGTGAGCTGCGTTCCGGTCACGTCGCCGCCGGGCACGTAGGCACTGGAAAGCAGGATCATCATCGCCGTGCAGGTGCAGATCACCAGCGTGTCGATGAAGACGCCGAGCGCCTGCACAAAGCCCTGGCTCGACGGGTGGTGCGGCACCGGCGTCGCCGCCGCCGCGATGTTCGGCGCCGAGCCCATGCCCGCCTCGTTGGAGAAGAGCCCGCGCTTGACGCCGTTCAGCATCGCCGCGGCGACCCCGCCAGTGATCCCGCCCGCCGCCTCCTGCAGACCGAAGGCCGAGCCGATGATATGGCCGAACATTCCCGGGATCTGCGGCAGATGCGTGAGCAGGACCCAGATCGCCACCAGCAGGTAGATGCCCGCCATCACCGGCACGATGTACTCCGCCACCGTCGCGATCTTGCGGATGCCGCCGAAGATAACCACCGCCGTGAGCGCCGCGACGACCAGCCCGGTCACGATCTTCGGCACGCCGAAGCCGCCCTGCATCGCCTCGGCGATCGAGTTGGCCTGCACCGCATTGAAGACGAGGCCGAAGGAGAGGATGAGACAGACGGAGAAGACCCCGCCGAGCCAGGGCATCCCGAGCCCCTTGGCGATGTAGAAGGCGGGCCCGCCCCGGTACACCTGCTCGGGCCCGTGCACCTTGTAGAGCTGTGCGAGGGTCGATTCCGAATAGGCGGTGGCCATGCCGACCAGTGCCACCATCCACATCCAGAAGATCGCGCCGGGTCCGCCGAGGGTGAGCGCCACCGCGACGCCGGCGATGTTGCCGGTGCCGACCCGGCTCGCGAGGCTGGTGGCAAGCGCCTGCAGCGGCGTGATGCCTTCCTTGTCGGTCTCGCCGGCGCTCAGGATCACCCGGAACATCTCGCCGAAATGCAGGATCTGCTGGAAGCGCAATCGGACGGTGAAATAGATGCCGACCGCGAGCAATCCGTAGATCAGCACGTAGCCCCAGAAGATCGTGTTCAGAAAATCGATGATCGCGTTCATGACCGTCCCCCGCCGTCCCTGATCTGATCACGCTACGCCGCGTCCCGGCGCCTGTCCATCGCGCAGCCTACGTGCCGACGTCCTGCCGGGAGCCCCGGGGGCGGATCGGGCGACGCGATCCCCGTTCGCCGGTCGCGACGCGATGCCGCCGCGCCTCCTACTGGCTGGGAGAAGCGGGCACAGGCGCCTTCGGCGGGCCTCCGGCATCGTTGCGCTCGAAGACGCGATCCTTCACCGACTGGATCTCCTTCGGTGACAGCGTCCCGTCCCCGTCGGAATCGGACATGATCATCAGCATCCGCATCAGGAGGCCCGCGGTCAGATGTCCCTTGTCGGGGGGCGAGCCGGTTCCCGGATCCACCGTCAGGGAATCCGACCATTCCCCGGTTGCGAGACAGCGGTCCAGCATCCGGTCGCAGATGCCGAAGCATTCGTAGCGCAGGTCGCCGGTGACCTCGCCGCAGAATTGCGTGCAGTCGGAATCGCGCCGGTAGCATTGCTGCGGCGTGAGGCCGGAACTGTTCAGGGTGGGCGGAACCGCCCCGGCCGGGCCGAGGTCGGCCAGCAGGACGATCGACGCGAGCATTGCCGTACCGGCCGTGCGCAGACTGCCAATGGAACCGATCATCGCAGACTCCTGTCGAAGCATGGATCCCGAATCTCTCGCGGGTCCGGCGCCAAAGCAATGATTCCTCTCGGCGCCGCCTGCCCGGAGAACCGGGTTGCCGCGGGGCGTTTCGTCGGGACAAAGCCTTGCACGCCCCGGCGACGCTGCCTAATCTGGCCGCCGAACGGCTATCGGGGCGAAAATCCATGGAAATCAAGCAGGTCGGCGTGATCGGCGCCGGGCAGATGGGCAACGGCATCGCGCATGTCTTCGCCCTTGCCGGTTACGACGTGCTGCTCAACGACATTTCCGAGGAGGCCGTGGCGCGGGCGCTGGAGGTGATCGGCCGGAACCTCGAGCGGCAGGTCTCGCGCGCGCGCATCACCGAGGCCGACCGGGAGGCCGCGCTGGCGCGGATCCGCCCCGAAACAGATCTCGCGGCGGTGGGGGCCGCCGATCTCGTGGTGGAATCCGCGACCGAGAAGGAGGCGATCAAGAACAGCATCTTCGAGAGCCTCGCGCCGTATCTCGCGCCGCAGACGATCCTGACCACGAACACCTCCTCGATCTCCATCACGCGGCTGGCGGCCCGGACCGACCGTCCGGAACGCTTCATGGGCTTCCATTTCATGAATCCGGTGCCGGTGATGCAGCTCGTGGAGCTGATCCGCGGCATCGCCACCGACCAGGCGACCTACGACACGCTGCTCGGGGTGGTCGAGACGCTCGGCAAGACCGCCGCCAGTTCGGAGGATTATCCGGCCTTCATCGTCAACCGCATCCTGATCCCGATGATCAACGAGGCGGTCTATGCGCTCTACGAGGGCGTCGGCTCGGTGGCCTCGATCGACATCTCGCTCAAGCTCGGCGCCAACCATCCGATGGGGCCGCTGGAACTGGCCGATTTCATCGGGCTCGACACCTGCCTCGCGATCATGAACGTGCTGCACGAGGGGCTGGCGGACACCAAGTACCGCCCCTGCCCGCTCCTGGTGAAATATGTCGAGGCCGGCTGGCTGGGCCGCAAGTCGAAACGCGGCTTCTACGACTATCGCGGCGAGACCCCGGTCCCGACCCGCTGACCGGCCGCCGCGCCGACGAGTTCGAACCCGATTTCCCCGAGCGCGCTGCCGTTCGCGAGGATCTCCAGCCGGTGCGCGCCGTCGTGGTAGACCCGCGTGGTGATGCGCCGGATCGGATGCCGGCGCGCGAGCTCCAGCGTCTCGCCCGGGGCGAGCGAGAGTTGCCGCCATTTGAAGACCTTGGCCGAGGTTCCGCCGTTGGCCTTGCGGTGATGGATCGCGTAGTCGAGCACGATCTCCTGCGGGTCCCCGCCCTCGGAGCGCAGGTGCGCGACAAATTCCAGCGCCTCGCCGAAGGCCACCACCGGGCTCGCCAGATCGAGGCGCTCGAGCCGCAGCGCCGCCTCGCCGAAGCCGAGGGCCTCGAGCGTCGGCCGGTGGCCGGCCTTGACCAGCGAGCGGCAGGCGTGGCGCACCAGCCGGCGGCGTTCCGGCGGCGCGCCCGCCAGCCAGTCCCGCGCGATCCCGGCCACGAGGTCGGGATGGTCCTTGGCGATGTCGTTGAGGCTGTTGGCGACCGAGCGCCGCACGTCCTCCGACGCATCGTCGCGCAGCCGCCCGAGCAGCGGCATCAGCGGTGCGGGATCGGCGACGAAGGGCGCGAGGCGCATGCCCCAGGGCAGCCGCGGCCGCGAGCCTTCCGAGGCGAGCCGCCGCACCCGCCAGTCCGCATGGCCGGTCCAGCGCATCATATGCCCCATCGCCCGCTCCGGATCGGCGAGGATGAAGGGGCGCACGGCGAATTCGGCGCTGAAGCGCCGGGTCATCTCGGCCAGCACCTCCATGGCACGGTCGAAATCGCCCTGGCCCCGCAGCGCCACGAGATCGGCCATGGGCATCACCGCCCAGCCGCGGATGCCGGGCCCCTCTTCCGTCGCATCCGCTGGCGCAAGGGCCGCGAGCATCAGGTCGCAGGCCGGGCCGAAGTCCGGCGGCAGGCAGGCGTCGAGCGCCCGGGTGATCTGCGCCGCGCGGGCCTTGAGTTCCAGCGCCTCCAGCCCCTCGCCGGCCAGCGCCTCGAAGCGGGCGCGATCGAAGGCGGGCGAGTGCGCCGCGAGGTTCGCGCCGATCATGGCGATGGTGCCGGGATTGAAGAAGGTCTTGAAGGGCTCGGGCATGGCCCATTCTGGCGCCCTTGCGCCGATGCACGCAAGTGTGCCTGTCTGAACCGCGATCCCGCGCTATCATTCCGGCAGGATGCAAGCGCGGGAGGCGGTCATGCTGGCACGGGTCGCGGCGTTCCTGATGATGCTGCCGGGGATGGCCCTGGCGGCGCCCTGGGTCCTCGATCCCGAGACCCGGATCCTGGTGGATGTCGCCTGGCAGGGCTCGACCGTCGAGGTGCGCTTTCCCGCCCCGACCGGGGAGGTGGATTTCGACGAGACCCGGCCCGAGGCGGCCCGCGCCCGGATCCGCGTCTCGACCCGCGAGGCGACCACCGGGCTCGCGCCGGTCGATGCGCTGGTGCGCAGCGCCGATTATCTCGACGCAGCGCACTTCCCGCAGATCACCTTCCGCCTCGACCGGCTGGAGCAGACCTCGAAGCAGACGGCGCAGATTTTCGGCGAGATCACCCTGCGTGGCGTCACCCGCCCGGCGCGCTTCGACGCCACGGTGATCCGCTACGGCCCCGACCCGGCCGACCCGAAGCGCTTCGAGGCGGGATTCGACCTGACCGGCAGCATCGACCGCACCGAATTCGGCTCGACAGCCGGCCTGCCGGAGGTGGGCGCGGAGCTGCCCGTGCGCATCCGCCTGCTGATGACCTCGAAATGAGCCCGGATTGAGGCGCTGCCCATGCGGCTCGCAAATTCCGAGAGGAGCTGGGGCTGGGGCGCGCGGGCGCTGCACTGGATCATGGCGGCGCTCATCCTCTTCCAGCTCGGCCTCGGCCTGCGGATGACGGTGTTCACCCCGGATCTCCTCGCCCGTTTCGCGCTGACGCAGGTGCACAAGAGCTGGGGCAGCGTGATCTTCGCCCTTGCCCTGCTGCGCCTCGGCTGGCGCATCGCCAATCGCGCGAGCCCGCGGCTGCCGGCGGGCACGCCGCCCTGGCAGGTCCGGGCGGCCGGGGCGAGCCACGCCCTGCTCTATCTCTTGATGATCGCGCTGCCGCTCTCGGGCTGGGTCGCCGCCGCCGCCTCGCCGGTGCAGGACATGCTCGGCATCGAGAACCGGGTGTTCGACTGGTTCGCCCTGCCCGATCCCTGGGTTCCGGGCGATAAGACGGTGGCGGATGCGGCGGCGGTCTTCCACCGCTTCGCCGCGCTCGCGCTGGCGGGGCTCCTGGGCCTGCATGTCGCCGCGGCGCTCCGGCATCATTTCGTCGATCGCGACGACGTGCTCGTCCGCATGACCTTCGGCGGCTGAGGCGGGTGCCAAGGTCCGGACGTGCCGCCGCCGCGCCCCATTTCGGGGACGCGGCGGCGGGAAGTGACGGGCCGGGAGCCGTCAGCTGGTCTGCGGCGCCTGGCGGCTGGCCATGAACTGGTCGAATTCGGCCTGGTCCTTGGCGGCGCGCAGCTGGTCGAGGAAGGTGGTGAAGGCGGCGCGCTCCTCCTCCAGACGCTTGAGCGTCTCCTCGCGATAGGCGTCGAAGGCGGTGTTGCCGGTGCGCCCCATCCCATGGCGGTCGTGGCGGTGATGACGGCGTCCCCAGGAATTGCAGCTCATGCGTTTGCTCCAGATCACGTAGAAGAGAAGGGCGAGGCCGACCGGCCAGAAGAAGACGAAGCCGATCACGGTCGCGATGATCCAGGCCGCCCTGCCCCGGTCGTCCATCCAGTCGCGGGACCGCTCGAGCGTCTCGCGGACGCGTCGGGGCCACTGCCCCGCGGGCTCGGACCATTCGTTGGCAGTGTGCATCAGCCGCTCCTTTCGATGTTAATGTGAATAACATTTACATAGATGGAAAGCCGCCGTCCGGCGTCAAGTGAGCGGAGCGAAAAAGTTGCGGGGGCGGGCGGGCGCTGCGCGGCGGTGCCCGCCGGGCGGGGTGGTGACGCCGGGAACGCCCGGACCTCCGCGGACGAGGTCGCATCGCTGGATGCGGCCGTTCCGGGCTTCCCGAGGCGGGCGGTCGCGATTTTCGGCGATCGGTGGTAGAATGGCGGCTTTCACAGGAATTGCGTCGGAGGCCCGTCGCCATGGCACAGACTTTGCGCGAACCGGAAAACGAATTCGTCGCCTTCTGGAACGATGTGCTCGTCCCGAAATTCGTGCGCTACAAGCATGTCCTCGTCGGCGGGCTCAGCCAGCACAGCGACGCGATCTTTCCCCGGCTCGAGGTCAATCCCGGCGAGCGGGTGCTGGATGCCGGCGCCGGATTCGGCGACACGGCGATCATGCTCGCCCGGAGGGTCGGGCCGAGCGGCCATGTCACCGCCATGGATTGCTGCGACGCCTTCCTGGATTTCGGCCGCCGCGACGCCGCCGCCGCGGGCATCGCCAATGTCGATTTCGTCGAGGCCGACGTGCAGACCGCGCCCTTCGCGGCGGACCGGGACCTCGTCTTCTCCCGCTTCGGCACCATGTTCTTCCAGAGCCCGGTCGCGGCGATGCGGAACCTCGGCCGCGCCCTGAAGCCGGGCGGGCGCTTCACCATGATCGTCTGGCGCCGGATCGAGGACAATCCCTGGCTGGGCGCCGCCAAGGCCATCGCCCTGCGCCATCTGCCGCCCCCGGGCGAGGACGCCCAGACCTGCGGCCCGGGTCCCTTCTCGATGGCGAGCGAGGATCTGGTACGCGCGCAGATGAAGGCGGCGGGCCTCGAGCGGGTGAGCTTCGAGCGGGTGGACGCGCCGGTGCGCATGGGGGATTCGATCGAGGATGCGATCGGCTTCCAGATGGCCCTCGGCCCCGCCGGCGAGGTGGTGCGGGAGGCCGGGGAGGTGCCCGAGGCCACGCGCGCGGCCATCGAGGCCGATCTCGCGGAGCTGCTCGCGCCGCATGTCACCGCGGACGGCATCTACATGGGATCGAGCTCCTGGGTGGTCTCCGCGCGCAAGCCGCAGTGAGGCCCCGGGTTCAGCCGGGGATCAGCCCCAGCCCGCGCAGATAGATCGCCGTGCCGCTCTCCAGCATCTCCTCGGCGGAATAGGGCGCCCGTCCGCCGGGCCGCCCGCGCGCGAAGAGCTCCACCACCCCGTGGCTGAAGGCCCAGATGTGGTTGGCGACCATGGTGGCCGGCGGCCGCCGCTCGGCCGGCAGCCGCGCCGCGAGCTGCTCGGCGGCGCGGATCAGCACCGACATCGCCCGGTCGGCGGCCCGGGCGAGATCGGGGTTGCCGGCGATCGCCACGCCGGATTCGAACATGGCGATGTAATGGCCGGGATAGGCGCGCGCGAAGGCGAGATAGGCCCGGCCGGTCGCGAGGAAGGCGCTCAGCGCCGAGGGGCGGCCGTCGTCATAGGCCCGCTCCATCTGCTCGGCGAAGAGCAGGAAGCCCTGCCGCGCCGCCTCCTCGATCAGATCCTCGCGCCCCTTGAAATGCCGGTAGGGGGCGGCGGGGCTGACCCCGGCGGCCCGGGCCGCCTCCGCCAGCGTGAAGCCGAGCGGCCCCTTCTCCTCGATCAGCCTCAGGGTCGCCTCGACGAGCGCCTCGCGAAGGTTGCCGTGGTGATAGGACTTTCGCGGCTCCGCGTCGGGATCGGACATCGGCAGCATCTAGCCGCGCCAAGGGCGTCGATCAAGCCGGGAGATCCGGGCGCGCTCCGGGCCCTGTCCCGCCATTGGCCCCCCGCCTGACCGATGCTGGGGTCGCCGGACCAGGCTACGGGAGGGGAAAACGGCCGAAGTCCGCACGGCCTGCCCCGCGTGATCGACACCGGTGGATCGGGCTGAGGATCCTCGTCCCTCGGCCCCGGGGTAAGGGCCGATCGCGGGTCAGAAGCCTTCGCCGAACCGGTCCGCCACCAGGTCCCGCAGCGCATCGGCGAGGGCCTCGGCCTGGGAGCCCTCCACCAGGATCTCGATCGAGGTGCCGCGCGAGGCCGCGAGCATCATCAGCCCCATGATGCTGTCGCCCGACACCTGCATGCCGTCGCGGCTGACGGTGGCGCGGGCATCGAAGCGCTCGACGGTCTCGACGAACCGTGCCGAGGCCCGCGCATGCAGGCCCTTCTCGTTGATGATATCGAGGGAGAAGCGCATTCCCTCTCCATGGCCGCTGGCTCAGAGGGCGATCGGCGTCCAGTCCTCGCCGAACCCGTCGATGCTGTTGATGTATTTGCGGCCCGCGGTCAAGGCGCTCGCGATCGCCTCGTCGATCGGCATCCCCCGCGCCTTGGCGAGCTTGATCAGGAGCGGCAGGTTGACCCCGTAGAGCACCTTGTGGCTGGCCTTCTTGCAGGCGCCCATCGCCAGGTTCGACGGCGTCGAGCCGAACATGTCGGTCACCACCACTACGCCGTCGCCGGCATCGACCTCGGCCACCGCGGCGTCGATGTCGGACTGCTTGTTCCGGCAGCTGTCCTCGGGCCCGATGGAGATCGCCATGACGCCCGGCTGGCGGCCCACCACATGCTCCATGGCCGCCAGGTATTCCCGGGCAAGGCCGCCATGCGCAACAATCACGATCCCGATCACGCCAACCCCATTCCCGCACCCACGGGCGCTTCAGCCGACGCGGATGACAGGTCCCGGTGCCGAGTTGACACCCGCCAACCTTCCTCCGCAAGCGTTTTTGCGATCGCCTCGACCAGAACCACCGAGCGGTGCCTGCCGCCGGTGCATCCCAGCCCGAGGCCGAAATAGCTCTTGCCCTCCGCACGATAGGCCGGGAGCAGGAAGCCCAGGAAATCCATCAGCCGCGCGACGAAGGGCGCATAGGCCGGGTCCGCCTGCACGAAGGCGGCCACTTCCGCGTCCCGGCCGTCCTTCGGCCGCAGCGCCGCCTGCCAATGCGGGTTCTTCAGGAAGCGCACGTCGACGATCATGTCGACCCCGCGCGGAATGCCACGCTTGTAGGAGAAGGAATGCAGCGTGACCGCCATGTCGCCCTGCGGCTCCTCCGTGGCGAAATGCCGCGCCATCTCGGCGCGGAGGTCGTGCGGGGTCATCGCGCTGGTGTCGATCAGGATGTCGGCGCGGGCGCGCAGCGGCGCGAGCAGCGCCGTCTCGCGGCCGATGCCCACCAGCGGCGTCTCGTGCGGGCTCAGCGGGTGCCGGCGACGGGTCTCGCTGAAGCGGCGGATCAGGGTGCTGGCGTCGCAATCGAGATAGACCAGCACCGGATCCCGCCCCGTGGCGGCGCCGACGTCGGCGATATGCCCGAGCAGGCGCTCCACGTCGAATTCCCGGTTGCGCGGATCGATCCCGACCACCACCGGATGCTCGATCGGCGGGCCGGCGAAGAGCCGCGGGAAGAGCGAGAGCGGCAGGTTGTCGATGGCCTCGAAGCCCTGGTCCTCCAGGGCGCGGATCGCGGTCGACCGGCCGGAGCCCGAGGGTCCGGAGACGATCACTATATCCTGCCCCGATCCGGGGCTTCCCGTTTCGGTCACGGTAAGCATGCCGCCGAATGTACTGCCCGAAGACGCCTCAAGCCGGGCCTGGCTGGAAGTTATCGAGTAGAATCGTCAAGATAGCGTCTAGATTTGGCACGTCCCGGCCGGAAATCAATCTTACATTCCTTCCCAGATACGTGATCCGGTCACACTGTGGCATTCGCGCCGCCGGGGCGCGGTCGAGATCGACGGCGAGGACCACCTCCGCCGCCGCCTCCGCCGGGGCCCGGAGCAGCCCCACGCCCCGCGCCTCGATGAGGCCCGCGATCGGCTCCGGCGCCCATGCCTCCAGCCGGCCGTCGCGAATCCCGATCATGACCCGGTCGTCCGCGATCAGCCCCGCGCCGAGCGCCATCATGCGCAGCGCGAGCCCCGACTTGCCCGATCCGGAGGCCCCGAGGATCAGCACGCAGCGCCCGCCGCGCGCGACCGCGCTGGCATGGAGGATCGGCGGGGCCTCGCCGCCCGGGCCGGTGCCGCCGGTCACGCGGCCGCCCGAGCGGGGTCGTTTTCGCTTTCCCAGATGCGAAAGCAAGCGAACGCCGACTTCAACATCGGAGCACAGCACGATCTCAAGAATCGCCTCCCCCTGGCGGGCATTAACGCTATCTCCACCATGAATGCACCTTCGGACATGGTATAGACATGCGTGGGCCGATATCCCCTCGGGACCGGCCCCGGAAGACGAGTGGATGGGTTTCGACCCCGGCTGCACGAGGCGCAGGGGGTCTCGAAGGAGTACGGGGCGGGACATGGCAAAGGATACCGTAACGATGGACGACACCACCGCGGCGAGCCGGCTCGCGGCCAGCGGCTTTCCCGGCGTCGGCCGGGTCCACGACAACCTGCTCGAAGCGGCCCTGATCGAGGCCGCGGTGCAGCGCGGCGAAGGCAAGATCGGCCGCGGCGGCACGCTGCTGGTGACGACCGGCAAGCACACCGGCCGCTCGCCCAAGGACAAGCATATCGTGCGCGAGCCCTCGGTCGACGCGCATGTCTGGTGGGACAACAACGCCCCGATGTCGCCCGAGCATTTCGAGGCGCTGCACCAGGACATGCTGGCGCATGTGCGCGGCGACGAGCTCTTCGTGCAGGATCTCTATGCCGGGGCCGATCCCGCGCACCGGCTGAACGTGCGGGTGATCACCGAGCTCGCCTGGCACAGCCTCTTCATCCGCCACCTGCTGCGCCGGCCCGACCAGGCCGAGCTCGCCGGGTTCCGGCCCGATTTCACCATCCTGAACTGCCCGAGCTTCCATGCCGATCCCGCGCGGCACGGCTGCCGCTCGGAGACGGTGATCGCGATCTCCTTCGAGCGCAAGCTGGTGCTGGTCGGCGGCTCGGCCTATGCCGGCGAGAACAAGAAGGGCGTCTTCACGCTGCTCAACTACCTGCTGCCCGCCAAGGGCGTGATGCCGATGCATTGCTCGGCCAACCATGCCAAGGGCAACCCCGACGACGTCGCGCTCTTCTTCGGCCTCTCGGGCACCGGCAAGACCACGCTCTCGGCCGATACCGCCCGGGTCCTGATCGGCGACGACGAGCACGGCTGGTCGGACGACGGGGTCTTCAACTTCGAGGGCGGCTGCTACGCCAAGACCATCAATCTCTCGCCCGAGGCCGAGCCGGAGATCCACCGCACGACGACGATGTTCGGCACGGTCATCGAGAACATGGTCTTCGACGAGCGCACGCGCGAGGTGGATTTCACCGACGACAGCCTGACCGCCAACATGCGCTGCGCCTATCCGATGGCGGCGATCTCCAACGCCAGCGACACGGCGCGCGGCGGGCATCCGCGCAACGTGGTGATGCTCACCTGCGACGCCTTCGGCGTGCTGCCGCCGATCGCCCGGCTGAGCCCGGCGCAGGCGGAGTACCATTTCCTGTCGGGCTTCACCTCCAAGGTCGCCGGCACCGAGCGCGGCGTGACCGAGCCGCAGCCCACCTTCTCCACCTGCTTCGGCGCGCCCTTCATGCCGCGGCGGCCGGAGGTCTATGGCGGGCTCCTGCGCGACAAGATCGCCGAGCACGGCGCGGCCTGCTGGCTGGTCAACACCGGCTGGACCGGCGGCGCCTACGGCACCGGGCGGCGCATGCCCATCGCCGCGACCCGCGCCCTGCTCTCCGCGGCCCTCGACGGCTCGCTCAATTCGGTGACGTTCCGGCGCGACCCGAATTTCGGCTTCGAGGTTCCGGTCGCGGTGCCCGGCGTCGATCCGGCGCTGCTCGACCCGCGGAGCACCTGGGCCGATCCGCGCGCCTATGACGCCCAGGCCGCACGGCTGGTCGCGATGTTCTCCGACAATTTCGCCCGCTACGAATCCCATGTGGGCGAGGACGTGAAGGCGGTCGCCGTCAGGGCGGCGTGACCGGCGGGGCCGCGCCCGAGGGCGCGGTCCAGATCCCGTAATCCGCGTTGCGGAAGGCGATCACCTCCGCGGGCTCGGCCTGCGGATGCGATCGGTCGAGCGGCGCGACCAGCACCGCGCCCGGGGTCGCCGCGAGCCAGGCTTCCGCCGCGGCGAGATCGCCGATCGCGACGACCGGGTTCTGCAGGCGCCCGGCAAAGCTGAATTCGCCCTGATAGGACCGGCCGAGCACGGCGATGCCCGCGTCGTCATGCGGCGCGATCGCCGCCGCCACGGCCGCGGGATCCTGGATGCTGCCCGCGGCGCTCAGGAGGAACAGGGCATCCATCGCGAGGGCGAAGCCGAGCCCGAGCGCGGCCAGCCGCAGCCCGCGCAGCCGGAAGGCCGCCGCCGCCAGGGCGAGGAAGAGCAGCCCGGCCAGGGCCATGCCCCAGCCCGGCACCGCCTGCCGCGCGAGATGCGGATCGGGCGCCCAGCCGGTGGCGAGCGCCAGCAGGAAGGCGCCGACCAGCGCCGGGACCAGCGCCGCCGGGCGCGCCCGCCATGGCGCGCGGCCCATCGCCCGCGCCACCACCAGCGCCGCCGCGGGCATCGTCGGCAGCAGGTAATGCACCTGCTTGCCCTCGATCAGGCTGAAGATCACCAGCGCCGATCCCGCCCAGATGGCGCAGAGCCGCAGCCCGCGCTCGCCGCGCAGGTCGAGCCGGCGCAGCGCCGCCCAGAGCGGGCCCGACCAGATCCAGGGCCAGAGCATCAGCGGCAGCATCGCGAGGAAGAACCACCAGGGCCGCCCGTGCCCGAAGGAGCCGGAGATCCGGCCCGCGCTCTGGGTCCAGAGCACCGCCTCGCGGTATTCCGCCCCGCCGGCCAGCATCGCCGGCACCAGCCAGAGCCCGATCAGCAGGACCCCGACCGCGAGCGAGAGGCCGAGCCCGCGGAGCATCGGCCCGGCCCGCGTCCCGGCCCAGAGGGGCATGGCCAGCGCCACCGGCAGGAGATGCACGAGGATCACCGGCCCCTTGGCGAGCCCCCCCAGCGCCAGGGCGGCGCCGAAGCCGATCCAGCCGCGCCGCGACCCGTCCGAGACGACCAGCGCCAGCACCCCGAGCAGCACCGCGAAGGCGAGGAGCCCGTCGAACATCGTCAGCCCGGCATAGATCGCGAAGAAGCCGAAGCCTGCCAGTACCAGCGCCGCCCGGCCCCCGATCCCCGGCTCGCGCGGCCAGAGCCGACGCGCGAGGACCGCGGTGCCCACGATGGTCGCCATGCCGAAGGCGGGCCCGACCAGCCGCGCGGCGGTCTCCGACACGCCGAAGGCCGCCCAGGTCAGGTCGATCAACCAGAAGAGCAGCGGCGGCTTGTGGGTATAGACCACGCCGTTGAGATGCGGCACCAGCCAGTCGCCGCCGAGATGCATCTCCCAGGCGACGGCGAGATAGCGCGTCTCGTCCACCGGCAGCAGCGGCCGCATCCAGATGCCGGCGAGCGCAACCAGCCCGAAGGCGGCGATCGCGATGGCCGTGCCGGCCCGCTCGAGCATCCTGTGCCCACCTCCATCCGTTCCGTCATCCGGCGAAAGGTCGGCCGGCGTGACTGCATCGCGCAATGCGCCCGCCGGATCAAGGTGCCTCCCCCGCGCCCGGGCCGTCGGCAAGGCGCCGACACCGGCCCTCAATCCCGCGCCGTCACGAGATCGGGAACGCCGTTCGTCAGGATGCAGAAGGTCAGCGCCACGAAGGGCGGGACGTTGTCGTGCCGGCGCGCCACCTGGCGGCCGTCGCTGGTCACCACACCGCCGACGCTCTCCATCGCCTCGACGGACCTCTCCCGCCCCCAGGCTTGGGGGTAACGATGCGCCGCGAAGGGGGCCGTGACGCCGACCTCGGCATCGGCCTCGGCGACGCCCCCGAGCGCGAACGGCAGATCACTGGCATCCGGGCGTCGCTCGCCGATGGAAAGCCGGTGCAGATGCGGCGGCAGGTCGGCCAGGGTGAGCGCCACCCCGGCCCGCCCCCCCGCCTCTCCGGCCCGGTGCGGGGTCAGCCAGGCGCCGTCGGCATCGCGGTTCGCACCCGGGCCGGCCCCGAGAAGGAACCGGCCCTGCGCCTGCCGATACTCCCGCCAGGGAGCTGGGCAGGCATCGCCCGCCACCGCGATGACGCTGCCTTCGGGCAGCGCCGCCGGCCCCGGAGACGCTGGCGGTGGGGAGGCGAAGGGATTGATCGGCCGGTCCGTCAGATGTGCGGCACCGGTCATCAGCGCGAAGGTCGCCAGCGTGATCGCGATCACGCTGAGAGCCGCCGCGGTGACCGTCGCCGCGGTGCCGCCCTCCCCGTGCCCGGAGGCCCGGATGTCCTCGCTGTGGGAAAGACCCGTTGGCGCCTCGATCGGCATGGCATCGTACCTGCCCGCGCCAGCATAGCACGAAACCGCCCGAGCGACCATTGCCGGCCGCGGCATTCAGGCGGCGAAGGCCCGGCGCAGCAGGTTCAGGCCGGCGATGATCAGTACCGCCAGCGTGACCTTGCGGAACCGCTCCTGGTCCAGCCGGTCCTGCACCAGATAGCCCGCGAACATCGCCGCCATGGTCGGCAGCACCAGCCAGCTCGAGAACGGCAGGGTCTGCGCGTTGAGCACCCCGGAGCGCAGATGCGCGCCGATCAGCACGATCGAGCCGAGCAGGAAGCTCAGGGACTGCGCCCGCACCATGGCGACCTTGGGCACCCCGGAGGCCAACAGATACATCACCACCGGCGGGCCCCAGATGCCCGAGAGCCCGCCGAAGACCCCGCCGACCAGCGCCACCGCCGTCTCCACCCTGCCCCGGTTCCGCCCGGAGAAGCGCAGCTGCAAGCCCCCGAGCTGGCTCAGGCCGAAGGCGGTGATGAAGACCCCGAGCGCCCCGAAGAGCCAGGCCTCCGGCAGGCGCACCACCAGCTGCGCCGAGATCCCGATCGTCGCGACAAGCACCAGGTTCAGCCGCCAGAATTCCACGAGGCTGCCCCAGGCGGCCATGGCGCCGTTGCGCAGCGACTGGAAGGTATTGGAGACCATGGTCGGCACGATCAGGAGCGCGACCGCCACCTCGTAGGGCAGGAAGGATCCGTTGACGCTCAGGGCGACCATCGGCAGGGCGAAGCCGACGACCCCCTTGACGAAGCCCCCCGCCAGGAACCCCAGCACCGCCCCGAGCACGGCCAGCCAGCCGAATTCGGCCACGAAACCGCCAAGACCCGCCATGTACCGCCTTTCCGCGCCGCCGGCCGCTCATGACAGGGCCGCCGCCCCTGTGCAAGCCGCGCTCGCGCCGGGCGATTGACCCCCGGCCGCAACGGCCCTAGCCTCTGAGCAGTTGCAACATTCGATTCCGCGCTGCACAAGCGGCAGCGTCGCCAAGGCGCGAGGCAAAGCCATGATCCAGGCCGAAAGAGCCGCCATTCCCGAGGGACCCCTCCTCCCGGGGCTTCTCGACACGACGCGGCAGGCCTGCGAGCACGGCCGCGCCCTGCACGGCCTGGCGCGGTCCCGGCTCCGCGCCCGCCTCGGCGGCGGCGGCCGGGTGTCCGGCGCGGCGCTCGAGGCGCATCAGAGCGCGGCCCATGCGCTCGCCTGGCTCGCCACCTGCGCCGAGGGCCTCGTCCAGCTCCAGGGCTGGGCCGAGCGCCTCGCGGCGGAGGACCGGCTCGGCGAAATGGAGCAGCTGATCCTGCAGATCGGCTTCGGGGAATATCTGGCCCAGATCGCCGGCGGCATCCCCATGTCCCAGGGCGAGATCGCCCGCCCGGCCGACCTCGGCCTCGAGCCGGATGATCTCCTGCCGCCGCCGGTGGTTTCCGGGCTGATGCGCGCCGGCAATTCCGACGGCGCGCGCGCGAGGCTCGTCGAGCTGATGGAGGCCCGGGAGGGGGCCGCCAGCTTCGGCGCCACCGGCCTCGGCGACGAGGACGAGATGATCCGCGACATGTTCCGCCGTTTCGCCGAGGAGAAGGTCGTCCCCCATGCCCATGGCTGGCACCTGCGCGACGAGCTGATCCCGATCGAGATCGTCGCCGAGATGGGCGAGCTCGGCGTCTTCGGGCTGACCATCCCCGAGGAATACGGCGGCGCGGGCATGTCGAAGACCGCCATGTGCGTCGTCTCCGAGGAACTTTCCCGCGGCTATATCGGCGTCGGCTCGCTCGGCACCCGTTCCGAGATCGCCGCCGAGCTGATCCTCGGCGGCGGCACCGAGGCGCAGAAGGCCGAGTGGCTGCCGAAGATCGCCTCGGCCGAGGTCCTGCCCACCGCCGTCTTCACCGAGCCCGACACCGGCTCCGACCTCGGATCCCTGCGCAGCCGCGCCGCGCGCGACGGCGAGGACTACGTGGTCACCGGCAACAAGACCTGGATCACGCACGCCGCCCGGGCCGACGTGATGACCATGCTGGTGCGCACCGACCCGGCGACCTCCGACCACACCGGCCTCTCCATGCTGATCGCGCCCAAGCCGCGCGGCAGCGAGGCCGAGCCCTTCCCCGCCCCCGGCATGACCGGCGGCGAGATCGAGGTGCTCGGCTACCGCGGCATGAAGGAATACGAGCTCGGCTTCGACGGCTTCAGGGTGCCGGCGGCCAATCTGCTCGGCGGCATCGAGGGCCAGGGCTTCCGGCAGCTCATGCGCACCTTCGAGAGCGCGCGCATCCAGACCGCCGCCCGCGCCATCGGCGTGGCGCAATCGGCGCTGGAGCTGGCCCTCGCCTATGCCCGCGACCGCAAGCAGTTCGGCAAGGCGCTGATCGCCTTCCCGCGGGTCCACGGCAAGCTCGCGATGATGGCGGTGGAGATCATGATCGCCCGCCAGCTGACCTATCACGCCGCGCGCGAGAAGGACGGGGGAAGGCGCTGCGACCTCGAGGCCGGCATGGCGAAGCTGCTGGCCGCCCGCGTCGCCTGGGCCGCCGCCGACAACGGGCTGCAGATCCACGGCGGCAACGGCTTTGCGCTGGAATATCCCATCAGCCGGGTGCTCTGCGACGCGCGGATCCTGTCGATCTTCGAGGGTGCCGCCGAGATCCAGGCCCAGGTGATCGCCCGCCGGCTGCTGGAATCGCCCGACGCCTGATGCCTCGCCGCCCCGGCGCGGGATATGCTAGACTGGCGGCTTCCGACCGGAGGCCGACATGCTCTTCAGGCAGCTCTTCGACAGGACGTCCTGCACCTACACCTACCTGCTCGCCAGCCGGCACGGCGGCGAGGCGCTGCTGATCGACCCGGTCTTCGAGCAGACCGAGCGCTATCTCAAGCTGCTGGAGGAGCTCGACCTGCGGCTGGTCAAGGTGGTGGACACCCATATCCACGCCGACCATATCAGCGCCATGGGCCGCCTGCGCGACGCGACGCGCTGCACCACCGTCATGGGCGAGCAATCGCCCGCGGACGTGGTCTCGCTTCGGGTGCGCGACAACGATGCGCTGACCATCGAGGGGCTGAGCCTCACCGCGCTGCACACGCCCGGCCATACCTCCGAGAGCTACAGCTTCCTGATGGAGGACCGGGTCTTTACCGGCGACACGCTGCTGATCCGCGGCACCGGCCGCACGGATTTCCAGAACGGCGACCCCTACGACCAGTACCATTCGCTCTTCGACCGGCTGCTGAAGCTGCCCGACCGGACGCTGGTCTACCCGGCCCATGACTACAAGGGCGACACGGTCTCGACCATCGAGGAGGAACGCGCCTTCAACCCGCGGCTGCAGGTGCGCTCGGCCGAGGAATATGCCGAGATCATGAACAACCTCAAGCTCGCCAACCCGGCGATGATGGACGTGGCGGTGCCGGAGAACCTCAAGCTCGGCCTGCGGCTCGCCGCCCAGCACCGGGTTCCCGCCATTGAGGTGGAGGAATTGCTGGCCGCCTGGCCGGCCGGGGACATCCAGCTCGTCGATCTGCGCGAGGAGGGCGAGCGGCACCGCGACGGCGCGATCCCGGGCTCGATCCACGCGCCCTACGGTCGGTTCGACCAGTATTGCGGCAGCGCCGGGCCGCTGGCCGGGATCGCCCGCTCCAGCCGGATCCTGCTCTATTGCGCCGTGGGCGAGCGCTCGACCCTGGCCGTGGAGATCGCCGGCGAGCTGGGCCTGCGCAACGTCGCCCATATCCCCGGCGGCTTCCGCGCCTGGCGCGCCGCCGGCGGCGCAGTCGAGCCGGTCGGCTGATCCGGGCGCCTATTTCGCGCGCCCGAGGCGGTGGCCGCCCGGACCGAAAATGCGAGGCGCCGGTGGTGCCTTGCCCAGCCCGGGCGCAGTGGAGTTGCATCTGGCAACGCGACCCCGTCAGCCGGAGTGCCGGGCAGGCCAGTTCCACCACCCCGCCCGGCGGGCACCGCCGGGCAGCGCCCGATCCGCCCCCAGGCGGGCGCTGCCCTCATTTTTGGCGGAAAGGTCGCACCGGACACTATGGTTCCAAATACGATCACCCTCTGAGTCCGGTCGATCACGCTGGGGACACTTGGCCCGTGCAGACCACGAGTTGGCGGCGAGGGGCGGTGATGTCACTCCTCCCCGGGCGGCCGTTCGACACCGCGGGCGGAGAGGAAGTTGCCGAAGCTCTCGAGCACCGGGATATGCTCGCAGAGGGTGCGGATCATCACCAAGAGCGGGGTGGCCAGCAGCATGCCGGTCACCGACCAGAGCCAGGCCCAGAGCGTCACCGAGACGAAGACCACCACGGTGTTGAGCTGCAGGCTGCGGCCGACGAACCAGGGGGTGATCAGCTGGCCTTCCACCGCGGTCAGGGCGAAATAGGCGCCGCCCGCCATCAGCGCCTCGCCGGCACTGTCGAGGCTGATCATGCCGACGATCACCGCGATCAGCACCCCGATCACCGAGCCGAGGAAGGGGATATAGTTGAGCAGGCAGCCGATCACCGCGAAGAGCAGCGGGTTGGGCATGCCGAGCGCCCACATCGCGCCGCCGATGGCGACGCCGAGCAGGACGTTGATCAGGGTGATGGTGAAGAGATAGCGCGAGAGCTTGCGCTCGATGTCGTGGGCGATGCGGATGGCGCGGCGCTTGTCGCCGAAGGTCGGCATCGCATAGACGAGCTTCTCATAGAACATGTCGCCCGAAGCGAGCAGGAAGAAGAGCAGGATCAGCGTGAAGGCCATCTGCGCCAGGATCCCCGGCGCGAAGAGCGCGAGATCGGCGGCGAAGCCCGTATCCTCGACGACGACCTTCTGCACGTCCGGATCGGCGGGCTCCTCGCCGCCCTTGGCGATGGTATCCACCTGCTCGGCCGCCTCGCGCATGCCTTCCGCCGCGCCGCGAAGCTCGCGCATCCGCTCCTGAAGCTGCCGGCCGATCTGCGGCGCCTGGTCGATCCAGTCACTCGCGGGCGCCGCCAGCGTGGCGATCCCGGCGACCAGCGCCGCGAGCAGCACGCCGACGATCAGGAATGCCGCCAGCCCGGATCCGAGGCCCGCGCGTTCCAGCATGCGGCGCAGCGGGCTGAAGACCAGCGCCAGCAGCACCGCCAGCACCAGCGGCATCAGGAAGGCCCGCGCATAGGCCAGCGTATGGATCAGCAGGATCAGGAAGATGCCGATGACCGCCCAGCGCGGCGCGACGCCCCCGGCCGGTTGCGGCCGGTCCGGCGCCTCGCCGGCCATCAGATCGCCTGTCTGCGGCTCTCGGAGAGATAGATCTCGCGGAGCCGGCGGGTGACGGGCCCGGGCTTTCCGGAACCGATCGCGATTCCGTCGATCTCGACCACGGGCGTCACGAAGGAGGAGGCGGCGGTGACGAAGGCCTCGGCGGCCGCCTTGGCCTCGTCGAGGGAGAAGGCGCGCTCCTCCACCCGCATCTGCGCTTCGCGTGCATAAGCGAGCACGGCGGCGCGGGTGATGCCGTGCAGGATCGCGTTCGAGAGGTCGCGAGTGACGAGGGCGCCGTCGCCCGTCACGATCCAGGCGTTGTTCGAGGTGCCCTCGGTCACGAGGCCGTCCTCGATCATCCAGGCGTCGTCCTTGCCGGCGCGCCGGGCCATCATCTTGCACATGGAGGGGGCGAGCAGCTGCACCGTCTTGATGTCGCGACGGCCCCAGCGGATGTCGGGCACGCTGATGACGCGGATCCCTTCGCGCCCCGCGAGCGAATTCTCGAGGCCGCGGGCCTGGGTGAACATCACCAGGCTCGGCTCGGGTTCGGCCGGCCAGGCGAAGTCGCGGTCGGCCGCGCCGCGGGTGATCTGGAGATAGACGAGACCCTCCTCGAGCCCGTTCCGGGCCACTAGCTCGCGATGCAGCGATTCGAGCGCCGCGTCGCCGACCGGCGCCGGCATGTCGAGCTCGCCCAGCGAGCGGTGCATGCGGCGCAGATGCCCCGGAAAGTCGATGAGCCTGCCCTCGAGCACCGCGGTGACCTCGTAGATGCCGTCGGCGAACAGAAAGCCCCGGTCGAAGACGCTGATCCGCGCCGCTTCCTCCGGCACGAATTCGCCGTTCACATAGACGGTGCGGCCCATGCTGCCTCCCGGAACCCCCGGCCGCGCCCTTCGCGCGCCGCCGGCGATCCTGCGCCATGCGGCGCGGCGCGTCCAGAGCCCCGCCGCGCCGAATCGCGGCACGGGCGTCAGAGCTCGAAATCGACCGCGGGCATCGCGCGCACCTCGGTGCGCCGCTTGAAGATCAGCCGCTGGCCGCGCCCTTCCGGGGCCGCGACCATGATCAGGCATTGGGCAAGCTGCTCCTCGCCGTCGAAGATCGCCGCATTGCCCCGCAGCGCCGCCGTCGGCGAGGCGTCGATCAGGCAGCTGTCGCGATCGAGATCGACGATCGGGAAGCGCCGCGCCCCGACCTCGAGCCAGAGCGCCGGAAGGCGCCCGCGCGGTGGCGCGAAGTGCTCACCCGTCGGCCCGGCTACCGCATATTCGTCCATGGACACCACTCATTCGCCGCGGCGAGAAATCGTCACGCCATTTCCACGACTTAGGTCATAGCACGAAACGAAGGCCGCACCTAAGGCGAAATTCCTCCCGCCCGTCGCGGGACAGGAACGGGTCTAGCACGGTTCCGTGACCGTCCCGTGACGGGAAGCCGGAGAGCCCCGTCCGGCGGGGCGGAGGGTCAGCTGCCCGAGGCGCGGGCGCGCTGATTGGTGAGATGGCGCCCGCCGTAATGCTCCACGAGCGCGGCCATGTCGTCGAGCTTCAGGGGTGCGCGCATCAGCGCGCGTGCGTTCGGGATCAGCTCGAAGATCGTGCCGTCGGAAAAGAAGCTCTCGGCGGTCACCGCGATGATGGGCACGCCGGGGTCGCGGTAGGTCGCGAAATCGGCCACCTCGAAGGCCGCGCCCGCGGGCAGCTCCATGTCGAGCACCACCGCGCCGTAGCTGCGGCTGCGCAGCGCGGCATAGGCCTCCGCCGCGGAGGTGGCCAGCGTGCTCCGCACGCCCTGGCGCCGGAGAAACCCCGCCCAGACCCCGGCGAGATCGGCGTCCGCTTCGACGATCAGGATGTCCACTCGGCCCCGCTTCTCCATTGGCGCGGCCCCCGGACCGCGCAGCCCCATGCTATCACGGGGATCTGCCGGCCGCAGCGTGGAAAACGCAAGCCCGGGCGTTTGTCGGCGGAATCCGGCGGCCCCGGCCTGCCCGGCGCCGCCCTGGGCGCCGCTTCAGGCGCCGCGTCTCGGTTCGGGGCGCAGCATCCGCAGCAGCACGTCGGTCTTGGCGACGAAATGCTGCCAGAGCGCGCCGGCGGCATGCAGCGCCACGGTGACGATGATCAGGGGCTTGGCCAGTTCGTGGATCTCGCCCATCGAGGAGACGCCGGCGAACCAGGCCAGCGCGCCGGTGACCGGCATGCCGAAGATCACGCCGTAGAGCACCAGATGCGCCGCCCCGGCGATCCGCCGCTGCCAGGCCGATTCCCCCGGCGGCGCCGGCGGGACCCCGTGGCGCATCCGGATCGCGAACCGCAGGACCGCGAGCGCCAGGACCGCGAGGCCGACATAGACGTGGAGGTTCGCGGCCGAGAGCTCGGCGGCGGTGGCTTCGGTGCCGCGCCGGAAGGCGCGATAGGCGGGGACGATGTCCTCGCCCAGGATCAGCTGGAAGATCACCAGCGCGGCGATGAGCCAGTGGAGCGCGATCTGCGCGGTGGTGTAGCCGGTGGGCCGTGTCTGCGGTGCCATGAAATCCTCTCGTCCTGGAGACAAACCGGTCATATGGCGGGCCGGCGCCGAAGGCGACGCGCCTCGTCGGTCTTCCAACGCGGCGGCGCGCCGCTTCCGTCGCGACACCGGCGAAAGCCCTTGCGATCGGCGGCGGGCCGCGCGAGGCTCGGGCCTCGGATCAGCCCGGGGAGGGAACGGCCATGCAGCAGGACATCGTGATTCTCGACGGCGCGCGCACCGCGATCGGCACCTTCGGCGGCAGCCTGGCCGGGACGCCGCCCATCAAGCTCGCCGCCGCCGCCGCGAAGGCCGCGCTGGAGCGCTCCGGCGTGGAGGGCGGGCAGATCGGGCATGTGGTCTTCGGCCATGTGATCAACACCGAGCCGCGGGACATGTATCTCAGCCGGGCCGCGGCGATCGAGGCCGGGGTGCCCGACAGCGCGCCGGCGATGAACGTGAACCGCCTCTGCGGCTCGGGCGCCCAGGCGATCGTCTCCTGCGTCCAGGCGCTGGCGATGGGGGACGCGGATTTCGCGCTGGCCGGCGGCGCGGAGAGCATGTCGCGCGGCCCCTATGCGCTGCCCGCGGCGCGCTGGGGCCAGAAGATGGGCGATACCGCCGCCGTCGACATGATGGTCGGCGCGCTGACCTGCCCCTTCGGCACCGGGCACATGGGCGTGACCGCGGAGAACGTCGCCGCCGAGCACCAGATCACCCGCGCCGACCAGGACGCCTTCGCGCTGGAGAGCCAGAGCCGGGCCGCCGCCGCGATCTCGGCCGGCCGCTTCAGGGACCAGATCGTGCCGATCGAGGTGAAGGTGAAGCGCGACATGGTCGCCTTCGACACCGACGAGCATCCCAAGGCCACGACCCTCGACAAGCTCGGCGCGCTCAAGACCGTCTTCAAGAAGGACGGGACCGTGACCGCCGGCAATGCCAGCGGCATCAACGACGGCGCCGCGGCGCTGGTGCTCGCCAGTGCCGAGGCCGCCGGGAAGGCGGGGCTCAAGGCGCGCGCGCGCGTGATCGGCTATGCCCATTCCGGGGTGCGGCCGGAGGTGATGGGCATCGGACCGGTGCCGGCGGTGCAGAAGCTGCTGGAGCGGACCGGGCTCGGCGTCGAGGATTTCGACGTGATCGAATCGAACGAGGCCTTCGCCGCCCAGGCGCTTGCGGTGAACAAGGGGCTCGGGCTCGACCCCGCCAAGGTCAACCCCAACGGCGGCGCCATCGCGCTCGGCCATCCGGTCGGTGCGACCGGCGCGATCCTCGCGATCAAGGCGCTCTACGAGCTCGAGCGCAGCGGCGGCAAGCGCGCGCTCGTCACCATGTGCATCGGCGGCGGCCAGGGCATCGCGCTGGCCTTCGAATCGGTCTGAAGCCGTTTCCGGCCGAACCCGTCGGGAAGCACCGGCAAGAGCGCCCGCCTGGGGGGCGACAGGGGCGCGCGGGGATGCCGTCACGTCTCCGCGAGGATCCAGCGCGCGGCCTTCTCGGCCATCATCAGCACCGGCGCGTTGGTGTTGCCGCTGGTGATCAGCGGCATCGCGCCGGCATCGACCACCCGCAGGCCGTCGATGCGCCCGCCGCGCCCGTCGCGCATCCTCAGGCGCGGGTCGAGCACCGCCTGCGGGTCGCCGTCCCGGCCCATCGCCGTGGTGCCGACCGGATGGAAGATCGTGGTGCCGATGTCGCCGGCGGCGCGCGCGAGATCCTCGTCGGTCTCGAAGCCCGGCCCCGGCTTCCATTCCTCCGGCCGGAAGCGCGCCAACGCCGGCTGCGCGACGATGCGGCGCGTCACCCGCAGGCTCTCGGCGGCGACCTTGCGGTCTTCCTCCGTTGAGAGATAGTTCGGACGGATCCGCGGCGCGTCACCGGGCTCGGCGCTGGCGATCGAGACGCTGCCGCGGCTGGTGGGGTTGAGGTTGCAGACGCTGGCGGTGATCGCCGGGAAATCGTGCAGCCCCTCGCCGAAGGCCTCGAGGCTCAGCGGCTGGACGTGGTATTCCAGATTGGCGTGGTTCAGCCCCGGCCGCGAGCGGGTGAAGACGCCGAGCTGGCTCGGCGCCATGCTCATGGGCCCGGTCCGCCGGAGCGCGTATTCCAGCGCGATCGCCGCCTTGCCCGCGAGGCTGCGCGCGGTGGTGTTCAGCGTCCGGGTGCCGGAGACCCGGAAGACGGTGCGCAATTGCAGATGGTCCTGGAGATTGCCGCCGACGCCCGGCAGATCCGCCCGGACCTCGATGCCATGGTCGCCGAGGAGCGCCGCCGGCCCCAGCCCGGAGAGCTGCAGGATCTTGGGGCTGTTGACTGCCCCGGCGGCGAGGACCACCCCGCGCCGCGCCCGGACCGACAGCGTCTCGCCGCCACGCGCGAGCTCGACCCCCTCGCAGAGCAGCCCGCCGTCCGGGCCGTGCCCGAGGCTGAGCCGCCGGGTCTCCGCCCCGGTCCAGATCGTGAGGTTCGGCCGGCCCTTCGCCGGGCGCAGGAAGGCGCTCGCGGCGTTCCAGCGCCAGCCGCGCCGCTGGTTCACCTCGAAATAGCCCACCCCCTCGTTGTCGCCGTCGTTGAAGTCCGCGCGCGCGGGGATGCCCGCCTCCTGCGCCGCCGCGCTGAAGGCGTCGAGGATCTCCCAGCTCAGCCGCTGCTTCTCGATCCGCCATTCGCCGTCCGCGCCGTGCAGCCGGTTGAACGCCGGATCCGCCCCCGGCCCGGCGCGCCAGTGGCTCTCGTGGGCGATGAAATCCGGCAGGACGCTGCTCCAGGCCCAGTCCGCCTCGCCGGTCAGCTCCGCCCAGGCGTCGTAGTCGCGCGCCTGGCCGCGCATGTAGATCATGCCGTTGATCGAGGAGCATCCGCCCAGCACCCGCCCGCGCGGATAGCGCAGGCTGCGACCGTTCAGCCCCGGCTCGGCCTCGGTCGAATACATCCAGTCGGTGCGCGGGTTGCCGATGCAGTAGAGATAGCCGACGGGGATGTGGATCCAGGGATAATTGTCCCGCCCCCCCGCCTCGACCAGCAGCACGCGCCGCTCGCCCGAGGCGCTCAGCCGGTTGGCCAGGAGGCAGCCCGCCGTGCCGGCCCCGACGATGACGTGATCGAATTCCTCCGACATGCATCGATTTATGGACGCGGCATAGGCCACCCGCAAGGCGCCGCGCGCGGGCGGCTTCGTTTTGGGGTCGCGGCCCCGGTGGCGGTGATCTAAGCTCCCGCCCAGCCCTTTGGTGCTTGCGGGAGGCCTCCATGGCGAACGAGCTGGCGGGAAAATCGGTGATCGTGACCGGCGCCGCCAACGGCTTCGGCCTCGCGGTCGCGCGCCGCTTCGTGCGGGCGGGCGCCTCCGTGGTGATGGCCGACCACGAGGAGGCCAAGCTCGACTCGGAGGTCGCGGCGCTTACGAGCGAGGAGCTCGACGGGCGGGCGATCGCCTTCGTCGGCGATCTGCGCGAGAAGCTCTCCATGACCAACCTGATCGCCGCGACCATCGACGCCAACGACGGGATCGACATCCTGGTCAATGCCGCGCGCCTGCTGCTGCCTTCCGATCCGCTGGCGCCGGAGACCGATCATTTCGAGGAGACGCTGCAGCACAACGTGCTCGCGAACCTGCGGCTCAGCCAGATCGCCGCCCGGCGCATGATCGAGCACGCCTCCGAGGAGACCCCGACCCCGTCCGACCGGGCGATCGTCAATCTCAGCTCGGTCTTCGGCCGGCGCGCCCTGCCGGAGCTCTTCGCCTATTCGGTGAGCTGCGCGGCGCTGGAGCAGCTCACCCGCTGCCTGGCGCTGGCCTTCGCCAGCCATCGGATCCGGGTGAACGCCGTCGCCGTCGGCGGCACGATGACCCGGGCGCTCTCCAAGGCCCTGCCCGAGATCGAGGATCTCGCCGACGCGCTCGCCGAAGTCACGCCGCTCGGGCGCCTCGGGGACACCAGCGAGGTGGCGGAGGCAGCGCTCTATCTCGCCTCGCCCGCGGCGAGCTTCGTCACGGGCCAGATCCTCGGCGTCGACGGCGGCCGGCCGCTGCTCGACCCGCTCGAGGGCGCGGCGATCTGAGACCCGCCTCAAGCGGGCGGAAGGACGACGGCGCCACCGTCGCCCTTGAGCGCCACCATGACCAGGATCAGCCCGGCGGCCAGCCCGACGAGGATCCAGATCGCCGGATTGCCGCCGGAGCCGCCCTCCGGCGCATCGGCCGCGACGGCGACCGGCGCCAGCGGGGCCGGCGGCGCGGTGGTCTGGGCCGCGGCCGGCGTCACGGCCAGCAGCAGCGCCACGGCAACGATCAATCGGCGGCGCATCGGCATCTCCTAACAGGGTGCGGCGAACTTGCACTCGGAGTCGCTCGACTTGACGCTGGCGACGACGAGGATCAACGCCAGCATGAAGCCCGCGGCGACGTAGACATAAGGCGAGGCGGAAGAGCCCATCGGCCTGGCTTCCGCCGGCGCGGCGGATGCCGGTCGCGCTTCGGCAAGCTCCGAGACCCCGGCGCTCGCCGCGCGAGCCTCACCGGACGTCAATGCAAGTAGAACGGCCAGAAGAAAGACCTGGGAAATCCCCCAATACCTTCGCCCCATAACAATTCGTCCGTGAAGAAGTCCTACAAAAACTCTTCATAGCACGAATTCAGCACGACGTCGCGGGATTTTTCGGGGGCGCCGTGATGCGGCGCCCGTCTCAGTCGTCGGTGTCGTCCTCATCGTCCCCGCCTGCCGGCGCGGGCTTGAAGAGGCTCTCCGCATCGGCCTTCGCCTCCGCCCGCGACGGCGCGCGCTCCTCCGAAAGCCCGGCCCCGAGCGTGAAATTCTCAAGGCCGGCCATGTTGGCGGGGATGCGCGGCTCGATCTCCGCGGCAAGCGACTGCTCGGTGGAGACGAGCTTCATGCGCTCGGCATCGCTCATCACCGTGCCATCGCCCGCCTTGGCCTTGACCGCCCGCGCCACGGCGGCGTCGAGTTCGGACTGCCGGCACATGCCCAGCGCCACGGGGTCGACCGGCTGGGTATTGGCGATGTTCCAGTGCGTGCGGTCGCGGATCGACTGGATCGTCGGCTTGGTGGTGCCGACGAGCTTGGAGATCTGGCCGTCGGAGAGCTCGGGATGGAACTTCACCAGCCAGGCGATGGCCGCCGGGCGCTCCTGGCGCTTGGAGAGCGGCGTGTAGCGCGGGCCCTTGCGCCGGGTCTCGCCCTCGGCGGCGGGGTTGTGCATCAGCTGCAGCCGGGCGCGCGGGTTCTCCTCGCAGCGCTTGATCTCCTCGGCGGTGAGCTGGCGGTTGAGGATCGGATCGAAACCCTTGATGCCCTGTGCCACCTCGCCGTCGGCGATCCCGTTCACCTCAAGGTCGTGCAACCCGCAGAAATCCGCGATCTGCTGGAAGCTCAGCGTCGTGTTGTCGATCAGCCAGACGGCCGTCGCCTTTGCCATGAGGGGAAGCGCCATGATCTTCGTCCTTCTCTCGAACAAGCCTCTTCCGGGTCCGAAAACTCGGCTGCGCCGGGGCGCGATGGTCGGTTTTCGCGGGAAGTCAGGGGCGGTATATAGGCGCGATGCCCGTGATGATAAAGCCCTATCTCGCCGCCCTGGTCCTCGCGCTCGCCGCACGCACGGCCGCCGCGCAGGACTTCGACTACTACCTGCTCGCCTTGTCCTGGACGCCGAGCTTCTGCGCCGCCGAGGGCGATGCGCGGGCGAGCCACCAATGCGAACCGGGCCGGGGGCTCGGTTTCACCCTGCACGGGCTCTGGCCGCAATACGAGGAGGGATGGCCGGAGTTCTGCGACAGCGCGGCGCGCGATCCCTCGCGCCGCGAGACCGCGGCGATGGCCGACATCATGGGCGACGCCGGGCTCGCCTGGTACCAGTGGAAGAAGCACGGCCGCTGCTCGGGGCTCTCGGCGCGCGACTATTTCGACCGGGCGCGCCTCGCCTATGCGCTGCTCGCCCTGCCCGAGGCCGGCGGGGCAGCAACCGCCGCGGAGGTCGAGGCGGGCTTCCTCGCCGCCAATCCCGATCTCTCGCCCGAGGCGGTGATCGTCACCTGCCGCGGCGACCTCTTGCGCGAGGTGCGCATCTGCCTCGACCGCGACCTCACGCCGCGGCCCTGCGGCCCGGACGTGCTGAACGATGCCTGCCGCGACCGCGGCCCGCTCGACCTGCCGCCGCCGCGCTAGGCTGCGGCCCGGCGCCGCGCGACGAGGCCGAGCCCGGCGAGGCCGGCGAGCAGGAGCAGCGCCGGCGCGGGCAGCGGCACCGGCGCGACGCCCGCCCGGGCCGCCACGGCCGCCGCCGGAATGACCGCCGGCTCCGGGCCGAGGCCGATATAGGAGAGCGCGATCCCGGCCAGGCGCTTGTGCACCACCGCATTGGGATGAATGCTGTCGAAGAAGACCCGCTCGCGCGCCTCCTCGGGGCTGCAGACCGAGCCGTCCGGGCCGAGGCAGGGCGTGGAAGTGTCGCTCACGCCGTAGCGCTCGGGATCGGCGAGCAGGTTGTTGAAGAACCGGTAGGTGTTGACCCGGCGCACGTTCAGCCCCTCGTCGCGCAACTCCCCGATGCGGCGGGCGAGCTGGTGGTTAAAGGCGAGCGTGCCCGCCGTGGCGTCGGCGACGGCCTCCGGGCCCCGGCGGACGTTGCGCGGGATCCGGCCCAGATCGGGCAGGTAGAAGAAGAGGAAGTCGCGGACGCCGCTGCGCGCGAGCGATTCCGCGGTGTCTCCCACCGCATCGGCGGCGCGACGGCCCACCGCTCCGATATCCGGCCTGCCCACGCCCCTGAGGATGTCGTTGCCCCCCGCGAAGAGCGCGAGCAGCGGCCGGTCGCCGCGCCGGTCGGAATCGAGGCGCCGGTACTGCAGCGATTGCAGGGCAAGATCGGGGATGCCGTCGAAATCGGTGCGCGCCTTGGCGCCGCCCCAGGCGTGGTTGCCGGTCTGGGCCCCCGCCCGCCGGAAGGCGTTGAGGACGCGATCCGCCCAGACGGGCCCGCTGGAGAAGCGGCCCTTCCAGTAGGGCGGGCTCTCGGGAACGGCGCCGAGCGTCGAGCGAAAGACATTGCCGGCATCGCTGAGGCTGTCGCCGAGCACATGCACGCTGTCGTAGCCATGGTAGGTGGCGGCCCCGGCCGGGTTGCAGATCCCGAGGCCGAGCAGGGCGACGATGGCGAGCCTGCGCAATGCGGTCACGGCGTCCTCTCCCCCTCGACGCGGTGCGGCGGCGCGCGCAGGCTATCACGCAGCCCCCGGCGCGCAAGGCGAATTGCCGCGGTCGGCGGTCTTCCGTCGATCGCCGCGAGGCCAAGACCGATCAGCGCCATGCCGGCCAGATGCCGCGGCAGCAGCGTCTCGCCGAGCACCGCGACCCCGAGCAGGATCGCCGTCACCGGGATCAGCAGGGTGACGAGCAGCAGGTTGGTCGCCCCCGCCGCGGCGAGCAGCCGGAAGAAGATCACATAGGCGAGCGCCGTGGAAAGGGCGGCGACCCCGGCGAGCGCCAGCAGCGTCTCCGCCCCGGGCGCGGCCAGCTTCCAGGGCCGGTCGACGAGGAGCGCCAGCGGCAGCAGGATCAGGCTCGACGCCGTCACCTGCCCGGTCGCGACCGCGAGCGGGGGCAGCCCGAGCGCGCCGAACCGCCGCCCGTAGATACCCGCGAGCGCATAGGAGAAGGCCGCGGCGAGGCAGGCGGCCTGGCCCGCCAGCGTCGCGCCCGT
The DNA here is from genome assembly GCA_020637615.1 of Rhodovulum sp. Lineage (GTDB taxonomy): Bacteria > Pseudomonadota > Alphaproteobacteria > Rhodobacterales > Rhodobacteraceae > Amaricoccus. The sequence continues at coordinate 52,908 of JACKKC010000003.1, forward strand.
GCCGCCCGGCACCGCCCCGCCCATCATCACCGCGACGCCCGCCAGCCCTAGCCCGACGCCGACGAGCCGCCCCGCGGTCAGCCGCTCGTCCCGGGTCAGCCAATGGGCGAGCAGCACGGTGAAGAGCGGCGTGCTCGCGTTCATGATCGCCGCCACCCCGGAGGCGATATGGCTCTGGCCCCAGACGATCAGCGAGAAGGGGACCGCGTTGTTGAGGAGCCCCATGGCGAGGAACGCCCGCCAGATCGAAGGGTCGCGCGGCATGGCGATCCCCTTGAGGCGCATCACGGCCCGCAGGATCGCGGCCGCCAGGGCCACCCGCAGCAGCACCAGCGTCAGCGGCGGCAGCTCGGCCAGCGCCACCTGGTTGAAGAAGAAGGATCCGCCCCAGAGCACCGAGAGGAAGAGGAGCAGGCCCCAGTCCCGCCGGGTCATGGTCTTGTGGATGCGCGCCGCGTCCGTCATCGTTCCCTCCGCCGCCGTTGCCATGGCCCTGCCATAGCCCGGCCGCCGCGGCAGCCCGGAACTTGCGCAATGCGGCCCGCAGGGTCAGGGTCGCGGAAAACCGGAGCGCGACCGATGCCGCAGGAGCCCGACCACCCCAGTTCCGACCTGCCGGCGCGGCGCGGCACGCTGACGCGGCTGCATCTGCTGGCCGGGCAGACAGCCTCGCTGGCCATGGATCTCTTCCGCCCGCGGCTCAGCCTCGGCGTGCGCCTGCTCGCGCTCGACGACCTCGGCCGGGTGCTGCTGGTGCGGCATTCCTACGTTCCGGGCTGGCACCTGCCGGGCGGCGGCGTCGAGCCGGGCGAGACCGCGCGCGCCGCCGCCATGCGCGAGGCGCGCGAGGAGGGCGGGATCGATCTGGCCGAACCGCCCGAGCTCTTCCACGTCTACGCCAACCGCGCCCTCGGCCGCCACGACCACGTGCTGCTCTTCCTGGCCCGCGGCGTCGCCGGCCCGACGCGGCCCCCGGCGAGCCGGCTCGAGATCCGCGAGACCGGCTTCTTCGCGCCCGGCGCGCTGCCGGAGGAGACCACCTCCGCCACCCGGAACCGCATCGCCGAGATGCTGTCGGCAAGCCCGCCCGCCGACCTCTGGTAGGCCCGCCGCAATGACGGCCCCGGCGCGGTGCCGTGGCTGATCTTCCCGAGCGCATCCGCAAGGGTCGGCGCTTGCCGCGCGGGGGTCGGGTCGGCGTCAAGGGACGTTGGTATCAGTCCAGGCTCAGGATGATCTTGCCCACATGCGCCGAGCTCTCCATCCGCGCATGGGCCTCCGCGGCCTGTTCGAGCGGATAGACGCAGTCGATCACCGGCGCGATCCGGCCGGCGGCGAGCAGCGGCCAGACCTCGCGCCGCAGATCCGCCGCGATCGCCGCCTTGGCCTCCACCGACTGCGGCCGGAGCGTCGAGCCGGTCAGCGTCAGGCGGCGCATCATCACCTGGGCGAAATTGACCTCGGCCTTCGTGCCCTGGAGGAAGGCGATCATCACCAGCCGCCCGTCGGTCGCGAGCGCCCGGACGTTGCGCGCGATGTAGTCGCCGCCCACCATGTCGAGGATGACGTCGACGCCGCGCCCCCCGGTCGCCGCGCGCAGCTCGGCCACGAAATCCGCCTCGCGGTAGTTGATGGCGAGCTCCGCCCCGAGCTCGCGGCAGGCGGCGCATTTCGCCTCCGAGCCTGCTGTCGCGAAGACCCGCGCGCCGCGCGCGGCCGCGAGCTGGATCGCCGTGGTGCCGATCCCCGAGGAGCCGCCATGCACCAGGAAGCTTTCCCCCGCCGCCAGCCGCCCGCGCAGGAAGACGTTGCTCCAGACCGTGAAGAAAGTCTCGCAGAGGCCTGCCGCCGCAGTGATTTCCATGTCCTCCGGCACCGGCAGCGCGTGGTCCTGATGCGTGAGCACATATTCCGCATAGCCGCCGCCCGGCAGCAGCGCCGTGACCGGGTCGCCCACCGCCCAGGCCGAGCCGCCCGGCCCCACCGCCGCGACCTCGCCCGCGGCCTCCAGCCCCGGCAGATCCGAGGCGCCCTTCGGCGGGGCATAGGCGCCGGCGCGCTGCAGCGCATCGGGGCGGTTCACCCCCGCCGCCCGCACCCGGATCAGGATCTCGCCGGCCCCGGGCTTCGGCACCCGCCGCGTGGCGAGGCGCAGAACCTCCGGCCCGCCCGGCGCGGCGATCTCGACCACGCGCATCTCCGCGGGGATCATGCCGCCCTCCGGCCGGCATGGGCGAAGTCGCGGTAGAGCGCGAGCGCGCGCTCCGCGATCCGCGTCGAGTGCAGCTCGCGCTGCTCGAAACGGGTCACGGGCACCACCTTGTTGGCGTTCCCGGTCAGGAAGATCTCCTCGGCGGCGGCGAAATCGGTGACATCGAGGCTCGCCTCGACCACCGAAATCCCCTCGGCGCGCAGGAGCGCGATGATGCGCTGCCGGGTGATGCCGTCGAGGAAGGTGCCGTTCGGGACCGGGGTCATCACCACGCCGTCCCGCACGAGAAAGACGTTGGTCGAGGCGGTCTCGGCCACCTTGCCCTCGGCGTCGAGCGAGAGCGCGTTGTCGAATCCGCGGGCGCGGGCCTCGCGCAGGATGCGGGCGTTGTTGGGATAATGGCAGGCCGCCTTGGCCTCGGTGATCGCGCAATCGGGGCCCGGACGGCGATAGGGCGAGACCCCGAGCGCGAAGGGCGCGCGCCCCCGCAGCGGCAGATCCTCGATGCAGACCGCGAAGGCGGTCGAGTCGGGCAGCGCGTCGATGATGGCCGGCGAGCCCTGGCGCGACCACATCATCGGCCTGAGGTAGAGCGCGCGATCCGAGCCCATCCGCCGCACACCCTCGTGCAGCAGCGCCTCGATCTCCGCCGCCCCGACCGGTGCCGCGAGCCCCATGGCCGTCGCCGAGGCGATCAGCCGGGCGCAATGGCGGTCGAGATCGGGCGTCACCCCCTCGAAGAACCGCGCGCCGTCGAAGACCATGGTGCCCTGCCAGGCGCCATGGTCGCTCGCGCCGAGGATCGGTGCGTCGCCGTCGTGCCAGCGGCCTTCGAAAAAGGTCGCGCTGCGGGTGCCGAGCGCCATGACATGCCTCCGGTCGGTCTGCCCGCGCGGCGATCAGGTCCTGGAGCGGAGCGATCCCGGCAGGTCGGAGGGGGCAGTATCCCCGGGCGCCCGCACCCGGTCAAGCAGCCGCTGCGGCCCCTTGAGCATCGCCGCGGCCAGGGGGTTCTTGCGGACCCGCGCCTTGACCTGCTCGAACTGCATCACGTTGTCGATGCGGCGCTGGATGAATTCGCGCGTGGCCGAGGCGCCGGGTGTCTCGTCACCGAGCCAGTAGAGCAGCGCCGAGGAATAGACCGCCGAAAGCGTCGTGCGCTTGGAATACCAGTTGAAGTCGCGGCTCTCGTCGCCGAGCGCGGTCCAGATCGTGTCGGCGGTGTGCCAGATCGCCCGCGCGCCGTCCGCCGCATGCTGCGGCAGCGCGAAGAAGGCCGCGCCGCGGCGCACCGCCTCGCGCTCGCCGGCCACGAGCTCCAGCCGGCGCATCACCGCATAGGCGATGCGGTCGCGAAAGCGCAGGCCGCCGAGATCGGCCGCGGCCAGATCCGCCGCCAGCGCCCGGTCGCGGGCATAATGATAGGCCAGCGCCAGATCGAGCCCACCGCGGGGAAAGGCGAGCCGCGCGAGACCGGGGTCGACGCCCGCCTCCACCACGGCCTGGGCGAGGCTGCGGTCCGACCAGCCGTCGAAGGCGACATGGGGCAGCGCCGCCGCCACCACCGCCTCGCGCAATTCGGCAATCCGCTCTTCCTCGCCCGGCCCCGTCTCGGTCATCGCCTTCCCCCCATGCGATATTTTCCGCGCAGGACTGTGGACAGCCCGGCGCTCGCCCGATATATAGCGCGTTCCTGCGAAATATCGAAACTCCGACGTCTGAAAGGTGGTGAATATCTGTGCAGGTAACGGTTCGTGACAACAACGTCGACCAGGCGTTGCGCGCGCTCAAGAAGAAGCTGCAGCGCGAAGGCGTCTTCCGCGAGATGAAGCTTCGGCAGCATTTCGAGAAGCCGTCCGTCAAGAAGGCCCGTGAGCGGGCCGAGGCGATCCGCCGGGCACGCAAGCTGGCGCGCAAGAAGCTGCAGCGCGAAGGCATGCTCTGACGACCTGACCGACCGGTCACGCAAACGGACTCGAGAAACCCCCGGCAGCGTTCGGGGGTTTTGCGTGTTCCGGGGTCGGGCAGTTGCCGTCCGACGGCGCGGGCCCGGACCTCATCCGGGCCAGACGATTGATCCAAAACGCAGAATCCCGGCACAACGGCCCATCGGGTGGCCGTGCCGGCGCGTGCCGTTCGGCGCCGCGGAGGTCTCGCGAAATCGCTGCCCGGTTGCGAGCCGGGCGCCCGGGCTGCATGATCGCCCGCGCAGCGACGCGGGGGACCGACGTGACGGAGAAAAGGGCCACCGGAAGCGATGCCCAAGGGCCGACGCTGCTCGCCGGCGGCAATCCGCAGATCCCGAAAGGCTACGGCGACGCTCCCGTGCAGGCCTATATCGCGGCGATGCCCGGCTGGAAGCGCGACGTGGGCTGCCGGATCGATGCGCTGGTCACGCGAGTCGTGCCGGAGGTGCAGAAGGCGGTGAAGTGGAACTCGCCCTTCTACGGCGTCGAAGGCCAGGGCTGGTTCCTCAGCTTCCATTGCTTCGCGAAATACGTGAAGGTGGCGTTCTTCCGCGGCACGGCGCTGACCCCCGTCCCGCCGGTCGCCTCCAGGCAGAAGGAGGTGCGCTACCTCCACATCCGGGAGGCGGAGCCGATCGACGAGACCCGGTTCGCCGACTGGATCGGGCAGGCGAGCCGGCTGCCCGGCGAGCGGATGTGAGCGGGCGAAGCCGCAGGGAAGGAGAGATTCGATGCAGGGTGAAGATGCCGATTCCCCGTCCCGGCGGATCGATGCGCGGATCGCCGAGCTCGGCGACTGGCGGGGCGAGACGCTCGCCCGCGTGCGGGCGCTGATCCGCGAGGCCGATCCGGAGGTGGTCGAGACCTGGAAATGGCGCGGGGTTCCGGTCTGGGAACATGCCGGGATCCTCTGCACCGGCGAAACCTACAAGGACAAGGTGAAGCTGACCTTCGCCCGAGGCGCCGCGCTCGCGGATCCCGCCGGCCTCTTCAACGCCAGCCTCGACGGCAACACCCGGCGCGCCATCGACATCCGCCAGGGCGATGCCATCGACGAAGCCGCCTTCCAGGCGCTCCTCCGCGCCGCCGTGGCGCTGAACCTGTCGCGACGGGTCGCAGCGCGCTCCGGCGGATCCGCTGAAAATACCTGATCCGCGATATGCCGATCGCCGGCCTTAGGTCCGTGTTTACCCAGCCGCTATTGAAGTAGCAGCGGTGACGGGGAGACATCCCCGCCAGCGCGAGTCCACGATGCCGCCACGCGCCCGATGGAACGAGCAGCCCCTGGTCCTCCGCTTCCTGGCGACGGGCGGCGTGGTGATGCTCGCAGCCATGCTGGTCATCGGCGCCTGGATCAGCGCGCGCATCGAGCAATCCGTGGTCGACAACACCGCATCGGCCGCGGCGCTCTACGTCGAGAGCATCGTCTCGCCGCTGAGCCAGGAGCTGGCAGCGGCCGACAGGCTGTCGGATCCCGCGCAGCGCGCGCTTCGGGAGGTCTTCGCCAATACGCCGTTCGGCGATCGCATCGTCTCCTTCAAGATCTGGAAGCCCGGCGGGCTGGTGGTGCATGCCTCCGATCCCGCGATCATCGGCAGCCGCTTTCCGCCCTCCGACGATCTCGCGGCGGCGTGGCGCGGCGAGATTTCCGGCAGCTTCGGCGATCTCGACGACGCGGAGAACGCCGCCGAGGCGGCGCTCGGGCTGCCGCTGCTCGAGGTCTATTCGCCGATCCACGAGGTCTGGTCGGGCGAGGTCATCGCCGTCGCCGAGTTCTACGAGGTCGCGACCGAGCTCGAACGGGATCTCGCCGACGCCCGTCGCGGCAGCTGGCTGCTCGTCGCGGCGGTGTTCTGCCTCAGCGGCCTGATGCTGCTCGGCATCGTGCGCAGCGGCGGGCGCACCATCGACCGCCAGAAGGCGCTGCTCCAGGCCCAGGTCGCGGAGAGCCGGGCGGTCGCCGCCCAGAACGCCGAGCTGCGGCAGCGGGCGATCGGTGCGACGGCCCGCGCCGCCGCCCAGACCGAGGCGAGCCTGCGCCGCGCCAGCGCCGACCTGCACGACGGCCCGGCGCAGCTGATCGCGCTGGCGGCGATGCGCCTCGACAGCCTGGTGCCCGACACCGAGGCCGGCCGCCAGGAGGCGGCGGCGCTGCGCGGGGCCATGCAATCCGCGCTTGCCGAGATCCGGGCGATCTCGCGCGGCCTCTCCCTGCCGGATCTCGGGGGCGTGCCGCTCGCCGAGGTGGCCCGTCGCGCCGTCGAGGCACACCGGCGCCAGACCGAAGCACCGGTCCCGCTCGCCTGGCACGGCCCGGAGGATCCCGAATGCGACGATTCCTTTCGGATCTGCCTCTACCGCTTCCTGCAGGAGGCGCTCTCGAACGCCGCGCGCCACGCCGGCGAGGCGGCGGTCGAGGTGGTCGCCGTGGCCGGACCCGAGGCGCTGACGGTCAGCGTGAGCGACGAGGGACCCGGTTTCGACCCCGCCGCCGCGGCGCTCACGGCCGACGGCGGCCAGGGCCTCGCGGGGCTGCGCGACCGCGCCGAGAGCATCGGCGGATCGCTCGATATCGTCACCGTGCGCGGCAGCGGGACCAGGCTGGTCCTGACCCTGCCGCTCGGCAAGGGAGACAAGCCATGAGCTACCGCGTGGTCCTGGCCGACGATCACCCGATCTTTCGCGAGGGGCTGATCCGGTCGCTCGAGGAATCCGGCGAATTCACCGTGGTCGGCGCCGCGGGCAGCGCCGACGAGGCGGTCGCTCTCGCTGCGCACCACGCCCCGGATCTGGTGCTGCTCGACATCTCCATGCCGGGCGGCGGCATCGCGGCCGCCCAGCGCATCGGCGAGGCCGCGCCGGCGGCGCGCATCGCCATGCTGACGGTCTCCGAGGACGACCAGGACCTCGCCGCCGCGCTGCGTGCCGGCGCCATCGGCTACGTGCTCAAGGGGATCTCGGCGCGGGATTTGGTCCAAATTCTCGCCGGGGTCGCCCGCGGCGAGGCGCATGTCTCGCCGGCGCTGGCCGCGCGGGTCCTGAGCGACATGCAGGCGCGGCCGAGGCGCCCGGCGCGCCGCCCGATCGACGACCTGACCCGGCGCGAGGAGGACATCCTGCGCCGGGTGGCCCGCGGCCTCAGCAACCGCGAGGTCGCCGAGGCGCTGTCGATCCAGGAGAAGACCGTGAAGCACTACATGACCTCGATCCTGGAGAAGCTCCAGGCCCGCAACCGGGTCGAGGCCGCGCTGATCGCCCGCGACGCCTGGGGCGACGAAAGCTGAGCGGGCGCGCCGCGGCCGCTCCGCCGCGGCGCGCCCGGGTCGCGCGTTCAGCGCGAGGCGAGACCGATCAGCCGGTTCACGTCGGACTGGGTTGCCACGCGCTCGACGACCGTGTTGCCGTTCGGATCCTTGAGCTCGTAGCGGCCGCCCGCGACCTCTTCCTTCCAGCCGGTGTTGTAGTCGACCTCGACGCTGCTGGCGCCGACCTCGACCCGCCGGGCCTCGGAGCCCGCAGGAAGCGCCCCGCCGCCGGTGCCGGCGCGCGCCGCCTTGATCCCGGAATTGCGCGCATTGCCGTCGATCCGGGCGAGATCCGCCGCCGTCGCCGGACGCTGGACGATGGTGCGGCCGGCCGCGTTCTTCTGCTCGAATCGGCCGTTCTCGATCTCTTCCTTGACGCCGTTGGAATAGACCACCTCGACGCCGGAAGCGGAGCGCTCGAACTTCACCACGCGCAGACCGCCGCCGGAACTGCCACCGACCGCGCCCGCCGCGGCGGACCCGGCGGTTGAATCGTCTCCGCCCCTGCCACGGCGGTCGTCGCCGCCACGGTCATCGCTGCCCCTGCCGCTGCCGCCACGGTCGTCGCTGCCACGGTCGTCGCTGCTCCTGTCGTCGCTGCCGCCGCCGCGTCCGCTGCTTCCGGATCGGTCGTCACTGCCGCGGTCGTCGCGGCTGCTGCCGCCGCCACCGCCGCTTCCGGACCGGTCATCGCGGCCACCGCCGTCGCTGCCCCCGCCCTTGCCGCTGCTGTCGTCGCCGCCGCTCCGGCCGTCCTTTGCCCAGGCCTTCGGCGCGGTCAGGCCGAAGCCGGCCGTGGTCCCGAGGTCGATGGCGAGCGGCGTCGCCGCCAGGTAGAGGCCGAGGGCGAGCGCGCTCGTGCCGCGAAATGCGATTGAGTTCCATGTCATTGCCGTAAGCTCCCTTCCGGATCGAACCAGCCCGGGATCGAGATGACACCTTGCGGCACCAGGGCGCATCGGACGATGGTCCGACGAAATCTCGGACCAGGGTCGCCCCGGTTCTCCGCCAGCCCGGACGGCGGCCGGTCACTCCGGCAGGATGTCGCTGTGCTCCCAGGCGTTGTTCTTGCCGATGTCGGATTCGTAGACGTAGCTGTCCTCGACCCCGGGAATGCGGGCGAAATCCTCCAGCGTCGTCTCCGGGAGCAGGGTGTAGCGTACCCCCGTGAAGGGGGGCACGCCGCGCAGCGCGGTCGTGACCGAGCTGGCGCAGAACATCTTCGGCGTCCGCCCCTCGGCGATCGCATTGGCCATCACCCGGTCCGCCGTCTCGCGGCTGACATAGACCTTCTGGGAATGCACGAAATGCGAGAAGCGCGCGTGGTAGCGCTCGTAATAGTCGAGATAGCGCGGCGTGATGCCGTAATGCACGTCGCCGCGCCGGGGCAGGTCGGGATGGGTGAAGGTGCCGGCCGGGTCGTAGAGCACGCGCTGCGAGCCGTTGATCACCAGCGCCGAATGCGCCGAGCGTCCGGTCTCGGCATTGACCATGGAGACCAGCGTGACCGAGGGCGGCTCGGCGCTGACGTAGCGGGCGCGCGCGATCTCCTCCGGTTCCGCCGAACGGTAGACCTCGCAGCCCGCCAGCGAGACCGCCGCCACCAGCACGAGCATGATCCGCAACATGCGCGCCCTTCCGGCGTCCGCCCGCGACCGCCGTCCCGCCGTCAGCTGTTGAAGAGCGCCAGGAAGATCAGCGCGGCCAACGCGAAGCCGAAGATGTAGACCCACATGCGCAGGAAGCCCTCGAAGGTCTTCTCCTGCTCCTTGATGTCCATCTTGCCGTACTCGTAATCGGCCATCGCCCGTCTCCTCGACCCTTCGTTCCGTCCTGCGCCTTCTAACCCGATCCCGGCGCGCTGTCAGGTGCCTTTTCGCGCCGCTGCCAGAGCCAGGCGCCGCCCGAATCGCGCCACCGCACGGCCGCGCCCGTCCGGTGCAGGTGGTTGAGATGCCCCACCGCCTCGGCCAGCGCCAGCCCGTAAGCCGCGCCACCGATGCGCCGGCCGAAGAGCGCCTCGAAGCATTCGCTGGCGCGGCGCGGCCGGTCGAGAAAGGCCTCGAGCGCGGCAAGCGCCGCCTCCTGATGCGCGATAAGCAGCTCCAGCCGCAGATCGAGCCCGGTGAAAGGCAGGCGATGGCCGGGCAGTGCCAGATGCTCCGGCCCGGCCAGCGCGCGGAGCCGCCGGCAGGAGGCAATCCAGGCCCCGACCGGATCGGCTTCGGGCTCGGTGGGATAGACGCCGAGATTGGGCGTGATGCCCGGCAGCACCTGGTCGCCCACGAGCACGACGTCATGGTCCACGCCCCAGAGCAGCGCCGCCTCCGGCGCATGGCCATTGCCGATCTCCACCCGCCAGCGACGCCCGCCGGCCTCGATCTCCTCGTCCTGCGCGATGCGGCGGAATCCGAGCGGCATGGGCGCCACCACATCGGCGAAGTTGAAGGGCCGCGCCTCCGCGCGCGCCGCCAGCATCTCAGCCTCCATGCCGGCGCCGCGCCAGAAGTCCAGCGCCTCCGCCGGGGGCCGTTCCTGCACGTCGAGGGTCAGCATGCGCGCATAGAGCCAGGCGGTGCGGGTGGCCCAGAGCTCGGCGCCAAGCGCGCCCTGGAACCATCCAGCGAGCCCAACATGGTCGGGATGGTGATGGGTCAGCACCACCCGCCGCACCGGTCGCCCGGCGAGCGGCCCGGCCAGCGCCGCCCGCCACCACTCCCGGCAGGCGGGCGTGTCGAGCCCGGCGTCGACGATCGTCCAGCCGTCACCCTCGTCGAGCGCATAGACGTTGAGATGGTCGGGGCGGAAAGGCAGCGGCAGCCGCAGCCAGAGCACGCCCTCGGCGATCTCGACCGCCGCCCCCGGCGCCGGCGGCTCCGGGTGGGGATAGTGCAGGCCGCCGGCCCTCCGCACGCTTCAGGCTTCGAAATCGAGGGCGCGGAGCGTCGCGGCGCCGGCGCAGGCGCGGGCGGCGAGCGCCTCGACCTCGCTCAGCATGTGCAGGAGGTGGAAATCCGCGAGCGCCGCGCGCTGCGCGCCGCCGCCCTCCGCCTCCGCCGCCTTCAGCAGGTAATGCCCGCCGAGCGTCAGCGCGAAGGCCCTCAGATACGGCACCGCGCCGGCGAATCTCTCGTCACCCTCAGCGGCCAGCATCCACGCCGTCGCCTCCGAGAGCCGCCCTGCCGCCACGCCGAGCCGCAGCCCGCGCTCGCCGGAAGCCTCTGCCGTCGCCGCGATCTCGCCGATCAGCGCCCGGGCGGCGGCACCGCCGTCCGCCAGCTTTCGCCCGACCAGATCCATCGCCTGGATGCCGTTGGTGCCCTCGTAGATCGCCGTCACGCGCACGTCGCGGTAGAACTGCGCGATCCCGGTCTCCTCGATATAGCCCATGCCGCCGGCGACCTGCATGGCGAGCGAACTCACCTCGCAGCCGGCGTCGGTGCCGAAGGCCTTGGCGATCGGGGTCAGGAAGGCCGCCCGCGCCGCCCAGCCCGCCTCGCCCGTCGCCGCCGCCATGTCGGTGGAGAGCGCGCAATCGAGGCAGATCGCCCGCGCGGTGGCGGTCAGCGCGCCCATGGTCGCGAGCATCCGGCGCACGTCGGCATGGCCGAGGATGCTGGTCGCCGCACCGTCGGGCCCGCGTCCCTGCACCCGGTCACGGGCATAGGCCAGCGCCGCCTGCAGCGCGGCATCCGCCGAGCCGAGCCCCTCGACGCCGACCCCGAGGCGGGCGTTGTTCATCATGGTGAACATCGCCGCCATGCCCCGATGCGCGCCCCCTACCAGCCAGCCGGTCGCGCCCTCGTAATGCATCACACAGGTCGGCGAGCCGTGCAGCCCCATCTTGTGCTCGAGCGAGGCCGCCCGCAGGCTGTTGGCCCGGCCCGGCCCTCCCCCGGCATCGGGCAGGAATTTCGGCACGAGGAAGAGCGAGATCCCGCGCGTGCCCGGCGCCGCGTCCGGCAGCCGCGCCAGAACCATGTGGCAGATGTTCTCCGCCATGTCGTGGTCGCCCCACGAGATGAAGATCTTCTGCCCGGTGATCGCATAGCGCCCCGCGCCGTCGGGCTCGGCCCTCGTGCGGATCGCGCCCACGTCCGAGCCCGCCTGCGGCTCGGTCAGGTTCATCGTCCCGGTCCATGCGCCGCTGACGAGCTTCGGCAGATAGATCGCCCTGAGATCCGCGTCGCCATGGGCCTGCAGCGCCTCGATCGCGCCCTGCGTCAGCAGCGGCGCCAGCGACAGCGCGAGGTTGGCACCGGCCATCATCTCGTTGACGCAGGTCAGAAGCAGCGTCGGCAGCCCCGAGCCGCCCTGCTCGGGATCGGCGGTCAGCCCGATCCAGCCCCCCTCGGCGATGGCGCGATAGGCCTCCGGGAAGCCCGGCGTGCAGCGCACCACGCCGTTCACCAGCCGCGCCGGCTCCAGGTCACCCGCCCGCCGCAGGGGCGCCATCACCTCCTCGGCGAGCCGCGCCGCGCCGCTCAGGACCGCCTCGACGGTCTCGGGCGTCGCCTCGGCGAAACGCCCGGTCTCGGCCAGCCGGCCGCCGCCCAGAACCGCGTCGATCAGGAAGCGCATCTCGGCGACGGGGGCGCGGTAGCTCATGGCGATCTCGCTCGTTGGGCCGTCGTGGCGGCAGAATCGGCTTTCGGGGAGCGGCCCGGGCAGGTATGGAGCCGCGGCAGAGGGCGGCAACCTAGGGCCTGCCGCCGGAAGCGACAAGCGAGACGCGCCACATTATGGCCGAATTGAACACCGTCATCCTGTCCGACAGCGCCCGCGGCCTGCGCGCCGCGGCGGGCCTTCTGCGCGCGGGCGAGCTCGTCGCCTTCCCCACCGAGACGGTCTACGGACTCGGCGCCAATGCCCGCGACGACCGCGCCGTGGCTCGGATCTTCACCGCCAAGGGAAGGCCGGTCTTCAACCCCCTGATCGTGCACGTGCCCGATGCCGCGATGGCCCTTGAGCTCGCGGAATTCTCGCCGGCCGCCGAGGCGCTGGCCAAGCGATTCTGGCCGGGGCCGCTCACCCTCGTCCTGCCCCGCCGTCCGGAGACCGGCCTCTCGGGGCTCGCCACCGCCGGCCTCGACACCGTGGCGCTGCGCGTGCCCGCCCATCCGCTCGCCCATCGGCTGCTCGAGGAATTCGGCGGCCCGCTCGCCGCGCCCTCGGCCAATCCCTCGGGCGGGGTCAGCCCGACGACGCGGGCGCATGTGCTCGACGGGCTCGACGGCGCCATCGCCGCGGTGCTCGACGGCGGCGCCTGCCCGGTGGGGCTCGAATCGACCATTGTGGGATTCGACCGCGACACCGCCGTGCTGCTGCGTCCCGGCGGGCTGCCGGTCGAAGAGATCGCCGCCCTGCTCGGCCGGCCCGTGGATACCCTGACCACGCGCCATGTCACGGCGCCGGGCCAGTTGCAGTCGCATTACGCGCCACGCGCGACGCTGCGCCTCGACGCCGTCGGGGCGGCAAGCGACGAGATCTGGCTGGGATTCGGCCCGGTCGCCAGCCTGCGGCCCGGCCTCAATCTCTCCGAGCGCGGCGATCTGGTGGAAGCGGCGGCCAATCTCTTCGCACATCTGCGCGCCGCCGACGCGCTCGCCGCCGAGGCCGGGCTCTCGCGCATCGCCGTGGCCCCGGTCCCCGACAGCGGCCTCGGCCTCGGCATCAACGACCGCCTGCGCCGCGCCGCCGCGCCGCGCTTCTGAGGCCGGAAGCGGCGGCGGGCGGGGGCGGGCGCGGCTATCTGATCTCGATCCTGCCCACGATGATGTCGCCACTGCGCTCCGCCGTCATCGCCCCGGCGACGACCGTTGGCCCCGGCTCGCAGGGCCCGTCCCAGGCAGCCTGCCCGTGCTGGTCGACCGCGCCCTTGATCAGGCCGGTGACCTGCGCGTTTCCGTAGGCGAGTCCGTCCGCCACGAGGATGCGGATGGCATCCTCGAGCACGTCGTTGGCCTCCGCGAGCGTATAGGTCATCGGCGGCGCGTCGAGGCCACAGCGGTGCTGCCTGAAGAGCCAGTCGTGGAGCGCATAGGCCGGCCCGTAGGACCAGGGCGAGAACCCCTTCACGCTCCAGAAGAGCCGCGGGATCGATCCGCCGTCGGTGAACATCGCGCCCGGCACGATCCTGCGGCCGGCGCGCTCGTAGGTCAGCGGGTCGCTTTCGTCCGGGACGAAGACGAAGCGATCCTCGCGCACCCATTTGATGAGCAAGACGCCATGGAGCTCGCCCAGAGGCGCCTGCGGCTGCCCGCCAATGTCGCACCCCACCAGAAGCGCCAGGGCCGCGAGGCCGAGGGCGATTCTCGATGGTTGGCCGGCCGGCATCTCAGGCCCGGCCGCCGCCCGCCGAGAGCAGCCGCGGATCGATCGAGATCGAGCGCAGCGCCGCCTCCCACTTGTCCGTGTCGCGGGTTCCGAACACCAGATCCGGATCCGCGGCCGCGGTCAGCCAGCCGTTCGCCTGGATCTCGCCCTCGAGCTGGCCCGGCCCCCAGCCGGCATAGCCGAGCGCCAGCAGCGCCCGCACCGGGCCGGCGCCGCGGGCCATGTCCTGCAGCACGTCGAGGGTCGCGGTCATGGCGAAGCGCGGATCGACCTTCAGGCTGGCGCCCTCGGCGTCGTATTCCGCCGAATGCAGCACGAAGCCGCGGCCGTGCTCCACCGGCCCGCCGAAATGCACGCCGATTCCGGCCACATCCGCGGTCGCCTCGATCTCGAGCTGCTTGAGCAGGCTCGCGAAGCGCAGGTCCTGGGCGGGCTTGTTGACGATCAGCCCCATCGCGCCCTCGGCCGAATGCGCGCAGACGAAGATCACCGACCGCTCGAAGCGCGGGTCGCCCATGCCGGGCATGGCGATGAGCAGCTGGCCGTCGAGGAAGCGGGCGTCGGATGTGTCCATTGCCCCAACATGAGGCCCCGGCCCCGCCTTGACAAGCGAGCCCGCGCGGCCGTGATCGCCGCATTGTGACTGCCACCGGCCGCCGCACGCCCCTATGCTCCGCCGACCCGTCGAGAAAGTTCCTGCATGCGCCCTCGCCTCGCCTCCCTCGCCTCCCTCGCCGCCCTCTCGGCCGCGGTCCTGATCGCCGCCGCTCCGGCCCGGAGCGAGCCCGGCCTGCCCGAGGGCGTGCGCGGCATCGACCTGATCGAGGGCTGGCGCCAGGCCGACGGCACCCATGTCGCGGCGCTCGAGGTGCGGCTCGCCCCGGGCTGGCACACCTATTGGCGGGTGCCCGGCGAGGCGGGAATCCCGCCGCGGCTCGACTGGTCGCGCTCGCGCAACCTCGCCTCGGTCCGCTACGAATGGCCCCGGCCGCGGGTCTTCGATTTCGCCGGTCTCCGCACGATCGGCTATGCCGATACGCTGGTCCTGCCGGTGATCCTGACCCCCGAGCGGCCCGGCGAGCCGATCGACATCGACCTCGACCTCCTGCTCGGGGTCTGCGCCGATATCTGCGTGCCCGCCGAGGCGCGTCTCGGCGCGAACCTCGCCCCGGATGCCCCGGCCAGCGGAAGGCCCGAAATCGAGGCCGCGCGGGCGGATCGGCCGCGCAGCGCCGCCGAGGCCGGGGTGACCTCCGTCACCTGCCGGCTGGTGCCCGGCGCGGCGGGCATGGATCTCGACACCACCGTCAGCTTCGCCGCCCCGCCCGGTGCCGACCAGGTCGCGGTGCTCGAGCCCGGCGGCCCCGGCCTGCGCATCGGCCCGGCCGAGAGCCGCACCGAGGGCCGGGCGGTGCATGCAAAGGCCCGCATCAAGGGCCGCGGCGGCGCCGGCCCGGTGCTCGACCGGGGCGCCCTGCGCCTCACCCTGCTCGACGGCAGCCGCGCCGTCGACATCCGGGGCTGCGCCGCACCCCGCTGAGCGGACCGCCCCGCTCCCCGGGCTCCCAGCCCTGTCGACTCGGGCGGTTCGGGGGCCGTGTCCCGCAGCGGGACACAGTGCATCTCATTGTTATTGCACATTTTTTCAAAAATGACGCCAGCAGCGCTCGCCGTCGACCTGCATCACGACCGTGGCCGGGGATCCCAAGCCCGATCGACCCGTGGCGATCGGGCCGCGCCGGCCCTGCGGGGGGCCGGCGCGCTTCGCACGCCGTCCAGGGCCGACGCGTCCCGATCCTCAACCGGTGGTGAAGCTGCGCCCCCCCTCGCCCTGCAGCTTGCGCCTTCGGGCGACCGGACATTACTCGACGCGCCACCGGCGCCTCGCCTTTTCGGTCCGGGGGCTTGGGGTGCGGGCCGCGCGAGGCGCGGCCTTGTCCCTGTCCCGATATTGGGCCTCGGAACGCAGGGTCAGTCGGAACGGCCGCCGGTGCTATCCCGCCCGGACCCCATGCGCCGCGCCCGACCGGCGCAGCAGGATCGCCCCGGCCAGCGCGCCCGCGGCCAGCAGAACCACCATCCCCGCCGCCAGCGCCGCCAGCGCCACCCAGCCCGGCGGCCATCCCGGCAGGAACGGCGCCAGCCGCGCCGCCGGGCCGGCCAGCGCCCCCTCCAGGAGCCAGGGGCCGAGCGTCACGCCCAGCCAGGCGAAGCCGGCGAGGCTCGCCACCGCGACGATCGCGCTCAGTCCCGGCGCCGGCCCCCGGCGCCGCAGCCCCAGGCCCCGCCGCCAGGCGGTCAGGAGCCGTGCGATATCGCGCTGCACCACCACCAGCGCCGGCACCAGGATCAGCACCAGCACCGCGCCGATGCCCAGCCCGTAGACCAGCGTCACCACCGTCGGCTTGAGAAAGAGCGCCTGGCTCGAGCGCTCGTACATCAGGGGCCCGAGGCCCAGCACCGTGGTCAGCGAGGTGAGCAGGATCGGCCGCAGCCGGTCGCCTGCCGCCGCGACCACCGCCGGCACCAGCGCCCGCCGGGACCCGTGGCCGTCGATGGTGGCGATGAGCACGATGGCATTGTTGATGATGATTCCGGTCATGCCGATCAGCCCCACCACCGTGAAGAGACTCATGGCGAGCCCCCATTGCCAATGGCCCCAGATCGTGCCGATCAGCCCGAAGGGAATGACCGCCATCACCACCACCGGCCGCACCCAGCTCTCGAAGACCCAGGCGAGCGTGAGATAGATCCCCGCGAGGCAGAGCAGGAAGCCCACGAGCGCCTCGCCGAGGAAGTCCCGCTCCTGCGCCGCCAGCCCGCCGAACTCGTAATCCACGCCGAAGCGCTCGGCGATGCCGGGCAGGATCGCCGTCTCGAGCTCGCGCGTCAGCTCCGCGGCCGCCGCCGGCTCGTCCTCCGAGACGTCGCCGGTCACGCTCACCACCCGCCGGCCGTTCTCGCGCCCGAGCGCCGAGAAGCCCGGCCGGCTCTCCACGCTCACGATCTCGGAGAGCGGCACATGCGCCCCGTCGGCGGTGCGCAGCCGGGTCCGGCTGAGGAAATCCGCGGCGGTCTCGTCCTCGGGCAGGCCGACCCGCACCGTCGCCGTACGGGTCCCGGCGGCGAATTCCGCCGCCTCGATGCCTTCGAGCCGTGCGAAGAGCTCTGCCCCCACCGCCTCGATGGAGAAGCCGAGGCGCTTGCCGAGCGGCGTGAGGTCGAGCACCAGCTCGGTCTTGTCATAGGCGAGGCTGTCCTCGAGCCCGCTGACGATCGCCAGCGGCGCCAGCTCGGCCTTCAGCGCCTCGGCGGCGGCCTTGAGCACCCGCACGTCGGGCCCGAAGAACTTCACGTCGAGCGCGTCGCCGCCCGGCCCCTGCCCCCAGCTGCGGAAGCTGAGCGTCTCGAGCCTGGGCAGGCGCACCACCTCCGCCTCCAGCGCCTGCACGAAGACCTGGCCGGAATAGGGCCGGAGATCCGGGTCGATCAGATCCACGTCGATGGCGCCGAGCTGGTCGGGATCCTTGGTCTCCTCGCCGGCGAGGCCGCGCCCGGAGGTGGCGCCGACGACCGCGATCGCCGAGGCGACCGGCGCGCGCCCGTATTCGGCGGCGAAGCGCGCGTCCACCGCCGCGACCGCCCGCTCCAGCTCGCGCACCATGGCCTCGGTATCGGCGCGGCCGGCGCCGGGCAGCATCGCCACATTGGCGGTGACCGACCCCTGCTCGGGCGGCGAGAAGAAGCGCCAGGTCACGTCCCCGCGGATGAACATCGCCGCCGATTGCGCCAGCAGGAGCAGCGCCGCCGCGATCACCGGATAGCGCAGCCGGATGATCCAGCGCACCGCCGGCTCGAAGGCCCCGATCCGGAACGCCTCCAGCCCGCGGTTGACGAGGCGGCTCGGCGCATCCGCCCAGGACCGGGGCCGCGCTGCCAGCGCGCCGGCCATGTGATGGGGCAGGACCAGGAAACATTCGACGAGGCTCGCGCTCAGGACCGCGATCACCGTGAAAGGAATGTCGGCGATCAGCGTGCCGAAGCGCCCGCCGATGAAGGCCAGGCCGAAGAAGGCGAGGATCGTGGTGATCGTCGCCGAGAAGACCGGCAGGGCCATGCGCCGCGCCGCGGTCTCGGCCGCCACCGCCGGCGCCTCGGCGCGGTGTCGCCGCCGCCAGTCGGCATGCTCCGCCACCACGATGGCGTCGTCCACCACGAGGCCGAGGCAGAGGATCAGCCCGAAGATCGACATCATGTTGAGCGTGAGGCCCGCGGCGAACATCAGCCCGACCGCCGCGCTCATCGCCACCGGGATGCCCGCCGCCACCCAGAAGGCGGTGCGCGCGTTGAGGAAGAGGAAGAGCAGCCCCACCACCAGCGCCAGCCCGATCATCCCGTTCCGGAGCAGCAGGTCGAGCCGGTCGGTGATGCCCTCGGCGCGAGTGCGCACCAGCTCGATCTTCACCCCCTCGGGCAGGCTCCTCTGCAGCGCCGCGGCGACCTCGCGGGTCTTGCGCTGCATGGCGATGGCGTCGCCCCGATCGCTGCGGTCCACCCGGATCGAGATCGCCGGCGCGCCGTTCACGAAATAGGCCCGGCCGGCATCCGCGCCCTCCGCCGCCACCCGCGCCACGTCGCGGATGCGCAGCTCCGCGCCTTCCGCATCCGAGCGGATCGCCAGGTCGCCGATCGCATCCGCCTCGCGCCGCTCGCTGCCGGCGCGAAGCCGCGTGCCGCTGCCCGCCACGTCGCCCGCCGGGGCGGCGTCGGCGCCGGCGGCGATCACGTCGGCGACCTCGCGGAGCGTGATGTCGTGGCGGATCAGCTGCGCCTCGGGCACCTCGACGCGGATCACCGGATCGGCCACGCCGCGGATCGTGGCGCGCGTGATGCCCTCCCGGTAGAGCCGGGCGACGAACTCGTCGGCGTAGCGCCCGAGGCTCGCCACCGGCACCGGCCCGTGGATGATGACGTCGGTCACCCGGTCGCGCCATTCCTCGCGGCGCACCTCCGGCCGCTCGGCGGTCTCGGGCAGGCCGGTCACCGCATCCGCCGCCGCCTCCACGTCCGACACGGCGCGGCCCATGTCCCAGCCGGGCTCGAAGCCGAGGATGATCCGCGCCCGGCCTTCGTTCGCCACCGCCTCGGAGCTCTCCACGCCCTCCACCGCCAGCAGCGCCGGCTCGAGCAGCGCGACGATGCCGGCGTCCACGTCCTCCGAGCCCGCGCCGTCCCAGCGCACGGTGACGCGCAGCTCGTCGGCGACCACGTCGGGGAAGAACTGGCTGCGGATCTGGCTGCCCGCCGCGACGCCGCTCAGCAGCATCAGCAGCATCAGCAGGTTGGAGGCCGTCGGATGCCGGGCGAAATAGGCGAAGAGCCCCTGCCCCGCCGCCCGGACGCGATCCCCGAGCGCCATGGGCTCAGCCCCCCGACCGGCGGGTTTCCAGCCGGTCGACCATGCTCTGGGGCACTTCTTCGGCCTCGAGCGCGGCGAGGATCCGCGCCTTGGCCTCCTGCGGCATGCGGCCGTTGGCCTCGACCGCGGCGATCAGCCCGGCCCGGCGCTCCGGCGTCAGCCGCACCATGGCCTCGGGCAGGGCGCCCGCCGCCGCTTCCGGCCCCGCCGGGCGCACCAGCACGCCCGGCCCCAGCTGCGGCTGGCGCGCGGTCACGAAGTCCCGCCCGAAGGGCACGTCGGCAACGATGGCCTCTCCCCCCTGGCGCCGCAGCACCCGCACCGCCACCTCCTCCAGCCGCCGGTCGGGGCCGAGGAGCAGGATGCGCCCCTCCGGGCTCACCGCCGCGGCCGGCAGCACCGCGACCTCCTCGAGATCCGGCTCGGCCACCCGGACGGTCAGGAAATCCCCCGGCCGCAGCAGCCCCGGCGGGCCCTCGTCGAGCCGGGCGTAGATCAGCCGCCCGGTCTGGCCGGCGCCGACCGAGGCCCCGGCCCTGTCGATGCGGCCCGGCACGCTGAGCTCGATGCCCTCGACCTCGAGGCTCGCGGTCACCGCCAGGGGGAGAAGCTCGCCGGAAGCATCCGCCAGCCGGGCGAATTCGGCCTTCGAGACCCGGAACGCCACCTCGAGCGCCGCCGGATCGAGCAGGAGCCCGAGCTGCTCGTTGACGCTGACGAGCCGCCCCGGCACCGCCGAGACATCCGCCACCAGCCCGTCGAAGGGCGCGCGCTCCACGGTATTGGCCAGATCCCGCGCCGCCTCGTCGCGGGCGATGCCGGCGCGGGTGGTGGCGATGCCCGCGCGCTCGATGCGCGCCTCGGCCTGGGCCTCGGCCAGCCGCCGCCCGGTCGCCGCCTGCTCGGCAGTGGCCAGCGCCAGTTCCGCCGCCTCCAGATCCGCCGCCGTGTTCACGCCGCGGTTGCGCAGATCCTGCGCCCGCGCCAGCGCCTGGGCCCGCAGGTCGCGCTGGCGGTCCGCCGCCGCCGCCTCCTGCCGCGCCAGGTCGAGCCCGACGCCGGCCTCGGCCTCCTCGGCCCGCGCCGCGGCGAGGTCGCTCTCGGCGAGCGCCAGCGCCGTCTCGGCCTCGGCCGGATCGATGCGGTAGAGCACCTCGCCCGCCGCCACCCGCCCGCCGTCCCGGAAGCCCGGCGCGATCTCCATCAGCGTGCCGGCGGTGGCGGCGCGCAGCTCGAGCTGCCGCGCGCTCTGCAGATCGCCATAGGCGGTCAGCACCGGCGCGACCGTCCGCGGCTCCAGCCGGTCCACGCTCACCGCGAAGACCCGCTCCTCGGCGGTCCGCCCGCCGGTCGCCTCCGCCTCGCGCAAGGCCAATGCCTGCCGGATGCTGCCGACCGCGAAGCCGAGGAGGCCCAGCGTCAGCACCAGGAGCGTCAGGCCCGCCAGGCTTCGCATCAGGAACCGCATGCGTCACGCACTCCGGCCCGGCCGCGCCGCCGGGCATTCCGTTCCTGAATATAGGGCCTTGCGGGCGGGAGCGCAGGCATTTTCTCGCGAGCGGTAAAGCCGGGCGGTCAGCGCGCTGGCGTCAGCATTCCGGCTCGGTGGTGAAGCGCAGCGGATAGCCGGCCCGCGTGCCCATCGCCGTCGCCTGGCCCGCCTTGGTCTCGGCCACCTCGCGGGTGAAGACCGCCACGACGCAGCAGCCGCGGCGATGCGCGGTCAGCATCACGCCTTGCGCCCGCTCCGGCCCCATGCGGAAGACCGCCCCGAGCACGGTGACCACGAAATCGCGCGGCGTGAAATCGTCGTTGACGAGCAGGACCCGGTGCAGCGCCGGCCGCGCCGGCGCGCTCCGCGTCGCCGTCTTCGGCAGGAGGACCACCTTTTCGCTCATGGCCGCCGAGTCGCGCCTCCGCCCGCATGTCCCGATCCGGCGAGCATCGCATATCCCGCGGCGCCGGTCCATCGCGGCGACGGCGCCGCGCTTGCGCGAAAGCCCCTGAGAGCGGAGAATGTCGCGCTCGGAGCGGGGTCCATGGCGATCGAACTGCACTGGTCGACGACGGCGGACAGCGAGGCGCTCGCGGCGCTGCACCGCGACGCCTGGCGCTATGCCTATGCCGGCATCATCCCCGGCGTCGCGCTCGAGCGCATGGTCGCGCGCCGCGGCCCCGGATGGTGGGGCGCGATGCATCGCTCCGGCGGCCGGGCGCTGATGCTCGCCCTCGACGGCACCGCCGCCGGCTATGCCACGCTCGGCGCCGGCCGATTCGCCGGCCGCCGCTCGGGCGAGATCTACGAGTTCTACCTGCGCCCCGAATACCATGGCACCGGGCTCGGCCGCCGGCTCTTCACCGAATCCCGGACCCGCCTGCGCGACGGCGGGCTCGCGCAGCTACTGGTCTGGTCGCTCGCCGACAACGCCGCCGGCTGCCGCTTCTACCGCGCCATGGGCGGCGAGGCCCGCGCCCGGGGCCATACCTGCATCGGCGGCCGCGAGCTCCAGAAGATCGCCTTCGTCTGGGACTGATGGTTCACGAGTGAGTGCTTCGGAACGCGGCCCGGCACCCGTGGCGCCGTCGCCGTTCCCCGCGGATTTGGCAAGTGACACATCCGCGCGCGCCTGCCTGCTGTCGTGCCGGAGGCACGCCATCGGCGTGATGGCAGGCGCGACAAGCGCGCCCGCCAGGCAGACGCGCGCGGACTACCAGCGGACAGTGCAACCCGGCCCCCTCGACCCCCGCGCTCACGCGCTCCGGCCGACGAACCGGCGCGAGGCAGTGCCTCGCTCTTGCCGGTTCGAAGTGCCCCCGGCGACGGAAGCCCCGCGCCGCGCCGTTCAACCCATGTATGGCTCGGAACGTGACCCAACCCGAAAAGGCTTTTCCCATGACCACAACCCGGCTCCTCGGCCTCTGCCTCCTCCTCGCCCTGCCCGCCGCCGCCCAGCAGGGCAGGCCCGGCGGTCATTTCATCGACAACTGGGATCTCGACGGCGACGGCGCCGTGACCGAAGCCGAGATCGAGAGCAAGCGCGACGCGCTCTTCACCATGTTCGACATGGACGAGAACGGCCTGCTCGACAGCGCGGAATGGACCCTTTTCGAGGAGACGCGGAAGGAGGACATGGCCACGAACCTCAAGGGCGAGCCCCGCGGCGCGATGCTCGGCCTCGAACAGGGCTTCGCGCATGATCTCAACGACATCGACGGCGACGGCGCGGTCTCGCGCGCCGAATTCGCCGATCGCGCGCCGGACGCCTTCGCCCGCATGGACATCGACGGCGACGGCGTCGTGACCTCCGCCGACTTCGGCCCCGGAAAGAGCTGAGCGCCAGGCTCCCGCCGGCACCGGGCCACGGCCCGGCCGGCGGGGACGAGGCGCCCCCGGTCAGTTGCCGCCGAGATCGGCCTTGAACTGGTCGAGATCGACCTGCAGCCCGTTGAACACCGTGCTCCAGTGCCGCGTCAGCGCCGCCATCGCCACCGCCTCGGCGATCTCCTCGTCGGTCGCGCCGGCGGCACGCGCCGAATTGGTGTCGGCCCAGATGCAATAATCGCAGGGGATCTGCGCCGCCACCGCCAGCGAGATCAGCGCCTTGACCTTTGGAGGCAGGGCGGTCTGGTCGCTCAGCTCCAGATCCCGCAGCTCCGCCCAGGCCCCGGCGATCGCCGCCTTGGGAAACTGCTTCACGAAACCCGGCACCGTGCCGAAGGTCGCCTCGATCTCGGCATAGGCGGCCTCCGCGGCGGCATCGTCGGCGGCGGGGGCCGCCGTCGCGACGCCGAGCGCGGCGCAGGATCCCATCATGAAAGCGCCGATCGCGATGCGCGGGAAAGACCGATGCATTCTCCTTGCCATCCTTCAACCCTTTCCGATTCGAGCTGCCTTACATCGTAAGGTAGTGACGGAAATCTGCTCTTGTGCTACACACTTGTCAAGCCTTACAGTGTAAGCCAGCTTGAGAGGACCACCATGCAGGACGCACCAAAAAAGCGCCGCAAGCGCCCGCCGCTGTCGCCCGAGGGCATCGAGACGGCGGCGCTCGCCCTGATCAACCGCGAGGGCCTCGCCGGCTTCAGCATGCGCAAGCTCGGGGCCGAGCTCGGCTGCGAGGCCATGAGCCTCTACCATTATTACCCCTCCATGGGGCATCTCATGGATGCGCTGATCGACCGGATCGCCCGCCAGTACCTGCCGATGCCGCCTGCATCGCTGCCCTGGCGCGAAAGGCTCCGGGCCTTCTGCATCCGCTGGCGCGCGGTGGCGCTCGCGAACCCGGGCTTCTTCGGCTTCCTCGCCACCCATCGCATGAACACGCCCACGGCACTCAGGGCGATCGATGGCGTGATTGCGCTGATCCGCGAAGGCACCGCCAGCGACGAGGAGGCGGCGCGTCTCTTCCGGGCGCTGGGCTATTACCTTATGGGCGCGGGCCTCGACGAGACCGCCGGTTATTCCCGAGGCCCCTCCACCGTCGCCCCGGTTCCCGCGGCGGAGATGGCGCGCGACTATCCCGCCGTCACCGCCGCCGCCCCCTGGTTCGCGCCAGCCGCCCGCGAGGCGACCTTCCTTATGGGCCTCGACGCCTTCCTCGACGGCTGGCTCGGGGCGCGCGGTCAGCCGGGGGTATAGACCCGCGTCGCCTCGGGATCGTCGGTGGCGAAGGGCAGCGCCATCAGCTCGGCCCAGACCTCCTCGCCGATCGGCCAGCCTGCCCAGGCGAGCGTCTCCGCCACCCTCTCGGGCCGGCTCACGCCGCAGATCGTCGCGGCGATGCGCGGATCGCGCATGGAGAATTGCAGCGCCGCCGCGCCCGGCGGCACGCCGTGCCGCGCGCAGACCGCCTCGACCGCGCGCACCGGCGCCAGCATCGCCGCGGTCGCCTCCTGATAGACGTAGCGCGGATGCGTGGCCGTTCCCTTGGCGAGCGCGCCGCCGGCATAGGGCGCGGCGTTCATCACCGAGATCCCGCGCGCCATCGCGAGATCGATCATCGGCCCGGCGTTGCGGTTGACCAGCGTGAAGCGGTTGTGGGTGATCAGCACGTCGAGGTCCCAGTCGCGCAGGATCGGCATCATCACGTCGATGCGCCCTGCGGCGAGGCCCACCGCATCCGCCAGCCCCTCCTCCTTGATGCGGAGGAGCTCCGCCAGCGCGCCGCCCTTGCCGGTGACCTCGTCGAGGTCGCTCACGTACTCCGGGTCGTGCAGATGGAGGATCTGCACGCGCTCCACCCCCAGCGCTTCGAGGCTCTCCTCGAAGGAGCGCCGTGCGCGGGCCGCGTCGAAGCGCCGCGTCTCCATGTCGCGGTCGAGCTTGGTGGAGAGGATCCGCCCCGCCGGCCAGCCGCCGAGCTCGCGCACCACCGTGCCGATGCGCGCCTCGCTGCGCCCCATGGCGTAGTTGCGCGAGGTGTCGAGGAAGCCGTCCGGCAGCGCCAGGATCGCCCGCACCGTATCGAGCGCCCGCGCCTCGCCCACGTCGTAGCCGTAGGTACCGGGCATTCCCCCGAGTGCGGAGGTGCCGAAGCAGAGCGGCGGCACCCGCAGCCCCGTCGCCCCGATCTCCCGCGCCGCATCCGCCATGGCCGGCCTCCCTCTTCCCGTCCTCCGGTCCAACCTAGCGCAGCCCCGGCGTCATCACAAACGCGGGGCGCCCGGGCCTTGGCTCCGCGCATCGCGGATCCGCTCATTTCCGCCGCTTGTGTTCCTCCAGCCGCGGCATGATCTCCACGAAGTTGCAGGGCCG
The DNA here is from genome assembly GCA_020637615.1 of Rhodovulum sp. Classification (GTDB taxonomy): domain Bacteria; phylum Pseudomonadota; class Alphaproteobacteria; order Rhodobacterales; family Rhodobacteraceae; genus Amaricoccus. Next base: position 77,902 of record JACKKC010000003.1, read on the forward strand.
GTGCCGATAGTCGAGCTGCGCCGCCAGGATCCCGTCCCAGGCATCCCTGCAGGCACCGGGCGATCCCGGCAGCGCGAAGAGATAGGTGCCGGCCGCCACCCCGGCGCAGGCGCGGCTCTGGATCGCCGAGGTGCCGACCTTCTCGTAAGACAGCATGGTAAAGAGTATCGAGAAGGCATTGATCTCCTTATCGTACAGCTCCTCATGCGCCTCCACCGTCACGTCCCGCCCGGTCAGCCCGGTGCCCCCGGTCGAGATCACCACGTCGACCTCCGGATCCGCGATCCAGCCCCGAAGCCGCGCCTGGATCGCAGCCTTCTCGTCGCGCACCAGCGCCCTGTCGGCCAGACGATGCCCGGCCGCGGTCAGCCGCGAAACCAGGAGATCGCCCGAGCGGTCCTCCTCCGGCGAGCGGCTGTCCGACACGGTCAGGACCGCGATGCGAACCGGAATGAAGTCAAGGCTCTGGTCGATCCCCTTCATGCTTCGTCCAGCCGCTTCCGCACCGCCAGCAGATCCGCCCAGGCCGCCCGCTTCAGCTCCGGATTGCGCAGGAGTGCGGCGGGGTGGAACATCGGCATCACCGGAATGCCCCGCCATTCCGCCCAATGCCCGCGCAGCCGCGTGATGCCGGTGGTCGTCTCCAGCAGGGTCCGCGCCGCGGAATTTCCGACGGCCACGAGAACCTCCGGAGCGATGAGCGCGATGTGGCGATGGAGGAACGGCAGCATCATCGCCACCTCGTCCGCCGCCGGATCGCGGTTCTGCGGCGGCCGCCAGGGCAGCACGTTGGTGATATAGACCGCCGCCTCCGGCGCCTCGGCCTTGCGCGACAGCCCGATCGCCGCCAGCATCCGGTCGAGCAGCTGCCCCGAGCGCCCCACGAAGGGCAGCCCGGCGCGATCCTCGTCCCGCCCGGGCGCCTCGCCCACGACCATCACCCGCGCCGCCGGATTTCCGTCGGAGAACACCAGGTTGCGCGCGCCCTTCTTCAGCGCGCAGCCCTCGAAGGCCGCCATCGCCGCCCGGAGCGCCGCGAGGTCGCCGCAGCCCGCCGCCAGCGCCTCGGTCGTCACTCCCGCCGGAACTTCCGGCGCGGCCGCCGCGGCCGCCGCCGCCTGCCGCACGGGCGGCTCAGGCCTGGCCGCGGCCTCGAAGCGCGACACCGGCGTCTCGCCGATCGCCTCGTCCGCGCCGAGCTCAACCTGCCAGGCGAGGGCGGCGCGCAGAACGGCGGCATCGGTCGGGAGGTCGGGCACGCGCATGAGTCTCCTCCTGGCTGCCCGTCACCCTAGGCAATGCGGCCCGCCAAGACCAGATCCCGGCGCGGGCCTTGCCCTGGCCGCTCGCCCCGTGCCATGGACGCCTATTTTCTCGATGTTTCAAAACTTTACGGCGCATTCCTCTAGGGGCGAATGAGCCTTGGATCAGGAGCGCCCGCGCAGCCGCGAGGGAAATTGCATCTGGATCTCGTGCTTTCGCCTTCGACCGTCCCGCTACAAGACGAGGGCAGCGCCCGACCCGGCGGGTGCGAAGTGCCCGCGTCGTGCCGGAGGCACGCCTTCGGCGTGACGGGGGCGGGGCGGGCGCTGCCCGGCGGTGCCCGCCGGGCCGGATGGTGACGCCTGGAACGCGCCAAACCTCGCTGGACGAGGTCGAGTTGCCAAGTGCGATCGCCCCCGCGCAGGCGCGGCGGGACCTTGCCGCGCCCGGGGCGGCTGCTATAGAGGCCCCGCACCGACCGGAGGCTCGCTTGTTCGCGCATCGCCATCTTCTCGGCATCCAGGGCCTCGACCGGGCCGCCATCGAGACGGTGCTCGACCTCGCCGAGACCTATGTTGCGATGAACCGCCGCGCGGAGAAGCATTCCCGCGTGCTCGCCGGCCTGACCCAGATCAACATGTTCTTCGAGGCCTCGACCCGCACCCAGGCGAGCTTCGAGCTCGCCGGCAAGCGCCTCGGGGCCAATGTGATGAACATGTCGGTGGCCTCGAGCTCGGTGAAGAAGGGCGAGACGCTGATCGACACCGCCATGACGCTCAACGCCATGCACCCCGACCTGCTGGTGGTGCGGCACCCGGCCTCGGGCGCGGTGAACCTGCTGGCCGAGAAGGTCAATTGCGCCGTGCTGAACGCCGGCGACGGCCGCCACGAGCACCCGACCCAGGCGCTCCTGGACGCGCTGACCATCCGCCGGCGCAAGGGGCGGCTCAGCCGGCTGACGGTGGCGATCTGCGGCGACATCGCCCACAGCCGGGTGGCACGGTCGAACATCCTGCTCCTGGGGATCATGGAGAACCGCATCCGCCTGATCGGCCCGCCGACGCTGATGCCCGCCGGGGCCGAGCGCATGGGCGTCGAGGTTTTCCAGGATCTGCGCCGCGGGATCGAGGGCGCGGACGTGGTGATGATGCTGCGCCTGCAGAAGGAGCGCATGGACGGCGCGCTGATCCCGACGATGCGCGAATACTACCACCGCTTCGGGCTCGACGCCGAGAAGCTCGCCGCGGCCAGGGAGGACGCCATCGTCATGCATCCGGGGCCGATGAACCGTGGCGTCGAGATCGACGGCCTTCTGGCGGACGACATCAACGTCAGCGTCATCCAGGAACAGGTGGAGATGGGCGTCGCGGTGCGCATGGCGGCGATGGATCTGCTGGCGCGGAACCTGCGCGGCCGCAACGAGCCGGGCGGAGCGGCGGCGTGCTGACCCTGGCCAACGCCCGGCTGGTCGATCCCGAGGGCGACCGGATCCTCGACGGCGGGCTGGTGATCGAGGGCGGCCGGATCGCGGAGGTCTTCGAGGGCGCGCGCGGAGGGCTCGACTGCGGCGGGCGCTGCCTCGCACCGGGCATCGTCGACATCGGCGTCAAGGTCGGGGAGCCGGGCGAGCGGCACAAGGAGAGCTTCCGCACCGCCGGTGCCGCTGCCGCCGCAGGGGGCGTCACCACGATGGTGACCCGGCCCGACACCCTGCCCGCGATCGACACGCCCGAAGCGCTGGAATTCCAGCAGCGCCGGGCGGTGGGGACGAGCCCGGTCAACGTGCTGCCGATGGCGGCGCTGACCAAGGGCCGCGACGGCCGCGAGATGACCGAGATCGGGTTCCTGATGGACGCGGGCGCGGTGGCCTTCACCGACACGCGCGCCGTGGCGGATACCCGGGTGTTCCAGCGCTGCCTCTCCTATGCCGCCGGGCTCGGGGCGCTGGTGGTCGGGCATCCGCAGGAGCCGCGGCTGAGTGCCGGCGCCTGCATGACCACCGGCCTCTACGCCAGCATGCTCGGGCTGCCGGACGTGCCGCCGGTGGCCGAGCGCATCGGGCTCGAGCGGGACCTGGCGCTCGCCGAGATCACCGGCGCGCGCTACCACGCCGACCAGATCTCGGCGGCCGCGGCGCTGCCGGCGCTCGCGCGGGCGAAGCGCGCGGGGCTTCGGGTGACGGCCGGCGTGTCGATCCATCACCTGACCCTCAACGAGCTCGACATCGGGGATTACCGCACCTTCTTCAAGCTCACCCCGCCGCTGCGCTCGGAAGACGACCGGGTGGCGATGGTCGAGGCCCTCGCCGAGGGGCTGATCGACGTGGTGGGCTCCTTCCACACGCCCCAGGACGAGGAGGAGAAGCGCCTGCCCTTCGAGGAGGCGGCCTCCGGCGCGGTCGGGCTCGAGACCCTGCTGCCGGCGGCGATGCAGCTCCACCACGCCGGCCACCTGACGCTCCCCGCGCTCTGGCGGGCGCTCGCGCTCAATCCCGCGCGGCTGCTCGGGCTCGATGCGGGCCGCCTCGCCCCCGGCGCCCCGGCCGATCTCGTGCTCTTCGACCCCGACACGCCCTTCGTGCTCGACCGCGCGACCCTGCGCTCGAAGTCCAAGAACACGCCCTACGACCTGCGCCGCCTGCAGGGCCGCGTGCTGGCCACCTGGGTCGGCGGCCGCGAGGTCTACCGGAGGGAGGCGCCCTGATGCTCGTCGCGACGTTCCTGCTCGCCTATCTGCTCGGCTCGATCCCCTTCGGCCTGGTGATCACCCGCGGGCTGGGGCTGGGCGACCTGCGCGCCATCGGCTCGGGCAACATCGGCGCCACCAACGTGCTCAGGACCGGCAACAAGGGCGCCGCCGCGGCGACGCTCCTGCTCGATGCCGGCAAGGGTGCGGTCGCGGTGCTGCTCGCGCGGCATTTCGCCGGCGAGACGGCGGCGATGGTCGCCGGCTTCGCGGCCTTCCTCGGCCATCTCTTTCCCGTCTGGCTGCGCTTCAAGGGCGGCAAGGGGGTCGCGACCTATCTCGGCATCATGCTGGCGCTCGCCTGGCCGGTGGGCCTCGCCGCCTGCGGCACCTGGCTCGCGACGGCACTGGTGCTGCGCTATTCCTCGCTGGCGGCCCTGGTCGCCACCGCCGCGGTCCCGTTCTGGCTCGCCCTGCTCGGGCCGAGCGCGGCGATCCCGCTCGCCATCGCCCTGGCGGCCCTGGTCTGGCTGCGCCACCGCGCGAACATCGCCCGGCTGCGCAGCGGATCGGAGCCGAAGATCGGCGGCAGGTCCTGAGGGCGGTTGACGCCGCCCCGCGATCTGCAACCTTGGCCCGCAGGCCGGGGGCAGGCGCTTGGACATCGACCAGACACTCATTCTCGCGATCCTCGCCGGCACCGTCGCGCTCTTCGCCTGGGGCCGCTGGCGCCACGACGTGGTGGCGCTCGCCGCCCTGATCGCCAGCGTGCTGGCGGGGCTCGTGCCGAGCGATGCCGCCTTCGCCGGCTTCGGCCACCCGGCGGTGATCACCGTCGCGGGGGTGCTGGTGCTCAGCCGCGGCCTGCAGAGCTCGGGCGCGGTCGACGTGCTGGCGCGCCGGGTGCTGCCTTCCGCGGCGACGCCGGTGACCAGCATCGTCATCCTCACCGCGCTCGCGGCGGGGCTTTCGGCCTTCATGAACAACGTCGGCGCACTGGCGCTGCTCATGCCCGTGGCGATCCAGGCCTCGGCACGGCAGGACCTGCCGCCGGGACAGCTGCTCATGCCGCTCGCCTTCGGCTCGATCCTCGGCGGCATGACAACGCTGATCGGCACGCCGCCGAACCTCATCGTCTCCGGCTACCGCCGCGACACGCTCGGCGCGGGCTACGGCATGTTCGATTTCACGCCGGTCGGGCTCGCCATCGCCGTGGCGGGCGTCGCCTTCATCGCGCTCATCGGCTGGCGGCTGGTGCCGGCGCGCAAGCGGGCCGGTACCGAGGGCTTCGAATCGGGCGCCTATTTCACCGAAGCCCGCGTCCCCGAGGGCGCCAAGGCGGTGGGCATGTCGGTGCGCGCGGTCGAGGATGCGGTGCGCGACGCCAATGTGCAGGTCCTGGGGCTCGTGCGCCGGGAGGTCCGCCTGCGCGCCCCGCGCCCGGCGCTCGCCATCCGGGAAGGCGACATCCTGGTGCTCGAGGCCGAGCCCGACGGGCTCTCGGATGCGCTCGGCACGCTCGGCCTCGAGCTGGCCGAAGCCATCGCGGCCCCGGAGGCCGCCAGGGAGGGGGAGCCGCCCGCCGACGACCGGAAGGAGGCCGAGGCCGAGGGTCAGCCGGGCGAAGCCACCGATGCCAAGGCGAAGGCCGAGCGATCCGCCGGCGACGAGGAGGACATCCGCCTTCTGGAATTCGTGGTCGCCCCGAACGCCGCGATCATCGGCCGCACCGCCCAGGGCATCAACCTGCGGCTGCGCTATCACGTCAACCTGCTCGCGATCTCCCATGAGGGCACGCGCCGGGTCGGCCGGCTGCGCACCACGCCCATCGAGGCGGGCGACGTGCTGCTGGTCCAGGGCCCGGCCGAGGCGGCGGCCGAGTTCGCCGCCGATTTCGGCTGCCTTCCGCTGGCGACGCGGGATCTGCGGCTGCCGGACCGCCGGCAGGCGCTGCTGGCCTCCGGGATCCTGCTCGCGGCGGTCGCCGCGGCGGCGAGCGGCGCGGTTTCGGCACCCGTCGCCTTCATGGCCGGGGTGCTGGCGGCGATGGTGACCCGGGTGGTGCCGCCGCGGGAGGCCTACGAGGCGATCGACTGGTCGGTGATCGTGCTGCTGGCCTGCCTGCTGCCCGTCGCCGGCGCCATGCTGACCACCGGCGCGGCGGAGGTCGTCGCGCGCTTCCTTGTCGAGAACGTCGCCCGGAGCGCGCCGATCCCGGCCCTGGTGCTGGTCCTGCTGGTGACGATGACGCTCTCGGACGTGATGAACAACGCCGCCACCGTGGCGGTGATGGCGCCGATCGCCTATGGCGCGGCGCGCGCCCTCGAGGCCAATGCCGATGCCTTCTTCATGGCCGTGGCGATCGGTGGCTCCTGCGCCTTCCTCACGCCGATCGGCCACCAGAACAACACGCTGATCCTCGGCCCCGGCGGCTTCCGCTTCGGCGATTACTGGCGGCTCGGCCTGCCGATCGAGGTCCTCGTCACGCTCGTCGGCATCCCGATGATCCTGCTGGTCTGGGGGCTCTGAGCCGGGCGGAAGATCCGCCGGAGGAGATCGCGCAAGGATGCGGCGCGAAGCCCGCGCGCGCGGTCGAGATAGAAATCGGCGTCGATGCTGCCCTCCCGGCGCCGCCGAATGGCGGGATCCCTTGCGTCGAACATGATGCGGCTCTCCGTTTGCTCCGGAAGAGAGCCTGCCGGGATCCGCGGGGCCGCGCTTGAGGATTGCCCCGGGAAAGCATGGGGGAAGCGTGGTGACTGCGCATCTGGCCGACCCGCCGGCCGTCGCAGGAGCGGATCTTCCGTTTCGAGCGCCACCGCGGCTTGGACGATTGCCGATGCGCTGCATTCGGCATCCAGCTGAACCGATCGGCCAAGGGCACCTCGAACCGGCACAAGCGAGGCACTGGCTCGCGCCGGTCCGTCGGCCGCAGCGCGCGAGTGTGGAGGTCGAGGGGGCGGGTTTCACCATCGCTGGACAAGCCGGCGCGCCTGCCCGGCAGGTGCGCCGGATATGTCACATGCCAAATCCGCGAAACGAACGCGCCGCCCCCACGGGGGACGGCCATCCGTTTGAAGCAATCACCCGGAGACCGTATCAGTAGCCGTAGCGGGCGTAGACCCTGGCGCGGATGCTCGGGGCGTCGGCGCGGTATTTCTGCCAGAGATCGCGGGCCGGCGTCCGGCCGCGGCAGACCACGTCGCGCAGCGCCACGAGGAAATTCTGGTCGTCTTCAGCCGGATCGCGGTCGGAGATCAGATCGAGAACGGCCGAACGGATCGAGGAAGGGGAACGATCGTCGGAGGAAAGCGTATCGCGGGGCATGGCGAAGCTCCATTGTCGATGGAGCCACAATACCTTGCAAGCCGTTACGAAACCGTGAGCCGCCCGTCAATCACCTGTCAATAACCGGGGCCGCCACGCGATCCCGGGCGCCTTGCGGCAGGGCGAAGCCAACCGCCCGCTCGACGACCCGCCGGCCGGAAACGGGATCGCCACCCGTCGCGCTCGGCCCCGCCCGTCCGGAGTTCAGTAGCTCCACGCGGCGTAGATCCGCGACAGGTCGCCGCCCCATTCGCCGCGGTATTTCGCCAGCAGCTCGTCGGACAGGGTCTGGCCGGTGGCGACGGTCTCCTGCAATGCGCTCAGGAAATGGCTCTCGTCGGCGACGAGCCCGCCGGCACCCGGGCGCGCGCGCGCCTTCAGCCCGGCCTCGGCGATGCCCAGGACCTCGCCGGCGAGTTCGCGGATGCTGCGCCCGGCGATATTCGCGCGCAAACCGTACTTGGCCGCGTCATGGCGGAAGTGCTCGCGGGTCTCCGCGCTCCAGCCCTTGCAGAGATCCCAGGCCGCATCGAGCGAGGCCTGGTCGTAGAGCAGCCCCACCCACAGCGCGGGCAGCGCGCAGAGCCGCCGCCACGGGCCGCCGTCGGCCCCGCGCATCTCCATGAACTTCTTGATCCGCGCCTCCGGGAAGATCGTGGTCAGGTGATCCGCCCAGTCCGAGAGCGTCGGCTTCTCGCCCGGCAGCGCCGGAAGCTCGCCCTTCAGGAAATCCCGGAACGACTGCCCCAGCGCGTCGATGTACTTCCCGTCGCGGTAGACGAAATACATCGGCACATCGAGCGCGTAATCGACATAGCGCTCGAAGCCCATGCCGTCCTCGAAGACGAAGGGCAGCATGCCGGTGCGGTCGGCGTCGAGATCGCGCCAGATCCGCGCCCGCCAGGACTGCCAGCCGGTGTCCTTGCCCTCGAAGAACGGTGAATTGGCGAAGAGCGCGGTGGCGACCGGCTGCAGCGCCAGCGCGACGCGGAACTTCTGCACCATGTCGGCCTCGGAGGCGAAGTCGAGGTTCACCTGCACGGTGCAGGTCCGGTACATCATCATCGTGCCGGTCGTGCCGACCTGCCCCATGTAGCGGGTCATCAGCGCATAGCGCCCCTTGGGCATCACCGGCATCTGCTCGTGGGTCCATTCCGGCGCCGCCCCGAGCCCGATGAAGCCCGCGCCGATCTCGTCGGCCACCGACCGCACCTCGCGCAGATGCTCGTTCACCTCGTCGCAGGTCTCGTGGATGGTGTTGAGCTGCGCCCCCGACAGTTCCAGCTGCCCGCCCGGCTCGAGGCTGACATTGGCGCCGTCCTTGTAGGAGAGGCCGATGATCTTGCCCGCCTCCTCGACCGGCAGCCAGCCGTAGCGGTCGCGCAGCCCCTCCAGCATGGCGCGGATGGAGCAGGGCCCCTCGTAGGGAAGCGGCAGGTGGTCCTTCAGGGAATAGCCGAACTTCTCGTGCTCGGTCCCGATCGTCCATTGCTCGCGCGGACGGCATCCCGAAGCGAGGTATTCGGCCAGTTGCCCGTCGTGCTCGATGAGGCCGCCGCCGGACTGGGGAATTGACATGGGGGCGCGGCTCCGTGCTTCTGGCGTCGGGCCTGCACTTAGACCGCGCCCGGCGGCGAGACAAGCTGCAACCCACGGCCTCCAGGGCTACCGCCCTTGGAGCTCATTCTTTCTACTTCGACTGTCCCGCAGCAAGACGAGGGCAGCGCCTGCGTCGTGCCGGAGGCACGCCTTCGGCGTGACGGGGCGGGGCGGGCGCTGCCCGGCGGTGCCCGCCGGGCGGGATTGTGACGCTAGGCGCGACCGTAACTCGGCTTGACAGGGTCGCGACTCCCCCCACGGCCTGCGCCCCGATCAATGCGGCCCGATCCGCCGCGGAGGCGTAACGGCGGCGGCTCGGGCCGGGCGCGTCCACACAGGCGTCGGCGGCCGACCGCTCCGGGCGACAGCCGCGACCCCGGCGCCGAGATCGATGCCGGGCAGCGCGGCCAGCGCGTCCGGGATCCGCTCGGCCCCCGCGGCCCCGAGCGGGATCGCCAGCCGCGAGCCGTCTTCCGATGTCAGCAGCCAGGCATGGCCCGACCGGCCCGTCGCCACGATCTCCACCCGCTCGAGCGTCGGGATGTCGGCGAAGCCGCCGCCCTGGGGCGCGAAATAGGCGATCCTGCCCTCGTCCACCTCCACGATGCCCGCCGCGGCCTTGTCAGCGCCCAGCGCGACACGGCGGAAGGCGGCACGAAGCAGGGCGCCGCCTCCGAGCGCGACCGCCGCGCCGAGCAGCGCCCCGAGGGGCGCGAAGGGGGCGAGGCTGCGCAGCACCAGCCAGCAGCCGGCCGCCGTCACCGCCCCCCAGACCAGCGCCTCGCGCCAGGGGCGCAGCCGTTCGGCGAGCTCGGGGCGCAGGAAGCTCACCGCCAGTCGCCGAGCAGCGCCTGCCAGAGCGTCAGCGCCGCGACGGCGGCGGTATCGGCCCGCAGGATCCGCGGCCCGAGCGAGACGGGCAGCACCGAGGCCATGCCGCGCAGCCGCTCGGTCTCCTCCGGCGCGAATCCCCCCTCCGGCCCGATCAGCACCGCCCAGGCCCCGCCTTCGGCCCCGGCCAGCACCTCCCGTGCCGGCGGCGCGGCGCCGCTCTCGTCGCAGAAGAGGATCCGCCGCCTCCCCTCCCAGCCGTCGAGAACCGCTCCGAGCCGCTCCGGCTCCGCGACCTCGGGCACGGCGGTCGCGCCGCATTGCTCGGCGGCCTCGATGGCGAGCGCGCGCAGCCGCTCGCCGCGCAGCCGCTCGGCATTGGTGCGCCGGGTGAAGACCGGCCGCAGGCAGGCGACCCCGAGCTCGGTCGCCTTCTCCACGACGAAATCGGTGCGCGCCTTCTTGAGGGGCGCGAACATCAGCCAGAGATCCGGCGAGGCCTGCTGCGGCCGCGTCCGCTCCCGCACGACCAGATGCCCGCCGCGCCGCCCGGCCTCGGCGATCTCGGCAGCCCATTCGCCGTCGCGCCCGTTGAAGACCGCAATGCGCCCGCCGACGCCCTGCCGCATGACCGCGAAGAGGTAATGCGCCTGCTCCGGCGTCAGCGCGACCCCGGCGCCGGCCTCGAGACCCGCCGCCACAAAGAGCCTGATCTTGCCGCCGCGATCTGTCATAGAGAGCTCCGAAGGATGGGAGACACTATGCGGACGAGCCGGGCGGAGGGAAGGGTCGCGGATGCGGCGGCGGACAACTGGGTCGACCGGTTCGCCCCGCCGGCCGCCCGGCCCTACCTGCGCCTCTCCCGCGCCGACCGGCCGATCGGCACCTGGCTCCTGCTCATCCCCTGCTGGTGGGGGCTGGCGCTCGCGGCGCTGGCCGGACCGTCGGGGTTCCGGCCCTTCGACCTCTGGATCGCCGCCGGCTGCGGGATCGGCGCCCTCCTGATGCGCGGCGCCGGCTGCACCTGGAACGACCTGACCGACCGCGAGATCGACGCCGCCGTCGCACGCACGCGCTCGCGGCCGCTGCCCTCGCGCCAGGTGACGCCACGCCAGGCCCTGGTCTGGATGGTGGCCCAGGCGCTCGCGGCCTTCCTGATCCTGCTGAGCTTCCCGCCGCTCGCCATCGCGCTCGGCATCGCCTCGCTGGCACTCGTGGCGATCTATCCCTTCGCCAAGCGCTTCACCTGGTGGCCGCAGGTCTTCCTCGGGCTCGCCTTCAACTGGGGCGTCCTGGTCGGCTGGGCCGCCCATGCCGGCACGCTTCGTGCCGCGCCGATCCTGCTCTATGGCGCCGGCATCGCCTGGACGCTCTTCTACGACACGATCTACGCGCATCAGGACCGCGAGGACGACGCGCTCATCGGGGTGAAATCGACCGCCCGGCTCTTCGGCGCCGACACCGGCCGCTGGCTCGCGGGCTTTCACATTGCCGCGACCGGACTGGCCGCCCTCGCCATCCTCGCCTGCCGGCCGGCGCCGCTTCCCGCGGCCCTCGCCCTCGCCGGGCTGATCGGCTTCGCCGCGCATCTCCTTCGCCAGCTTCGCAGGTTGGCGATCGACGACCCCGCGACCTGCCTCGCGATCTTCCATTCCAACCGCGACGCCGGGCTCCTCCTCGCGGCGGGACTCGCCCTCGCCGCTGCGGCGGCCACGACCGGCTCGCCTTGATCCGCCACCGCCGATTGCCTAAACGACAGGTCGGGAAACGGGCACGGGACGGGACATGCGGCTTCGCGCCATATCTTTCGCCCTGATCGCGCTCGGCGGCGCGGCATTCGGCGCCTGGACGCTCGCCGGCGCCGCCACCGACTTCTTCGAGCGCAGGACCGAGACCGAGGCGGCGGCAGCCCTCGGCGCGGCCGGCCAGGGCTGGGCGCGGGTCGAGGCCGACGGCCTCACCGTGACGCTCGCCGGGCTCGCTCCCGACGAGGCCAGCCGGCTCCGCGCCGTGGAGATCCTGCGCCAGCTGGTCGATCCGCGCCGCCTCGCCGAGGAACTGACGGTGAAGGCCGCCGACCCGCTGGCCCCGCCACCCTTCGCCATCGAGATCCTGCGCAACATGGCCGAGGTCTCGCTGATCGGGCTCGCGCCCGACGACGGCATCCGCGACCGCATCGACAAGGCGCTTTCCGCCGCCGGCCCCGGGGCCACCGTGACCGACATGCTGGAGACCGCCGCCGAGCCGGCGCCCGCCGGCTGGGAGCCGAGCCTCGCCTTCGCGCTGGACCTGCTCGTGGATCTCCCGCGCGCCAAGATCTCCATCGCGCCGGGACGCGTCACGGTCCTGGCCGCCGTCGACAGCGACGCGGGCCGGACCGAGCTGGAGGCGCGGCTGCGCGAGGCCGTGCCGGAGGGGGTGACGCTCGAGACCGAGATCTCCGCCCCGCGCCCGGTGATCGCGCCCTTTGCCGTCGATTTCGCGCTCGACGGCACGGGCGCCCGGCTCGCGGCCTGCTCCGCCGAAACCCCCGAGGCCGCCGAGGCGATCGTCACCGCGGCCCGGGCGGCCGGGCTCGAGGGGCCGCAGGATTGCGCCATCGGCCTCGGCGCCCCCTCGCTCGACTGGCAGGAGGTCGCGACCCTCGGCATCGAGACCGTCGGCGCGCTCGGCGGCGGGCGCTTCGCGGTCCGGGACACAAGGGCCACCCTCACCGGCCCGGCATCGGCCAAGCCCGAGGACCTCAACGCCGCCGGCAAGACGCTCGCCGCCCGCCTGCCCGCCGGCTACGACCTCCGGACCGTCACGCCCCCGCGCATGGAGGCGCGGCCCGACGGCACGCCGGTCTATGCGCCGCGCTTCGAGGCCAGGCTCGGCGCAGACGGTTCGGTCGAGCTCGCGGGCGCGCTCCACGACACGCGCTCCCAGGCGGCGGTGGCGAGCTACGCCGCCGCGCTCTTCGGCCACGACCGGGTGCGCACCGTGACCGTGATCGACCCCGAGCTTCCGGACGGCTGGCCGGGGCGGGTGCTCGCCGGCATCGAGGCGCTCGCCGAGATCAAGGAGGGCTCGCTCCAGGTCACGCCCACCGCACTCACGCTCACCGGACGCGGCATCGAGGCGGATGCGGATGCGCGGGTCGAGGCGCTGCTCGCCGCCAAGGTCTCCGGCGAGACCCTCGTCGACGTCACCTTCGACGTGGAGGCGGCCAGCCTCGCCGCCGCGGCCGCGCGCCCCGCGCCCGAACGCTGCGCCGAGGAGATCGCCGCCATCCTCGCGAACGAGGCGATCCAGTTCCGCGCCGGCTCCTCGGAGATCGAGCCGGCGAGCCAGGGCGTCATCGCCGCCATCGCCGACGTGCTGCGCGAATGCCCCGGCGCGGAATTCGAGGTCGGCGGCCACAGCGACAGCAGCGGCGACGAGGCCGCGAACCAGCGGCTGAGCGAGGCGCGCGCCACCGCGGTCGTCGCCGCGCTCAGGGCGGAGGATCTGCCGCTGGTGATGCTGACCTCCAGGGGATACGGCGCGGCCCATCCGCTCGCCGGGAACGAAACCCCCGCCGGCCGCACGCGCAACCGGCGCATCGAGATCCTGCTCGTCGACCCCACGAAGGCGGCCGAGGCGGCGGTCGAGCCGGGCGAGGACCCCGCCGCGGCGGCCGGGAAGGCGCAGGCCTGCGCCGAGGAGATCGCGGCGATCCTCCAGAGCGGCGCGGTGGAATTCGGGCTCGGCTCGGCGGAGATCGTGCCGGAGAGCGCGGGCCTGCTCGCCGCCGTCGCCGAGACGATGCGCACCTGCCCGGGCGCGAGCTTCGAGATCGGAGGCCATACCGACAGCCGCGGCCGCGCCGAAGTGAACCAGCAGTTGAGCGAGAAACGCGCCGAAGCCGTGCGCGAGGCCCTCGCCGGCGAGGATCTGCCCGATATCACCCTGGTCTCCAGAGGCTACGGCGCGGACCGCCCGATCGCCGACAACGACACGGCCGAGGGGCGGATGCGGAACCGGCGCATCGAGATCACGCTGCTCGAGCCCGATCCGGCCCAGGCGGAAACCGCGGACGAGACGGCGCCCGACGACGTCGCGGTGGCCGGCCCGAAGGCGGAAGCAGAGGCAGAGGCAGAGGCGGCGCATGGACCGCAATGAACTGATGCTCGCCATCGCCGGCGCCCTCTTCGGGGCGCTGCTGCTCGGCTGGATCCTGCATTGGATGTTCGCCCGCATCAACCGCGCCGAGGGCCCGCGCAGCTTCCGGCGCGCCGCGGACATGGCCAGCCGCCTCCATGCGGCGGAGATCGCGCGCGGCCGCGCCGAGACCCGCCTCGCCGAGGTCGAGGGCGACCTGCGCCAGCGGCTCGCCGACACCGAGCGCGAACTCGAAACCGCCCTGCGGTCCCTCGACCGCGAACGCACCCGGGCGGAAGAAATCCGCGCCGCCTACCGGGCCGCCTCGGGCGACGAACCGCCGGCGGCCTAGAACCCAGGCCAGCCGGAGAGATCCGTTTCCGGGCCAGTGACATTGGTTGCGATCCGGTAAACGCGAGACGGGTTACCCTGTAGTTTCAGCATGTTACCCATATGTGCGCGCGCGCACATGGCCTCATCCCGCTCCCCGGACTCCGCTTCCAATCGACGGAATCACCGCCGGAACAGGCCTCCCCACCCCTCCGAGCAGGCCTCCTAGAGAGTAACCCAGGCCCCGTTCCGCGCCGACGACCGGACGCAGGCATCCACGAAGGCAACGCCGGCCACGCCGTCCTCGATGGTGGGAAAGAGAACGTCCTCCGGTACGGGCATTCCGGCCCGACGCGCCCGGATCGCCCGCGCCGCTTCGGCGTAGATGCCGGCGAAACATTCGAGATAGCCCTCGGGGTGCCCCGCGGGCACGCGGGTCATGCGGGCCGCCTCCGGCCCGGCCCCGGCGCCGCCGCGGGTCAGCAGCCGCTTCGGCTCGCCGAGGGGCGTGTACCAGAGGTAATTGGGATCCTCCTGCGACCATTCCAGCCCCCCGGTCTCGCCATAGACCCGAAGCCTGAGGCTGTTCTCGTTGCCGGTCGCGACCTGGCTGCACCAGAGCATGCCGCGCACCCCGCCCTCGTAGCGCAGGAGCACGTTGCCGTTGTCGTCCACGCGCCGTCCCGGAACGAAGCTCTGCAGGTCGGCGGCGAGCGATTCGAGCCGCAGCCCGGTCACGAATCCGGCGATGTTGTAGGCATGGGTGCCGATGTCGCCGGTCGAGCCGCCGGCCCCGGTCCGCTCGGGATCGGTCCGCCAGCCCGCCTGCTTCTGGCCGCTCGCCTCGACCGCCGTCGCCAGCCAGTCCTGGGCATATTCGACCTGCACCACGCGCAGCCGGCCCAGGGCGCCCTGCGCCACCATGGCGCGGGCCTGCCGGATCATCGGATAGGCGGTGTAGTTGTGGGTCAGCACGAAGACGGCCCCGGAATCCGCCGCCGCCTTCGCCAGCTTCCTGGCTTCCGGCAGGGTCGCGGTCAGGGGCTTGTCGCAGATGACATGGATGCCGCGCCTCAGGAACTCGCGCGCCACCGGCGCATGCAGGTGATTGGGCGTGACGATGGCAACCGCCTCGATCCCGTCCTTGAGCCGCGCCTCGCGTTTCGCCATGGCGATGTAATCGTCATAGCTCCGCGCCGGATCGAGGCCGAGCGCCCGCCCCGACGCCCGGGCGCGCTCCGCCGTCGAGGACAGCGCCCCCGCCACCAGAACGTATTCGTCGTCGATGCGCGACGCGATGCGATGCACCGCGCCGATGAAGGCCTCGTTGCCACCCCCGACCATGCCGAGGCGGATTCGTGGGGGTCTCTCGTCACTCATGTTCTCCCTCCCTCTGGATCAATCGCCCGTTTGCCGAAAATCGCCCGAAAGCCTCCTGCCGCCACCGCCCCTTCCGATGAGAAGAGCCTTCGCCAGCCTCCGGACGGGCGCCGCCGCCTGTTGCCCAATCCGCAGGACCGCCAAGCGCATTTTCTGGCGGGACGATCCTTCGCGCAAGGATCGACGGCCTCTTCCGTCGGGCGTTCGGGACTGAACCCGGTTTAATAAAATCCATCGGTATTTTTTGTCAAAAATAAGTAATTAGCATAATATTGACCATATAATAAACCAGCATGCGATAATAATGATCGATTAGCGCAATGATGCGATGGCTTCCGCGAAGCAGAATTGGCCGAGGTACGTCGTGCTCAGAGTCACACCGCAGATCTCTTCGCTGTCGAGCGAGACCTTCACCCGCCGGATCGTGATGCCGATGGCCGGCATGATCGTCGTGGCCGTCGGGCTCGTGCTCGCCTTCGTCGTCGTCAGCGCCGATGGGCAGAACCGGCTCGAGGTTAGCTCCTCCACGAAACTCGCGGAGACCGCCCTCAATGTGAACCAGCGGCAGATGGGCCGGAACCTGCGCGACTACGCCGTCTGGGAGGACGTCTATCACAACCTGCACGTCAACGTCGATTTCGACTGGGCGGCGACCGACGGCAATGTGGGCGCGAACATCTACGAAGGGCTCGGCTACGAGATGGCCTTCGTCATCAACCCCGAGGGCGAGACGACCTATGCCGTGATCGACGGCATTCCCCAGAAGGCGAACGCGCTCGACTTCCTGCCCGAGGGCCTCGACGGGCTGATCGCGGCCGGCCGCGCCCAGGTCAAGCCCGTTGTCAGCCTGCTCGAGTCGGGATCCGACGTGCTCATGGTGGCCGTCAATTCCATCCTCCCGCCCTCGATCGACAAGGCGACCACCGATCCAGCCTCCCTCTCGATGCTGATCTTCGTCAAGCAGCTCGACGAGACCTTCCTCACGCGCATGGGCGACGAATACCTGCTCGAAGGGCTGCACATCGTCCGCGATCCCGCGCTCCTGCAGCCGGCTTCGGTGCCGTTGATGGATTCCGCGGGAACGATCCTCGCCTATCTGACCTGGACGCCGGCGACGCCCGGATACGAGCTGCTGAGCCTGCTCCTGCCGCCGCTCGGGATCGCGATCCTCATCCTCGCGGCCTTCGCCTGGCAGGTGGTCAACAATGCCCGGCGCTCCACCAGCGCGCTCGAGGATTCCGCCCGCGTCGTGGAATCCTACGCCCAGACGCTTCAGGAGAGCGAGGCGCGCTTCCGCGACGTCGCCGAGGCCTCCTCGGACTGGATCTGGGAATGCGATCCGGACCTGCGCCTGATCTATTTCTCCGCCCGCTTCTCCGAGGTCACCGGCATCTCGGCGGCCAGCGTGCTCGGCAAGCCGCTCGAGCAGTTCTTCTCCAGCGACAGCGAGACCGACGGCTGGGCCCAGCTCCTGGAAGGCACGCACGAGCATTCCACCTTCCGCGACCTGCGCTGCTTCTACCGCGACGTCTCGGGCAACAGCCGCATCTGCCGCCTCGCGGGGCGCCCGATCTTCGACGCCACGCGCGGCTTCATCGGCTACCGCGGCACCGCGACCGACATCACCGAGGAGGTCGAGGCCCAGGCCCGGGCCAACCATCTCGCCCTGCACGATGCGCTGACCGGCCTGCCGAACCGCGTGCTGTTCCGCGAGCGTCTCGACGGCGCCTTCGAGGGCAAGCGGCGCGACACCCAGTGGATCTCGGTGCTCTGCCTCGATCTCGACCATTTCAAGGAGGTCAACGACACGCTCGGCCACGGCTTCGGCGACGCCCTTCTGGTGAAGGTCGCCGAGCGGCTCCGGCTCTGCGTCCGCCCCGGCGACACCGTCGCGCGGCTCGGCGGCGACGAATTCGCGATCATCCAGGTCGGCGTCAACGGACCGGACGAGGCGGCCGCCCTCAGCCTGCGCATCGTCGATATCATCAAGGAACCCTTCATCATCGAGGGCCAGGAGCTGCACATCGGCGTCAGCATCGGCGCGGCGGTCCCCGACGAGACGAACAACGATCCCGACAAGCTGCTCAAATGCGCCGATATCGCGCTCTACCGCGCCAAGCAGACCGGCCGCGGCACCGTGCGCTTCTTCGAGCCGCGGATGGACAACGAGCTGCAGGCGCGCAAGTCGCTCGAATACGAGATGCGGCACGCCCTCGGCCGGGAAGAATTCGTGCTCAACTACCAGCCGCTCATCGACCTCAGGACCCAGCGCGTCACTGCGGTCGAGGCCCTGCTGCGCTGGCATCACCCCGAGCACGGGCTGGTCTCGCCCGAGATCTTCATCCCGATCGCCGAGAAATGCGGCCTGATCACCCCGATCAGCGAATGGGTGCTGCGCACGGCCTGCACCCAGGTGCTGAAATGGCCCGACCTCCGCGTGGCGGTGAACCTCTCGCCGGTGCATTTCCGCAGCCGCGAGCTGATCGACACCATCAAGTCGATCCTCAAGGAGACTGGCCTCGCGCCCGAGCGGCTCGAGCTCGAGATCACCGAAAGCGTGCTCATCAAGGACACCGCCGCGGCGCTCGACATCCTCAATGCGCTCAAGGCGCTGGGCGTGAACATCGCGATGGACGATTTCGGGACCGGGTACTCGTCGCTGGGCTATCTGAACTCCTTCCCCTTCGACAAGCTCAAGATCGACCGCTCGTTCATCTCCAGCCTCGAGGACCAGGAGAAGTCCCGCGCCATCGTCCGCTCGGTGCTGTCGCTCGGCGAGAGCCTGCAGATGACCATCACCGCCGAAGGCGTGGAGAAGATCGAGCAGGTCGAGTTCCTGATGCGCGAGGGCTGCCAGCAGGTACAGGGCTATTACTTCGGGCGCCCCGTGCCGGCGCGCGAGCTGACGGCATTCCTGAGGAAGTGGAAGGGGTTCGGGATCGAGAACGCCGCAGCCTGACCTACGACATTTTCGATTTGGGATTTTGAAATGAGTACGCCTGCCACTCTTTCAGCCGAGGAAGCGCAAGATTCCGCGCCCCTCCCCTACCTCGGTCGGCTTCGCAGCCAGCCGCGCCCGGCGATACGGACGCGCTCCGAGCCGGTGCTGCTCGACACCTTCGCGAGCAGCGAGGCGGTGGTCGCGGATCTCCAGCCCGCCGAGCCGGTGTTCTGCTTCCTTCCGGCCGAGCTGCGCGCGGCGGCGCGGCGCTTCGTGGCCTTCCCGGGCCGCGTGCTCTACGCGGTGAAATGCAATCCGCACCCCTTCGTGCTGGAGACGCTCTACCGCGAGGGCATCACCGATTTCGACGTGGCCTCGCTCGACGAGATCAAGCTGATCGGGGGTCTCTTCGAGAAATCCGCCGGCCAGTTCTTCAACAATCCCGCCAAGACCCGGCCGGCAATACGGGTCGGCAGCGAGGAGCACGGCATCCGCTTCTACACGGCCGATTGCACAGAGGAGGTGGAGAAGATCCTCGACGAGGCCTGTCTCGACGACGACCTGATCGTCGCCGTGCGGCTCGCAACCGCCGCGAAGGACGCGCGCTACACGCTCACCACCAAGTTCGGCGCGCCGCCCGACGAGGCCGTGCGCATCGTGCAGATGATCAAGGCGCGCGGGATCAAGGCCGGCGTCTCGTTCCACGTCGGCTCGCAATGCCTCAACCCGAAGTCGTTCAGCACGGCGATCTCGCTGTCGGGCAAGGTGATGCGCAAGGCGGGCGTCCCGATCAGCGTGCTCAATGTCGGGGGCGGGTTTCCCGCACCCTATCCCGGCGACCGCCTCCCCGACATCAGCGCCTATTTCGCGAATGTCATGCAGGGGCGGCGTGACATCGACCTCCCCCCGAGCTGCATGCTGCTCTGCGAGCCGGGGCGGAGTCTCGTCGCCACCGCAGGCCGGGTGATCGTCCAGGTCGTCGTGCGCCGGGACCGGGCGATCTTTCTCAACGACGGCGTCTTCGGCACGCTCCAGGAGCTCGTCAGCCCGCTCGAACGCCGCCCGGTGCGGGTGATCCGCCCTTCGGGGCCGGTCTCCGACCGGCTGATGGAGTTCAAGATCTTCGGGCCGACCTGCGATTCCAACGACGTGCTCGGGGCGCCCTTCCTGCTGCCCGCGGACACCCGCGAGGGAGACTGGATCGAGGTGGACATGATGGGCGCCTACAGCCTCTCGATGCGCACCCGTTTCAACGGCTTTCACACCGACCGCATCGTCGCGGTCGCATCCTGACCCATTCGCCCAGCCGGGAGTCAGACCATGCCTTCGTTCCGCTCCTTGGGTTCCGGTTGCTCGAGCCGACTCGTGCCGAGCCTCATCGGTGCGGTCGGCGTGGTGCTCTGGGCCGCGGAGACCACGCTCATCACCTTCACCACGGCGATCCCGCCGGTGCAGACGGTCGGGCTCGCCTTCGTCTTCGCCGCGCTCCTGTCGCCGATCGTCTGGTGGCTGACCGGCTCGGGGCCGCGCGAGGCCTTCCGCCTGCCGGCTTCCGTCTGGCTCATCGTCGTGGGCGCGCTCGTCGGCTACCACGCCTGCATCTATTACGCGACCCAGAAGGCCCCTCCCGCGGCGGCGGCGCTGCTACAGGGCACGACGCCCCTGATGATCGTCCTGGGCTCGGCGCTCCTGCCCGGCGAGCGCCTGCGCTGGTGGCATGTGGCGGGTGCGACCTTCGGCCTCGGCGGCGTGCTGATGCTAATCGACGGCGGCGGCGAGTCGCCGGGAAGCTGGCCGGACGCCACCTTCTATCTCAGCCTGATCGGCATCGCCGCGGCGCTCTGGGGGCTCTATGCGATCGTCTCGCGCAGCCAGCCCGACGTGCCCACCTCGGCGCTCGGGGTCTTCTACGCCGCTTCCGCCGCGATCTGCCTCGCCGCGCATGGCGTGCTGGAGAGCTGGGTGACGCCCACGCCCTCGGAATGGGCGGCAATCGCCGGGCTCGGCATCCTTCCCATGGGGCTCGCGATCTATTTCTGGGACTTCGGCATCAAGCGCGGCGACATCCAGGCACTGGGCGCCTTCGCCTATGTGGAGCCCTTCATCGGCGCGATGCTCGTGGCGCTCTTCGCCCAGGGCTATCTCGATCTCTCGCTGCTCCTGCCGGGGATCCTGGTGATCGGCGGCGCCGTGCTCGCGAGCGCCAGCCTCTGGAACAGCGAGGAGCCGGACCCGGGCGCCGCCGCGCTGGAGCCCTCGCCGGAATAGCCTCCTCCTCCGCGAACGCAGCCCCTGCCGCGCCCCGGTCAGCGCCCGAAGGCGTATTGCGTGTGCTGGCGATAGGTCTCGCCGGGGCGCAGCAGCGCGGAGGGAAAGCCGGGGTGGTTCGGCGCGTCGGGCCAGACCTGTGGCTCCAGCGCGATGCCCGCGAAGGCGCCGATGCGCCGGCCGTCGACGCCCGGCACCGGCACGTCGAGCAGGGCGCCGTCATAGACCTGCAGGCCGGGCTCGGTGCTGCGCAGTTCGAGGCCGACGCCCGAGGCCGGGCTGGAGAGACGAGCGACCGGACGAAGCGCGCCGCGCGCCTCGGCGATGCAGTAATTGTGGTCGATGACCGGGCCGCCGCCGTCGGGCTGGCGGATCGGCCGCGGCGACCGGAAATCGAACCTGGTGCCCGCGACCGGCAGGACGGCCCCGGTCGGGATCATCTCCGCATCCACGGGCGTGTGGCGCTCGGCCAGCACCTGCAACCGGTGGTCGAGCACATCGCCGCTGTCGTCGAGCACGAAATAGCTGTGATGGGCGAGGTTGCAGAGCGTCGGCCGGTCGGTCGTCGCCTCGTAGACGATATCGAGCACGCCCCCGTCGCGCAGGCCGAACGTGGCGCCGATGGCGATGCGGCCGGGAAATCCCATATGGCCGTCGGTCAGCACGATCTCGAAGCGCGCCGAGGCGGCATCCCGTCCGACCAGCCGCCAGAGCCGCTTGCCGCAGCCGTCGCTGCCGCCGTGCAGCGCATGCTTGCCGAGATAGTTGCGGTCGAGCTGGCAGGCCCTGCCTCCGATCACCGCGCGGCCATGGGCGATGCGGTTGGCGCAGCGGCCGGCGGTGGCGCCGAAATGGCGCGAATGCGCGAGATAGGCGCCGATATCTGGCAGGCCCAGGATCAGCGCCGGCCCATGGCCGTCCAGCCGCAGGTCCTGCAGCACCGCGCCCCAGGTCAGGACGGTCGCGCTCAGCCCGCCCCCGGTCAGCCGGACCGCCTCGACCTCGCTTCCGTCAGGCAGGCGCCCGAAGGCGGTCACGTTCATCCCACACGCGCCGCGCTTGCCGCCGGCGCGGGATCGGCGCGAAGCTCGATCGGCTTCCGCTGGCGGGCGCTCGCCTCGGCGGCCTCGCCCACCAGCACCGACCAATAGCCGTCGACCAGCCCGACCTCGGGCGCGCCCTGCCCGCGGCGCACCAGGTCGAGGAAGCGCTGGTGCTGGTAGAAGGTCGAGCCGTGATGGTCGCCGGCGCGCAGGATCTCCTCGTCCACATGCACGATTTCGCGCCGCTCCGCCTTCTCCAGCCGGTCGGAGATGGCGATCTCGGCATGGCGCTCGCGCCGGTCGCGGGTGAAGCGGGACGGCCCGGGCACGAAGGCATCCACCCGGGCCCTGTCGCCGGTCACCGAGATCACCTCCTGCCAGTAGCTGCCCTCGGCGAACATGCAGAGATCGAGCATGGCGCGCGTGCCGTTGTCGAAATCGATGGTCACGAAGGCATTGTCGAGGATGTCGGGCTCGACATCGGCGTAGCGCTCCTCCTTGTGGTTCACGTCCGCCCCGGCAGAGGCATAGACCCGCACGGGGTCGGCCCGCAGCACCAGCCGCATCAGGTCGAAGAAATGGCAGCATTTCTCGACCAGCGTGCCGCCGGTGCGCGCGTTGAAGCGGTTCCAGTCGCCGACCTTCTTCAGGAAGGGGAAGCGGTGCTCGCGCACCGACATCATCCGGGGCGTGCCGGCGGTCCCGGCATGGACCTCCTGGATCAGCCGCGCCACCGGCGGCATGTAGCGGTATTCCATCGCCACCCAGACCGGCGCCGCGCGCCCCTCGGCGAGCCGCATCAGCTCGCGGCATTCCGACGCGCGGATCGCGAGCGGCTTCTCGCAGATGATCGGCCGGGAGGTCGCCAGCACGTCCTTCATCATCGCGAAATGCAGGTCGTTCGGCGCGGCGATCAGATAGGCGTCGCAGAGATCGGCCGCGAGCATCGCCCGATAATCCTCGAAAGTGCGGACCGGCCCGCCGGCCAGATCCGCGGCCAGCGCCCGCATGCCCGCGTCGGGATCGGCGAGCGCGGCGACCTCGGCCCCCTCCAGAAGCGCGACGTTGCGGATATGCTCCTGCCCCATCATGCCGGCGCCGACGAGGCCGTAACGGATCGTGCTCATGCCTGTTCCACGAGATTGATGACGGGAAGATCGAAACTCGTCGCGAGGCGCGCGAGCGCCGCGGCATGGTCGCCGTAGGCGAGCGCCATGTGATGCTCGAGCCCGCTGTCGATGACCCGCGACAGCACCGCGCGCGCCGGCGCGTCGAACCGGAGCGTGCCGGAGGTGCCGGTGAACGCCATCGGGCGCTCGAGCATCTCCCCGGTCGCGAGCACCAGCTTCGGCACGCCGCGGGCCTGGCTGAGGCGCAGGAAGGTCACGCGCCCCGGCCTGAGCGGGAATTCGTAGAGCAGCGGCATGCGGCGGTTGGTGTGGATCGTCCCGCGCGCCGCGGTACCGGCCATCGAGCGCGGCGCCTGGCCGCAGTGCCAGACCACGGCGCTGTCGTCCTCCGGGTCGAGGTCGACGAGATCGACGAGGAAGACCGGCGCGTCGGCGATGCGCTGCAGCGCGAGCTGGCTCAGCGCGCCCCAGACATCGGCCTCGCAGGCGCAGGGCACGCGCGCCTCGCCCTGCATCGCCACCGGGCCGCAGACCGCGCCGCCGTATTCGGTGAAGGCCTCGGGCCAGCAGCGGATCGCGAAGGCGTCGAGATCCCGGCGCGCGCGGATCTGGTCGAGCGCGAGCTTAAGGCGCAGCGAGCGGTCGAGCTCGGCCTGGTCGAGCGCGTCGACCCCCGCGAGCCCGGCCGCAATGCCGGCGCGCAGCGCCGCGACCGGCGCAGGATCGGCGGCGCGGGCGGTCTCGAAGAGCTCGGCGAGCTCCAATTCCTCGACTTCGGCGCCGAAGCGGCGCGCGACCTCCGCGGCATCGTAGCGGCAGGTGTCGAAGCCATCTGGCGCGGCGCCGATGCGGGCGATGCGCAACCCGTCGAGGATCGGCTCCGGCAGCGGCTCGGCCGCGGCGGAGGCGCCCTCGATCGGCGCGACCGCGCGCGCGCCGGCGAGCAGCGCCGCCAGATCGGCCTCGATCCCAGGCGCGTCGGGATCGGCGTAGAGCCACCCGAAGCCGCGCCGCCGCAGCCCGAGCGCATGGCTCGCGAGATTGAGCCCGCAGAAGGCATTGAGCCGCAGCCGCCCCCCTGCCCGCGGCTCGCGCGGCGCCCAGATCGCCAGCGGCGCCTCGACTGCCCCGGCGACCTCGGCGACGAAACCCGCATCGGTGAAGGTGACCTGCGCGACGAGCACGAGATCCGGCGCCCCCGCGCGCAGCGCCTCGAGCGCGGCACGATTGGCAGCGGCGTCCATCAGGAGGCCGCGCGACCCGAGGATCTCGTGCCCGGTGGCATCGAGCCGGGCGAGCATGCCCGCGAGCTTTTCTTCGGCGAGACCGAGGTCGAAGGTCGGCCGCGCCAGGGCCAGAAGGCCGATCCTCATGTCACATTTCCCCGTACCCGTGACGGAAGCTCGCATCGGCCGGCACGAAGGCGCGCCCGTCGCCGCCGAAGACCGGATGGGCGTGCCAGGGCGCGGCCTCGGCATCGGTCAGCGCGTTGAGTTCGGCCATGTAGGCGCTGGCCTCTCCGGCGAGATCGGCGCGCATGCGCTCCCAATCGGGGAAATGGCCGAAGGCGTCGAGCCAGATGGCGCGGCCGGCGAGATAGCCCGAGGCCCCGGCGCGACAGGCATGGGTCAGGATGTTGCGGAACGCCGCCTTGCCCGCGCCGGCCGAGAGCATCACCCAGGGGCGCCCAGCGAGCCGGCCCATCTCGTCGAAGGTGGCCTGCACAGCCTCCCAGCCCTCCCCGCCGACGCCGGGCACCGCATCCGCCGCCACCGGGCTCTCCAGCTTGAAGACGTCGACGCCGTAGTCGGGCCTGGCGAATTCCTCGACCGAAGCCAGCACGTCGTCGGCCTTCTTGCCCGCCATCTCCACGTAATCCTTCGTCTGATTCGCATCGCTCGCCAGCGGGAAGACGAGAAGCTCGAACAGGAAGGGGATGTCGTAGCGGGCGCAGGCCGCGCCGATGCGCTTCACGAAATCCTGCTGATGGGCGTTGATCTCGGCATCGGCATCGGGCCGGTACCAGGCCAGCACCTTGACCGCATCGCCGCCCATGCGCTTGATCTTGTTCACGGACCAGTCGTCGATCTCCGACGAGCGCCGTCCCGCGCCGCCATCCACGAAGATCGAATCCTCGAGCGTCACGATCAGGCCTTTCGCGGGAGAGAGATCCGCGAGCCCCACCGGGACCGCAAAATGCGGGTCGAGCAGCATGGCGCTCGACTGGTCCTGCAGGGTCTGGACGAGGAGCGCCTTGAAGCGGGCGACATCGGCGAAGGGCGCCTCGGCGGTGCCGTAATGCTTCGCGATCGGACCCTTGATCGGCGGGCGCTGGTCGACGGCGGTCATCTTGAACCGCCCGTTCGCGTCGGCCATGCGCCGCATGCCCCAGAGTTTTCCCGCGCTCAGTGCCATCATGCTTGCTCCTTCAGGAATCGGTCGAGTTGGTCGCGGTCGGGCAGCGCGCTGCGGCCGCCGAACGCGGAGGATTTCAGGGCGGCGACGGCATTCGCGTGACGCACGGCGATGAGCGGCGCGAGCCCTTCGGCGAGAAAGAGCGCGAAGGCACCGTGCCAGACGTCGCCGGCGCCGAGCGTGTCGACGGCCGTGACCGCGAAGGCCGGCACCTCGAAGAGCGCCGCGCCGTCATGCACCAGCACCGGCGCCGGTCCCCGGGTGACGCAGACCCAGGCGCCGAGGTCGCGGGCGGCGCGTTCGAGCGCCGCCGCCGGGTCGCCCTCCCCCGCCCAATCGGCGAGGCCTAGCTCGGAGAAGGCCACATGGGTCGCGGCGCGCAGCGCGCCCGGGGCTTCGCGCACCGGGTTCTCCGCGTCGAGCACGGCCGGACGGCCGGCGGCGCGGGCCGCGGCCAGCACCGCCGCGCCCCCCTCCGGCCAGCGCGTATCGGCGAGCGCGGCATCGAACGGGAAGGGCGCGGGCAGGGCCGGCGCCGCGGCGAAGAGCCGAGGATCGCGATGATTGACGATGGTGCGCTCGCCGCCGGGGCCGACGAGCACGGCGGAGCGCGCGGTCGGCACGCCCGCGACGCGGGCCACGAGGCCCGTCGCCACACGCTCGGCCGCCATCTCGGCGCAGACGAGATCACCGAGCGCATCCACGCCGACGCTGCCCGCGAGATGCGCCGCGCCGCCGAGCCGAGCCACCGCCGCCGCCGCGTTCAGCGCGCAGCCGCCCGCGGTCATCGCCGAATCGGTCGCGCGGTATTTCACCGGCGCGTCGACCGGCACGGGCAGGCGGAACACGAGATCCGCGGTGACCACGCCGGTGCAGACGACACTCGCCATTCGAACCCCCGGGAGCTTGGGCCGCTTTCCGCCGTCCACGACGCCTTGGAAGCGGAGGGCAAACAGTCGTTGATTTTCTGTTCGCGGCAATGTTACTATAACTTATATAAGAAGCAAGATCCAATCGGCGCGACCGATTTGAAGGGGGGAGGCTTGGCGAAGATCATGGTCGGCACCTTTGCGGCCGGGATCCGGGACCGGGTGAGGCGGCAGGTCGCCATCACCCTCCCGCCCGGTCCGGCTCCCTGCCAGGCCGCCGGGCCGCGCCCGGACGGCAATGGCGGGCGGGCGATGGCGTGAACGTGGCAGGGGATCGGAGGAGCTTGGAATGACGCGCGCAATGGCAGGGCTGATCAAGGTCCTGCGCAACATCAACCGGGCGATCGAATCGGTGCTAAACCCGGTCGCGATGGTGCTGATGGTAATGATGCTGTTCTCGGTGGTCTGGGGAGTGTTCACCCGGCTCGCCGGCATCTCGGCCCCCTGGACCGACAAGATGATGCTGATCCTGCTGCCGACGCTGGCCTTCGTGGTCGCGCCGATCGCCTATCGCCGCTCGGCCAATGTGGCGCTCGACCTGCTGCGCGACACGCTGCCGCCGCGGGCGCGCAACCTCCACGGGCTGGCGATGCATCTCGCCATCCTGGTGATGCTGCTCATCGGTCTCGACCTGACGCTGCGCAAGGTCGGCATCGACCCCGCGCCGCTCAGCGCCCTGATCGAGGGGATGACCGGCCTCGACCTCTCGGTGGTACGGCCCTTCGCGCCGCCGATCCGGATCCCGGTGCTGAACATCGAGTGGCGCTACGTCTACCAGGTCATGCCCGCCTGCATCACGCTGATGATCCTGGGGAATTTCGAACTGATCCTGCGGCACGTGCTCGCGATCTTCGACCCCGACCTCTCGCTCGCCCGTCCGGTGCGCAGCCTCGAGGAATCCGAATCCAAGCTGTGGGACTGAGCCGATGAAGATCGCGTTTCTCTGGCTGTTCCTGGCCTCGCTCGCTCTCTCGATCCCGGTGATCTTCGGGCTGCTCGGCACCACGGGCCTCGTCATCACCCACAACCTCGGGGCCGAATTCGACACCCGCGACCTGAACTCGCTGATCTCTCAGCTGTTCTCGGGGATGTCCTCGGTTCCGCTGATGGCACTGCCGATGTTCATCCTTGCGGGCGAGCTGATGAACACCGGCGGCATCACCGGGCGGCTGGTGCATTTCTCCCAGACGCTGATCGGCCACCTGCGCGGCGGGCTCGCCCATGTCAACATCCTGAGCTCGGTGCTCTTCGCCGGCCTTTCCGGCTCGGCGGTCGCCGACACCTCGGCACTCGGCTCGATGCTGATCCCGGCGATGGAGAAGCAGGGCTACACCCGACGCTTCGCGGCCGCGGTGACGGCGGCGAGCTCGGTGATCGGGCCGATCATCCCGCCCTCGGGCATCATGATCATCTATGCCTTCATCATGGGCGTCTCGCCGGCGGCGCTCTTCGCCGGCGGGATCGTGCCCGGCCTGATGATCGGCGGCGGGCTGATGCTGATGGTGGCCTTCCTCGCCCGGCGCTACGACTTCCCGGTCGCGAGCAAGCGCGCGACCCTCTGCGAGGTCTACCAGGCGGGCAAGGTCACCTTCTGGCCGCTCCTGACGCCGGTCATCCTGCTCGGCGGCATCCTGACCGGCTTCTTCACCCCCACCGAAGCCGCCGGGATCGCCGCCTTCTACGCGCTCATCGTCGCCCTCTTCATCCTGCGGGCGCTGAAACTCGGCGAGCTGCCGCGCATCTTCCTGCGCTCCGCCATCGCCTCGGGCATCATCCTCTTGCTGATCGGCGCCTCGAAATCCTTCAGCTGGGTCGCCGACCAGGTCGGCGCGGCGCAGATGCTGGCGGATTTCGTGCTCGGGCTGACCGACGACCGGATCCTGCTCCTGATCCTGCTGAACGTGATGCTGTTCGTGGTCGGCATGTTCCTCGATGCCGGCCCCGCGATCCTGATCCTCGGGCCGATCCTGAGCAAGGTCTATGTCGGCGAGCTCGGCGTCGATCCGATCCATTTCGCGATCGTTATGTGCGTCAACGTCACCGTCGGCCTCGCCACGCCACCGATGGGGCTGGTGCTCTTCGTCGCCGCCGCCGTCTCCAAGGAGAAAGTGGAAACCATCGCCAAGGCGATGCTACCGTTTCTCGCCGTGGAGATCGCCGTGATCTTCCTGATCACGATGTTCGAGGACCTCGTGCTCTTCGTGCCCCGCCTGCTGGGGCTCGCCTGACCCAATCCATCTTACCCTAGGGAGGACTGACCATGCCTGCATTCTGGAAGACCCTGGCGGCGAGCGCGGCCCTCGGCGCCGCCTTCGCCGCGCCGGCCGCCCATGCCCAGGATTCCACGACCCTGAAGATCGCCTTCCTCGGCTCCGAGGACGACGAGGATTACGACGGCTCGCTCGTCTTCAAGAGCTTCGTCGAATCCGCCTCGAACGGCAGCCTGGCGGTGGAGATCTATCCCAACGGCCGCTTCTGCTCGACCGAGGAGGAATGCTCCGAGGCCCTGCTCGACGGCCGGCTCGACATCTTCATTACCACCAACGGCGGCCTCGCCGGCTGGTATCCACCGGCGCAGTTCCTCGACCTGCCCTATCTCTTCCCGAACGACGCCGTGGCGGAATGCGTCTTCGACGGGCCGCTCACCGACAAGCTGCGTGAGGCCGTGCTCCAGGACGTCGGCGCGGTGCGGCTGATGGCGATCTCCAATACCGGCGGCTGGCGCAACATCGCCACCACGGGCAAGGCGGTCCACGGCCCGGCCGATGTCGCCGGCCTCAAGCTGCGCACCATCCCCGCCGACATCCAGATCCAGTTGGTCGAGGCGCTGGGCGGCTCGCCGACGCCGATCGCCTGGCCGGAGGTCTACACCTCGCTCGCCACCGGCGTCGTGGACGGCACCAAGAACGGCATCACCGACATCGTCAACATGCAGTTCCAGGACAGCCTCAAGCACATCGTGCTCGACGGCCACGCCTACATGGGCGCGCTCTGGTGGATGAACGAGGGCAATTTCCAGGCGCTCAGCGACGAGGAGAAGCGCATCGTCTATACCGGCTTCCAGGAGCTGAAGTGGACCGCGCGCCAGATGCCCAAGCTCAAGGCGGTCGCCGCCTACGAGGCCTTCAAGGCGGCCGGCGGCGAGATCTACACGCCGACCCCCGAGGAGAAGGCGGCGTTCCAGGAGGCCGCGCAGCCGGTCTGGACCTGGTACGAGGAGAACTTCGGCCGCGACTGGATCGACGCCGCGCAGAGCGCCGTCGAGGAATGCCAGACGCAGCTCGACGCCGCCTTCACCAACGCGACCCAATAAGAGCCCGCAGTCCCGGGGGAGCCGCAGCGACCGGCTCCCCACTGGAACCCCCTCCCCCCGGCCCGCGGCAGCCCATCAGACAGCGCCCCAGGAAAGGAAAAAAGCTGCGCCCCCGCGGCCCGCAGAGCATACCTCCGAACCTTAGGCGCGAGCCGCATGGCGCGGGCGGTACAGTTTCACCGTCGGTTGAGGATCGGGAGACGAGACGGCCCTGGACGGTGAGCTAACCGCGGGGCCATCTGGGCGCGAGCGCGATACGGCCACCCAAACCCGCCTCCAGAAAAACACAGTAAAAACAAAAATATAGCTTGTGTCCCGCTGCAGTGCGCCGCCCGCGGTCGGCCCGGCGGGGGAGGTATCACCCCGTCGCGCCCCCTCCGACCGCACCGGTCCGGCCGGGATCGCCGGCGCGAAGCCCGCGAAGATATTCCCCGGCTTCCATCGCCGCCCTGCCGGCGCGCTGCAGCCGGGTCAGCCGCAGTGCGCCACTTCCGCAGGCGATCGTCAGGCCGTCGTCCAGCGGCGTCCCCGGCGCGCCCGCACCGGGAACGATCTCGCCGAGCAGGATCCGCACGCGCTCGCCGCCGAGCATGGTCCAGGCGCCCGGATGCGGCGAAAGGCCGCGGATCTGGCGGTCGATCTCCTCGGCCGGGCGCGTCCAGTCGATACGCGCCTCGGCCTTGTCAATCTTGGCGGCATAGGTCGCGCCCTCCGCCGGCTGCACTTGCGGCTCCAGCGCGTCGAGCCGCTCGAGCGTCGCGACGATCGACCGCGCCCCGAGCCCGGCGAGGGCGTCGTGCAGCGTCCCGGCGGTGTCCTGCGGGCCGATCGGCAGGGCAGAGCGGAGCAGCACCGGCCCGGTGTCGAGCCCGGGCTCCATCACCATGATCGAGACGCCGGTCTCGCCGTCGCCCGCCATGATCGCCCGCTGGATCGGCGCCGCACCGCGCCAGCGCGGCAGGAGCGAGGCATGGATGTTCAGGCAGCCGCGCTTCGTCGCCTCGAGCGCCGCCGGCGGCAGGATCAGGCCATAGGCCACCACGACCGCCGCTTCGGCGCCAAGCGCCGCCAGGGCGGCGAGCGCCTCCGGGTCGCGCAGCGACACCGGGCAACGCAAACAAAGGCCCAGCGCCTCGGCCCGAGCCTGGACCGGGCTCGGCCGGAGCTTCTGGCCGCGGCCGGCCGGGCGGGGTGGTTGGGTATAGACGCAGACGATCTCGTGGCCCGCCGCAACCAGCGCGTCGAGCGCCGGCACGGCGAAGGCGGGCGTTCCCATGAAGATCAGGCGCATGGGATCAGGCGCGTTCCTTCTCCCGCTTGAGCTTCTTCATGCGGTTGGTGATCATCCGGCGCTTGATCGCGCTGAGATGGTCGATGAAGAGCCGGCCGTCCAGATGGTCGAGCTCATGCTGCACGCAGACCGCCGGCCGGTCCCGGAACTCGGCCTCGTGGCGCGCGCCGTCGAGGTCCCGCCAGCGCAGGCGTACTCGCGCCGGGCGCGAGACGTTCTCGTAGACCTCCGGGATCGAGAGGCATCCCTCCTCGCTGACGACCTCCTCCTCTGAGGCCCAGACCAGCTCGGGATCGACGAAGACCATCGGCGCGGGCGTCTCGCCCTCCCCGGTGCAGTCCATGACGAACAGCCGCTTCATGATGCCGAGCTGCGTTGCCGCGAGCCCGATCCCGGGCGCCTCGTACATGGTCTCGAGCATGTCCTCGGCCAGCCGGCGCAGGCCCGCATCGGCGGCGCCCACCGGTTCGGCCGCCTTGCGCAGCCGGGGGTCGGGAAGGATCAGGATCGGTCGCAATGCCATGGCGGCGACTTAGGGAATCGCCCATCGCTTGACAAGACGGCTTCGGGCCGGCGGCCAAGGCAATGGCCCTTGGGGCCCATGCTTTCGCCTCCGACCGTCCCACCACAAGTCGAGGGCAGCGCCCCGGTCGGGCGGAAGCGGAGCGCCCGCGCCGTGCCCGAGGCACTCCTTTGGCGTAGCGGGAGCGAGGCGGGCGCTGCCCAGCCTCGGTCTGACGGGGTCGCGTTGCCGGATGCAGCGCCCCGAGGGCTGGGCCTCGCGCCCTCAGGCGAGCGAGATCCTGAGCCGCAGCTTCCCGAAATAGGGATCCGTGATGACCGTGTCGTCGCCGCAGATGGCGGTGAGCTGGAGGCGGTCGATCGGCGAGACCGGGCCGCGGCCGCCGGCAATGTCGATCTCGCTGGGGAATTGCAGCCGGCCCTTGGCGTCGACGTTGCGCGGATCCGACGCCCAGGAGATCGCGAAGGTGCGGATGGTGGCGACGCGGAAGCTGCGCAGGGTGAATTCGCCGCAGAACGCGTTCCGGCATCCGTCCAGGGCGAGCACGTGGTAGACGCCGTCCGCGTCGCGCACGCGGAAATCCGTGAAGCCGGAATCGCAGGCGGCCTGAACGTACCAGGGGAGGTCGCATCCGGCGGCGATCCTGGTCTCGGGCGTGGTGACCTCCCAGGTCCAGGAAGGGTCCCATTCGCTGTCGGCGATGCCGGGCTCGACGGCGAGCCCCTCCTCGTCGACGGCGCGGATCCGCAGGCTTAGCGAGGCCAGCGGGGTGGCCACGTTGAGGATCCGCGATCTGATCCAGTCAATCTCCTCGCGCCTGGGCTGCTGGACGAGAAAGGCATAGGGCAGCGGCCGCCCCGGCAAACCCGCGTCGCGCATTTTCAGCGGCTGCGCCTTCAGACCGCGCGGCCGCCCCGTGTTGGCGCCGTTTTCCGCGCTGTTGATGCCTCGGGAGGAATCGGAGCGGCTGCTGCAAAATCGACCGTCGGTGAATTGTGCGTCCACGAAGCTCTCCCTGCTTGATCGTCGCTCGCGATCTCTTTCCGGCCGGGGTCCAGGGAGGACCCGGCGCGCCTGTTCTGCCGCCACCGTCGGCCCGAAGATTCGTTCCAGACCGACGTCAAAGCATCGTGACAGGAGCGTCAAAATCCGGGGCTGCAAGGCCGAGGTCAGGCCGCGGCCGGCAAAGCAGGCGAGATGCATTTGGTTACGCGACGCCATCAAGCCGAGTCTCGGGCGCGCACGCCCAGTGCCGCCATCCCACCCGGGACGGCCACTGCCCTCTTTTTCGTGGCGGGAAAGTCGTACCGGGAACGACAGGCTCCGGAAGCAATCACCCTGGCCGGCAGAGCGGCGGCGATTGCAAATGCTGCAGGTGAACTCTAGTTAGGCGAGGTCAGCCGCCCGGAGACCTCCCCGCGCATGAACTGGATCTCGAACTACGTCCGTCCGAAGATCAACTCGCTCTTCACGCGCCGCGAGGTTCCCGAGAACCTCTGGGTGAAATGCGACGAATGCGGCACGATGCTGTTCCACCGCGAACTGGCCGAGGCGCTCAACGTCTGCACCAATTGCGGGCATCACATGCCGATCAGCCCGCGCGATCGTTTCCGGACGCTCTTCGACGGCGGCATCTTCGTCGAGATCCCCGTTCCCAAGCCGCTGGCCGACCCGCTCGGCTTCCGCGACCAGAAGAAATATCCCGACCGGCTGCGCGAGGCGCGGCGCAAGACCAGCGAGGAAGAAGCGATGCTGGTCGCCGAGGGCGATATCGGCCGGCTGAAGGTGATCTGCGCCGGGCAGGACTTCGGCTTCATGGGCGGCTCGATGGGCATGCATGTGGGCAATGCCATCGTCGCGGCGGCGGAGCGCGCGGTGAAGCAGAAATGCCCGCTGGTGCTTTTCGCGGCGGCGGGAGGGGCGCGCATGCAGGAGGGCATCCTCAGCCTGATGCAGATGCCCCGCACAACCGTGGCAGTGGCGATGCTGAAGGAGGCCGGGCTTCCCTACGTGGTGGTGCTCACCCACCCCACGACCGGCGGCGTCACCGCGAGCTACGCCATGCTCGGCGACATCCAGATCGCCGAGCCGGGCGCGCTGATCTGCTTCGCCGGGCCGCGGGTGATCGAGCAGACCATCCGTGAGACCCTGCCCGAGGGCTTCCAGCGCGCCGAATACCTGCTCGACCACGGCATGCTCGACCGGGTGGTGGCGCGCAAGGACATGCGCGACGAGCTCGGCACGCTGCTGCGGCTCCTGACCGGCGAGCCGCCCTATGCCCACGGCGACCTGCCGGCGCCGGCCGAGACGCCCGAGCCCGCCGCCGTGCCATGACCCCCGGGAGCGACCGCGTTCTCGAACGCCTGATGTCGCTGCATCCCAAGATCATCGACCTGACGCTCGGCCGGGTGGAGCGCCTGCTGGCCGCGCTGGGCCATCCCGAGCGGCGGCTGCCGCCGGTGATCCACGTGGCCGGGACCAACGGCAAGGGCTCGACCATCGCCATGATCCGCGCCGGGCTCGAGGCGGGCGGCGCGCGGGTCCATGTCTATACCTCGCCGCATCTGGCGCGGTTCCACGAGCGCATCCGGCTGGCGGGCGAGCTCATCTCCGAGGAGCGGCTGCTGGCGCTGCTGGAGCATTGCGAGGAGGCGAACGGCGGCGCGCCGATCACCTTCTTCGAGATCACCACCGCGGCGGCGATGCTCGCCATGGCCGAGACGCCGGCGGACTGGGTGCTGCTCGAGGTCGGGCTCGGCGGGCGGCTCGACGCGACGAACCTGATCGACCGGCCGCGGACCTGCGTCATCACCCCGGTCTCGCTCGACCACCAGCAGTATCTCGGCGACACCCTGCCGCAGATCGCCTTCGAGAAGGCAGGCATCCTCAAGGCGGGCGTGCCCTGCGTCGTCGGCGCGCAAGCGGCCGAGGCCTGGGACGCGATCGTGGCGCGGGCGGACGCCGTGGGCGCGCCGCTCGTCGCCGAGGGCATGGAGTGGCAGGTGTGGGAGGAACACGGCCGGCTCGCCTTCCAGGACGGCGCGGGGCTGATCGACCTGCCGCTGCCGGGGCTGATCGGGCGGCACCAGGTGGAGAACGCCGGCATGGCGCTCGCCGTGCTGCGCGGGCTCGGGGCCGGCGAAGCGGGCTGTGCCGCGGCCATGACCGGGGCGGTCTGGCCGGCGCGGCTGCAGCGGCTGCGCCACGGGCCGCTGGTGGAGGCCGCGGGGGCGGCGGAGCTCTGGCTCGACGGCGGCCACAATCCGGCCGCAGGCATCGCGCTTGCCGAGGCTCTGGGCCGGCTGCGGCCGCGACCGCTGCATCTGGTCTGCGGCATGCTCAACACCAAGGACGTGGCGGGCTTCCTCGCACCGCTGGCGGTGTGCGCTGAAGATCTCGCGGGCGTCGACATTCCCGGCGAGGCGGCGACGCTGCGCGCCGACCAGACCGTCGCGGCGGCGGCGGCCGCGGGGCTCCGGGCCCGCCCCGCCACCAGCTTGGCCGCGGCGGTGCGCGAGATCGCCTCCGCCGATCCCGGCGCGCGTATCCTGATCTGCGGCTCGCTCTATCTCGCCGGGCAGGTGCTGCGCGAGAACGGGTAACCGGCCCGCTGACCCGACCCGGCGACTTTGCGGGCGGTCAGAGGAGGACGCCCCACCAGCGCAGCGTCTCCCGGTAGTGCAGCTCGATGGCCGAGACCGCGGCCTCCGCGTCGCGGCGGGCCAGCGCCTCGATGATGACCAGGTGCTCGCGCATCGCCGGCACGATGCGGTCGGGCAGGAAGGGGCGGGTGTTCTGGATCACCGCGATCCGGTCGCGGTTGACGTTGTAGGCGTCGCGGGCCAGCGGATTGCCGAGACAGGCCCCCAGGGCGTCATGCAGGCTGAGGTCGGTGACGATCGCACGCCGGGGCAGATCGGGGGTCATGGCGCGTTCGGCATCCTCTATCAGCGCCAGATGGGTCGCGCGCAAGGCCTCGAGATCCAGCTCCGCGCCGGTGCGCACCAGCCGGCGCGCGCCCTCCGAATCCAGGAGCGCGCGCAGATCGAGGCAGTCCCGGGTCGTCTCCGGACCGGCGCCCATCACCAGGACGCCGCGCTTGGGCAGGATGTCCACCAGCCCGCGGGCATCGGCTCGCTTGACCGCCTCGCGCGTGGCGGCGAGCGGCAGGTCGAGCACCTCGACCAGTTCCGGCATCGAGACGAACTGGCTGCTGCGCAGCTCGCCGGAGCGCAGCAGCTCGATCAGCCGGGCATAGGCCTGATCGGCCAGCAGCGCATCACCGACTCGCGCTTCCCTGTTCATCGATCATCCTCCCTCGGCTCGATCTTCAAAAAGTCCCTGAAGGTCCTTCGCATGTTTCCGACCTGTATGTCTGATCAAATCCCACGTAACATTTTACGTAGCGCTTCAGAGGCTGAGATGCAAGGCCTCATCTGGGGGGCTGATCGGAACTGAAACCGGACTTGGAGGCATCGAAGGCATGTCCACTGCACAAATTGAAGACCAAGCGGCCGCGGCCGCTCACGGCCACAAGGCCGCTGGCGAGGAATCCCTCGCTCCACAGCAGACCCGGATCATGGGTCGCTGGTCCTATCTCTTCGCATGGATGGGCGGCTGCGTCTCGATCGGGACCTTCACCATGGGCTCGTCGATCGTCGGCATCCTGAACCTGACCCAGGCGACCGTCGCGATCTTGATCGGCTGCTTCATCATCGGCCTCGCGCTGATGATCAACGGCGCCGCCGGCTACAAGTACGGCATCCCGTTCATGGTGCAGGCCCGCAGCGCCTTCGGGTTCACGGGCACCCGGTTCCCGGGCCTCGTGCGCGCCTTTCCGGCGATCGTGTGGTTCGGCTTCCAAAGCTGGATCGGCGCCGGCGCCCTGAACGCGATCTCGGTGCTGCTCTTCGGCTTCGACAACATCGTGTTCTGGTTCATCACGTTCCAGCTGCTGCAGACCGCACTGAGCGTGCTGGGCTTCCAGGGGATCAAATGGCTCGAGAACATCGGCGCCGTCTTCATCCTCTGCTCGCTCGCCTACATGTTCGTCAACGTCATCATCCGCTTCGGCGATGAGATCACGAACAACCTCGTGAACATCGAGGGCACCTGGGGACTGCCGTTCTGGGGAGCGACGATGCTCTTCCTCGGCATCTACTCGACGATGATCCTGAACGTCAGCGACTACTCCCGGGAGCACGTTCACGGATCGAGCCGCGGCCTGCTGACGACGATCTATGCGATGTCGATCGGTCCGGTGACGCTGTTCATGGGCCTGATCGGCCTGATGGTGACCGGCGCGACCGGCATCACCGACACGATCCAGGTGTTCTCGAGCGCCGTCGACAACACGCCGCTCCTGATCGTGACCCTGCTCTTCATCATCTTCGCGCAGGTCACCACCAACGTCCTGAACAACGTGATCCCGCCGACCTACGTGCTCATGGACGTCTTCAAGCTGCCGTTCAGGGTCGCGACCGTGATCGTCGGCTTCCTCGCCTTCGCCACCTTCCCCTGGAAGCTCGTCCAGGAAGAGAGCGCCGCCGGCCTGCAGCTCTTCGTGCAGACCTACTCGGCCTTCCTCGGTCCGATCTTCGCGGTGATGGTGGTCGACTACTACGTGATCCGGCGCCAGACCCTCGACGTCGAGAAGTTCTACGACGAGGCGGGCCCGTACAGCGGCGTGAACTGGGCCGCGGTCATCGCGTCGCTGATCGGCGCCGCGGTCGCGCTCACCTTCTCGTCGATCTCCTGGTACGCCAGCCTGATCCCCGCGGGCCTGACCTACTGGCTGCTTATGCAGCACTGGGGTCCGGCGCAGCGTTTCCGCGCCTGACCCTCTCGCCGCCCCTTCACGGGGCGGCCTCCCCAAGCCAGAACAAGGAAAGAACGAAATGCGCATCAAGGTCATCAACCCGAACACCACCGCCTCCATGACGGCGAAGATCGGCGAGGCCGCCCGGTCGGTCGCGGCTCCCGGCACCGAGATCATCGCCGTCAATCCCGAGAACGGCCCCGTCTCGATCGAGGGCCATTACGACGAAGCCGTCAGCGGGATGGCGTTGCTCGAGGAGATCTACCGTGGCGAGGCCGAGGGCGTCGACGGCTACGTCATCGCCTGCTTCGGCGATCCGGGGCTGCTCGCCGCCCGGGAGGTCGCGACCGGCCCGGTGCTCGGCATCGCCGAGGCGGCCATGCATGCGGCTTCCTTCATCGCGACCGGCTTCTCGGTCGTGACGACCCTCGGCCGTACCAAGATCATCGCCGAGCACCTGGCCCACGCCTACGGCATGGACCACTTCTGCCGCGCGATCCGTGCCTGCGAGCTCGAGGTGCTGGCCCTGGAGGACGAAGGCTCGGATGCGCGCCGCATCATCACCGAGGAATGCCTGCGCGCCCGCGACGAGGACGGCTCCGGCGCGATCGTTCTCGGATGCGGCGGCATGGCCGATCTCGCCAAGGCCATCGAAGCCGACATCGGCATCCCGGTCATCGACGGCGTGACCATCGCGACCAAGATGGTCGAGGCGCTGGTCGGATGCGGCCTCGGCACGAGCAAGCACGGCGACCTCGCCCACCCGCTTCCGAAACCCTACGCCGGCGCCTTCGCCGGCTACGCGCCCAAGCCACGGGTGCGCATCCACGAGACCAAATACGCGTAAAATCGGCGCGCGGCCCGGAATTGCCGCTTCCACGCTACGCCCGATGGGCGTAGCGTCTTGTAAGAACAGAGGCGAAGTGCAGCGAACTTCGCCTCTGGAATACCCCATAATACCAGCTGGAGAGACGAGAGTGACCGGGATGAATTACGATATCGAAGTGCACGACGGGGAGCTATGGAACGAGGATCTCGCGCCCCTGTCGCCGGAAAAGAGGCACTGGGGTGCCTTCGAGATCTTCAACGTCTGGAACAACGACATCCAGAGCCTCTTCGGCTACACCCTGGCGGCGTCGCTGTTCATCTCATACGGGCTGAACGGGTGGCTGACCTTCGCCGCGATCGTGGTGGCCGGCTTCATCGTGATGTGGCTGGTGAACCTCACCGGGCGGCCCAGCGTGAAATACGGCGTGCCCTATCCGGTGATGGCGCGCGTCGCCATGGGCGTGCAGGGGGCGAAATTCCCGGCGACGATCCGCGGCATCGTCGCGATCTTCTGGTACGGGGTGCAGACCTATTTCGCCTCGACGGCGGTGGCGCTCCTGCTGCATTCGCTGTTCGGCGGGCAGGACGGGGCACAGTTCCTCGGCATGACGACCATGGGCTGGATCTCCTACATTATCGTCTGCGTCTTCCAGGTCGGGCTCTTCATGATGGGCATCGAATGGGTCGGCAAGTTCCTCAACTGGGCCGGTCCCTTCGTCTATGCGGTGATGATCGCGCTCCTGATCGTGATCTGGTGGAAGGCCGGCGGGGCGCTTCTGACCGAGGTCGGCAACATCTTCCAGTCGTCTGGCGAAGCGGAGCGCAGCACCGTGGCGAGCTTCATCGCCGTGGTCGGCACGATGATCGCCTATTTCGCCGCGGTGGTGATCAATTTCGGCGACTTCTCGCGCTTCGTGAAGTCCGAGGGGCAGATGCGCAGCGGGAACTTCTGGGGCCTGCCGGTCTCGATGGCGTTCTTCTCCTTCATCGCGCTCTTCATCACCGCCGGCACCGTCGTGATCTTCGGCGAGAAGCTGACCAATCCGGCCGATATCGTCGATCGGGTGGACAACATCTGGCTGACGGTGATCGCGGCGATCACCTTCTTCGCGGCCACGGTCGGCATCAACCTCGTGGCGAACTTCATCCCGCCGGCCTATGACATCGCCAATCTCGCGCCGTCGAAGATCACGGCCAAGATGGGCGGCATCATCACCGCCGTGATCGCCTTCTTCATCGGCGCGCTCTGGGTGACGGTGATCAGCCAAATCGGCATCGCCGGCTTCGTGGACACGCTGGGCGCAGTGCTGGCGCCGCTCTACGGCATCCTGGTCGCCGACTACTACTTGGTGCGCAAGCGCAAGGTGAACCTGCAGGATCTCTTCACCCAGGATCCCTCCGGCGCCTATCACTACGATGCCGGCTGGAACCGCAAGGCAATCTATGCCTTCGCCGCCGCGGCGGTGTTCTCGGTGGCGACGGTCTGGGTTCCGGCGCTGGCCGCGCTCACCGGCTTCGGCTGGATCATCGGCGCGGCCCTGGGCGGGCTCTTCCACTACGTGCTGATGGGAGACGCCGCGCGGCGGGCGCACGACCGGTCGGATTCGGCCGGGTTCCACTGACCCGCACTGCCGTGCCGGGCGCCCCTCGGCGCTCGGCTTGACGCGCATCGGGCGAGCGGGCAAGAGGCTGGGGGCACTGCCGGAACGCCGGCGGTGCCCTTCTGTCGCCGGCCGTCCCGGCGACGCGCAGGGAGCCGCGCCGATGCCGCCTGCCGACCGCACGAGGGGCGAGCCCTCCCCGTCCCGGGACCGGGTTCCGACGACCATGCAGCGCATGAGGGCCTGGCGCGGCCCGGCACTGCTCAGCTTCGGCTTCCGCCCCTTCTTCCTGATCGGCGGCGCCTATGCCGCGACGGTGGTCCTCGTCTGGCTGCTGGTGCTGACCGGCGCCATGGCCTCGCCGGGGGACTGGCCGCCGCTGGCCTGGCACGCGCATGAGCTGGTCTTCGGCTTCGTCCCGGCGGTGGTCGCGGGCTTCCTCCTCACGGCGGTGCCCAACTGGACGGGGCGGCTTCCGGTGGTCGGCTGGCCGCTCCTCGGGCTCGTCGCGGTCTGGCTGGCGGGACGCCTCGCCGTCGCCGCGGCCGGCCTGCTGCCCGGCGCCTTCGTGGCGGCGCTCGCCACCGCCTTCCCGGTGACGCTCGCGGTCTTTCTCGGCCGCGAGATCCTCGCCGGGCGCAACTGGCGCAACCTGCCGGTGCTCGGCGCGGTGATCCTGCTCGGGATCGCGCAGGCGCTCTTTCACGCCGAACTGCTGCAGGGCGGCGCCCCGGTCCGCGGCGACCGGCTCGGCATCGCGATCACGGTCTTTCTCATCACCCTGATTGGCGGGCGGATCGTCCCGAGCTTCACCACCAACTGGCTCAAGCGCCGGGAACCGGGCGAGCTGCCGGTGCCGTTCAACCGGTTCGATGCATTCGTGATCGCGGGCGGCGCGCTGGGCCTCCTGCTCTGGGCGCTCCTGCCGATGGCACCGGGTCCGACGCGGGCGGCGGGTCTCCTCCTGATCGCAGGAGGCGCGCTGCACCTTGTGCGGCAGGCGCGCTGGCTGCCGTGGCGGACCGGCCCGGAGGCGCTGGTCTGGGTACTGCACCTCGCCTATGGCTTCGTGCCGCTGGGCTTCCTTCTCTCCGGCGCCGGCGTGCTCAAGGCGGATTTCGGGCTGGAGATGGCCGGGCTCCATGGCTGGGCGGTCGGCGCGATCGGGCTGATGACGCTGGCGGTCATGACCCGCGCGACGCGCGGCCACACCGGGCATGCGCTGACCGCGCCGCCCACGACGGTCGCCGTCTATCTCGCCGTGGCGCTGGCCGCACTCCTGCGCATCGCCGCCGCTTTAGTGCCGGGCTGGTCCGTGCCGCTGCTGACCCTTGCCGGCATCGGCTGGTGCGCGGGCTTTTTCGGCTTCGTCCTGCTCTACGGCCCGATGCTGATCCGGCGGCGGGCCTGAGGCCCGGTCTCACGCCTTCCGCGCCACCACGAGATGGATCGGCGCGGCGAAAGCAACGCTGCCGTCGGCCGCCTCGAAGCCGGCAAGCGCGTCGCGGGCGGCCTCCTGCAGGCGGGCGTATTGCGCATCGTCGATGGCGTCGGCGAGCGTCCAACCCCTGATGTCGGTATGCACCCAATCGGCGATAGAGGGGAAGCGGGCGGTTCCCGACAGAGTTTCCAGGGCGGCGCCGGGGATCTCCGCCGCCGCGAACTCGGCGGCGAAACCCACCGGGTCTCCCAGCACGAAAGGCGCGCGCAAGCCTGCGGCGGTCTCGACGCCGAAGAGCCGCTCGAGCAGGGCGAGCATCGCGGCATAGCCCGGGGAATGCGCCACGTCGTCCCAGACCGTGACCACCAGCCGCCCACCGGGGCGCAGCACGCGCCACATCTGTCGCAGCGCCGCCGTGCGGTCCTCGAAGAACATCAGGCCGAACTGGCAGGTCACCGCGTCAAAGGCCGCATCGTCGAAGGGCAGGCGTTCGGCGCGGCCTTCACGCCACTCGATCCCGGGAGCGGCGCGGCGTGCCACTGCGAGCATGCCGGGGTTGCGGTCGAGCCCGACCACCCTGCCCTGCGGGCCGGCGCGATGCGCCAGCGCGCGAGTCAGCGCGCCGGTGCCGCAGGCGACGTCGAGCACCGAAGCCGCCGGCGCGACACGGGCCGCCTCGGCGGCGGGTGCGGCGAACTGGCCGAAGAGGGCCGGAATGAAGAAATCCTCGTAGATCTCGGCGGCCGCGGTCGAGACCTGGCCGGTCGCGGCGTCGTCCATGGCGTGCCTCCATTGCTGCGTTGTCGCGTCACAGGCTATGCTCGGGCATGACCGAGGGCCATGACCGCATGTCCGGCAGTCCTGCCCGATCGTCCGGCGAGGCGGATCCTCCGGCCTGGGCCGGGGGGCAGGACCCGCTCTCGGACGTGCTGCGCAATGTGCGGCTCGGGGGCGCGCTCTTCTTCCTGGTCGATGCGACCGCGCCCTGGTGCGTGGACGTGCCGGAGACCGAGGCCTATCGCGCGATCCTGTTCCGCCGGGCGCGGCACCTGATCTCCTACCATATCGCCGTCGAGGGCAGCGGCTTCGCTTCGGTGCCCGGCGGGCCGCGCATGGCCTTCGACACCGGGGACATCCTGGTCATCCCGCATGGGGACGCCTACCGGATCGAGAGCGCCCCCGCCACCGAGCCGGAATTCGACCGCGAGGGCACGCTGCGGTTCTTCCGCGAGATGGCCGCGGGACGGCTGCCCTTCGTGGTGCGCGAGGGCGGCGGCGGCGACCCGCCGGCCCGCTTCGTCTGCGGCTTCCTCGGCTGCGATTCCCGGCCCTTCAACCCGTTGCTGGCGCAGCTTCCGCGGCTCCTGCGGATCCGGCGCCGCGCCGGGGGCGCCGACCTGCTGGACCGGCTGGTGGATCTGACGCTCGCCGAGATGCAGCGCGAGCGCACGGGCGGGGCCAGCCTGCGCCTGGGGCTGAGCGAACTGCTCTTCATCGAGGCAATCCGGCGGCATCTGGAGGCCCTGCCAGAGGGCGAGACCGGCTGGCTCGCGGGGCTGCGCGACCCGGGCATCGGGCGAGCGCTGGCGGCGCTGCACGCGCGGCCGCAGGCGGCCTGGACGCTCGGGGCGCTGGCGCGGGAGGCGGGCGTCTCGCGTTCGGTGCTGGCGGCGCGCTTCGCCGGGCTGGTCGGGCTGCCGCCGATGCAATACCTCGCCCGCTGGCGCATGCAGCGCGCGGCACGGCTGCTCGCCGACGGCGATGCGACGGTGGGCGCGGTCGCCTTCGAGGTCGGCTACGGGTCAGAGGCGGCGTTCAGCCGCAGCTTCAAGCGAACGGTCGGTGTATCGCCCGCAGAATGGCGCCGCGCGGCAGGAGCCGGGTAAGCCGCCACCTGCCCGCGGGGCCGCCGACGGCTCGATGAGCCTGAATGTTGTTCTATATCAAATAGTTGCCGCCGGTCCCAAGTT
The DNA here is from genome assembly GCA_020637615.1 of Rhodovulum sp. Lineage (GTDB taxonomy): Bacteria > Pseudomonadota > Alphaproteobacteria > Rhodobacterales > Rhodobacteraceae > Amaricoccus. Next base: position 120,950 of record JACKKC010000003.1, read on the forward strand.
GGGACCGGCCGCCGTCGCGAACGGAACGTTCAGACGGTCTCGTCGATCCAGCCCTTGAGGCTCGCCTTGGGCGCGGCGCCGGTGCGGTTGGAGACCAGTTCGCCGCCCTTGAACATGAAGAGCGCGGGGATGCCGCGCACGCCGAACTGGGCGGGTAGGCCGGGGTTCTCGTCCACATTCACCTTGGCGATCTTGATCTTGCCCTCGTATTCGGAGGCAAGCTCCTCCAGTGCCGGGCCGATCTGGCGGCAGGGGCCGCACCATTCCGCCCAGAAATCTACCAGAACGGGAACGTCGGAGCCGAGCACCTCGTCCTGGAAGGTCACGTCCGTCACCTTGACCAAAGTCATCGGTGTGTCTCCTTGCATTGCGCTGTCCGAGCGAACCTATGAACGCCGCAGGGCCGGGTCAAGGTCGGCGGCGCGGGCCACCGCCGCCGCGACAAGACCGGCGGGAAGCCGCATCAGCGCGCCGGTCCGGGTCCAGAGGATCGCGGTTTCGACCGGGCGGTCGGGCCAGAGGGCGGTGAGCGCGGCGCGATAGGCGCCCATCTGCCGCAGGATGCCCTCCGGCACCGATTCGGGGGCGTCCGGAACGGCGCGGTTGCTCTTGAAATCGACGGCGAGGATCTCCTCCGCCGCGACGACCAGCCGGTCGATGCGCCCGAGAATGCGCGCGCCCCCGAGTTCCTGCACCGGCGCGCAGATCTCGACCTCGGCGAGCGAGCCGGGACCGAAGACGGAAGCGAGGCCGGGGGCGTCGAGCAGCCCGGCGGCCTCCGCAAGCAGGATCTCGCGGTCGGGCATGTCGGGCAGCAGCCGCGCGGCGATTTCCGCTCGCTCCGCCGGGTCGCGGTCGTGCAGGCATTCGAGCAGGCGGTGGATCGCCTCGCCGCGGAGCTTCGCCTCGGGATCCTCCGGGGCGCCGGAGCCCGCCAGCACGTGCTCGCCGCCAAGCGCCGAGGGTGCGAGGGGCCGCGGCGGCATCGGCCGCGGCGGCAGCGGCGCGAGGGGAGCCGCCGCCGCTGGCGCGAGGGCCGCAGGTTCGGGAGGCGTGGCGGCGCAGGGCCAGTCGTCGCCGAGAATCAGCGTCTCGCCCTCCGGCCCGGCGATGCGCTCCGGCGCGAGATCTTCAATCGCTTCCGCGACAAGGGCATGCCAGGCGTCGCTGTCTGCCTTCGGCGCGGTCCCGGCGCCGCAGACGATCAGCCAGCTCCGCGCCCGGGTGAGCGCGACGTAGAGCAGGCGCATGTTCTCGGCGCGGGCGCGGTCCCGGCGCTCCGCCTCCGCCTTGGCGAGCGGGGGGGGCGTCGTATCGGCCGCCATGCGACGGACCGCCGTTCCCTCCGGCAGAAGCAGGATTTCCGGTGCGTTGCGCCCCTCCTGCCGCGCGGCGGTGTCGGGCAGGATGACCACCGGCGCCTCCAGCCCCTTGGCGCCGTGCACGGTCATCACCCGCACCTGGTCGGCGCCCTCCTCGCTGCGGCGCTTGACCTGGAATTCGTCCTGGTCGATCCAGGCGAGAAAGCCGGTGAGGCTCGGCGCCTCGGCACTCTCGTAGGCCAGCGCCTGGTCGAGCAGCGCGTCGATCCCGTCCTCGGCCTCGGGCCCGAGCCGGGCGACGAGGTTCTGCCGCCCGTCATGGCGAAGGAGGATGCGCTGCAGAAGCTCGAAGGGCCGCAGAAAATCCGCCTGGTCGCGCAGATCGTCGAGCATGGCCCGCACCGGCGCGTGGCGCTCCGGCGGCTGGCGGCGCAGGGCGGCGAAGAGGCTGCCCGACCGGCCATGGGCGATCTCGAAGAGGCCGTCCTCGCTGATGCCGCCGAGCGGGCTGCGCAGGAGCGCCGCGAGCGAGAGGTCGTCGCCGGGGGTGGCGGCGACGCGGAGCGCCGCCAGCAGGTCCTTGACCGCCAGCTCGCCGCCCATGCGCAGCACGTCGGCCCCGGCGACCGCCACGCCCTCGCGCTTCAGCGCGCGGATGACAGCGTGGAAGAGCGCGGAGCGGCGCTGCACGAGGATCATCACATCGCCGGCGCGGATCGGGCGGGCACCGTTCTCGCCCGGTAGCAGCTGGCCGTCGGCGATCCAGCCGGCAATCCGCTCGGCGATCTGCCTGGTGAGGATTTCGACCGGATCATCAGCGCTCCGGGCATCGACGGGCAGCCACCAGTCCGTCTGCTCCGGCTTCTCGGGCTTCGGCAGGAATGGCCAGAGCTCGACGCGGCCCGGCCGCGCGGGGTCGATGGCGGCATGGGTGGGGGCCCCGCCGGTACCCATGCCGGCGCGGCCGCCGAAGACCGCATCCACCAAGGCAAGGATCTGCGGCGCGGAGCGGAAGGAATGGATCAGGGCGCAATCCTGGAGCTCGCGGCCCATGGCCGCCAGCCGCGCCTCGAAATGCGCCCGCATGTCGCCGAAGGCCGCCGGGTCGGCGCCCTGGAAGCTGTAGATCGACTGTTTCTCGTCGCCGACCACGAAGACGGTGCGCTCGCGGTCGCGCGCGCCTTCGCCTGCGAAGAATTCCTCGGAGAGCGCGCGCACTACTTGCCATTGCGCCGGGCTCGTGTCCTGCGCCTCGTCCACGAGGATGTGCTCGAGCCCGCCATCGAGCTTCCAGAGCACCCAAGACGCGGTGGCAGGATCGGCGAGCAGCGCGGCGCTGCGCGCGATCATGTCGTCGAAATCAAGCAGGCCGAGGGCGGCCTTGCGCCCGTCGAGAACCGCGTGCCAGCGGCGGGCGAAGCGGTTGAGCGCGGCGGATCGCGCGAAGGCCTCGCCGGCGAGGCGGCGCGGACGCGCGTCCTCGACGCGGCGCATCAGCGCGTCGAGCGCGGCCGAAAGGCCGGGATTTGCCGCGCGGACCGCCTTGGTCGGCAGGGTCCCGATCTTGGCGGCGAAGGGAACCTTGGCGGTCTGGCCGGTGAGCAGGGCCGATTCGAGCAGGGCGAGGCGTCCGGCGGCATCCCGCTCCGCGAGGACGGCACGGAAGGCCTGGGCAAGCTTCGTGTCATTCTTCCCCGATGCCTCGAGGTGCGGAACCAGCGCGGCGAGGAGATCGGCGTCGTCGGGCAGGAAGGTCTCGCCGAGCAGGATCTCCGGTGACAGGGCGGGATCGGCGCCGAGGGCCCGGGCGAGCGCCTTCGGGTCGAAAGTCCGTTCGAAGGCCGCGCGGTTGCGGGCGATCTCACGTAGGAGCGGGTCGGGGTCGTCGCCGCCGAGATTCGCCGCGAGGTCGGCGAGGACATCCGGTTCGCGCTCGGCCAGGGCATCGAGCAGGGTTTCGCGCAGCGTCCGTGCCGCCCGGTCGTCCAGCACGCTGAACTGCGGTGCGACGCCCGCCTCCAGCGGGAAGCGCCGCAGGAGCGCCTCGCAGAAGGCGTGGATCGTCTGGATCTTCAGCCCGCCGGGGGTTTCCAGCGCCCGGGCGAAGAGCGTGCGGGCCTGGGCGAGGCGCGCGGGCGGCATCGCACCCACCGGCTCGCCGAGCTTGGCGAGTTCCGCCGCCAGCGGCGCGTCGTCGAGCATCGCCCAGGCGCCGAGGGTCCGGAAGAGCCGGGACTGCATCTCCGAGGCGGCGGCCTTGGTATAGGTGAGGCAGAGCACGCGCGCGGGATCGGTTCCGGCGAGCAGCAGCCGCGCAACGCGGTTGGTGAGCACGGTGGTCTTGCCCGAGCCGGCATTGGCTGCGACCCAGCTGGAGCGCTCCGGGGAGGCGGCGCGATTCTGGCGGGCGGCGGCCTCGCTCACGACACATCCTCCGTCGCGTCGCCGTCGGACCATTCGCCGTGGCGCGAGAGGTGGTCGTAGTCGCTCGCGTAGCTCAGGCGCTGTGGGCGGAGGCGGGCGGTGAAGCCGGTGGCGGGATTCTGATAGGTGGCGATCAGCTGGCGCAGGCGGTCGAGGGTTTCGGAGATGGCGGCGGGATCGGCGTCGAGGGAAAGCGTCTTGCGACTGCCGAGGCCGATCAGTTCGAGCCGGGAGACGGGGCCCGCGGGCAGGTCCTCGAAGCCCCCGGCGGCGAGGATGGCGGCTTCCAGCGGTAGCTGCAGGTGGAAGGCGTCGGCCTCCGCCCGGGAGGGCAGTCCGCCGGATTTGTAGTCGTAGATCGCGAAGCGCCCGTCCCCGGCACGGTCGATGCGGTCGGCCTTGGCCGTCACCGCGAAAGGCCGGGCGAGCCCGGCGAGCGCGAGCCGGCCGCGGACCTCGCGGGCGAGCGGGCGGGCGCGGGCGCGGCGTTCCTCCTCCCCGGCGAGAAACCACGCCGCGACCCGGTCGAGCCGGGCGGTCCAGATGGCGCGCACCGCTGGCCAGGGCGCGTTTCGGGCGAGGCTCTCGCGCAGGGTCTCGGCGAAGACCGCGGCGGCGTCGGGAGGGAGCCCGGCTTCCGTCGCCGCGACGAAGGCGTCGAGTGCATCGTGGAGCGCACTGCCGCGAGTCAAAGCGTCGGCAGCGCGCCCCGGCGGATCGAGGGCCACGAGGTCGAGCACCTTGCGCGCGTAGATCGCATAGGGGTCGCGCACCAGCGTCTCGACCTGGGTGACCGAGAGCGCGTCGGGCCGGGCCGCGGCCGGCGGGCGGGGCGAGGGCCGGCGGGTCGGGGCGAGCGGAGCTGCCGGCCGGTCGAGATCGGCCGCGCGCGCGAGCAGCACGTCCCCGCGGCGCCGGGTGGCGGCCAAAGCGTCCCTGCCCTCTTCCCCGAGGCCGAGCATCAGGTTCTCCAGCCGCAGGAGCCAGCGCGAGGGCACGGTGGGTGCCTCGGCGTCGCGGGCGGCGCGCGAGACGATGGCGCGGGGCGCGGCGATCGCCTGCTGGAAGTCGTGCGCGGCGAGGCCGACCGATTGCTCGGGGCTCGGAAGGCCCAGGGCGAGCCGAAGGCCGCGGTTAAGCCACGGATCGGCGCCAGGGATCCGCGGCCAGATGCCCTCGTTGAGCGCGCCGAGGATCACCAGGTCGGCGGATTGCACCCGGGCCTCGAGCGTGCCCCAGATGGCGATGCCGGCATCGGTGACGACCGCCTCTTCCGGCACGTCGCGCGCCGCCATCTCGGATTGCAGGAGCGCACGGTATTGCGCCGGCGACATCGGACCGAAGGCCGCGCCCGCCGCGGCGAGGCTTTCCATCAGTGCCCGGGCCCGCGCGCCGGCCTCCTTTGCCCAGAGCCCGTGCTCGCCGCCCGCCTGATGTCCGGCGGCGAGGCTTTCCGCCGCCGCGACCTGGGCTGCCACATGAGCGGCGAGCGGGCGGGGCCCGGCCGTCGCGAGAGGCCTGAGCGCGCCTTCGAGCCAGGCGATCCAGGGCGCGGCCTGCTCCGGACCCTCGGCCGCCCAGTCGCGCAGGGCGGGCCAGTCCACCACCGGCGGCCCGCCGCGCAGCCGTTCGAGCTCGAGCCGCGCGGTGAGGGCGGCATGGCCGGCGCGTGCGCCGGGCGCGCTCGTCACCAGCGGATGCTTGAGGAGCGCGAGCAGCGTCGCGGGGTCGAGCGGTTCCCCGGCGAGCCCGGCGAGATGGCGCAGGAGCACACCGGGCGGAACGAGGCCCAGCGGGCGGCCGGCGCTGTCGTCGGGGATGATGCCCCAGCGGTCGAGCTCCGCGGTGACCCTTCGTGCCAGCGTGCGGTCCGGGGTGACAAGTGCGGCGCGCAGGCCCTCCGCGGCGGCGTCGCGCAGCGCCAGCGCGATGGCGCGGCCCTCGGCGCGGGCGTCGGGCGCGTCGATCCAAGTCAGCCCGTCGGTCGCGGCCGCGAGGGAGCCAGCGAGCCCCCTGCCCTCCTGGCGCCACTGGTCAGTGACCGGCGCGGGGCGGAGCGCCAGCGAGACGAGGGCATTGCGCTCGGGCGCGGGCGGCGCGACGGGGTGCCAGGACGCCACCGCGCCGGCGTCGAAGCCGAGGCTGTCGGCCAGCCGGCGGAAGCCGTGCTGGGGATGGTCGAATGCGCCGGCCTCGCCCGCGCCGAGCCGCCGCCAGACCGCCTCCGGCAAGGCGGGGTCATGGCCTGGCAGAATCAGCGCGCCCTGCGGCAGCCGCGCCACGGCCGCCATGAAGGCGCGCGTGCCGCCGCGCGATCCGGTGGAGCCGGCGACGAGCACCGGATCGGCAGGCGCGTTCGTCGCCCAGGCGGCGGCGAGGGCCTCGGCGACGCGGCGGAGCCGGCCCTGGCCGCCGGTGATCGTGGCGGCGGCGTGGGTGACGAGGATGTCGAGAAAGCGCAGGCTCTGCTGCCAGTGGGCGGCATGGTCCCCTGCGTCGATGCGCCGGAGCGCGGCGGGATCGATGCCCTCGCCCTCAAGGTCGTCGAGGAGCTGCGCCAGGCTGTCGGCGAGGTCGAAGACCGCCGTCTCCGCGGCACGACCCGGCTCGGCGGCGAGCAGCGCCGCGACCAGTCGCGCCAGTTCGAGCTTGCGCGCCAGCGCCGGGCCCGCCGGCGGAAGCTCGAGCGGCAGGCGCAGATCCTCAGCGAGTTCCGAGAGCGCGCGGATCCGCGGCAGAAGTCGGGCGGGCCCATTGGCGAAGGCCTCCGTCAAGGCGCGGCGCGCGCGCTGGGTGTTCACCCAGATCTCGATCCGCGCCATGGTCTCCGGCGGCGCGCCGGCGAGGCGGGCGTCGAGGCCTTCGATCAATGCGGCGGTGAAATCGGCGCCGGGCGGCAGCGCGAAGACGCGAGGGCCGGGGCCGGGCGCGAAGAGCGTCATCGGGCGAGTGCGGCTTCGGCGAGCGCGATTCCCTCGGGCCGGCCGACATCGACCCAGGCGCCGCGGTGGACGCAGCCGAAGAGCCGTCCCGCGGCGATCAGGCGGTCCCAGACCGGGTTGAGCGAAAAGACCGGTCCGGCATGGCCCGCGAGCGCGCCCGCGCGGATGATCTGCGCCCCGGCATAGACGAAATCGGCGGCGGGCGCGGCGCCACGGCGGGCCAGGGCGCCGTCCGGCGCGGCGAAGAAATCGCCCGGCCCGGCATGGCCGGTGGCCTCGGCCCGCGGCACGAGGCAGAGCAGCGCGTCCATGCGCGAGGGATCCCAGGTCGCGGCGAGCACGGTCAGCGGGTTCGGGCCGGACCAGACCATGTCGGCATTAAGCGTGAAGACCGGATCGGCGTCGAGGAGCGGCAGCGCCCGGGCGAGGCCGCCGCCGGTCTCCAGCAGCTCCGGCTCGTGCGAGATCAGCGCCCCGGGCGCAGCACGGGCGAGATGCGCCTGCATCTGCCTGGCATGGGCATGGGTGTTGACGACGATGCGCGCCACGCCGGCACCGCGAGCGAGCGCCAGGGCGCGGTCGAGGAGCGAGACACCGGCGACCTCGATCAGCGGCTTCGGCCGGTCGCGGGTCAGTGCCCCCATGCGGGTGCCGAGGCCGGCGGCGAAGATCATCACCGCCCCGGGCGTCATGCGGCACGGGCCGCGATGCGGGCGCGCACGGCGGGTTCGGGCGGCGGCAGGGTGTCCCCGACCCAGGCCGCAAGCGGCGCCAGCGCGGGATGGCCCAGGTCGCGCGCCAGATGGCCCCAGACGCGGGGCAGGAGGTCGAGGTAGCGCGGCTTGCCGTCGCGGCGGCAAAGCCGGGTGAAGAGGCCGAGGATCTTGAGGTTGCGCTGCGCGGAGAGCGTATGCGCGGCGAGGGAGAAATCGTGCGGATCGGCGCCGCTGGCGGCGATGTAGCGGGAGAGCATGCGCGCACGAAGGCACTCGTCGATGTCGCGGCGGGCGTCTTCCAGAAGCGAGATCACGTCGTAGGCCGGATGGCCCACGAGCAGGTCCTGGTAGTCGAGCAGGCCGACGCGGGCATGCCCCGCGCGGGCGGGCAGCCAGATCAGGTTCTCGGCATGGTAGTCGCGCAGGACCGGCACCGGCGGCGCCGCGAGCAAAGGCGCAAAGGCCTCCGCGGCGAGGGCCTCGAAGCGCGCCGCGCATTCGGCACCGGGCGCAGCGCCGGTGGCGGCGGGCAGATACCATTCCACCGCCAGCCGCGCCTCGCGCAGCAGAAGCGTCATGTCGTAGGGCGGCGGGGCCCAGTTTGTATCGCCGGGCGGCAGACCGAGGCGCTGGAGCGCGACAAGCGCGTCTATGGCCGCCCCGTAGAGCGCCTCGGCGCGGGTCGCGTCGGCGGCGCAGAGCCGCGCGAAGGTGTCGTCGCCCAGATCCTCGAGCAGCACCAGCCCCTGCGGCGGGTTCGCGGCCAGCACCTCCGGCGCGCTGAAGCAAGCGCCGCGCAGCCAGTCGGTCACCCGCAGGAAGGGCAGCGGAACGAGCCCGCTTTCGGGCGGCATGTCCATCAGGACCGCCCGGGCCGCCCCCTGCGAAAGCCGCTCGTAGCGCCGGGCCGAAGCGTCGCCGGCCAGGGGCGCCCGCCTCGCCCGGGCCCAGCCGGCCTCGGCGAGGAAGGCCGCGGTTGCCGCCTCGCGGGTCATGCCGGAACGCATCCGGCGCGGCGAAGGGCATCGGGAAGCCAGTCCCAACCACCGCCCGACGCGGCCAAAGTCGCGCTACGCGCGCCGTCGTCGCCGGGCAGGAACGCGAGCTCGATCCCGAGCGCCCGGCGGGGGCGGCTGCGACCGAGCCGGCCGGCCCATTCCACGATGCAGATCGCCTCGGAGAAAGCCTCGTCGAGGCCGAGCTCTGCGAGCTCCTCGGCGGTGGAGAGGCGGTAGAGGTCCGCGTGCCGGAGTGTGCAATCTCCAAGGTCGTAAGTCTGGACGAGCGTGTAGCTCGGCGAGGGTATGTCCTCTGCGCGGCCGGTCGCGGCCAGGCGTTCCGCGATCAGGGCGCGGGCGAAGGTGCTCTTGCCGGCGCCAAGTCCGCCGTCGAGCGCCACCAGATCGCCGGCGCGCAATCCCGGCGCGAGAGCACGCGCCAGCCGTTCGGTGGCGGCGACATCGTCGAGAACGAGCTGGATGGACAAGCCGGGTCTGGTCCCTGGTGCACGCGTGCGCGCCGTTCTAGGAATCCCGGCGGGGCGGCGCAAGGCCCGGCGCCGCCTCCGCTCAGGCGCGCTGGGCGACGGGCTCCTCGGCGGGAGCGCCCTGCCCCTCCGGCAACGCGGCACGGAAGGCGGTGCGGCCTTCCGCCGCACTGATCTCCAGCCGGCCACCGCCGGCCTCGACAATGCGCCGCGCCAGGGCGCAGCCGAGGCTTTCGGGCTTCGGGGACTCGCCGGTGGTCTCGGCAGTGATGGTGATCTCGGCCGCTCCCGCCGACCGGGAGACGGCGATTCCGAGCGAAGTACCCGTGGCCGCCCGGTCCGCGGCGGCGAGGCAGAGTGCCACGGCCGCGCGCCGCAGCCCCGAGGGCCAGAGCGCGGCATCGGCGGGGATCTCGGCATCGAGCCCGCGGGCCTTCAGCGCCCGGTCGAGGGCGGGGATCGGCCCGGCCAGGACATTTGGGCGTGCGTGGGCGAGGTCATGCAGCTCACGCGAGCGGGCGAGGCCGTCCCGGAGAGCCTGCGCTGCGGCGCTTAGGCCCTTGAAGGCCTCCGGATTCGAGACGGAGGGGATCGCCGCCGTCACCTGGCGCACCGCCGCCTCGACGGGCAGCCGGATTTGTTCGAGCGCGAGGTCCTCGATTACCGCATCCCCGCCGCCCCGCCGGAGATCTTCGCGAAGCCCCTCCTCCTCGGCCGCCTCGCCGGTCAAGTCGCGGAAGAGCACGAGCGCCGAGGCGTCGGGCAGGGGCGCAACCAGCATGCGCAGCGCGCGGCCGTCGTGCATCGCGATGGGCGCGGTCCAGCTGCCGCGGGTTTCGGCGGCGGTGGCGAATTCGGCGAGCCGCGCCCAGGCCGGGCTCGGGGCGCAGCGCGCCGCCCAAAGGCCGGTCATCTCGCCCACCCCCGGCCCGTCGAGCCGTTCCATCGGTTCGAGGCCCCAGAGCTGCTCGAAGGCGGAATTGACGAAGACCAAGCTGCCGGAGGCATCGAAGACCGCCACGGCCTCGGTCAGCCGGTCCAGGGTCGCCTGGCTGAGTTCAAGTTCCGAGCGGTATTTGCGCTCGAGCATGATCGAGGTCGATATGTCCTCGAAGAGGAAGGCGAGCGCGCCTTGGGGATGCGGCCGTCCGGTGACGCGGAAGACCTTGCCCGAGGGCAGCACCCAGTTCTCCTCGTAGGTGCCGTCGCGGGCGCCCTCCTCCAGTTCGCCGAGCTTGCGCCGCCAGGCGGCGAAATCCTTCTGTTCCGGCATCTGCCGCGTCTCGCGCAGGCGTTCGAGGAAGTCGCGAAGCGAAGGCCGGCCGGCGAGCCAGACCGCGTCGATCTTCACCAGATCGGTGAGCGCGGGGTTGAAGAGGCCGAGGCGCCGGTTCTTGTCGAAGACGGCCAACCCGATGGGCAGATGCGCGAAGGTCTCGGTCAAGGTCTCGACGAAGCGGCGCAGACTCGCCTCGGCGGCCACCAGGTCGTCGGCCTCCAGCGCATAGCCGATCGCGGTGCCGTCGGGGCCGGGGCTCTGGCAGATCTCGTACCAATGGGCCTCGCCGTCCTCGCGCCCCGGGACCGAGACGCGGCGCCGGCTCTCGTCGCCTCGGGTGGTCAGCGGCACCTCGTCGAGCACATGGCCGAAGCCGTTGGCGATGCGGTGGTCGGGGAGCCCTTCCGCCGCCGGGTCGAAGCGTTCGCGATAGGCGGCGTTGGCCCAGGCGATCTGGCCATCCGGGGCGAGGCTCCAGGCGAGGACCGGCGCCTCGTCGAGCACGTCGCGCAGGAAGCGCGCCTCCTCGCCGGCGCGCTGGAGCGCGGTCTGTGCCTCCTGCAGGGCCCGGGCGTCGTCGCTCGGCTGACGCATAGAGAGATGCCCCGATCCGCCACGGGCCTGTCCGACCACCTCGTAGACCGAACCGTCCGCCCGGGTGCAATGGACGCGAAAGCCCGTGCCGTAGAGCACCAGCGCCTCGATCCTCGCCTGCACCTCCGGGCAGTCGCGCGACAAATGCGCCGAAAGGGCGGCCATGCGCGAGGGCGACTGACCCAGATCATCGAGGAGCGCGCGGGCCGGTTCGCTGAGCGGCTTCACGCTCGAGCCGTTGAGCAGGAAGTCGCAGGCACCCGCAGCGGAGGGCGCCTCGGCGGCTCCCGGCGCGGAAGGGCGGCCGAGCGGCAGGCGCCGGGCGAAGACGGCGATGAGCGCGAGCGTCGCCGTGGCGCTGACGAGGGCCGCCGTCACTGTCTCGCGGGGCGGCAGGAGGCCGAGGCCGGTCGGCCAGTCGGACGGGAGAAGGGAGGACAGATCCATCGCGTTCCGCCTTCGAGGTGGCTGCGCCGCGATGAGAGGGCGCAAGCGCTTAAGGAAGTCTTAACCCTGCCCTTCCGCCGCGGCGGCGCGCGCTCCGCGAGTTACCCGCGCACCATGCGCGACCGGGGCGTGGCGCGCAGGCGCGGGGCGGGCGGCTTGATGCCCGGGTCCGGCCATGCCAGATGGGACCATTGACGGGAGGAGGATCCGGTGCGATGACCCGAATGTTCGCGCTCTTCGCAGCGGCCGCAGCCGCGATATTCGGGCTCGCGGCGGGGTGGGCCTGGTACATGGGCGCTGGGGGCGGCGACCGTTTCGCGGATTGCCGCCAGTCTGTCGCGGCGACGGGTGCCGCAACCATCGGCGGGCCGTTCACGCTGACCAGCGCGTTGGGCGCCCGCGTGAGCGATGCCGACGTCATCACCGGGCCGACTTTGGTCTATTTCGGTTATACGTTCTGCCCCGATTTCTGCCCGACGGATCTGTCGCGCAACGCCGTGGCCGCGGATATCCTCGCCGAGCGCGGCGTCGATCTCGGGCAGGTCTTCGTCTCGATCGACCCGGAGCGCGACACGCCGGAGGTCATGGCGGATTTCACCGCCTCGATTCATCCCGACCTCGTCGGGCTGACAGGCTCACCCGAGGAGGTGAAGGCGGCGGCCGACGCCTATAGGGTCTATTTCCGCAAGGCCGGCGACGATCCGGATTATTACATGATGGATCATTCGACCTTCACCTATCTCATGGCCCCGGAATTCGGCTTTCTCGAGTTCTTCGGCTCGGATGTCGGCTCGGATGATCTCGCGGAACGCGTAGCCTGCTTCGCCGGAAAGCTCTGAGGGCGGGCACCGGCCTCGCGCCGTTCGGAAACTCGAAAAAAAAGAGCCGCCACGCCGGGCGGACGAACCGACTCGCGCACGGACTGTGGCGCCACGGCAACTAGTCAACCGAAGGTAGAGGTCCGCCGTAGACTTGTGAGCGGAATCTCGCCTAATTCAACCTATGGACGATTCACTCGCTCTTGACTATACGCAGAAGGCGTATCTGAATGTGGCAGGCGTCGTGATTCCCGACGATCCCGCCATCATCACCCCGGCAATCCGGCGCGCGATGCTCGAAGGACGCTTCGAGACCGAGGAAGGCCAGCAGATTCCGCGGATCGTGCAACCCGGCGACCGGGTCCTGGAGATCGGCGCGGGGATCGGCTTCATCTCGACACTGCTCTCGCGCCAACGCCGGGTCGCAAGCGTGCTCGCCGTGGAGGCCAATCCGCGGCTGATGGATTACATGACGCGCCTGCACCGCGCGAACCGGGTGCGCAAGGTGCGGCGTCTCAATGCCGTGCTGACCAACGAGCCGGTCAAGAGCATGACCTTCTACCTGCGCCGGGATTTCTGGATGGGGTCGCTGATGGCAGCACCCAATCCCTATGTCGGGACGCTCGAGGTCCCGACCACGAATCTCAACGATCTGCTGCGCGCCGAGGGCATCAGCCTGATCGTCTGCGACGTGGAGGGAGCGGAAAGCATTCTCTTCCAGGGCGCCGATCTCGCGGAAGTCGACCGGATCTTCCTCGAACTCCACGATCACGTCACCGGCCTCTCCGGCGTGGCCAGCCTCTTCACGACCCTTGCGGACCAGGGCTTCGTCTACGATCCCCGGCATTCGGTGGGCAGCGTCGTGCTGTTCCGCAAGGTCGGACCCGCCGACGTGCTGCGGCCCTACGCCGGATAGGCGCGGGGCTTGCAGGCCACCCCGGCGGCTCCTAGCCTGATGGACGGTCCCGGAGCGGGAACCGATCGCGCCGGAGATGCGTTTCCGCCGGGATGCACGGGGCTGGAGGACTTGCCATGGATGTCGCGACGGCTGCAGCGCTCGCTTCGGGAAGCAAGGTCGCGGTGACGGGATTCGTGCTCCTCGTTTCCGGGCAGAGCCCGGTTCTCTGTTCGGAGCTGCTCGAATCGATGCCGCCGCAATGCGGGGGCGCCCGGATGGAGCTCGTCGGACTGGACGGCCCGGACCTGCCGGGCCTCCGCGAGGCTGTAGGCGTGAAATGGACCGCCGAGGCGGTGACGCTCTCCGGCGTGGTGCACGAAGGGCGTCTCCACCTCGGCGGCTGAGGCGGGCGATCAGGTGTACTGGTTCTTCCAGCCGACCAGGTTGTCGAAGACCGGCTTGACCAGCCGCACCGAGCCGTTGAACACCGGACCGCCGGTGTTGTGCACGGCGACGATGTGGCGCTGACCATCGCGGAAGCGCCAGACCGGGCTGCCGCTCTGCCCACCGAAAGTGTCGAGCCGGTAGAACAGCCGCCGATCGGTGACCGCCAGCACATTGTTGGCGTTCCACCACTGGGTGCCCGAGGGCTTGTCTCCCGGGTAGCCGGAATTGTTCACCCGGAGGCCGAGCAGGCTGGTGAAGGAGAGGTTGGCGAGCCCCATCCAGCCGGTGGTATTCCCGAGCTTGGCGTTCGAGGGCAGCACGACGACGGCGTAGTCGTAGTTGGAACTCTGGCTCTCGGTCCAGCCCTTGACGCTGTGGTAGAAGGTGCTGACCGCCGAGCCGAAGGGCTCGGAGGCGCCGTTCTTGCCCGGGATGACCCGGATGTTGCGCACCCAGCCGCCGTGATCGTGCATGAAAACGCAATGCCCGTTGGTCAGAACCGTGCGCGGGCCGATCATGGCGCCGCTGCAGCCGAACCGCGCGCCGTCGGCCGCGGTGATCTCCAGCTTGCAGATGGTGCGCCAGGGATAGGTCGTGGTATTGCCGACCTGCACGCGGTCGTCGTTGCCGAAGACGACCTCGTAGTTTTCGCCGCCGAAGTCGCCGATCTCGGGCGCGTGGCCCTGGACCTCGAGTGCGGGTTCGCCGCCGGCCGATTCATAGCGCGATTCGCCGGCGGTGGCCGGGCTGCCTTCGCTTCCGTCGGCGATCTCGTCGATATTGCCAGCCTCGGGTTCGACGCCGGTGCCGGAATCGATCTCGTGCCCGTCCATCCCTTCGGGGATCTTCGCTTCCTCCGCGAGTTCGAACGCGTGGAACTGGGCGAGCAGTTCGTTCATTGTGCCGCCGGCTGCGCCTCCGCCGTGGCCGTGACCGCCGGGGGCCGGCGTGGTCGGCCCTTCGGCGCCATCGGATTCGCGGTCGAAGCCGGCGACTTCGACCGGGCCGGGCTTGAGAGTATCGCGGGAAACATAAGTCATGATGGGTACTCCGACAAAAGACCGGAAACTCGGCCTGTAAAGATGAATCATTGAACGACCCGACCCAGACAAAAAGGTCGGCTCACCCGGGAGAATTTGGCTCCAAACGCTTTGAGCCGCCTTGGTCATGACCGTTCATATCGAAAAATTGAACGGTCTGATCTGTCGGCCTCAATACGGCAGACGCGCATTTATTAACACGCCAGGCGATTGATTGCAAGCGAGTACGACCGAAACGGAAACCGATTGCGCTTGCATCCCCTGCTGCGTCGGCCTATATCGCGCTCATCAGCGGCAGGTCGATCCTCGGGTCGGCCTTCCACCGGAGAGTTTCAACGGGCCGCGCGCCCGTTTTTTTGTGCCCTGGGAGCCTCGTTTGGCCGATCTCGTCGCCAAGGCCGCCATCGACCGGCGTCTCGCCGGAATCGTCGCCCCGACCGTCGAAAGTCTGGGGTTCGAACTGGTACGCCTGCGGCTGATGAGCGGCAAGCGCGCGACGCTGCAGATCATGGCGGAGCGGCCAGAGGGCGGCATCGAGGTCGAGGATTGCGCGAAGATCAGCCGCGCGGTCTCGGCGGTGCTCGACGTGGAGGATCCGATCGCGGGCGAATACGTGCTCGAGGTCTCGAGCCCCGGCATCGACCGGCCGCTGACCCGGCCGAAGGATTTCGAGCGCTACGAGGGCTACCGGGTCAAGATCGAGACCGCCGAGCTGATCGACGGGCGCCGGCGCTTCAGCGGCACGCTGGAGGGCGTCGAGGACGGCGAGGTCCTGCTCGCGATCGCAGAAGGCACGATCGGTCTCGATTTCGGCCTGATCGCCGACGCCAAGCTCGTGCTGACCGACGAACTGATCGCTGAGAGCCTCGCCGGGCGCAAGGCGCAGGGGTTCGACCCCGGCGAATTCGACGATGTCGAAGAAGACGATGAAACCGAGACCTCCGACGAAGGTGAGGAAATAGAATGAGCGTGACGTCAGCCAACCGGCTCGAGCTGCTTCAGATCGCCGATGCGGTCGCCCGGGAGAAGATGATCGATCCGTCCCTCGTGATCGAGGCGATGGAGGATTCGCTCGGCAAGGCCGCGCGCTCGCGCTACGGAGCGGAATACGACATCCGCGCGAAGATCGACCGCAAGTCGGGCGAGCTCTTCATGACGCGCTACCGGCACGTGGTCGAGGAGGTGGAGAACCATTTTACCGAACTAACCCTCGACGACGCCCGCGCCATCAAGCCCGACGCCGAGCTCGACGACTACCTCACCGATTCGCTGCCGCCGATGGACTTCGGCCGAATCGCGGCGCAATCGGCCAAGCAGGTCATCATGCAGAAGGTGCGCGAGGCCGAGCGCCTGCGCCAGTTCGAGGAATTCAAGGACCGAGTCGGCGAGATCATCAACGGCATCGTCAAGCGCACCGAATACGGCAACGTCATCGTCGACGTGGGCCGGGGCGAGGCGATCCTGCGCCGCGACCAGCTGATCCAGCGCGAGGCCTTCCGCAACGGCGACCGGGTGCGCGCCCTGATCCGGGACGTGCGCCACGAGGTCCGCGGCCCGCAGGTCTTCCTGAGCCGCACCGCGCCGGAATTCCTCGCAGAGCTCTTCAAGATGGAGGTGCCCGAGATCTACGACGGCGTCATCGAGATCAAGGCGGTGGCCCGCGACCCCGGCAGCCGCGCGAAGATGGGCGTGATCTCCTACGACAATTCCATCGACCCGGTCGGCGCCTGCGTCGGCATGCGTGGCAGCCGCGTCCAGGCCGTCGTGGGCGAGCTGCAGGGCGAGAAGATCGACATCATCCCCTGGAACCAAGACCCGGCAACCTTCCTCGTGAACGCGCTCCAGCCGGCCGAGGTCTCCAAGGTGGTCTTCGACGACGAGAGCGAGCGCATCGAGGTAGTGGTGCCGGACGAGCAGCTCTCGCTCGCCATCGGCCGGCGCGGCCAGAACGTGCGGCTGGCGAGCCAGCTCACCGGGTTCGACATCGACATCATGACCGAGGCGCAGGAGAGCGAGCGGCGGCAGGCGGAATTCGCCGAGCGCACCCAGCTCTTCATGGAGAGCCTGAACGTCGACGAGATGGTGGCGCAACTGCTCGTGGCCGAGGGCTTCACCACGCTCGAGGAAGTGGCCTATGTCGATCGCGACGAGCTCGCCTCCATCGACGGCTTCGACGAGACGACGGCTGAGGAACTGCAGGCGCGTGCCCGCGAGAGCCTCGAGGAACTGAACGCCAGGGCGCTGGAGCGCGCCCGGGCGCTCGGCGTCGAGGAGGCCCTCGTCGCGTTCGAGGGGCTGACGCCGCAGATGGTGCAGGCGCTGGCCGAGGACGGGATCCTGTCGCTCGAGGAATTCGCCCGCTGCGCCGACTGGGAACTCGCCGGCGGCTACACCACCGTGGACGGCAAGCGGGTGAAGGACACCGGGCTGCTGGAGAAATTCGACGTGTCGCTCGCCGAGGCGCAGCATCTGGTGATGAGCGCCCGCGTGCTGCTCGGCTGGGTCGATCCTTCGGCGCTGGAAGTGGAGGCCGAGGGCGAAGGCGAGGAGGCCGATGCGGACTCGGCGGCGGAACCGCGGCCGGAGGCCTGAGACCGGCGGTGAGTCGCGGCGGAAAGGCCAGTTTGCGGGACGAGCCCGAGCGGCGCTGCGTCGTCACGCGGAGGAGCGGCCCGAAATCCGGGCTGATCCGCTTCGTGATCGGCCCGGACGCCGATGTGGTGCCGGATCTCTCGGGGCGGCTGCCCGGCCGCGGGATCTGGGTAAGCGCCGAGGCGGGGGTGCTGCGCCAGGCGGCTGCGAAGGGCCATTTCGCCCGCGCGGCGAAGCAGGCGGTCCGGGTCGCGCCCGATCTGGCCGAGCGAGTGGAGGCAATGCTCGCGCGTCAGTTGATCGACCTCCTCGCGCTGGCGCGCAAGGCAGGCCAGGCGGTTGCCGGGCTGGAGAAGACTAAGGCGGCGCTGGTCGCGGGCGATGCGGCGCTTCTGGTGCAGGCCGCAGACGGCTCGCAGCGGGAAAAGGCGGCGCTGCGGCCGCCTGAAGGCGAAAAGACCTGCGTCACCTGCCTTTCGGGGCAGGAATTGGGCATGGCGTTCGGTCGGGATCGTGTGATACATGCCGCCGTGCTGGCGGGCGGTCTTGCAGACCGGGTTAGGGACGAGTCCCTGAGGCTCGAGGGTTTCAGGGTCGGAGTGGACCGGCAGCCGTTCGGGAACGAGGCTGCGAAGGATGCGGCGGGGGAAGGCTCCCGCGGGAAAGGCTGATACGGATGGACACCAAGGACAGCGATCGCAAGGGCAAGACGCTCGGACCGCGAGGCGGAACCGAGACCAGCCACGTGCGGCAGAGTTTCAGCCATGGCCGGTCCAAATCCGTCACCGTGGAACACAAGCGCAAGCGCGTGGTCGTGCCCAAGCCCGGCGCCGCCGCCGCGTCCGGTGCGGGCCAGAGCCCGCGCAACGCCATGGGGCAGAACCTCTCGGACGCGGAGTTCGAACGCCGCCTGAAGGCGGTCGAGGCCGCCAAGGCCCAGGAAGCCGAGCGCCAGGCTAAGGAGCGCGAGGCGGCGGAGGCCCGCGAGGCCGAACTCGGCCGCCTGCGCGCCGAGAAGGACGCCGCCGAGCGCGCGGCCCGCGAGCGCGAGATCGCCGAACAGCGCGCGGCTGCGGCCGCCGAGGAGGCCGCAGCCGCGGAAAGCTCGGCCGCCGCCAAGGCCAAGCCCGCGGCCCGGACCCCGGACGCGGCCCCGGTCGACCCGGCCGCGGCCCAGGCGCAGGCGGCCCGTGCCGAGGCCGGACGGCCGGTCGCGCAGAAGAAGACGGGCGACCGCGCCCCGGTCGAGGACAAGCGCACGCGCCTGAAGGGCGAGGACGACCGGCGCCGGTCGGGCAAGCTGACCATCGCGCGGGCCACCAACGAGGAGGGCCGCCAGCGCAGCCTCGCGGCAACGCGCCGCCGGCAGGAGCGCGACAAGCGGCGCATGATGGGCGCCGGCGGCGAGCGCGAGAAGATCGTGCGCGACGTGCAGGTCCCCGATGCGATCACCGTGCAGGAGCTTGCCAACCGCATGGCTGAGCGCGTCGCGGCCGTGGTCAAGACCCTGATGCAGAACGGCATCATGGCCACGCAGAACCAGACGATCGACGCTGACACGGCCGCGCTGATCGTGGAGGAATTCGGCCACAAGGTCCTGCGCGTCTCCGAATCCGACGTTGAGGACGTGATCGTCCAGGCTTCCGAGGAGGACCAGAGCAACCTCGAGCCGCGGCCGCCGGTCGTGACCATCATGGGCCATGTCGACCACGGCAAGACCTCGCTCCTGGACGCGATCCGCAAGACCAACGTCGTCTCCGGCGAGGCCGGCGGCATCACCCAGCATATCGGCGCCTATCAGGTGGCGACCGAGGGCGGTGCCAAGATCACCTTCCTCGACACGCCGGGCCACGCGGCCTTCACCTCCATGCGCGCCCGCGGCGCGCAGGTGACCGACATCGTCGTGCTGGTGGTGGCCGCCGACGACAGCGTCATGCCCCAGACCATCGAGGCGATCAGCCATGCCAAGGCGGCGGGCGTGCCGATGATCGTGGCCATCAACAAGATCGACAAGCCCGGCGCCGATCCCAACAAGGTGCGCACCCAGCTTCTCAGCCACGAGATCGTGGTCGAGGGCATGGGCGGCGAGGTGCTCGACGTCGAGGTCTCGGCGGTCACCGGCAAGGGGCTCGACACGCTGCTCGAGAATATCGCGCTGCAGGCCGAACTGCTCGATCTTAAGGCCAATCCCGACCGGCTCGCCGAAGGTGCAGTGATCGAGGCCAAGCTCGACGTGGGCCGCGGACCGGTCGCCACCGTTCTGGTGCAGAAGGGCACGCTCCGGCGCGGCGACATCTTCGTCGTCGGCGAGCAATGGGGCAAGGTGCGCGCGCTGATCAACGACCAGGGCGAACGGGTCGAGGAAGCAGCGCCATCGGTTCCCGTGGAGGTGCTCGGCCTCAACGGCACGCCGGAAGCCGGCGACGTGCTCAACGTCGTCGACAACGAGAGCAAGGCGCGCGAGATCGCCAGCTATCGCGAGCGGCTGTCGCGGGACAAGCGCGCGACGCTGGGATCGGCAACGACCCTCGACCAGCTCCTCGCCAAGGCCAAGGCCGACAAGGATCTGCGAGAACTGCCGGTGGTGGTGAAATCCGACGTGCAGGGCTCCGCCGAGGCGATCGTGCAGGCGCTCGAGAAGCTCGGCACCGACGAGGTGCGGGTGCGGGTGCTGCATTCCGGCGTGGGGGCGATCACCGAAAGCGACGTCGGCCTCGCCGAGGCCTCGAATGCGCCGATCATCGGCTTCAATGTTCGCGCCAATGCGCCGGCACGCGAGAGCGCCAACCAGAAGGGCGTGGAGATCCGCTATTATTCGATCATCTACGATCTGGTAGACGACGTGAAGGCGGCTGCCTCAGGCCTGCTCTCGCCGGAGATCAGGGAGAAGTTCATCGGCTATGCCGAGATTCTCCAGGTCTTCAAGGTCTCCGGGGTCGGCAAGGTCGCCGGCTGCAAGGTCAACGAGGGCGTCGCGCGGCGCTCCGCCGGGGTGCGACTCCTGCGCGACAACGTGGTGATCCACGAGGGCAAGCTGAAGACACTCAAGCGCTTCAAGGACGAGGTCCGCGAGGTACAGGCCGGCCAGGAATGCGGCATGGCCTTCGAGCATTACGAGGACATCCGCGAGGGCGACGTGATCGAGATCTTTGAGACCGAGACGGTGGAGCGCCAGCTGGCCTGATCGGGCGCCCGCCGCCAAGGCGGGCGCAGGCTGATCGGAATCCTCTCGGCCGGGCTACGGACGCACCGGGGCCACGGTCCTGGATGTCAATGCGGATGAGTGGCCGAGTGGTTTAAGGCACTGGTCTTGAAAACCAGCGAACCGAAAGGTTCCGTGGGTTCGAATCCCACCTCATCCGCCAATCATCGCCGAGTGCACTACTAAATCCCCAAAGCGACGGCCACCGAACGTCACCAGTGAGGCACAACGAGCCGCAGATTGCTCTTTTGCGGCGTCGCCGTCACGCGATCAGGCAAATCTTCTCGCGAAGACGACG
>JACKKC010000030.1 GCA_020637615.1 Rhodovulum sp.
CGGGCGCGCCGAAAGGGGAATTGCATACGGCAGCGCAACCAGTTCAGGCCGGTTTCCCGGCGAGCCTAGTGCCGCCATCCCGCCCGGCGGGCACCGCCGGGCAGCGCCCGCCCCGCCCCCAAGGCGGGCGCTTCGCTTCCGCCCGGGGCAGGCGCTGCCCTCATCTTCCGGCGGCGAGGTCGTGCAAAAAGAAACGAGCTCCGACTGCGCCCGCCCCGTGCGCCCGCCGAAAAGGCGAAGCGGAAGCGCCCTCACCAATGCCCGGTATTTTCCATGCTCTTCCACGGTTCCGCCGGCGCCAGCGCGTCGCCCATCTGGAGGATCTCGACCGAGACATTGTCGGGCGAGCGCACGAAGGCCATGTGCCCGTCCCGCGGCGGCCGGTTGATCGTCACGCCGTTCCGCGCGAGATGATCGCATGTCGCGTAGATGTCCTCGACACCATAGGCGAGATGCCCGAAATGCCGGCTGTCGGAGGGCAGCCCCTCGTCCCCGTCCCAGTTGTAGGTGAGCTCCACCGGGCATTCCGGCTGGCCGGGGGGCGCGAGGAAGACCAGCGTGAAGCGGCCCCTCTCGTTCTCGATGCGCCGGGTCTCCTCGAGCCCCAGCAGCTTCCAGAAGCGCAGCGAGGCGTCGAGGTCCTTCACCCGAACCATGGTGTGCAGATATTTTAGCTTCATCTTGGGGATCCCTTCCGTCAATATGCTATATCTGGTTGCGGCGAATCCCTCTCTGCCGCCGGATCGAAGGATTAACATATGCCGCTGACCGAGGAACAAAAGGCCGCGATCGCCGCCCGGCGCGCCCATCCCACCCAGACCCTGCGCGCGGTCTCGCCCGGCATGGAGGCCTGGCTCTTCCACGCCATCCCGGTGCTCGACCACGGGTTGATCCGGGTTGTGGACTACATGGGCGACGACGGCGCCATCGTGCAGGCGGCGCGGGTCTCCTACGGCGAGGGCACGCGCACCACCCGCGACGACGCCGGGCTGATCCGCTACCTGATGCGCCACTGGCATTCCACGCCCTTCGAGATGTGCGAGATCAAGCTGCACGTGAAGCTCCCCGTTTTCGTCGCCCGCCAGTGGATCCGCCACCGCACCGCCAACGTGAACGAATATTCCGCGCGCTACTCGATCCTCGACCGCGAATTCTACATCCCCGCCCCGGAGCATCTCGCCGCCCAGTCCACCACCATGAACCAGGGCCGGGGCGCGGTGCTGGGCGCGGCGGAATCCGCCCGCGTGCTCGAGATCCTGCGCGAGGATTCCGCCCGCGCCTACGACCATTACGAGGCGATGCTCTCCCAGGAGGGCCAGTCCGGCCTCGCCCGCGAGCTCGCGCGCATGAACCTGCCGGCGAACGTCTATACGCAATGGTACTGGAAGGTGGATCTGCACAACCTCTTCCACTTCCTGCGCCTGCGCGCCGACCCCCACGCCCAATACGAGATCCGCGCCTATGCCGAGGCCATCGGCGAGGTCGTCCGCGACTGGGTCCCCGCCGCCTGGGCCGCCTTCGAGGATTACCGCCTCAACGCGGTGCAGTTCTCGGGGAAGGGCATGGACGCGCTGCGACGCATGCTGAAGGGCGAGACCGTCACCCGCGAGGACGTCGGCATGAGCGCGGGGGAGTGGCGGGAGTTTGAGGGGACGTTGCAGCGGGAGTAGTACCCAGGTGTCGGGTGTGGAGAATGGCCTTAGTGTGGCGGCCATGGCGGGTGCATTCTGGAATGCCTTCTGGGTATTCATTGGTATCGTCGCCGGAGCTCTTATTCAGTATCTGTTCAGTATGCTGAATGTTAGAGCCGCTCGGAAAACGGCAGCACAGGTTCTTACAACTGAAATTCAAATGAATTTGTCAGAGGCGTCGAGGTTTCGAGAGCGGCTTGAGTATTTGAAGGATAGAATTGCAGCGCATCAGATCAAGAGTGAGGACATATATGTTTCAATGGCCGAATTTGATTACTCAGCACTAAATCCCCTTGTTGCTTCGGGTTATTTTCATTCAGCGCTTGGGCCGGAGAAGGCCAAGGCCTACTTAGAGTTTTTGAGGTTCTTTAACAATGGGTCGTGTGACGTTGTAAACTCGATGCTGAGAACCGAACATGATCGCGGAAAGTCTATAGAGTACTTGAATTGGCTAAAGAATAAATCCAAAGAACTTGAGGGGCGGCTGGTATATGTAACGGATCATTCCAAAGGCCCTTCTGCCTGACCGACGCTGAGATCCGAGTCCGAATCTCAAAACAGGAAACAAGGCCGCGCCCCGCGCGGCCCGAACCACATTCCCCGGACCGATGACGGCGAGGCGCCGGTGGCGCCTTGCCCGGTCCGGTCGCCCGGAGGCGCGAGCCGCAGGGCGAGGGGGGTGCAGCTTCACCGGCGGTTGAGGATCGGGACGGGGCGGCCCTGGACGGTGCGCAAAGCGCGCCGGCCCCCGGCAGGGCCGGCGCGGCCCGATCGCCACGGGTCGATCGGGCTGGGGACACGCAGCCACAGACGCGATAAGGGTCAACGGGTAGGGCCATTGGTATCAAATGGCGCAGAGCGCCATAAAATGAGGTGCCAGAACCGTTTCGCCTTCTCTTGCTATTTTCATATATATTTGTGAGATTATGTCGCGCGGCGATTGTGCGCCCGTAGTTGCTACGACTCCCGACGTTTAGGCCGCTCCATCACCCATATCCGATGGCGGTGGGTGAGACTGCTGCCTTCTTGCCGCGAAACGGCACCAACGCGCGCAAAGGGCAGCGGCCGGCCCACGGGGCGGTCGCGAAGCGGCCACCGTCGTGCCGAAGGCACGCCTCCCGGCGTGACGGGGTGGGCTGGCCGCTGCCCGTGCTGGGCACGGGCGGGATGGTGAAACCCGCGCGCCTATGGGACGGCTTCTTGCCGCGCGGCGGGCAACGTATTGTTAATAAAATTATCAAGCAATATCAATGGCCTGTCCGCTGTCCCCATGGGGACAGGATTCAGACCGGGCAGATCCGGCCCCAGAGGTCGTAGTCCGAGGCCTCCTCGACCGCCACCGTCACGAGGTCGCCCGGGGCGAGGCCGGCGAAATCCTCGTCGATGAAGAGGCTGCCGTCGATCTCCGGCGCGTCTCCCCTGGTGCGGCAGGTGGCCCCCTCGTCGTCCACCGCATCGACGATCACTTCCAGCCGGCGGCCGACCTTCGCGGCGAGCCTGGCGGCACTGATCGCCTGGGCCTTCTCCATGAAGCGGGCCCAGCGCTCCTCCTTGACTTCCTCGGACAGGTGGCCGGGCAGGGCATTGGCCCGCGCCCCCTTCACGTCCTCGTATTTGAAGGCGCCGACCCGATCGAGCTGCGCCTCCTCCAGCCAGTCGATCAGATGCGCGAATTCTGCCTCGGTCTCGCCGGGAAATCCCACGATGAAGGTCGAGCGCAGCGCCAGATCCGGGCAGACCGCCCGCCAGCCCGCGATCTCCTGGAGCGTCCGCGCACTCGCCGCCGGCCGGGCCATGCGGCGGAGGACGTCCGGGTGGCTGTGCTGGAACGGCACGTCGAGATAGGGCAGCACGAGGCCTTCCGCCATCAGCGGGATCAGGTCGCGCACATGCGGGTAGGGATAGACGTAGTGGAGCCGCACCCAGGCGCCGAGCGAGCCGAGCTCGCGCGCGAGGTCGGTGAGGTGGCTCCTGACCTCGCGCCCCTGCCATTCGTGGCTGTCGTGCCGCCGGTCGAGCCCGTAGGCGGAGGTATCCTGACTGATGACCAGCAGCTCCTTCACCCCCGCCGCCACCAGCCGCTCCGCCTCCCGCAGCACCGCATTCACGGGGCGCGAGACCAGCTTCCCGCGCATGTCGGGGATGATGCAGAAGCGGCAGCGGTGATTGCAGCCCTCGGAGATCTTGAGATAGCTGTAGTGCCGCGGCGTCAGATGCACCGCGCTGCCCGGCAGCAGGTCGACGAAGGGATCGGGTGCCGGCGGCACCGCCGCATGCACCGCGTCGAGCACCGCCTCGTATTGATGCGGCCCGGTGACCGCGAGCACGCTCGGATGCGCCCCGGTGATGAATTCCGGCTCCGCCCCGAGGCAGCCGGTCACGATCACCCGCCCGTTCGCCCCCAGCGCCTCGCCGATCGCCTCGAGGCTCTCGGCGCGGGCGGAATCGAGGAAGCCGCAGGTATTGACGATCACCGCCTCCGCGCCCGCATAGTCCGGCGAGATGGCATAGCCCTCGGCGCGCAGGCGGGTGAGGATGCGCTCGCTGTCCACCAGCGCCTTGGGGCAGCCGAGCGAGACCATGCCCACGCGCGGCTGGCCCGGCCGCGGCGGCTCTGACGTGCGGGGTTCGGGCGCGCGGTCGGGCCGCAGGTCGGGCGGGTTGAGGCTCATGGAGCGCGCCTATAGGCGCTTTCGGCCCCTTTGCAAATGGGGCAGGGCGCCGCCCCTCTCAGCCCTGGCAGTCGTAGTAGCGGGTCTCCAGCGTGGTCAGGCAGCGGCCGTAGCGGTCCCAGGCGGTGCATTTCTCGCGCCAGCCGGCAAAGGTCGGCGCGGCGTCGTGGCCCCAGGACCGGCAGCGCTTCGCCGCGCCCTCCTGGCCGACGCGCCAGTCCGGGCCGGAGGGCGAATAGAGGCTGGTGGTCGAGGACATGGTCACGATGCCGTCGGCGCGGTTGCCGCCGCTCTCGCTCGGCCGGACCACCGGGTCGCCGCCGCCGCAGGCGGCAAGTCCGAAAAGGGCGATCGCCCAGACACCGGCGCGCATGTCGCCCCCTCACCCCTTACTCTCCACGCGATCAGACTGCGGGATCGGGCAATTTTGGTCAACTTCAACGTAATCGATCGGTTAACCGGCCGGCGGACCCCGTCCGCTCAGATCGGGTGGCTGAGCAGGTAGATCGCCAGCGCCCAGAAGGGCAGGGCGAGGAAGAAGGCGAGATAGGCATGCCGGCCGTGGCGGTACTTGGTCCGCGCGATCCCGGCCGCGGCGTGGCATTGCTCGGCCAGGTCCGCGAGATAGGCCTCCGGGGTCAGGGCGAGGGCGCGGGCGCGGAACTCGGCCGCGTCCTGCGCGGCGATGCCCCCGAAGAAGACCAGCGATTCCGACCGCTGTCCGCGCAGCCGCGGGATCACCGACAGGGCCATGAAGGCATAGGCGACCACGATGGGAATCGTGCTCAGCAGCACGTAGGCCGTGGGCAGGGCGCCGAGATCGGCGCTGCGCAGCAGCGCCGCGACCACGCCGATCATCGCGGTGCAGGTCGGCACCAGCAGGGTGATCTTGACGTCCGAGGCGCGGATCGCCTCGATCTGGCGCGCGAGGTTCTCCTCGAGCGCACGGGCGCGGTCGAATGTGTCGCTCATGCCCGGGATCCGCCTGCGCTGGCCGCAACGGGGCGAGTATCGCCCGCCTGACCGGGGCAGGCAATGGCGGCATTCCGCCGCCCCTCCGGCGCGGGCCGCCATGGGTCGCGCGCGATCTGGCGGGCGGCGGCCGGCCGCACTAGATTGCACCGGGCAGAACAGGACGGGATCCGCGCGAATGGACGAGAAGTTCAACATGTCGATGCGCAAGTATCTCAAGCAGGTCGGGGTGACCTCGCAGCAGGCGATAGAGGCGCTGGTGCGCGAGCGGGGGCTCGATCATGGCAGCCTGAAGCTGCGCACGGTGGTGACGGTCGAGGGACAGGATTTCGAGCATGTGGTCGAAGGCAAGATCGATCTTGGCTGACGCGGGCAGGCCCGCCCGCGGCCGTGCCGCGGCGCTGGCGCTGACCCTGTTGACGCTCGTGGCCTGCGCCGGCCAGACGCCGGCTCCGGAGGTCGGGCGCGCGGGGCTCTATCCGAACGAGACGCCGGAACTGCGCGCCCTGATCGAGACCACCTCCCGCACCTACGACGTGCCGACCGATCTCGTGCAGCGCGTGGTGATCCGCGAGAGCCGGCACATTCCGGCTGCGCGCAACGGCCCCTATTACGGGCTTATGCAGATCCTGCCCGAGACGGCACGCACCATGGGCTATCGCGGCCGGCCGGAGGGCCTGCTCGATGCCGAGACCAACCTGACCTACGGGGTCAAGTACCTGCGCGGGGCCTGGCTGGTGGCGGACGGCGACCCGGACGAGGCGGTCGGCTGGTACGCAAGGGGTTATTATTACGAGGCTAAGCGCCTGGGGCTGCTCGAAGAGACCGGCCTTCGGTAGCGCGGCCGCGGGGCTCGCCGCCGCGGGCGATCCCAGCCCCAAGGGCCATTCCGCACGTAATCCTGAGCCGAACACCCGTCCCGACGCCGGCGGCCGGGTGGTTAGTCGTGGCAGTTCCGCCTTGACACATGGGGGTCCGAGCCATTTGTTACCAGTTGGTAACAACGGGGAGGAAGAAGATGCAATCCAAGAGCATGGGACTCGCGGTGGCAGCCTTGGCCCTGGCGGCCTGCGCGCCGGCCTTCGCGCAATGGGTGCCGGACCGGCCGATCAACATCATCGTGCCGTGGTCGGCGGGCGGGTCGACCGATCAGGTGACGCGCGTGGTGGCGCCGATTCTCGAGGAGGCGCTCGGCGCCCAGATCGTCGTGGTCAACCAGCCCGGCGCCTCGGGCTCGACGGGCACGCAATCCGCACTCGACGCGCCGCGCGACGGCTATACCTGGACGGCAAACGCCATCGCGAACAACGCGACCTATGCCGTGACCGGTCTCGTGGAGAATACCTCGATCGACGACTATCACATCTATCTGCATGTCGCGAACGTGCCGGTGGTCAGCGTGAACGCGGATTCCGCGATCCAGGATTTCGGCGGGCTGCTAGACGCGGTCAAATCGGGCGAGGTCACCGTCGGCACCGCGGGGGTGAATTCCTCGGGCGGCATGGCGCTCTCGGCGATCTCCGAGGCGGCGGGCGAGCCGTTCAACGCGCGCATGATCGCCTATGACGGCGGTAACCCGGCGGTGATCGCGGCGGCGAGCGGCGAGGTGGAGGCCACGACGCAGCTCGCCACCGAACAGGCCGAAATGATCCGCGGCGGCAAGATCCGCCCGCTGGCGGTGCTCTCCGACGAGCCGCTGGTGATCGAAGGCCTCGACCCGATCCCGCCGATCACGCAATGGCTGCCGGAGATGCCGGTCGCACCGGATTATTTCGGCGTCTTCATCCCGGTCGGCGCGCCGCAGGAGGTCTACGATACCGTGGACAAGATCTGGGCGGAGAAGGTGATGACCTCGCCGGAGCTGCAGGCCTATGCCAACGAGCGCGGGGCGGTCTTCGCGCCGAGCTACGGCGACGAGGCACGCGATCGGGCCATGCCCGTGGTGATCTCGGAGGCCTGCGCGCGGGTGACCCGTGGCGAGGCGGTGCTCGATCCCTCCGAGATCGGCATCACCTGTCCGGCGGAATGAGCCTTTCGGCTGCGGGCGGGCCAGCGAATCCGCCCGCAGCCGGATCGGCCCGCCGGCCACTGCCTGCGGCAATCCGGGATTGTGACGATGCAGCTTGATTCCGCGCGGGCGGACCGCGTCGCCGCGATGGTGCTCTTCGCGATCGGCATGGCATCGCTCTACGGCGGCTGGACGATGGACCGGCTGGAGGTGCGGCGCATCCATCCGGCGAGCATTCCCGGCCTCGTTCCGATGATCCTGGGGCTGCTGCTCGCCGTCTGCGCCGGGCTGCTCTGGCTCTCGGCGCGGCGGGAGCGGCCTGCGGCCGAAGGGGGCGCGGGCATGGAGTCCTGGCGCGACGCCGGCGTGGCGCTCGGCCTCTGCCTCGTCTACGCGCTGGTGCTGGTGGGCAACCTGACCTTCTTCTGGGCGACGGCCATCTTCGTCGCTTCCTTCGTCGCGGTCTTCGGCGGCGCGGGTGGTCAGGGCGGCAGGGCGCTTCTTCTGCGGCTGGCGGCGGCGGCCGGCTTCGGGCTGGCGAGTTCCGGCCTGATCGCGGTGCTCTTCCGCTATGCCTTTCTCGTGCGGCTGCCCTGATGGACCGGCTGACGGAGTTCCTGTCCGCGCTGGCCGGGTTCGCCACCCTCGCCGCGCTCTTCCATGTGAGCTGGGCGACGCTGCTCGGGATCTTCGTGGGCAGTCTGCCGGGCCTGACGGCGACCATGGGTGTGGCCCTGCTCACGACGCTGACCTATACGCTCGACCGCGACACGGCGATCCTCGTGCTGATCTGCATGTATGTCGGCGCGATCTACGGCGGCTCGCGCACGGCGATCCTGCTCAACATCCCCGGCACGCCGGCCAGCGCCGCCACGGCGCTCGACGGCTATCCGCTGGCCCAGCGGGGCGAGGCGGCCTATGCGATGGCGCTGGCGACGGCCGGGTCGGCGCTGGGCACGATCGTCGGCATCGTGCTCCTGGTGCTGCTCGCCCCGCCGCTCGGCGAAGCGGCGCTGAAGTTCGGATCCTTCGAGTTCTTCTGGCTCGCGGTCTTCGGGATCGTGATCTCGGGTCAGCTCACCGGCGGCGCCGCGCCGATCAAGGGCTATATCGCCGGGATCCTCGGGCTGATGGTGGCGATGGTGGGCTCGGACGGCATCCATGCCCATGTCCGGTTCAATTTCGGCCTGAGCGAGCTGAACGGCGGCATCGGGCTGATCCCGGCCATGGTCGGGGCCTTCGGTTTCGCCGAGGTGCTCACGGTGATGTGGCGGCGCCGGCCCGATGTGGCGGATCTCAGGCGCGGTGCCGACCGGGTGCTGCCGCGGCTGGCGGACCTCTGGCGATACCGCTGGACCATCGGGCGCTCGGGGGTGATCGGCACCATGGTCGGGATCATTCCCGGCGTGGGCGAGGACATCGGCGCCTGGGCCTCCTATGCCGCCGCGCGGCGCCTGAGCCCGGAGCGCGCCGAGTTCGGCAACGGCTCCAAGGAGGGGCTGACCGCGGCGGAGACCGGCAATTCCGCGGTGGTGCCGGGCGCGCTGATCCCGGCGCTGACCCTGGCCGTGCCCGGCTCGGCCCCGGCGGCGGTGCTGATCGCCGCGCTCTTCATTCACGGCGTCCGGCCCGGGCCGATGATCATGCTCGAGCAGCCCGACTTCATCTATTCTGTGGCGGCGATGCTGTTTCTCGCGACCATCGCCATCGCGGTCTTCGGCCTGGCGCTGGCGCGGATCTTCGTGCAGGTGCTCAAGGTGCCGCGGGAATATCTGATGCCGGTGGTCTTCGCGCTCTGCGTGATCGGGCCGTTCGCGCTGACCCAGCGGCTCTTCGACGTCTGGGTCATGGTGGGGTTCGGGGTGGCGGGTTTCGTGTTGCGGCAGATGAACTTCCCGATGCCGCCCCTGGTGCTCGGGATCATCCTCGGGGATCTGCTCGACAAGAACCTTCGCCGGGGCCTGACATTGAGCGACGGCGACCTGACGCCCTTCTTCACCCGGCCGATCTCGGCGGTCTTCGTGGCGCTGATCCTGCTGACCATCCTCGCGAGCCTGCCGGCGGTGCGGCGTGCGCTCGGCAGGCTCTTGCCGGCGGCCAGGGGGGCGGATCGATGACGCGCGCCGTCCGCCCGCCCCAGCGCCGCGACGCCGAGCGCTCGCGCCGGGCGATCCTCGACGCGGCGCTCGAGGAATTCTCCGAGCTTGGCCATGCGGGCGCCCGGATCGACGCCATCGCCGCCCGCGCAGGCGTCAGCAAGCCGCTGATCTACAGCTATTTCGGCGACAAGGACGCGCTCTACATGGCGGCCCTGCGCGAGGCCTACGTGCAGATCCGCTCCGGCGAGAACGGGCTCGACCTCGACAGCAAGGATCCGGAAACGGCAATCCGCGCGCTGGTCGCCTTCACGCTGGAGCATTTCCGCTCCAAGCCCTGGTTCGTCTCGATGCTCAACACGGAGAACCTGCGCGGCGGCGCCACGATCCGCCAGATGCGCGACGTGAGCGAGATCCAGTCGCCGCTCGTGGCGCAGCTGCAGAAGATCCTCGAACGCGGGGCGGCAGCGGGCGCGTTCCGCGGCGGCGTCGATCCGGTCGATCTCTATATCGCCATCGCCTCGCTCTGCTATTTCCCGATCTCGAACCAGCACACGTTGCGCGTGGTGTTCGACTGTCCCATAGATGCCGAATGGCTGGCCCGGCGTGAGCGGGATACCGCGGAGATGGTGCTGGGGTTCCTCCGCCCTAGGGAGTCTGTGAATGTCTGAACGCTCGTCCTGCAGTGAAGCGCCGGTGCCGGGATCGGGGCAATCCGGTCCGGCGCCCGGGTCGGCGGCGGGCAGGCGGCCCATCCTGACGGCGGTCCTGGGCGGGTTCGCGGCCCTCGTGCTGCTGGCACAGCCGATGGCGACGGAGGCGCAGACGATGGAGGCGGAGGGGGACGCAGCCGAGGGCGGCTGCGTCGTGCTTCTGCACGGGCTGGGGCGCAGCGAGACATCGCTCCTCGTCATGGAGGAGATGCTCGGGGCGGCCGGGTTCCGGCTGGTGAACCTGGGCTATCCCTCGACAGAGACGACGATCGAGGGGCTGATGGATTACGTGACCTCGGCGGTCGCGGAATGCGGCGAGGAACGCGTCAATTTCGTCACGCATTCGATGGGCGGCATCTTGCTGCGCGGCTGGATGCGGGAGAATCGGCCGGAGAACATGGGGCGCGCGGTGATGCTCGCGCCGCCGAACCAGGGCTCGGAGGTCGTGGACACCTTCGGGGAACTCGCGATCTTTCCGATGCTGACCGGGCCGGCG
Organism: Rhodovulum sp.; assembly: GCA_020637615.1. GTDB lineage: Bacteria > Pseudomonadota > Alphaproteobacteria > Rhodobacterales > Rhodobacteraceae > Amaricoccus. The sequence goes on from JACKKC010000030.1 coordinate 10,649, forward strand.
GGAACCGAACTCGGCACGGAGGGGATCAGCGCGAAGCTCGGGCCGGTCGATTTCGAGCTCGGCGTGATCGCCGGCGACAGGTCGGTCAACCCGCTCTTCTCGGCCTTCCTGCCAGGCCCGGACGACGGGGCCGTGTCGGTGGAGAGCACCCGGGTCGAGGGCATGACGGACCATATCGTGCTGCCGGTCACCCATACCTTCATGATGAACAACCCGCTGGTGATCGCCCAGGCGGTGATCTTCCTGCGTACCGGCGCCTTCGATCACGAAATGAGCTACGGTGACCTGCTGCGACGGATTACCGAGCGCTGAGCCCGTTCAGGGCGTCGCCTGCATGCGGGCGGCCGCGGCGAGCCGCCTGCCCAATGCGGCGATGCGCTCGGGGTAGTCGGTGGGGAAGGTCCAGTAGCGGGTGCCGGAGGTGCCGGTGCCGGGCTCGAGGCCGCGCTCGGCGGTCCCGAGGTTGAAGAGAAGGGCCAGCAGGAGGTCGTTGCTGACCCAGGGGTCGTCGTACCAGAAGGTATGCGAGGTGGCGGCGAGGTCGGGCATGTTCTCGGGGCGCACCTGCAGGATGTCGACGCCTTCGTCCTCGGCGGCGGCGGCGAGCAGCCATTCGGTGGCCGCGGGCGTCAGCTCGGCGAGGTCGGGCCGGCCGGCGCGGGAGGCGCGGTTGACGGCGCCGGCGAGCCGCAGCGCGGAATCGCCGAGGTTGACCGCGGTCGTCACGCGCTCGGCATATCCGGAATAGCGCTTGAGGTCGTCGACGAAGCCGCGGAAGTCGGCATCGGGGGCGGCATGGTAGATCTCGCCCAGCCGCTCCGCGGCCTCTGGTGCGTCCGTCGCCAGGCGCGCGAGGCCGTCGCTGCCGATAGTCGCGCCGGCGCTGTAGGTGAAGACGTCGATGTTGCGGGCTTTGGTATGCGCCGCGAGCAGTTCGAGGAATTCCGCGAGATGCGGCGAGGCGCCGAAGGCGTTCTCGATGTCGCGCGAGTAGCGCAGGAAATTCTCGGCGGTCGGCCAGACATAGAGCACCACGACCGAATCGCGGCCCGCGAAATGCCGCAGCTGCGCGGCCTGGCCGGCGGCGCGTTCCACGGTCGTGTTCGCCCCGTGCACGTAGACCAGGACGTCGCGATTGCGGCTGGCCGCAAGCGCCGCATCGACCGACTCGAACCACGCGAGCGTGTCCGCGTCGGGTTCGGCGCCCTGCGGCAGCGTCGCGGCCTCCTGCATGCGTTCCAGCCGGATGAAGGGCCGGTCGCCGGTATCGGCCCGCTTGCTCCATTCGAGGATCTGCTCGACCGGGGTGTCGTCCTCGCCGATCCTGAGCGTGGCGGTGCCGAAGTGCAGGCGGCGATCCGGCGCGACGGTGTAGATCCGCGACCCCTGCGTTCCGACCGGCAGGCGGTTCGTCACGTAGAAGAGATCGATCCGGCTGTCCACGTCGAGCGTGGGGCTGGCGTCGAAGATGCGCTGGCCGTCGGTCTGGTAGAGAAGCGGCGGCGGCATCAGCCGCATCGGCGGGTGATGAAAGACGAAGAAGGCCGTGACCCCGCCCGCGACGAGGATGAACAGAAGGGCCAGTTTGCGCAGCATGACGTCCCCGATCCGGGCCTCGTGACCGAAGCTTCATAGGCGACCGGCGGCGGGCCGTACAGGGGCGCGGCCGGGACGGGAAACCCGGCCGGCCCGGGGCGAGCCGCCTCCGGGGCAAAATATCGCTCCGGGGCTTCAAGCGCGGGGCCTGCGCCGGTAAGACGGGAGCGGCCAGCGGAGAAGGGTGCGGGCATGACGGATTTCTTGGGCGAGGATGCGGCGGGCAGCTGCCTTCTCGGGCGGGTGTGGACGGAAGACGCCGGCGGGCCTTCGGTGGTCACGATCCGCGACGGACAGGTCATCGACATCACGTCGCGGAAGGCGCCGACCGTGCGCGATGTCTGCGAGATGGCGGATCCGGCGGCCTATGTCGCCTCGGCCGACGGGGCGGCGATCGGGAGCCTCGCGGAGATCGCGGCAGCGGCGCCGGGGCAGGGGCGTTCGCATTTCCTCGCGCCCTGCGATCTTCAGGCGGTGAAGGCCTGCGGCGTGACCTTCGCGAAATCCATGGTCGAGCGGGTCATCGAAGAGCGCGCCGCCGGCGATCCCGCCAGGGCGGAGGCGGTGCGGGCACGGATCGCGGCCGCGATCGGCGACAGCCTGCGCGACGTCAGGCCCGGCTCGGAGGGTGCGGCGCGGGTCAAGGCGGCGCTGATCGCCGAGGGGCTCTGGTCCCAGTACCTGGAGGTCGGGATCGGGCCGGATGCGGAGGTCTTCACCAAGGGGCAGGTGCTCTCCTCGGTCGGCCCGGGCGCGGCGGTCGGGCTGCACCCGGCTTCGACCTGGAACAATCCCGAACCCGAGATCGTGCTCGCGGTCGCCTCCACGGGGCGGATCGTGGGGGCGACGCTCGGCAACGACGTGAACCTTCGGGACGTGGAGGGACGTTCGGCGCTGCTTCTGCCCATGGCCAAGGACAACAACGCCTCCTGTGCGATCGGGCCGATGATCCGGCTCTTCGATGCGGGATACGGCCTCGACGACGTGCGCCGCGCGGAGCTGACGCTGGAGGTCGAGGGCGAGGACGGCTACCTGCTGACCGGGCACAGCTCGATGCGCGAGATCAGCCGCGACCCGGAGGATCTTGTGCGCCAGACGCGGGGGCGCCACCACCAGTATCCCGACGGCTTCATGCTCTTCCTCGGAACGCTCTTCGCGCCGACCGAGGATCGCGACGTGCCGGGCGAGGGCTTCACCCACAAGGTGGGCGACAGGGTCAGCATCGCCGCGCCCGGCCTCGGCCGCCTCACCAACATCGTGCGCCTGTCGACGGAATGCCCCGAATGGACCTTCGGGATCGCGGCGCTGATGCGCAACCTTTCGCAGAGGAACCTGATATGACCGAGATCGTCGCTGAACGCGCCGTGCTCACCGGCAAGCACCTGATCGCCGGCGAATGGGTGGGGGCGGAGGCGGAGTTCTCCTCCGACCCGGCGCATGGCCCTGCGCATCGCTTCGCGGTGGGAACGCCCGAACTGGTCGATCGTGCCGCCCGCGCCGCCGAGGCGGCCTTCGAGACCTATGGCGCGACGAGCCGGGGCGAACGGGCGGCCTTCCTCGACGCGATCGCCCATGAGATCGAGGCGCGGGGTCCGGCGATCACCGAGATCGGCACCCAGGAGACCGGGCTCCCCGAAGCCCGGCTCGAGGGCGAGCGCGGGCGCACGGTGGGACAGCTGCGCCTCTTCGCCCGCCACATCGAGAAGGGGGAGTATCTCGACCGCCGTCACGACGTGGCCCTGCCCGATCGCAAGCCGCTGCCGCGGCCGGATCTGCGGATGATCCAGCGTCCCATCGGCCCGGTGGCGGTCTTCGGCGCGTCGAACTTCCCGCTCGCCTTCTCGACCGCCGGCGGCGACACCGCGGCGGCGCTGGCGGCGGGCTGTCCGGTGGTGGTCAAGGGCCATTCGGCGCATCCGGGCACGGGCGAGATCGTGGCGCAGGCGATCGATGCGGCGATCCGCACGACGGGCATGCCCGCGGGCGTCTTCTCGCTGATCCAGGGGGGCAAGCGCGACGTGGGCCATGCGCTGGTGCAGCATCCGCTGATCAAGGCGGTGGGCTTCACCGGCTCGCTCGTTGGCGGGCGCGCGCTCTTCGACCTCTGCGCGGCGCGGCCCGAGCCCATCCCGTTCTTCGGCGAGCTCGGCTCGGTCAATCCGATGTTCCTGCTGCCCGCGGCGCTCAAAGCGCGCGGCGCGGAGATCGCGAAGGGCTGGGCCGGGTCGCTGACCATGGGGGCGGGGCAGTTCTGCACCAATCCCGGCATCGCCGTGGTGATCGACGGGCCCGAGGCGCGGGCCTTCGCCGAGGCCGCGGCGGCGGCGCTGGAGCCGGTCGGCGCGCAGACCATGCTGACCGACGGCATCGCGGCGGCCTTCCGCGCCGGGCGTGACCGGATTTCGGCCGCTTCGGGCGTGCGCGAGGTGCTGACCTCGACCTGCGATCTGCGCAACGCGACACCCTATCTTTTCGCGACCACCGGGCGCGACTGGCTCGCCGACGAGGTCTTGGGCGAGGAGGTCTTCGGGCCGCTCGGGCTTGTGGTCAGCGCCGCCGATTTCGACGAGATGCAGGCGATTGCGCGCTCGCTGCACGGGCAGCTCACTTGCACGCTGCACATGGATGCGGAGGACGGCGAGGCGGCGCGGAGCCTCCTGCCGGTGCTGGAGCGCAAGGCCGGGCGGATCCTCGCCAACGGCTTCCCGACAGGCGTCGAGGTGGCGGATGCGATGGTGCACGGCGGTCCCTATCCGGCCTCGACCAATTTCGGCGCGACCTCGGTGGGCACGCTCTCGATCCGGCGCTTCCTGCGGCCGGTCTGCTACCAGAACATGCCGGAGGCCGTGCTGCCGGCGGATTTGGTCTGACCGGGCGCCGGCCGTGGGCGGGCAGGACGATGCTGCGCCGGGCGGCTGGCTCGGCCTGCTCGACCGCGCGGCGCGCGAGGCCCTGCTTTCGCGCGGGACGCGCCGGCGATACGGCGCCGGCGAGGCGATCTTCCTGCGCGGCGATCCGGGACGCGCGCTCTACCTGATCGAGGAGGGTCGCGTGGAGGTCAGCGTCACCGCGCTGGGCGGGCGGCGTTCGGTGCTCGCCCATATGGGCCCGGGGGAGGTGCTGGGCGAGATCGCGGTGCTCGACAACCTCGACCGCAGCGCCGATGCCACGGCGGCGGGGGCGGTGACCCTGGTCAGCCTGCCGCGCGCGGAGGTGATGAGCTTCCTCGCCCAGAACCCCGAGGCGATGATGGGGCTGATCGCCGAGCTCTGCGCCAAGGCCCGCAACGCCTCGGAGATGTTCGAGGACCAGACCCAGGTGGCGGCGCGCACGCGGCTGGCGCGCTGCCTGATGCGGATCGCCGACAAATGGGGACGGCCGGAGGCCGGCGGGGCGGTCCGGATCACCGAGCCGCTGTCGCAATCGGATCTGGGCGAGTTCTCTGGTCTGGCGCGGGAGAACGTCAACCGGCACCTCCGGGCGCTCGCCGACGAGGGGCTGGTGCGGCTCGACGGCGGCGTGGTGGTGATCGCCGATCCCGAAGCGCTGGCGGAGGTCGCGGAGCTTTAGGGTGCCGTCCGGCTGGCGCGGGGCCGTGCGCGCGCGCACATCTGAACAACATACTGAAATAGCTATATAATTTCTATAACGTTAACTCGATCTTCACACTGCGCGCTGACGCGCGGGCGAGGTAGCGAAACCCTCCCGTTCATGCGGTGGGATCGTGTCGCGTGCCCTGCCGAAAGCAAGGCTGCTTGCCCCGGCCGATCATCCGCCCGTGGGCGGCGCGCCTGTGACGGGCGTCACTGCGCGGGCGCGGGATCCGGTGTCTTCTGTCGTCATGGTGGCACGGGAGGCGGACATGCCCGAGGATCGGTTCTACGAAGGCGACGGCCCCGGGCCCGAGGCCGCGGAGCGGTTTCGCTCCATGGGCGAGATGCTGTGGCTCCTGCGCCGGTCGCCGCACCATGCCGGATGGGGTCCCGAGGAGGTCGAGCGCAACCTGCTGCACCCGCTGTCGATGGGGCAGGCGCGGGTGTTTCACCGCCGCGGCATGCCGGTCGGATTCGCGACCTGGGCCTGGCTCGATGCCGGGGCGGCGGGGCTGGCGCGGGACGGCCGGGTCGAACGGGACGGCTGGCGCAGCGGTCCGGATCTCTGGATCGTCGACCTCGTCGCGCCCTTCGGCGATGTCCGGTCGATCGTGCGGGAAATGCGGAACCTGCTGCCGGACGCCGACGTCTCGCTCGCTCTGCAGCGATTTCCTGATCGATTCCTGAGGTTTGCCGATACGGGTTGAGTGTGTGCGTGAAGGTGACTGTACCCGGTTCCGTTGTGATGAATGCGGTCCTTGTGGCCGCATTCGTGCGTTCAGGGGCCGGCATCGCGTCGCAGGCATCCGGGCGAACCGATCGGCCAAGGGACACTTCGAACCGGCAGTAGCAAGGCCCTGCCTCGCGCCGGTTCGTCGGCTGGAGCGCGCGAGCGCGGAGGCCGATGGGGGGTGGGGTTTCACCGTCGGTGGGTAATCCGCGCGCGCCTGACTGGCGGGCGCGCTTGTCGCGCCTGCCGGGGGCAGCCAGGCGCGCGCGGATTTGTCTGAGGCAAAATCCGCGAAGAGAATGCTCCGCCGTCACGGCGGAACCGGCACCTGTCCGAGGCAATCATTTGGCGATGGTATCACACACATCCGGCGCGTCCGACTCGCCGAGATAGCGGGTCCGCCGTGCGGCGTCGAAGCTTCCGCGGGCGAGCGCGCAGGCCCGCGGCACGCTGAGGATGTCCCATAGCCGCACCGCGCCGTCGTCCCCGGCCGAGGCGAAGCGCGTGCCGTCGGGGTGCCGGGCCAGCCGCCAGATCGTGGCGCCGTGGGCGCCCGGCAGATCCGCGATGCGCCGCCCCGATTGCAGATCCCAGACATGCAGCCCGCCGCGTCGGTCGGCGGCGACGATGGTGACGTTGTCATCGAGCACGATCGCGTCGGTGACGCCGCCGGCATGGCCTGCGAATTCGGACATCCTTGCGCCGGTGTCGGTCGCCCAGACCGAGACGACCTCGTCGCTCGAGCCGGCGACGAGGTAGCGGCCGTTCGGGCTGAAGGCGACGGTCCAGATCACGTCATCGTCCACCATGAGCCGCATGGGCGCGGATTCGGTGGCGGTGTCCCAGATCGCGACCTGTCCGGAGGTGAGGGCCGCGGCGATGCGGCTGCCGTCCGAGGAGACCGCCGCGCGGGTGATCGCGCCGGCGAAGGGGCCGAAGCTGCGCCGTTCCGCGCCGGTGTCGAGATCCCAGAGCCGCAGCGTGGTGTCGCTGGCGCTCAGCAGCCCCTTGCCGTCGGGGAGGAAGGCGAGCGACCAGATCGCGTCGGGGGCGGCGGCGAGATGGGCGACCTCCGCGCCGGAGGCGGTCTCGCGCAGCCGCACCTGCCCGCTCCGGTCGGCGCTGGCGAGCAGCGATCCGTCGGGCGAGAGCGCGACCGCCCAGACCGCGTCCTCGTGGCCGTGGAAGACCCGCGGCGGCGCCGTGCCAGCGGCATCCCGCAGCGTGACCGCGCCGCTGTCGTCGCCGGTGGCGACGAGGTCCGCGCCGAGCGCGACGCTCTTGGCGCGCGCACCCGGGACCCGGTGCGTGATCGCCAGCGGCGGGGCGCTGTCGAGCCGCCAGAAGCGCACGAGCTGGTCGGCACCGAGGCTCGCCGCGCCCCGCCCGTCGGATGAAGCCGCGAGGTCGAGCACGGCGCCCTGGTGGCCGGGCGGCGAGGCGCCGGCGGCCCTGCCCGCCGCGACGTCCCAGACCGCGAGGCGGCCGCCGGAGGTCCCGCCGTAGAGCGTGCCGCCGCCCGGGGCGAAGGCGAGTGCGGCGACGTGATCGCCGGGCTCGAAGGCGGTTCCGAGCAGCTCGCCCCCGGGGAAGCTCGCCAGCGCCGAGGTTCCGTCGCTGCTGGCGGTGGCGAAGAGATCGCCCTCCGGGCTGAACGCGAGCTGCCAGACGTCGCTGGAATGCGCCTCGGTGATGGGCGGGAAGACCGGGCCGCCGGCGGGATAGTGCCAGGCGAAGATCTCGCCCGACCCGGCGCCGGCCAGGATCGCCTCGCCGTCGGGGCTGAAGGCGACGCTGGTGAAGTCGCCGCTGCGGTGGGCCAGCGGGCTCTGCGCCGTCTCGCCGCCCTGCAGGTCCCAGAGCCGGATCGCGCCTTCCTCCCCGACCGAGGCGACCACGTCGCCGCCGGGGTCGATGGCCGCGCCCCAGAGCACGTCCGCCGCCGTGCCGATCGGCATGGGCGTTCCCAGCGACCCCTCCGCGACCGGCCAGCGGACCAGCTGGCCGGACGTGCCGACGGCCACCAGCGAGGTCCCGTCGGGGGTGAAGACGAGATCCTCGATGCCGCCGATGCCGGCCTCGACCTGGTCGCCGACGGGCTGGCGGCTGCGGGCGTCGAGCATGGCCACGGTGCCGTCGCGCCGGCCCAGCGCCGCGAAGGCGCCGTCCGCGCTCAGGGCCAGCGAATGGGCATCGCCCGCGGCGACGGCGCTGCCCAGGGGGACCGGCGATCCGGCGGCGAGCACGCGGCGCGCGGCGACCAGGGCGGCGCGCGCGTCGAAGGTGGCGGCGGGCGAGGCGGCCTGGCCCATGGATTGCGCCGCGAGTTCGAGCGCCAGCAGCGGATCTTCGGTCACGAGCCCCAGCGAGACCGCGCCGAGCGCGCTGGCGAAACGCTCGGTGGCGACCGCGGTCGCGTCCTGCGCGATGCCTTCGTTCAGCCGGGCGCGGCGGGATTCGGTGAAGGCGACGATGGAGGCGGCGGTGGCGCCGGCGGCGAGCAGGCTGAGGGCGCTGATCGCCACCGCGCGGCGGCGGCGGGCGCGCACCTCGCCCGCGGCGGCGGCGGCCTCGGCCCGGTCGCGGGCCTCCACCGAGGCGTCGAGGAAGTCGCGTTCGAGCGCCCCGGCGGTCTCGGCGTTCTTCTCCAGCCATTCGAGCGCGAAGACCAGGCGGCCGCCGCGGAGCAGGAGGTCGGGGTCGCGATCGCCGGCGATCCAGTCCTCGGCGAGCTGGACGAGGCGCACGCGCACGCGCAGGTCCGCGCGGGATTCGTCGATCCATTCGCGCAGCCGCGGCCAGGAGCGCAGGAGCGCCTCGTGGGCGATCTGCACCCGGCGGTCGTCCACGGTCAGGAGCCGGGCTTCGGTCAGCCGCTCGATCACCCGGCGCAGGGTGTCGGCGTCCTGGGCGCGATCGAGCTCGGCGCGGTCGAGGATGCGGCGCGAATCGGAGGTCCCCTCGCCGGGCGTGACGAGGTTGAGCAGGAGCCGCCGGGCGGTGGCGCGCTCGGTGTCGTCGAAGCGCTCGTCGAAGACCCTGTCGGCGGTCTGGCGGATCGCGCCGGCGACGCCGCCGGTGCCGCGATAGCCTTCGAGCGTCAGCGTCGAGCCCTTGCGGCGCGCCCAGGTCTCGACGAGCGCATGGGAGATCAGCGGCAGCGAGCCCGCCTCGCCGCCGGCGTCGTCGACGATGGCATCGACGAGGTTGCGCTCGAGGTAATAGCCCGCGGCCCGCGCCGGCTCGACGATCGCCCGGCGGAGTTCGGGGGCGCTCATCGGCCCCACGAGGACCTGGTTGTGGGTGATGGCTTCGGCGAGCCAGGGCAGGGCGGCGCAGGCGGCATAGAAATCGGCGCGGATCGCGAGCACGATGCGGAAGACGCTGTCGGACGGATCGGTGATCGCCGCCAGGGCATCGATGAAGCCCTGCCGCTGGCCGGGGCCGTTGAGGGTGAAGAGCTCCTCGAACTGGTCGACCACGAGCACGCGGCCGGCCGCGCGGCCGCATTCCGCCGCGACCTGGCGCGCGAGCGTCGGGCGGGCGAGGAAGTCGTCGAGGCCGATGCTCGCGGCGCCGGCTTCCGTGGAGCCGCCGCGCAGCCGGAAGAAGAGCTCCGACAGGGCGTCGCGCCCCGGCGTGAAGACGTCGATCCGCCAGTGCTCGCTGCCGGGGATGGCGCCGTCGCGCAGGGAAGCGACGAGGCCGGCGCGGATCAGCGAGGACTTGCCGCTGCCCGAGGGCCCGCCGATGACGAGCACGCGCTGGGCGCGCATCCGCTGGAGCAGGCTCTCGACCATTGTCTCGCGGCCGAAGAACTTGCCGCTGTCTTCGGGCTGGAAGGCCCCGAGGCCGAGATAGGGGCAGGCGGCGTCGTTCGCGCCCGGGCCCGAGCGGGCGGCCTCGGTCCCGAGCACCTCCGTCGGCCGGGAGGCGGCGAGCCGGGCCATGGCGTCATGCGCCGCGGCGCGGAACGAGTCGATGGTCTCGATGCGATCCTGCGGCACCGGCGCCAGCGCCTCGCGCATGAGCGGCCGCCAGGCTTCGGGGAGCCGGTCGAGCGCCGCTTCGGTCTCGCCCGGCGGCGGGGGCGGCTCGCCCGCGACCGCGTACCAGAGCACCGCCGCGGCGGCGAAGACATCCGCCGCCGGCGTGACCTGGGCCTCGCGGTCGAGCTGTTCGGGGGCGCGGAAGGCGGGCGTCCCGCCGATCAGCGTCATGGTATCGCCGCGCTTGGCGAGATCCTTGGCAATGCCGAGATCGGCGATCATGATGCGCTCGGCGCGCGCGTCCGACGGCCCGCAGCCGGGGTGGCCGCCGGGCCGCGGGCTCGGGTTGCCCATGCTCTGGAAGAGGATGTTGTCGGGCTTGATGTCGCGATGCACCACGCCCGCGCGGTGGATCGCCGCCAGCCCGTCGGCCATGGCGTCCACGAGCGCCATGGTGCAGTCGAGGTCGAGCCCGCGCATCGGCCCGTCGCGCCCCTGCACGGCGGCCTCGGCGACCTTGCGGGTCAGGGTGCCGAGATCGGCGAAGTCCATGACGATATAGGGACGCCCGTCCGGCAGGCGCCCGACGTCGTGCACGCCGATGACGCTATGCGACCGGATCCGGCGCAGGAGGCGCGCCTCCTCGATGAAGCGCGCCTGAAAATCCGCGCCACGGTCGTCCGCGCCGCAATCGAGGATCTTTATGGCGACCTGGGACTCGAGTTCCTCATCCCAGGCGAGAGTGACCGTCGCGAAGGCGCCGCGAGCGATCTCCCGCCGCACCACATAGCGCCCAACATAGTCGGGAACGGCCATCTGCGCTCATTGCTGGAGGAGCGACGCGGCATCGTAGCAGGCGACCTTCTCCGGGTCGAGAATGTCGTGGTTGCGGTCGGCCGCGGAGACGCAGAGCGTCACCGCCTCGCCGCGCAATTCGGTCGATGCCGCGCCGGTGGTGACGTAGTTCGGATAATCGGCGGTCGGGTGCCAGTCGCCCTGCTCGACGCCATAGGTCGGCTCGGCATTGTTGCTGACCTGGCGGACGGTGAAGTTTTCGCCCCACCAGACATGGATGTGGTTCTTGGACATGTCGGGCAGGAAATTGGCCTCGAAGACGAGGCCGAGTTCGCTGCCATCCGCCGCGGCCGAGGCGATCGCGACCTCGCAGCCGTCGACCGGGCAGGCGTTGGATTCCTGCGCCTGCACGGGTGCGGCGAGGGCGAGCGCCGTCACCGTTGCTGAAAGCAGCGCCGATCCGTGAAAGAAGTCTTGCATGGTAGGAACCCCATCTTCGCGCGCCGGTTCGGCGGATGCCGCATTCCGGTCGATTTCCAGGTCGGCCGCCGCACCGAATCTGCTAGGTTCGGCTCATGGCCCTCGTCGGGGCCGGCCGGAGATGCCTACGCCATGACGACCGCAGCCGTGCTGATCGCGGACATATCGGGCAGCACACCCCTCTACGAGCGCGACGGGAACGAACGCGCCCTGCACGAGATTGACCAATGCCTCAATCGATTGCAAGCCGTCATTCATCGTGAGGGTGGCGAGTACGTCAGCTCGAAGGGGGACGATGTACTCTGCCTTTTCGACGATCCGGACCTGGCGTTTCTTGCTGCTCGCCGGATGCTGGTGGAGGGGCCGTCGCAAATTCTGTCGATCCATGCGGGCCTCTACTGGGGCGAACTGGTGCGGCTGGGGGGGAATGTCTACGGCAAGCCCGTCTATACGGCGGCGCGGCTCGCCGCACTCGCCAAGCCCGGGGAACTCCTGCTCGGCGATACCGTCTTCGCGCGCCTCAGCCCGGTGGAGCGCGGCCGGCTGACGGCGATCGGCGCCATCCATCTCAAGGGCAAGGCCGCGCCCTCGGAGGTCTATTCCTATCTGGCGGCGGATGCGAGCCAGCTGACCGAGGTCGAGGCGGTGCCGGCGCGCGATGCGGGGCGCTGGGCGCATTCCGTGCTCCTGCGCTTCGGCGGCGTGGACTGGCGGATCGGCGAGGGCGAGACGCTCTCGGTCGGGCGGGCGCTCGCCTGCGATCTGGTGGTGACCGAGCCCTTCGTGTCGCGGCGGCATGCGACGGTGGCGGTGGCGCGCGGCCTCGTGGAATTCACCGACCACAGCTCGACCGGCAGTTATGTGGTGGCCGGCGACGGGCGAGAATACGAATTGTGCCGCCGGACGATGGTGCTCAGCGGCGAGGGCGCGATCTCGCTCGGCGAGCCGAGCGGCGGCCACGGCGTGGCGACCCTGCATTTTGTCGTGGAGGCCAGGGCCAGGGGTTGATTGCGCGGGTTTTTGCAAATGGTTCGCAAAAACATTGACAACCGCGCCGCCCATGCCTATTCCTCTTGCAAGGCGCGGGGATGCGCCGAGCGACAAGTCCGGAGTTACAATTGCCGATCACCAGGCGTTCCCTGCTGGCAACGGGTCTGGCCGCCGCGTCTGCCGCGGCGAGCGGGCGCTTCCGCCCGGCGCTGGCGGCCGAGGCGTCGGTCGGCGTCGTGGCGACCACGGGCATGATCGCCGATGCCGCGCGCCAGATCGGCGGCGATCGGGTCGAGGTCCGCGCATTGATGGGGCCGGGGGTCGATCCGCATTCCTATCGCCAGACCCGCACCGACATTCTCGCGATGACGCGCGCCGACATCGTGCTCTGGCACGGGCTCTATCTCGAGGCGCAGATGGAGGCGTTCCTGACCGAGCTCGGGGGCAAGCGCCGCGTGGTGGCCGTGGCAGAACAACTTCCGCGGGAAGCGTTGATCCATCACGACAGCTATGCCGACAAGTTCGATCCGCATGTCTGGATGGATCCCGGCCTCTGGTCGGGGGTCGTGGCCGCGGTGCGCGATGCGCTCGTCGATCTGCGGCCGGAATCGGCGGATTTCTTCGGCGCGAATGCGGAGGCGCATCTCGCCGAGGTCGCGGCGCTCGACGAATACGTCGCGACGATCACCGCGAGCATCGCTCCGGACCGGCGGGTGCTGGTGACGGCGCATGATGCCTTCAAGTATTTCGGGGCGGCCAACGATTTCGAGGTGATGGGCATCCAGGGGATCTCCACCGAGAGCGAGGCGGGCCTGAGCCGGATCGCGGAACTGGTCGACGTGCTCGTGGAGCGCGACATCGGCGCGGTCTTCGTCGAATCCTCGGTGTCGGACCGCAACGTGCGCGCCCTGATCGAGGGCGCGGCGGCGCGCGGCCACGAGGTGAGCATCGGCGGGCAGCTCTATTCGGACGCCATGGGGCCGGAGGGTAGCTACGAGGGCACCTATCTCGGCATGATCGATCACAACGCCACCCTTATCGCCCGCGCGCTCGGCGGCGACGCGCCGGAGCGGGGCATGCAGGGCCTCCTGGCGGCCGGGACGTGAGAGAGAGCTTGAAGATGACAATGCAATCCGTTGAACTCGCATCGGAAGCCGGGCAGGTCATCCGGTCGGATCTGGCCGCGGACGCGCCGCTGGCGCTGCGCGGCATGACCGTGTCCTACGGCCAGAAGCCGGCGGTCTTCTCGGTGGATGCGACCTTTCCCTCAGCGGCGATGTCCGCGATCGTCGGGCCCAACGGCGCGGGCAAGTCGACGCTGCTGAAGGCGGCGCTCGGCATCGTGCCGCGGCTTTCGGGGCAAGTGACCGTCTTCGGTGCGCCGCTGGCCGAGATGCGCCGCCGCATCGCCTATGTGCCGCAGCGGGCTTCGGTCGACTGGGATTTCCCGACCCGCGTGCGCGACGTCGTGGCGATGGGGCTCTACCGCGAGCTCGGCCTTCTCGGGCTGATGCGTCCGCGGCATCGGGCGCAGGTGCAGGTCTGTCTGGAGCGGGTCGGCATGGCGGATTTCGCCGATCGCCAGATCGGCCAGCTCTCGGGCGGCCAGCAGCAGCGGGTGTTTCTCGCCCGCGCGCTGGCGCAGGGCGCCGATCTCTACCTGCTCGACGAGCCCTTCGCCGGGGTCGATGCCGCCACCGAGAAGGCGATCATCGACGTGCTGAAGGCGCTGAAGGCGGAAGGCAGGGCGGTGGTCTGCGTTCATCACGACCTTGCCACCGTCGCGGAATATTTCGACCATGTCCTGCTGATCAATGTGCGCAAGGTGGCCGAGGGGCCGGTGGCCCGCGTCTTCAACGGCGCCAACCTCCAGGCGACCTACGGCGGGCGGCTGGCCACCGCGCATATCGACCAGCTGAAGCTGCCGGTGGCCTGAGAGGGCGCGATGCCGGCGACCTTCCTGCTCGCGCTTACCCTGAATGCCGGCTACAACGCCGCGCTCGTCGCGGTGGGCGCGGCCCTGCTCGGCATCGCGGCGGGGAGCGCCGGCGCCTTCCTCTTCCTGCGCAAGCGCGCGCTGGTGAGCGACGCGGTCGCCCATGCCACGCTGCCGGGCATCGGCATCGCCTTCATCGTCATGGTGCTTCTGGGGGGCGACGGGCGCAATCTCTTCGGCCTGATGGTCGGCTCGGCGGTCTCCGCGGGGCTGGGGCTCCTGCTCGTGGACTGGATCTCCCGGCGCACGCGGCTCGCCGAGGATGCGGCGATCGGCGCGGTGCTCTCGGTCTTCTTCGGCTTTGGCATCGTCCTGCTGACGGTGATCCAGACCATGTCGCGCGGCCAGCAGGCGGGGCTCGAGAGCTTCCTCCTCGGGTCGACCGCCGGGATGCTGATGCAGGACGCGGTCGTCGTCGCGGCGGGCGGGGCGCTGGCGGTGGCGGCGGTGGTGCTGCTGCGCCGGCCGATGACCCTCGTGGCCTTCGATCCGGACTTTGCCCTGGCCTCGGGCATCCCCGTGCGCCGGGTCGATCTCGCGATGATGGGGCTGGTCATGGGCGTGACCGTCATCGGGCTGAAGCTCGTGGGGCTGATCCTGATCGTCGCCATGCTGATCATCCCGGCGGTGACCGCGCGGTTCTGGACCGACCGGACCGACCGGGTGGTGCTAGCCGCCGGCGCGATCGGCGGCATCGCGGCCTATGTCGGAGCGGCCCTGTCGGCTTCGGCGCCGAACCTGCCGACCGGGCCGATCATCGTCGTCGTCGCCTTCGCGGCCTTCCTCGTGTCGCTGCTCTTCGCGCCCGGCCGGGGCGTGCTCGCTTCGGCGCTGCGCCGCCGGCGGTTCAAGCTGCGGGTGCATCGCCGGCAGGGGCTCCTGGCGCTGGCCCATGGCGAGCCGATCCTCGACCAGCTGACGCTGGCGGTGCTGCGCCGCGAGGGGCTGATCCGCGAAGACGGCGTGGCCACGGAGGAGGGTCGGGCGCTGGCTGCCAAGGCATTGCGCGACGAGCGGCGCTGGCAGGTGGCGCGGACGATCTACCAGGACGAGGCGATCTCGGGGCGCTACGACGTGCTGACCGCGATCGAAACCGTGCTGACCCGCGACCAGATCGCGGCGATCGACGCGCGGATCGGCGGTCCGGCGCTGGTCGCGGGGGGCGCGTGATGGACGAGGCCTTCGTCGCGCTCAGCCTGCCGCCGATCCTGATCGGCATGTTCGCGGCCATCGCCTGCGCGCTTCCGGGCAATTTCCTGATCCTGCGGCGTCAGGCGCTGATCGGCGACGCGATCAGCCATGTGGTCCTGCCCGGCATCGTGGTGGCGTTCCTCGTGACCGGCGCGGTGACGACCTGGCCGATGATGATCGGTGCCGCGGGGGCCGCGGTGGTGGCGGTGGTGCTGATCGAGGCGATCAAGCGGCTGGGGCGGATCGAGCCGGGGGCCGCGATGGGGGTGACCTTCACCTCGCTCTTCGCCTTCGGCGTGCTGCTCCTGGAGCAGAGCGACACGAGCTCGGTGCATCTCGATGTCGAGCACGCGCTCTACGGCAACCTCGAGAGCCTGATCTGGCTTTCCGCGGAGGGCTGGGGCTCGCTGCTCGATCCGGTCGCGCTGGCGGAGCTGCCGCCCGAGCTCGGCCGCATGGGCGCCGTCGCGCTGCTGATGGTGCTGCTGACGCTGGTCTTCTGGCGGCCGCTGAAGCTCGCGACCTTCGACGAGGGTTTCGCCAATACCCTGGGGATCCCGACCGTGGCGCTGGGAATCGGCCTCGTGATCGCCGCGGCGGTGGCGGCGGTGGCGGCCTTCGACGCGGTCGGCTCGATCATCGTGATCGCCATGTTCATCTGCCCGCCGGCCGCCGCCCGGCTGATGACCAACCGGCTCGAAATCCAGGTGCTCTGGTCGGTCGCCTTCGCGGTCCTTTCCGCGCTGCTCGGCTATGTGCTCGCCGGATACGGCCCGCTCTGGCTCGGGGGGGAGAACGCGGTCAGTGCGGCGGGCATGATCGCCACGGTGGCGGGCATCCTGCTCGGGCTCGCCTGTCTCTTCGCGCCGCATCGCGCCCGCATCGGCGCGCCTCGCGACGCGGTGGGGTAGGGCAGCTTCCGGTCGGCGGGATGGTGTTCGATGATGTCCCCATGGGGACATCTTGTAACATGTTGATTTTTATTCGATATTCTGATCTTTACCCTTTGGGTGCATTCCGAGCAGGGTAGCTTCACCATCCCGCCCGGCGGGCACCGCCGGGCAGCGCCCGCCCCGCCCCGTCACGCCGAAGGCGTGCCTCCGGCACGACGCGGGCGCTCCGCTCCCACCGGGCCGGGCGCTGCCCTCATTTTGCGGTGGGGCGGTCGAGGAAGAACAGGGGTTCCCATCCGGTGACGCCAGACCCTCCGGGTCCGTCGCTTGATCGCGCATCCGCGGGCATGCAGGATGCGCCCCGGCAGGGCGTGGGCTTCGGGGGAGGGGATCATGTGCGAGCTCTTCGGGATCTCGAGCTCCCGGCCGGTCCGGGTGCGGTATTCGCTGCATGTCTTCGCCGAGCACGGCGGGCTCCTGCATCCCAACAAGTCAGGTTGGGGCGTCGCCTATCACGAGGGCCGCGACGCCTTGCTGATCAAGGAACCCGAGCCCGCGAGCGACAGCCCCTTCGTCCGGTTCATCGGGGAGCAGCCGCTGGTGAGCACCTGCTTCATGGCGCATGTGCGCTATGCCACGGCGGGCGAGCCGAGTTTCGCCAATACCCATCCTTTCATCCGCGAGCTGGGTGGCCAGATGCATCTCTTCGCGCATAACGGCAGTCTCGAAGACGTCCGGGAGAGGGCGCGCCTGCCGTCGACGCGGTTCCAGCCGGTCGGCGAGACCGATTCCGAGCATGCCTTCTGCGTCCTGCTCGGGCGGCTGGCGCCGAAGTGGACCGCCTCGGGCGGGCCGCCGCCGCTGGCGGAACGCATCGCCGTCATCGCCGAGACCGCGCGCGACCTGGCCCGGCTCGGCCCGGCGAACTTCCTCTATTCCGATGGCGAGACGCTCTTCGCCCATGCGCATCGGCGCAGCTGGGACGAAGGCGGCGGCCGATTCAGTGCACCCCGGCCGCCGGGGCTGAGCTATTCGCGCCGGCAGGAGATCGCGGTGGCGGGCCTGCGCGCGGTCGCGCCGCACGAGGATACCGAGGCGATCTATGTCGCGAGCGTGCCGCTCACTGAGTCGGGCTGGACGCCCCTGCCCGAGAGCACGCTGATCGCCTTCGACGGTGGCCGTGTGGTGGCGGAGGTCGGCACCGGCGGCTGACCCCGCGGCCCGGGGGGGTCCAGCCCGATCGACCCGTGGCGATCGGGCCGCGCCGGGTGCGGCCTTCTCCGGCTCCGAAGGAGCGGCGTCGCCTCCGGGTCCGGCACCGGTGCGCGCTATCCCGCGCGTACCTGGATCGTGGCGCCGATCTCGTCGAGGATGCGGCGCAGCTCGTCGTAATCGGGGTGGCGCACCCGCATCCAGGCATTGGCCATGAAGCCGGCCTCGACGGGTTGGGTCGGTGTGCCCGCGGCGGGGAAGTGGTGGCCGACCACCAGGTCGCCGTAGCGGCGCCAGATCTCCTCGGCGCCCTCGTAGCCGAGGATGCGCCCGTCGCGGTCGGGCCTGAGCGCGATGATGCCGCAGGCGAAGCGCCGGGACGGCCGTCGGTCGGTCCGACCGTGGCAGACCGCCATGGCCCATTCGCGGTAGAGGTCGAAATCGTTGCCCGCGCAATAGCTGTCCCATTGCCCGACGCCGGGCGGGCGGCAGCCGATCTCGGAGAACTTCAGGCCCTTGGGCCCGAAGAACCATTCCATATGGGTCGCCGCGGTGCCGATGCCGAGCGCCCCGATCACCCGGCGGCCCATCTCCTTGACCTCGTCGTAGCCGGGCGAATCCATCCGGTTGGTGGCGACGATCTGCGGCGAGATCCAGCGCGTGCGCATGCCGTCGAGCACGTTGGGATAATAATGGCTGATGAAGTCGTGGCCGACCGCGCCGTCGATGGCGAGCGTGTCGTAGAAGCCCTCGTGGCCCTCGATGAATTCCTCGATCGCGGCCGGCGCGCCATCGGCGAGCCCGCTCGCCCGCGCCACCCGCTCGAGTTCGCCCGCGTCCCGGGCGAGATAGGTGCCCGAGGCGCCGGCGGCGTCGCGTGGCTTGAGGATGACCGGAAAGCCCACGGCGCGCGCGAAGTCCCGCGCCTCCGCCGGGCTCGCCACGCCCGCGGAGGCCGCGGTCGGCACGCCCGCCTTGCGCAGCACCTCCTTCATCGCGACCTTGTCGCGGCAGAGATAGGCGGTGCGCGCCGAGATGCCGGGGATGGTGCAGATCTCGCGCACATGCGCCGCGGCCATGACATGGGCCTCGACCACCGCCTCGAGCCGGTCGACCCAGAGGCGGCTCTGGATCTCGCGCACCGCCCATTCCAGCGCGCCCTCGTCGGTGACATTGGCGATCTGCTGGTAGCCGCCCAGCCAGGATTTCAGCTCGTCGTCGAGCCAGTCGTAGGGCCGGTCGCCGACGCCGATGACATTGGCCCCGACCGAGGCGAGGGCGCGGACGAAGAGCCGCTGGTTGGCGGGAAAGCCCGGTTCGAGAAAGATGACGTTCATCGGCGGCCCCTCATGCGACGATCTCGTCGAGATAGACCGGCAGCATCGCGCGCCAGCTCGGCCAGTCGTGGTCGTATTCCGGTCCCCAGGGGTCGACGCGGTTGGGGATGCCCTTGGCGCCGAGCACATTGGCGAGCCGCCAGCTCTCCTCGGGGTTCTCCCAGCGTCCCTGGCCGTAGGCGAGGATCATGAAGCGCCGGCGCAGCGCGTCGAGCATCGGCCCCGGGCCGAGGTTGGGCAGGAAGGCGATGGGGGCGGAGAAATAATAATCCTCGGTGCCGCGGAAGCCGAGCAGGCTCTCGAGGTCGTAGGTGCCGCTCATGCCGATCGCGGCGCGGAACGCCCAAGGATAGCGGCAGGCGACCGCCAGCGCCTTGAAGGCGCCGATCGAGGCGCCGGCGGCGACGATCTCGATGCCGCCGTCGGAGCAATCGGTGCGGATCGCCGGCACGATCTCCTCGGCGACGCATTCCTCGAAGCGGTTGAGCAGCTTGCAACGGTATTCCGGCGAGCCGGTCTTGGAGGCGAGCGCGCGTCCCGCGAGGCTGTCGCAGGAATAGACCTTGATGCGCCCGGCCTCGATCAGCGGCCCCAGCGCGCCGATCAGATGCATGCGCTCGACCTCCTCGGCGTCGCCGCCGGCGGTGGGGAAGAGCAGAACCGGTTGGCCCCAATGGCCCCAGCGCACCAGGGAGATCTCCTGCTCGATGCGGGGCGAGAACCACCTAGAAGCCGTTTTCATCGCCGCGCGCCCCCTCCTGCTCGCGCCAGAGCTGGACGCGGGACCAGAAAAGCTCGGTGAACTCGTCGATCTCGTGGGTGGGGAAGAGCGCGGTCACCTTCTGGCGGATCGCCTCGCGCAGCCGGGCGCTGCCGAAGAACTCGTAGGCGAGCTCGTCGAGATGGCCGAGATGGCTGCGGCAGAAGTCGCGGAACTTCTCGGTCTCGAAACGCTCGTGGGCGATCCTGGCGTATTCGCTCAGGCGTTCGCGGGGCGGCAGGTCGCGGTCGGCGACCTTGTAGAAGGGCTCCCAGTCGAGGTTCCGGCGCATCGGCCGGTCGGTGGCGGCGGCGAAGATCGACCAGCGCAGGTTGGCCTTGATCAGCCAGGGGAAATGGTAGTGCAGCGAGGTCACCTGGCTGTCGGGGCAGGCATTGGCGAAGTCGATCGGATACCAGGTGCCGCCGCTCGCCAGCGCCTCGCAGGAATTGAAGTCCCAGCCGAAGAAGGCGTTGATCGTCAGCGTGGTGTCTTCCAGCAGGCTCGCGTCCTCGGGCGAGAGGAAGTCGATGTCCATGGTGTAGCGGTCGTGCAGCGGCGCGGAGGGGTCGTAGTTGACCTTGCGCAGCTGCGGCCCGAGCCCGACGCAGCGCACGAACCAGTCGTAGGGCACCACCGCCTTCTGGATGTTCATCAGGTCGGTGCCGCTGGCGTCATAGGCGCGCTGGAAGTCGGCGAGGTCGTTGATCCGCGTCACGCCGCGCCAGCCGCCGCCGTGATAGGGCTTCATGAAGAAGGGATAGCCCATCTTCTCGCCGATCTCCTTCAGCGAGAACATCTTGGCGTATTGCCGCAGGGTGGGCTCGAGGTCGTCGGCGTGCTCGTAGGCCTTGGCCGGCAGCATCCAGGTGTCGGGCACCGGCAGCCCCAGCCGCATCATCGCCGCGTAGGAGGTGTGCTTCTCGTTGGCCTGGATCGACCAGGGGTTGTTGTAGACATAGAGGTCGTTGAGCAGGATCGCCTTCTTGATCCATTCCCGGCTGATCGAATACCAATGCGTCAGCCGGTCGATCACCACGTCGTACTTGACCGGCTGGCGCAGGTCGAAGGGCTCGATCGTCACCCGCTCGCAATGGAAGTTCAGCCGGTCGCCCCCGATGCGGATGTCGAGCTTGAGCGCCTCGAACAGGCTCTCGTAGGCGATCGGCCAGCAGATGTCGGCGCCGAGCGACAGGCCGATGTTGACGGTGCGTTGTGCCATTCTCCCCGTTCCCCCTTGCGGCGGGAGCGGGCCGGGGGCGCGCTCCGTCAGCCGTCTTCGTCCTTGCTTCCGGACCGCAGCACCCACATGAGCCCGTCGCGCAGCTGGTCGCGCCAGTTGTGCCAGTGATGCCCGTCCCAGGCGCTCTTGAACAGAACATCAACGCCGCGTTCGCGCAAGAAGCTTGCAAGCGCGCGGTTGTCCTCGGCGAGGCCTTCGAGCTCGCCGGTGGAGACGAAGGCGCGGGTCGGGGGCAGGGGCGGGGCGCGGCGCAGCGCGCGGACCAGGCGGGCGACGCGGTGGAAGACCGGGTGGGTGCGGCGTTCGAGCTTGCGCTCGTCGAGGACGAAGGAGCCCGATTTCAGCACCAGCCCGCCGAAGCAGCCGGGGTAGCGGAAGGCGGTCGCGAGCGAGGCCACGGCGCCGAGGCTTGCGCCGAGCAGGACGCGGTCGAGCGGCCGCTTGGAGATCGCGTAGCGGGCGGAGAGTGCGGGCAGCAGCTCGTGCACCAGATATCGGGCGTGGCGGCGGCCGCGGGGATATTCGCCGGTGCGGTCGCGCGACTGCACGAGCGCCGCCACCACGGGCGGGATGTCGCCCGCGTCGATCAGGTTGTCGAGCGAGACCGCGAGATCGGCATAGGTCATGAAATCGTCGCCGTCGTGGATCACCACGAGCGGGCAGGGGCTGCCGGCGGCGTAGCGTGCCGGCAGGTAGACCTTCTCGACCCTCGTCTCGCCGAAGACCCGGCTCTCGACCGGCAGGCTCTCCACATGGCCGGCGGGGGCGCCGCGGGGCTCGCTCCAGGCCGGCCGGGCATAGCCGAAGGTGCGGCAGACCGAGTTCTGGCCGAAGGGATCCTCGGCACGGGCGGGGTTGAGCGGATCGACGATCCATTCCTCGCTGCCGGCCCTGCCGAGGGCGAGCTTGTATTCGAAGCGCCCGTCGTTCTCCACCGGGAGCCGCAGGAGCCAGAGGTCGGTGTCCGCGAGCCTCTCGAAGCCGGTCCGGCTGGCGCTTGCGTGGATGAAGCGCACCAGCTCGACGCGCTCGGCGCCGCCGCGCCAGGCGAAGGTGGCCGCACCCGGCTCGATCAGCGGGAAGGGCCGTTCGGCGAGAAAGGCGGTGACGGCCTCGGCGGAGGGCGTGCCTCCGGCGAGAAGCGCCGCAATGGCGGGATGATCCGTCACGGCAGGCGCGGACGTGGGGAATTCGGACTGGACATTCAACTCGTTGATCCACTGCTCGAAGGCGGTCGCATTGGCGGCGCGATCCCGGATGCCGCGCCCTGACGAACAATTAGGGCGCGCGAGGAGCGGATGCAAATCCTCCGTCGGATGCGGATCGGGCGGGTTCAGATCAGGCGGGCTCCGATCAGGCGGGCGCCGATCCGTCGGGTGTCACCGTCTGCTCGATCAGCCAGTCCACCACCGCGATCTGGGCGTCGTGATCGGCCGCGCCCTCGGCGAGGGCGGCGTTGTAGACGCGCAGCTGATGGTCGGCGCTGGTGCCGCGGCGGGCGATCACCCGCGCATGCTCGACCTCCTTGATGCAGCCGAGCGCTTCGGCATGGGGCCGGAGCAGTTCGACCAGCTCGTCGATGAGATCGGGCAGCGGCACGAGCTTGCGCTTACCGAAATCGCCCATTTCCGCCTCGATTCCATAGCGTTGCGCGCGCCACTTGTTCTCGAGCACGAGGATCTGGCGATAGGAGCGCCAGCGCTGGTTCTCGCCGCGCAGATGGTAGAGGAAGGCGAGGATGGACTGGTAGAGCGCGGCGATGGTCAGCCCGTCCTCCGACCAGGTGCAGATGTCGCAGATGCGGATCTCGAGCGTCGGATGCTTGCCCGAGGGGCGGATGTCCCACCAGATGCGGGTGGGATCCTTGACCATGCCGGTGTCGCTCAGGATCTCCAGCATCTCGTTCCAGTCGTTCCAGCTCTCGAAGACCTCCGGCAGGCCGGAGCGCGGCAGGTCGCCGATGATGATCGGGCGGAAGGCCTTCAGCCCGGTGTCGTGGCCCTCCCAGAAGGGCGAGGAGGTCGAGAGTGCAAGAAGATGCGGCATGAAGTAGCTGATCTGGCTCATCAGATCGACCCGGAGGTTCGGGTCGGCGATGCCGGCATGGACATGCATGCCGCAGATCGCCATGCGCCGCGCGAGGCTGCGGTGCTCGGCGCCGAGGATGCGGTAGCGCTCCATGTCGACGGGTTCCTGTTCCTTCCAATGGGCCCAGGGGTGGGTGGAGGCGGCGATCATGCGCATGCCGTGGGCGGTGGCGGCCTCGGCGATGGCGCCGCGGAGCATGCGGATCTCTTCGCGGGCCTCGCCGATGGTGGCGCAGACGCCGGTGCCGATCTCGACCTGGGCCTGGAGGAATTCGTGGGTGACCTTGTCGCCGAGGATCTCCTTGCAATGCGCCATGAAGCCGGCGGGCTGCCGGGTGGCGAGCGCCCGGGTCTCCGGGTCCACGAGGAGGTATTCCTCCTCGATTCCGATGGAAAAGGTCTCTTTCTCGATGCTCATCTCGTCCCCCGCCTTGATGCGTGAAGGTCCGGGCAAAGGCCGGCGGATGTCAAGCGCTGCGGTGTGGGAATCCGGGGGCGACCGAATTTGGCAACGCGACCTCGCCAGGCCGAGTTCAGGGCGTGCCTAGCGGCGCCATCCCGCCCGGCGGCACCGCCGGGCAGCGCCCGCCCCGCCCCGTCACGCCGAAGGCGTGCCTCCGGCACGACGCGGGCGCTCCGCTTCCGCCCGGGCCGGGCGCTGCCCTCGCCTCGTGGCGGGGCGGTCGTACCGGGATCGATGGGCTCAGGTTGCGAGCGACCTGTGCCGAAATCGGCGGGCACGATCCTAGCACCGGCCACGCCCGATCCCTGTGGGCCGTCACGGCTTGGGGCGGCGCAGATGCGACGGGGGGTGGTCGGTCCAGCGGCGCACGGCGCGGGTGAGCGAGGACGGGGAGGAATAGCCCAGCGTCGCGGCGATCTCGCCGATCGGGGCGGCGCCTTCCTCGATCCGAGCCAGGGCGGCCTCGCGCCGGGCCTCGTCGACCAGGGTGGTGAAGCTCGTGCCCTTCGCCGCGAGGCGGCGCTGCAGGGTGCGCAGGGTGATGCCCGCCGCCTCGGCGAGGATCTCGGCCGAGGGCTGGCCGTCGGCCACCATCGCGGCAACCATCCGCCGGGCGGCCTCGAGGAAGCGGGCCTGCTGGCGCAGCGCCTCTTCCGCGCCGGGATGGAGGATGGAGGCCGCGGGGCCGGGCCGCCGCAGGGGGGCCGCCAGCACCGGGCCGGCGAAGCGCACGCGCAGCGTGCCGTCAACGGCGGCGCGGAGCGAGCGGGCGATCCCGGTCGGCACCTGGGACAGCCCGAATCGCGGATGCGGTGGCAGCACCACCTCCTCGAAATACGGCTGCCGGGCATGGGCGGCGGCGCAGAAGGCGGCGACGAGGGCGAGGGTGTAGAGCTGGGCGTGGTGCAGGGATGCGGGATGTGTCCGGACCGCGAAGGCGACCTCGAGGATTCCGCCGCCTGCCCGCTCGGTGAAGGCGAAGGTTTCGTGCGTGCAATAATCCGGCATGGTCCGCGCGACCGCCGCCAGCCCCTCGGCGACCGTCGCGCCGCCGAAGGCGGCCCTTCCGAGCGCGCCGAGGCCCGCGACGCTCGCGTCGCCCACGACCTGCCATGCCAGGTCCGGCCGGTCCTCGCGCTCGGCGACGGCGCGGATGAAGGCCATGACCGAATGGAGCGGCAGGCTGCGGCCGGGGTCGGTGAGCGGGTCGCAGGGCACGCCGGCCGCGGCGAGATATTCGTCGACCGGGCGGCCCCGCGCTTCGAGCCATTCCACGAAGGCGAAGAGGGCGCCCGCCCGGATCAGCGGGATGGTGGCGGTCATGGGCGTTCTCCGGGCCTCGCAGGGGGATTGTCGCGTGCGGTCAACTTTCCGGCGCGGGCATTTGCTAATCAAGCCTGAATCGGCGGAATTCCGCGGTCCACGCAGACGTGACCTGCCCGAGGGGGCGGGGCGTGCGTCTGCGGCCATTCCGAAGGGAGAGACAAATGAAATCAGCGCGTTTCTTCGCGGCGAGCCCGGCCCGCCCTCCTGCATCGGGACCCGGATCGCCGGCTTCGGCCGCTGCCGTCGAGACCGTCCCGCCGACCGCCCGAACCGCCTGAGGGAGAGACCATGCGCGTCCATTCCATCCTGTTGAGCTCCATCCTCCTCATTGGGGTCGTTCCGGCCGGGACCAGCGCCCAGGTCGTGACCGGCGTGCTCGGCTCGCCCGCCGCGACGACGACGATCCCCGGCAACCAGCTGCCCCCGCCCGCGCCGGCCTTCGGCGGGGTGATCAAGGACGACGCGCTGCAATCCACGCCCTGGTGGCCGCCGCGGGTGGTGCCGCCGAAGGATGCGCCGGACATCCTGATGATCATGACCGACGATGCCGGCTTCGCGGTGCCCAGCACCTTCGGCGGCGTCATCCCCACCCCGGCGATGGACGCGCTGGCCGAGGAGGGGCTGCGCTTCAACCGCATCTTCTCGACCTCGCTCTGCTCGCCGACGCGGGCCGCGGCGATCACCGGCCGCAACCACCATTCGGTCGGCTTCGGCGTCATCGCCGAGCAGGCGACCGGGTTTCCGGGCTATGACAGCGTGATCGGCGTGAACAACGCGACGATCGGGCGGATCCTGCGCGACAACGGCTATGCCACCTCCTGGTTCGGCAAGGACCACAACACGCCGACCTACGAGGCGAGCCAGGCAGGGCCCTTCACCCAATGGCCGACCGGCCTCGGCTTCGACTATTTCTACGGCTTCGTCGGCGGCGACGCCAACCAGTGGGGGCCGAACCTCTTCCGCAACACCACGCAGATCTATCCGTTCGACGCGTTCCCCGGCACGCTGAAGATGGACCGCTCCGACCCGGATGCGGCGATCTGGCCGGTCACGGGCGAGGAGAGCTCCTGGAACCTGATCACCGCGATGGCCGATGACGCGATCGCCTGGATGGACCGGATTCACCAGACCGATCCGAGCCAGCCGATCTTCATCAACTACGTGCCGGGCTCGTCGCATGCGCCGCACCACCCGACCAAGGAATGGGTGGACAGAATCCATGAGATGCATCTCTTCGACGACGGCTACGAGAAGCTGCGCGAGCGCATCTTCGAGAACCAGCAGAAGTTGGGCGTGATCCCGAAGGATCTGGAACTGACGCCCTGGCCGGCCGAGGTGCTGCCGCCCTGGGGTACGCTGAGCGACGAGGCCAAGAAGCTCTACATCCGCCAGGTCGAGGTCTTCGCGGCCTATGTCGCCTACAACGATCACGAGATTGGCCGGGTGATCCAGCACTTCAAGGATCTGGGGCGCTACGACAACACGCTGATCATCTACCAGAACGGCGACAACGGCACGAGCGCCGAGGGCGGGCCGGAGGGCACCTTCAACGAGGTCGCCTTCTTCAACGGCGTGGCGCCGTCGGTCGCAGACCAGATGAAGTTCTACGACGCCTGGGGCACGGAATTCGCCTACAACCACATGTCGGCAGGCTGGTCCTGGGCCTTCGACACGCCCTTCGACTGGTTCAAGCAGAACGCCTCGCGCTTCGGCGGCACCAACCAGACCATGGTCGTCTCCTGGCCGGACCACATCAAGGACAAGGGCGGGCTGCGCGAGCAGTTCACCCATGTGATCGACCATGTGCCGACGATCCTGGAGGTCACCGGCATCGAGGCGCCCAAGGTCGTGGACGGCGTCGAGCAGAGGCCGATCGAGGGCACGAGCTATGCCTATACCTTCGACGCGGCGAACGCCGATGCGCCGTCGCGGCACACGACCCAGTATTTCGAGATGATGGGCCAGTGGGCGCTCTACGACAACGGCTGGCTCCTGAGCACCAAGGTCGATCGCGCGCCCTGGGACGCGTATTCGCCGGCCAACCCGGATCCGCTGAACAATCAGGTGTTCCAGCTCTACGATCTCAGCACCAGCTGGAACCAGTCCGAGGACATCGCCGCGCAGCATCCCGAGAAGGTCAAGGAGATGCGCGGCATGTTCCTGGAGGAGGCCAATAAGTACCAGGTGCTGCCGCTGGACGCCTCGGTGGGCGCACGCGTCGCCGCCGAGCGGCCGAGCCTTCTCGCCGGGCGCAACGAGCTGGTCTACACCGCGCCGATGACCGGCACGCCGCAGGGCGACGCGCCCTATCTCCTGAACACCTCCTTCACCATCACCGCGGAGATCACCGTGCCCGAGGGCGGTGCGGAGGGCATGATCGTGACCTCCGGCGGGCGCTTCGCCGGCTACGGCATGTATCTTCTCGAGGGAAAGCCGGTCTTCGTCTGGAACCTGCTCGACCTCGAGCGGCTGAAATGGGAGGGCAAGGAGGCGCTCGCGCCCGGCAAGCACGTCATCGAGTTCGATTCCAAATATGACGGGCTCGGCGCGGGCACGATGGCCTTCAACAACTTCTCGGGCATCGGCCAGCCCGCGGACACCACGTTCAAGGTGGACGGCGTGGTGGTCGACGAGAAGCGCATGGAGAAGACGATCCCCATCATCCTGCAATGGGACGAGGCTTTCGACATCGGCTCGGACACGATCACCGGGGTGAACGATGCCGATTACCAGCCGCCGTTTCCCCTGACCGCGAAGCTCGACAAGCTGACGATCAAGATCGATCGCCCGCAGCTCTCGCCGGAGGAGATCGCGAAGCTCGAGGAGGCGATGAAGGCGAAGGCGGCAGCCGACTGAGCCGGGCGGCATCCGCCGCCCGCGTGTCGGGAGGCGCGATTTCGGGGCCGGCGGATCGTCCGAAGGGGGGCGGGGTAGCGGAGGGCCTGCCTCCCTCCCGGTGCGGCGGGCGGTGCGGCGCCGAAGACTTGCGTTGGGCCGCCGCCCGTCTTCCCGCGGCGGCGCCTTCCCCGCGGGGATTGCCAGCCGGCGGTGCAGCTCGACCTGCCTCGGCCTTCGCGCTTCCGCGTCCACAACGCGGGGGAATTGCATCTGGCATTGTGACAGTCAGGCCGAGTTCCGGACGCTGCCCCTCGTCTCGTGGTAGGGCGGTTGAAGAAACAAGAGTGATCTGAAAATGCGATCGTCTTGGCGGGGGCGCCGGGCGATCGATCCGCCGTGCGGGCTCCGCCTTGGTGCTGCGCA